>CACLAF010000024.1 GCA_902604855.1 uncultured SAR86 cluster bacterium | reverse complement strand
AGTTTTGAAAAGATAGTTTCATTAGGGAAAAAATAAGGATCATATACTTCCATAACATATCCCGCATTATTAAACATTTTTGCTAATGCTGGCCCGGGTCCGCATCCAAAATCCAATCCCTCTTTATGATTAGACAATTTTTCTTTCAGTGGAATGAAGAGCTTTGAAAGGAATTGTATATATTTCTCATCATCAACAAAGTTTTGATGTTGCTCATATCTAATTCGCTCATCTTTGTTTGATAAGTAATTTTTATTATCAAGAAAAATAAGAGAGCATTTAGGACACTTATAATATTTTTTTTGATTCTCTCTATAAAATAATTGAGTATCAGGATGATTGCAGAGTATGCATTTCATCAGCTAATTATCTTTATTGAATATGATCGCATTTAGACTAATCATACTAAAAAAAAGGGAGGCTATTGCCTCCCTTTTTTTCTTAGTAAAAATTAAGCAACTCTTTCGACGCCGCGGTAAATTCCTTTACCTGGCTGAGTTGACTTACTTTCTACGATTTTTTGCTGAACGCCTCTGTAAACAGTGTTAGCAGGTGTTTCGCTTCCTGCTGCATTGTTTAAAGGAGCAACTTCAACACCTCTGTATATAGTAGTCATATCGTGCCCTCCAGTTTTCGTATCGATTTCGTACATATATCTTTCGACATACACCCTTCTCAACGCGTTCCTTCGGTAGATATTCGGTCTCGTTCCCTTTCGGTACTTGCTTGCCTTTCTTTGATCAAAGAAAGAGGTTTTCCTATCTTCCTACTTCCGTCTCAACCTGCAGATTAAGATGAACGTGCCTGCATTATAGTATAAGTTTTACTAATGTACAAACTTTTTTAGCATCATTGAAATCTATATGTCAAAGTTTTATTTCTGTATAAACCCTTCGGGAACTACTTTATAGAACTAAAGAATCTGGCATTTGAGTGAATATATGCATCTGGATTGGGATGTTTGGACCAAACCTTTTCCCATTCTGGGTCAACATCTAAATTAGCAAAAAATGCGTCTCTGTCTTCACGGCTGTTGTACTTTGCAACCCATGTAACATTTGGTTGACCGTTAGGAGATACTATAGGATTAGTGCCTTCCACAATAGCCTCATCTCCCCTACTGACCCAAAAATCTACTATTTCGATTCTTTCCTTTCCATATGGCATGAAGTAATTCTCTGCCCAATATACGTATGCTTCAAAAAACTCTTCTTCAATTGTGTAATCTCTAATCTCGTAGACAGCAGACTTTAAATTAAATGACAAAACTAGCACTACAATTGCATATATTTTCATTATTTTCTCCAGTTATATAAATAAAGGCTAGATTTTATTCTAACAATAGTCATCAGTTTTTTTATAAAATCAAAAATATTTTATAATCATTTTTTAAATAACAGATTAGTGCTTATAGAAACATATTGGTTAAAGCTTTTTTGGTAAATTTATGAAAAAAATACTCCTAAGTACGGGAATTTTATTAACAGTCATTTTTATTAGTTCTTGTTTGTACCTGATGAACTTATATTCGCAGAAACCTCTTTCGATAGATCACTATTTAGCAAAAGATCTAATCATGAAAATAACTGACTCACCCGAATATATGACTAATCTTGGTGTGTTTGATAATTTTGGTTTCATCTTTAGACATAACGAAAGGCTGTCAGTGCAAACCTCTGATAAAAGAAGTGAAGATTACAAACATAATCTAAACCGCTTAAAGATCTTGGAAGGTTTTGATGAAAGCAAACTTAGCAAAAGTCAAAAGATAACTCAAAAGATAGCTATATTTGATACCCAAAATGATATTGAAGCTTATGAGCGCTTTAAACATCACTCATATCCGTTCAATCAAATAAGTGGCAATCACTTGAACTTAGTAGAGTTTATGACTGACACTCATCCTATGAAAAGTTTAAATGACGCACGTAATTATATAGATAGGGTTGAAATGTTTGATGAAGTTCTTTTTGAAAATCTAAGGTGGTTAGAAGCACAAAAAGAGAAAGAAATTTTTCTTCCTAAATTTGTTATGGACCATGTAATTGCACAACTTGAAGAGTTGATTAGTTACGAAGACTCCAAAAACCCCTTAATGCAAATATTTATAAAAAAAGTTGACGATATGGGAGTAGTTGCAGGCGAAAAAACTGAGCTAATCGATCAATTAAGCGTTGCCATCAATGATAATGTTAAGCCAGGCTATCAATCGATTCTCAGTTTTATGGTTAAGAACTATAAATATGCAAATCAATATCATGGTGTCTGGTCCTTACCTGA
>CACLAF010000023.1 GCA_902604855.1 uncultured SAR86 cluster bacterium | reverse complement strand
GATAAAGCTGTATTCATGATATTAATCTTGTACTCTCAGAACAGATAGAAAAGCATCCTGAGGAACTTCTACCCTTCCTATATTTTTCATCCTCTTTTTTCCTTCTTTTTGTTTTTTTTGCAACTTCATTTTTCTCGTCACATCACCACCGTAAAGTTTTGCTGTTACATCCTTGCGATAGGCTTTGACAGTTTGCCTAGATACTATTTTTGCTCCTATTGCTGCCTGAATGGCGACATCAAACTGTTGTCTTGGAATAACTTCTTTCAAGGCCTCTGTAAATTGTTTACCTTTTATATTAGCTACAGTCCTGTGAGCCATATACGCAAGGGCATCTACTTTATCGCCATTTAGCAATATATCTAACTTAATAACATCAGACTCCTCATATCTATCAAGACTGTAATCTAGAGAAGCATAACCTCTACTCACGGATTTTAATCTATCAAAGAAATCCACAACAATTTCACTTAAAGGTAAATCATAAACAAGCTCCACTTGACCACCTACATACCTCATATTAATTTGTTTTCCTCGCCTATCATTACAAAGCTTCATGACAGAGCCAATGTAAGTATCTGGAACAAGGATATTTGCTCTAGCAATAGGTTCTAATATTGTCTTGATTTTTGAGGTCTCTGGTAATGCACTCGGATTCTCAACACGGCTTACTTGCTGGTCTGTAGTAACTACTTCATAAGCGACAGTTGGTGCTGTAGCTATTAGGTCCATTCCGTACTCCCGATTTAGTCTCTCCGAGATAATCTCCATATGAAGAGTCCCCAAAAATCCGCATCTAAAGCCAGCGCCCAAAGCTTCAGAATGTTCTGGTTCGTATTGAAGTGATGCATCGTTTAAACATAACTTTTCCAAGGCCTCTCTAAAAGCTTCAAAATCATCAGAATCTTGCGGAAATAAAGCTGCATAAACTTGAGGGTTAACTTCTTGAAAGCCTTCTAAATTAGCCGTTCCTGAATTAGCTTTTATAATAGTATCGCCAACTGGAGCACCTCTTATCTCTTTGATGCTTGCGCATATAAATCCTACTTGACCAGAGTTTAACTCTTGCAGATCAGTTATCTTGGGAGTAAAAACTCCAATTTTGTCTACTGTATGTGTTTCCTTTCTAGAAAAGATCTCGATTTTCTCACCCTTTTCTATTCTTCCCTTAACAACTCTCACCAGAGAAACAACTCCTAGATAGTTATCAAACCAAGAATCGATAATTGAGGCCTGTAATGGTTCTTCGGTTACTACCTCTGGTGCAGGAACTAGCTTGACGACTTGTTCAAGGACATCTCTAATGCCAGTACCATTCTTAGCGCTTATTGCTGGTGCATCAGATGCATCAACACCAATTATTTCCTCTATTTCCTTTTTTATTTTCTCGGGATCTGACTGTGCCAAATCAATTTTATTTAATACAGGAATAATCGTTAAACCTTCCTCTACTGCGTTATAACATGTTGAAAGAGTTTGAGCTTCAACTCCTTGTGAGGCATCAACTAAAAGTATTGCACCCTCACAGGCTGACAATGATCTTGAAACTTCGTAGGCGAAATCAACATGCCCAGGGGTATCAATGAGGTTAAACTGGTAAATCTCGCCATCTTCAGCTGTGTATTGAAGGTTTACAGTTTGGGATTTTATGGTGATGCCTCTTTCCTGTTCTAATTCAAGAGTATCAAGAACTTGAGAGGTCATTTCTCTTTGAGATAAACCACCACATAACTCTATGATCCTATCTGCTAAAGTGGATTTTCCGTGATCGATATGTGCAATTATTGAGAAATTTCTAATATTCATCGGTTATAGCTTTGCTGAAATTTAGCTAAGCTACTATTTTGACAAATTTATGCTGAGAATTCTCTTATTTCCGTTTCTTGCAACACCAATTGTTGTTCTTCGCTCCATGTCAAGATCAGATAAGACGTCTTTGAATTCATTAACATTCTTGATTTTTATCCTAGCCAAGGAATAAATAATATCTCCTTTTCTTATACCTGAAATGTAAGCTACACCCTCCGGATCAACATTTGTCACCAGAACACCTTCGATAAATGATCTTTGATCTTCGTTGATTTGATTTTCTACTGTTATCCCAAGAACATTTTGTTCAGTCTCATTAAATGCGATCGATGGATCTTTAGGAAGCTCACCTACAGTGACCTTAATAGTTTTCTTCTTCCCATCTCTTAAGACCATTGCATTTACTTCCGTATCAGGTCTAATTGCACCAACTGTTAAAGGTAAATCTGAAGAATAAAATATCTCTTCCCCATCAAAAAATAGTATTACATCCTCTTCTTTTAAACCTGATTTTTCAGCAGGGCTATCTTCGATTATTTGCGAAACCAAGGCTCCTTTTGGTACTTCCATATCTAAAGCCTCTGCGAGCTCACTTGTAATCTCTTGAATGCTTACTCCCAACCAACCTCTTGCGACATAACCTTTCTCTTTTAATTGATCAGCCACATCCATTGCGTAATCAATTGGTATTGCAAAAGATACACCCATGTAACCTCCTGACCTGGTATAAATTTGAGAGTTTATTCCAACCACTTCTCCTTCTAGATTAAATAGTGGACCTCCAGAATTTCCAGGATTAATTGCAACATCTGTCTGGATAAAAGGGACGTATGTGGAATCTGACCCGTTGGGTATACTTCTTCCTTTCGCACTAACAATTCCAGATGTCACTGAAAACCTCAATTGAAAAGGCGAACCTATAGCGACAACCCATTCACCTACTTTGAGTTCTTTTGATTTGCCAATCTCCAAAATCGGTAGATTTTCAGCATCTATTTTAAGCAGTGC
>CACLAF010000022.1 GCA_902604855.1 uncultured SAR86 cluster bacterium | reverse complement strand
AAAATATAATGTTTCAGAGGCAATGGAATTTATTCAAGCTTCTCCAAAAGTTAAGTTCAATGAATCAATTGATGTAGCCATTAATTTGGGTGTCGATCCTACTAAGTCGGATCAAAATGTAAGAGGTGCTACTACTTTGCCAGCAGGTTCAGGAAAGCCGTGTAGAGTAGCTGTTTTTGTAGAAGGCGATCAAGCCTCTGCAGCTAAAGAAGCCGGTGCTGATAGTGTCGGTATGGAGGACCTCGCAGAAGAAATTAAAAAAGGTGAAGTTGAATATGATGTCATCATAGCTACCCCGGATACGATGAAAATTGTTAGTCCTCTAGGAAAGGTTTTGGGCCCAAAAGGAACTATGCCTAATCCTAAGACAGGTACAGTCACAAAAGATGTAGCTTCTGCAGTAAAAAATGCAAAAGAAGGGCAAATTAGATATAGAACAGACAAAGGTGCAATTATCCATGGAAGAATCGGAGATATAAACTATACACCTGAACAGATAAAACAGAACTTAGAAACGCTTTTAGATGACTTGAAGAGGAATAAGCCCCCTTCTGCTAAAGGAGTTTTTATTAAAAAAGCAACTCTTTCTTCCACTATGGGAGCTGGAGTTGAAATTGATTTATCTTCTTTAGTCTTTTAAAGATTATTAAAGATAAAAGGTTTCTTCAGTATGGTGCGATTATTCGCCCATCGAAGACCGTAGGTGCGAGGAAAGGTTCCTTGCTTAATTATTTTGACCTACGCAGATGGTAATTGACTGCTTGCAGTCATAGCCAAAAAGATAATACCAATTATTGGTATTTGGAGGATAGGAAGATGCCAATGCGCATTGATGACAAGAAAGTTGCTGTTGACGAGCTCAAAGATATAGCTAATAAAGCAACTTCAGCTGTAGCTGCTGATTATCATGGTGCATCCGTTACTGAGTTAACTAAACTTAGAAAAGATGCCCGAGATAACTCAGTTCATCTGAAGATTATTAGAAATACACTTGCGAAGAGGGCTTTAAATGACACTAAATATTCTTGTTTTGAAGACTTATTAGTAGGTCCAACTATGTTGGCTTTCTCATTAGAGGATCCCACAAGTGCAGCCAAACTAGTTAATGACTTCACAAAGATCAATAGTAAATTTGCGGTAAAAGGAATTTCTTTAGGAGATTCCTTACTAGAGCTTTCAAAGCTCTCTGCACTAGCAAATATGCCTTCTAGAGAACAGGCCATGAGCCAACTAGCAGGTTTATTGAATGCACCTATGAATCAATTCGTCAATATTCTTAATCAAGTACCTTCTAAACTTGTTAGAACCTTACAAGCAGTGAAAGAACAAAAAGAATCGGCATAACCTTAATTAACTAACATTTGGAGAATAAAAATGGCACTAAGTAAAGAAGAAATATTGGACGCTATAGCAGAAATGAGCGTCATAGACATTGTTGATCTAATAGAAGCAATGGAAGAGAAATTTGGAGTATCTGCTGCAGCTCCCGTAGCAGCCGCAGCTCCAGCAGCAGCTGGTGGCGATACAGGTGGAGAAGCGGAAGCAGATGATGCTCCTGTTGATATTCACCTATCAGAAGTTGGTGATAAGAAAGTAGATGTTATTAAAGCAGTGAGAGCAATTACTGGGTTAGGTCTCAAAGATGCAAAAGCTATGGTGGATGAAGCTCCTTCAGTTATAAAAGAAGGCGTAAATAAAGCAGAAGCTGATGAGCATGCAAAAGCATTACAAGATGCTGGTGCAACTGTTGAATTAAAATAACAAACTTTCTACAAATATAAATAAATTAAAAAAGAGGTCTTTATGAGTTTTTCATATACTGAGAGAAAAAGAGTTAGAAGGAGTTTTGAAAAAATCTCCAGCGTTATGGAGCTTCCAAATCTACTTGCAACTCAAATTCAGTCTTATGACGCTTTTTTACAAAGATACGTAGATAGTGAAAAAAGATTGAATGCCGGTTTGGAACAAGTCCTAAATTCAATCTTTCCTATCGAGAGCCATAATGGTTTTGCTAGGATGGAGTACTCTGGTTACACTTTAGGCGAACCTATTTTTAACGAAAGAGAGTGCAAGCTTAAAGGTATAACTTACGAAATTTCTCTTCATATTAACTGTGATCTATTTTTTATAGATAAAGACTCAGGAAAACTTAAGGAAGGAAAGTCTCAAAGTGTTTATATGGGAACTGTTCCTCTTATGACCGATCATGGCACTTTCATAATTAATGGAACAGAAAGAGTTGTTGTTTCTCAGCTCCATAGATCTCCTGGTTTATTTTTTGATCATGATAAAGGAAAAGGTCACTCATCCGGAAAAGTTTTGTATGGTGCGAGAGTCATTCCTTATAGGGGCTCATGGTTAGATTTTGAGTTTGATGCCAAAGACTTGGTATATGTTCGAATAGATAGACGAAGAAAGCTATTAGCTACGATCCTTTTAAAGGCTCTGAAACTTACTAATCAAGAGATCCTTCAAAGGTTTTATGAGACGGAAATTTACAAAAATAAAAAGAATGATATTTTTCAACTACAGGTCATACCTAGAAGACTTATGGGAAGAGTTTCGCCTGTAGAAATCGAATCGAAGGGTGAAGTAATCGTTAAAAAGGGAGATAGGATTAGTGCTAGGCATATAAGAAAAATTGAAAGCGCAAAAATAAAACACCTCGATATGCCTAAAGAGGCACTTTATGGGCAAGTTATTGCTAAAGATATCTTGGATAAGTCCACTGGTGAAATTGTTGTTGAAGCTAATACGGTTATTGATGAAGACACTATGCCTGTTCTTGATGAATTAAATTTGTCCGAACTCGAGACTCTCTATATTAATGATATTGAATCAGGACCCTATATCGCCGACACCTTAAGAGCAGATT
>CACLAF010000021.1 GCA_902604855.1 uncultured SAR86 cluster bacterium | reverse complement strand
ATTAACCGGATTAAGATTGCCATTAGAATCTCCAAGATAAGGTTTTGGATCTCTTGCTGTAAAAGCAACCATTTGTGCCTTTACTCTCAACTCATGCCTATCACCTCCAAACCAATTTATGTCTGCAACAGTTGTTCTCTGTTTTCTGGAATAGATACCTAGTAGATTATCTTGAATCCAGTTTAACCACTCCTCTTCTTCTAAATGCTGATAATAAATTGAGAAGTTGAGATTGTCTCTGGGTGCAAAACTAAGTTTTGTAGCGTACGAGTTAGCGAAGTTTATAGCAGACCTCCATTGGCTTCCTTTTTCTCTTTTTAATTCCAAAAAGTAATTAAAAAAACTTTTTGATGGGCCAGAAAATTGGATATTTATTCCATAATTTTGTGGTTTTTTAATAAAAGGTGCGGTTAGATCTTTTCTTGTTATCCAATAATCCTTACTCGAAGTTCTATAAAAATTTGTCAACTCCAAATAGGAAGTATTTTTGAAATAACTTTTATAAGTAAGATATGAAAAGTCAGCACCTTTATCAAGATCAGCGTTAGCCTCATGCCCAATTCCTAATTCAAGTTGGTTAGACTGGAAAATAGATGACTCATCATAATCTGTAAACTTCAAACCATTTTGTGATCCCACAAACAACCAGTTATTTTCCATTTGGTATCCCATATCGGTAATATCCAGGTTTTCATCAAAATAGAAAATTCCGAAATCATGGTATCTCTGTTTATTTGGAGAAGATGTCATTCTAAAACGAAAAGCATTTCCAGAATTTTTATCTATATGAGGGTCATCCACTTGTGAATTAATGAAAATTGCATCGAATCTCAATGTGTCTTTTGGTCTGTAAATTAAATCTATAGAGTTAACAGTAGCGTCTCTATTTAGAACTGGTCTTTTGGTATGTGTTCCCAAAAAACCCAAAGATAACTTTTTCTCAGATTTTCTTAATCTTAAAGAATAAAAATCTCTTCCTTGACTGAATTCTTCGTCAGATTCTGAGGCTCCCAAAAAACCGAAATCAAATGTCTCATTTTGTTGAGTGTAACGAATAGCGTAATCTATATCAGATATTCCTACCTTTGATGTTTCACATAAATCTCTTAGAGAACTTGCAAACGAAGAACATTTATAATCTGGCGCAGCGCCGATGCGTCTGGTATTGATTACGTAAAAGAATCTGAAACCTTTTACGTCAAACAAAGAATGATTTTCAGAAAAAAAAGGTCTTTTGTCGGAGTAAAAAGTCTCACTGGAGTCAAAATTTACTACAAGTTCATCACTCTCTACTTGGCCAAAATCTGGATTTATTGCAACATTTAGTTGTTTTCCTGCATCGATCTTCCAAAATATCTCTGCTCCAACTTTTGTTCTATCTTCTTCAAGAATACGATCTTCTGATAAATTAATATAGGGGAAATAATCAATTTTTGAAACATCATAGTTATTAAATTCATATTCATTAAAGATGGAGATAAATTTTTCAGTCATAGCGTTACCCTTAATAGTACTTCGCACTATGTACTCACTCACTAACCACCTATAAAAGGACAATCTAACTCTCCTCTTATCTCCTTTTTGCGCTTTCATGGGTGCTACACTCCAAGGTATGAACATTTCTGCATACCAGACATCCTTACCAATGCTTACCCCGTGACCCCAGTCGGAGTCCCAATCATAGTTCACTTCATTTTCATTTCTGACTACATTATCAAGAATGGATCCTCCCGCTGAAATGGAAAATCCATAGGATAAAAGACCATCACCATCAAAATCAATAGAAACACCAACCATATCAGCATTAGCCATTTCATCATCTCTTTGGTGTTTTTGTACCCTAATTGTCTCCTCATCCTGAAAGTTTATAAATCCAAAATAGATTCCATCTTCATCTTCCAGGACAAGAACTTTTTGAGAACCTGAAGCGTCGTTGAGAGTAAAGGGAAGACTTTCGTAATATTTTGTTATCTCTTTTGCTTGTGACCATTCTTTTTCATCAAGAATGCCATCGACTTCAATTTCTAGAGTTAAGACGTATGGAGATAAAAAAAAGAAATTAAGAAAAAAGACCTTAAGTAGCTTCCTTTGCAAGTTTACTCCCCTGTTTAGTAGTCATAATTCTATTAGTTAAGGGATTTAAAATCTATATCTAACTTTAATTGTAAAGATGTCTGCTTGGGGTTCATTCCAAGGTCTTTTGTAGATCTCCTTGATATCATTTTCTTCATCAACCTGAATAATCCTTCCTCCTCGAGAATAGACCACATACAAATAAGCCAAGGGTAGAATCTCGTAACGGTATCTGACCTGAAAAGCTAAATCGCTCAATGTAAAGGGATCTAGATTTGAGTCTATCGTGATTAAATTCCCTTCAATATCACTCTGGAAAGATTGTGGATCTCTCGCAGTAAATCCAACCATTTGTGCTTTCAATCTCAGTTCGTGTTTATCCCCCCCAAACCAGTTTATAGACACAACAGTGGTTTTTTGCTTTTTCTTATAGACTCCAAAAGCATTCTCATTTAGCCAATTCAACCAATCATTTTCCTCCACTAAGTTAAACATTAAACTAAGATTTAGGTTGTCTCTTGGTGCAAAATCTAGCCGTGCGGTATAAACATCTGATAAACCTAGTGCTGTACCATTGAATCTTTGACCCTTTTGTTTTTTGTATTCCAAATAATAATTAAAGAAATCACCAGAAGGCCCAGAGAATTTTATCTCAGTACCATAATTTTCAGGTTTTTTAACATACCAATATTTGGGATTTCCTCTTGTTATCCAGTAGTCCTTAGAGGACGGTCGAAAAAAAATTACATTTTCTACTGAACTAGAATTCTTAAAGGAGGCCTTATTCGTAACATATAGAAAATCGCTTGCTTTGTTAAAATCTGCATTTGCTTCACGACCAATCGCAAACTCCGTTTGGTTAAAAAGGAAAATTGAATATTCATCAAATTGAGAGGTCTTGAAACCCTTTTTAGCTCCCATAAAGAAATAATCATCTGTTCTCTGATAACCCATATCATTTATATCAGAAGCTTCATCGAAGAAATTAATGAACACATCGTAATATGTTTTTGATGATGGTGAATTTACGTATTTAAATCTAAAAATCTCACCCTTTTTTTCCAAAAAATTTTTC
>CACLAF010000020.1 GCA_902604855.1 uncultured SAR86 cluster bacterium | reverse complement strand
GTAGGGACTTCTAAGCTTAGATCATCTAACACAACGAGTGTCTCTTTTCCTCTCCTATATGTTTTGTTAACAGATTGGACTTCAATTAAGTTAGACATGATTACCTCTTTTTTATTTTATTATTACTTTTTGATTATTTTCTAATTCTCTATCAAATCTTGCCACCACAGTCATACCTGAAGTTAAACCTTCTATCACTCTTGCATAGTTAGCAGTTTCTTCAGCAACTTTAACTTCCGTGAGCTTGATTTGAGAATCGTTAATTACTTGAACGATAGATTGGTCACCTTCATTGTCTACAGCTGCCAGAGGTATCATAACGCCCTCTTTTACTTCCTCACGATTTTGAGTTTCTACTTTTTTTAAGAAAGAAACTCTACTGCCCATATCAGGAAGGACTCTTTCATCTTTTTCTAGAAGAGCGATTCTAACTTTTACAGTAGCTTTATTTCGATCAGCGGTAGGTATGATTGCTATTACTTCTGATGGTATGTCCCATTTAGGATAAGCGTTTAGATTTGTTATGACAGGCTGTCCGGGTTTTACTCGATTTATAAAAGCTTCGTTCACATCTACCTCTACCTCTAATGAGTCCATATCGACAATGGTACAAATACCCGTATTGGTAAATCCGCCTCCAGCTGAGACTGGAGATATCATTTCACCCGGTTGAGCAGCTTTAAATACGACCACTCCACTAAATGGAGCCAGTATTTTCATATCTTGTACTACTTGTTTTCTTACTGCATTTAGAGCCTCTAACCCTTCTACAGAAGCTCTTGCAGCATCTAAAGAAGCTTGACTAGCTAGCTCATCTTTTGCCAATTCCTTGGTTCTATTAAATATTCTTATAGCTTCATTAAGCTGAGATTGTGAGTAGTTGAGATCAGCCTTCATAGTACTATCGTCTAGTTGAGCTAATATCTGGCCTTCTTCAACATACATACCCTCCTCAATAAAAACTTTCAAAACCTTTCCGGTCATTTTAGAGGAAACTGTTGCCCTCGTTCTTGCTACCACATAACCAGAGGCATCGAGAATACTGGTCGCAGAAGAATCGGACATTTGAAGAGACTTAACAGTAAAAGTAGTGACTTCCTGAAGCTCATCATCGGATAAAAATAACCACCAGAAGATGCTTATGATTAATATAGCTGCACCCAGTAAATAAAGTTTATTAGGAGATGAACCTTCATTTGCAGGCTGAGCAGTTCTATCTATCTTCAAATTATTTAGTAAATTCTCTCTTTCACTCATTTTTACTTCCTACGATTGATATTATCATTTTCAAAAATGAAGTTAAGGTCACATTAATGTAATCCACTCCTTTATCATTTCAATAGCTTCGATATGTGTTAATGACCTTCCTGATTCTGGCATCATAACCCCTGGATCAGTTGAAATCATCCTGTGAAGCAAAATAGATTCTTCAGCTTTTCCAGGTGAAATAGAAAATTCATAACCCCCGCTTCCTCTTCCAGTAGCTACTGGCTTTTTGTTTATACCAAGGTGAGTAGGCCTAGTTTCAGTTAAGTCTAGGTACAGACCTGTTGAATTAGCTCCCCCACTTGAAATATGGCAATGTCCACAATTTATATCTAAATAGGATCTAACTCTTTCATCCAGAGAATAAGTATCGTCTTTCCAATCAACAGGTGTATTAAGATCTGTTTGAATATTATCTATGTATTCTAACTTCATCCATTTAGTTAATTGATTAATGGATTCGTCTTGATAATCATATATCTTATTAAGGTTTCTGGCCTTGGGGCCAATTGGCATTACAGCATCATTCTTTGCATGACATTCTTTACATTGATTTTTATTAGGAACTCTATAACGCACTGAGCGGCTTTCACCTTTAAAATCTATCCAATCAGTTAATATTGTTTTACCGGCTTTTTTTATTATTGCTTCGTCTTGATCTTCATTCCAAGCATAAGAAACTGCCTCCCATCCATTTTGCTTCTTTAAGAGCAATCGAGTCTCCATAAGTTTCTTACCAAGAGATAAGTTTCTTTCATCAATTGGATAATAAAAGGTTTTAATTAGAGCTGAACCTACTGGAAAATCAAATACCTCATCTTTTCTGAAAGAGGCTTTTTTGCTTTCAGGTATATAGACCCATCTTTGTTTATATGAGTAGTCGGAAAATAGTGAAGAAATTAACTCATATGGAACAACCCCGTCGACGGGAATTTGAGCGTGAATATCTTTAAAGAAAGCAAAATCAGAGAGTTTCTTAGGAAATTTTTCCTGTAAAATTAGATCATTATCAATGGCATAGATAGTATTAATAAATAAAACTATTAATATTAATAGGGAAGCTTTTTTCATTACTATTAGTTTAAAATTACCTCTGGTAAAGGCCGTACTTTACCTTCATATGCTTTTATATCTCTCTCTACCGGATCAAAGAAAGGTAAGATATATTTGATAGGATTAAGTGTTAAAAATGTAGCATTTCCATTATTAGTGATAAGAAGTCTTTCTTCATCAGGTTGTCCAAAAATCATTTGACTCGTTGGTAGAATACCGTCCCAGAATATATCTGGCATATCTCCATCTGAGAGTTCAAATAATATTGCTGCAAGTTCTCCTGTAGCTACATCCGGATCAAAACCTCCATCACCAAACCTATTACCATGGATTTGTATAGACTTAGGATGGGGATTGTAGTTTTCGTCTTCTGTTTCATATCCGTATGTAACAATTGATAGATTAACAGTTCCATTTCCGTAAATATCATTATCAAAGACCTCAACATCAGAATTAGCTTGAATAATTATTCCTGTGCCTCTTGGAACTTCTCCCACAATGTTGCCTTCAGGGGCAAAGTTATCCGTATCATTATTAATTGCCTTATTTCTAAATACTCTTACATGATGACCGCCTTGTTGAGGCAGGTCAGGTAGATCAAAAATTAATATTCCGCCTGTGTTATGTGAAGCAGTGTTATCAAAAACATCTGCATAATATGAATTTTCTATTTCTATTCCTGCAACGTTGTACTGTGCAATGCTATTCTTGACTATAATATTTTTTGATTGACCCACATAAATTCCAGCATCTGAAGCGCCAATAGCCACACAACCATCAATTAACACATCATTAGATTCAACTGGATAAAAGCCATAAGCGCCATTTGACTCTTTAGGTCCACCTGTCCATTCGGTTTTCAAACGAATCATATCTATCCCATCAGCTCCAATAACTTTGATTGCATCTCCCTTAGCATCAAGAATCGCAAAATCTCTCAGAGTAACGCCATCTGAAGTAACAAGAAGGCCTTGAGCACCTGAGATCTGTTCTCCAAAGTTTAATATCGTTGAGTCTATGCCTGATCCTTCAAATATCACATCATTTACATCCAGTGAAAGTCCGTCTTCGAAATAATATTCTCCTGGCTCGAGGGTAAGAACATCCCCAGGCTCTAAATCAATTAAAGCCTCTTGAATTTCTTCTTGAGAATTTGAGTTAGGACTTAATAGAATTTGTTTAGCTTGAAGCGCAAAGCTTAGAAGACCACAGAAGAAGATTAATAATAAATTTTGCATTTTTTCCCATTATTTACATTATTTATACGTTGATTATAGTAGATTTACTTTAAAGTCATGAATTATAAAAAATATCTTTTTGTTCTAATCTTCTTATCTCTAAGTCTTATCTCTGAGACAAAACTAATTATCTTGGGTTCTGGGACACCAAACCCTAATCCTGAAAGGAGCGGGTCCGCTTACGCAGTTGTCACCAATGGCCAAGCCTATCTTGTAGATTTTGGTCCAGGAGTAATAAGGAGAGCTGCAGCGCTATCGCCTTCTTGGGGAGGTAAATTTCAAGAGATGGAAATAGAAAATCTTCAATATGCATTCCTGACTCATCTTCATTCTGATCATTCAGCAGGTCTAAGTGACTTAATACTCTCGCCCTGGGT
>CACLAF010000019.1 GCA_902604855.1 uncultured SAR86 cluster bacterium | reverse complement strand
TAAATTTGGTCTTGTGGGTGCAAGTGATACTCATACAGGGGCAATATCTGATAAGGAATCAGATTTCCATTCAAAAATAGGAATTCTTGATGGTACACCAGAGTTGAGAGGTGCAGCTCCTCTTACGAAATCTTTTAAAGAGCAAATTGAAGGCTCTGGAGCAAATGTAATTATTAATGGATATAAAGAAATTGGTGGTCAAGAATATATTGATACAGGCTACACTGAATGGGGTGCGTCTGGTCTTGCAGCTGTATGGGCTGAAGAAAATACGAGAGAATCTATCTATAACGCATTCAGAAGAAAAGAAACTTTTGCTACAACAGGAAGCAGAATTAAAGTGAGATTTTTTGGCGGGTATGAAATAGATGATATTTTCAATAAGGAAGATCCTATAAACTATGCCTACACAAATGGGGTAACAATGGGTTCTGATTTATTTCAGTCTGAGAATAAAATTCCTCGATTTATGGTTTGGGCATTGAGAGACTTAAAAAGAGCACCTTTAGACAGGGTGCAGATAATTAAAGGATGGACTGAGTTGAGTGGAAAGCCTCATGAAAAGATATATGACGTCGCATGCGCAGATGGCAGAAGACCTGATTCAAAGACAAAACTTTGTAAGGACAGTAGAGCTAAGGTTAACTTAAAAAACTGTAGGATATCTAAAAATTTGGGTGCTGATGAACTGAAAGCAGTATGGCAAGATCCTGATTTCGATCCAAATTTGAAAGCTTTCTATTATGTGCGAGTTTTAGAAAATCCTACTTGCAGATGGTCGTCATGGGATGCACTAAAATCTGGAGAGATTCCCAGAGCAGATCTTCCTGCCACAATACAAGAAAGGGCTTGGAGCTCACCTATCTGGTACATCCCAGACAATGAGGGAATAACTATAGGAAATATTTTACCTGATGATATTTAACCTTAGATTGATTAAATTCTTTTAGAAGATAACCTTTCCAAGCACTAAGTAACTTGTTAAATTGTTACCACTTAGTGGGGAGATTTATGGGTAACTTTGAAAAAGTTCTGGTTAGTGTAATTTTAATTTTTGTACTTTGGAGCTGTACTTCTCCAGATAATGTAGTTGATTATACTGATTACCTTATCATCCCTGATCCTGAACCCGGATCTACTCCTGGATATAACTCAGATAGGAATGTTTATTTTGGAGACCTTCATGTGCATACAAAACATTCATTTGACGCTTATATTTTTGGAACCACAGCAACACCTGATGATGCTTACGAATACGCCAAAGGAAATGCTATCCAACATCCTTTAGGTTATGACATGCAACTGAGAGAGCCTTTAGACTTTTATGCCGTGACTGATCATGGATTTTTATTGGGAAGTGTCGAAGATTGGGCAAATCCAAATAATGGTAAAGAGGGGACCGAACCCTTCCATAACTTAAATGCTCCTGAGAATTTAAACCAAGAATCAGTAGCTGCCCGATCTAGACTTTTTCAAGATTATGTCAGAAATATTGCACAATTCAGCAATATCTGGACACGGACAATCGCTTACTTCACAGGAGATACAGCAAGAGGTTCAACACTCTATGATGTAGATGTTCACAGATCTGCATGGAAAGATGTGATATTAAGTGCACAAAGACACAATGACCCAGGGAAATTCACCACTTTTGTTGCCTATGAGTATACGGCTTCGACCACAAGATCATCTAATACTCAAGGCGCTTCTGCCTTTAACTGTTGGTTGAGTGGTACAGGATGTGGATTTGATGGTTCTCCTCCTTTTGAAAATGCTAATCTACATAGAAACGTAATTTATAAAGGAAACAAGTTTACTTTAGAGCCATACACCCGACTTAAGTCAGTTAATCCAGAAAAGCTTTGGACTTGGATGGATGATTTAAGAAACAAAGGAGTTGATACGATTGCCATACCCCACAACTCCAATGGATCAAATGGTCAAATGTTTGAAATGGAAAACTGGGAAGGTCTTCCAATTAGTACTCAATATGCAGACTTTAGAATGAGGAATGAACCATTAGTTGAGATGACTCAAGTCAAGGGAACTTCTGAAACTCATCCAATACTATCTCCTGATGATGAATGGGCTGACTTTGAGATCATGTGGCAAAGAGTTGGAAACTCATCTTACAGCCGCCCATTTGGAAGTTATGTTAGGCAAGCTTACTTAGATGGATTAGGTTTGGAAGAAGAAAGAAGAGGTAATCCATATAAATTCGGTATGGTCGGAGCTAGTGATACTCATACAGGAGCGATATCTGATGATGAATCTGACTTCCATTCTAAAGTTGGAATCTTGGATGGAACGGCAGTAGCAAGAGGATCAGTTCCAATATCTGATCAGCAAGTGCAAGACTTAACTGGCGGAAATGCTATTAGGCAACTAGCTTTCAAGAAAATAGGAGAAAGAAATTTTAATAATGCTGTCTTTAATACATGGGGAGCCTCTGGATTAGCAGCAGTTTGGGCAGAGGAAAATACAAGAGATTCTATTTTTGATGCTTTCAGAAGAAAAGAAACTTACGCTACTTCAGGAAGCAGGATCAAGCTTAGATTCTTTGGAGGTTATAATTTTGATAACTCATTGTTAGATAGACAAGATCTTGTAAATGAGGCCTACAAAAATGGAGTACCCATGGGGCAAGACTTAGAAGCTTCTCAAGGTATTGCACCTTCTTTTCTTATATGGGCCATGAGAGACCAAAATGCGGCGCCTTTACAAAGAGTCCAAATTATAAAAGGTTGGGTTGATAGAATTACCGGACGTCCTCATGAAAAGGTTATAGACGTGGCTTGTTCAGACGGATTATTCCCTGATCCTATTACCAAAAGATGTCCAGACAATGATGCTCTAGTTGATACTTCTAATTGCTCTATCAGCTCAGATAGAGGAGCTGATGAAATTAAAACAATTTGGACGGACGATTCTTTTGACTCAACAGTAAAGTCTTTTTATTATGTAAGGGTATTAGAGAATCCTAGCTGCAGATGGTCTACTTGGGATGCTGTAAAAAATGGCACAAGACCAAGAGAAGATTTACAACCAACGATACAAGAGAGGGCTTGGTCCTCTCCAATTTGGTATTCATATTAATTAGTTATTAAAGGAGAAATAGCATGTTACAAAATGACCCCGAACTTTTTGAGCTTTCCATGTCTGAGAAGACTCAGCCATTAATGGATTTAGTGAAAAAACATTGTGAAGAAAATATTAAACCCATACAGCAAGAATACTCTGCATTGCAAAATGAAAAAGAAGATAGATGGTCTTGGCATCCTAGGCAAATCGAACTTATGGAAGGAGCAAAAGAAAAAGCTAGAGAGCTAGGTTTATGGAATTTCTTTTTACCAGATCCAGATGGCAATATTGGCGATGGTCTCACGAATCTCGACTACACTTATGTTGCAAGTGAGATAGGAAAATATCCATTAGCATCAGAGAGCATGAATTGTTCTGCACCTGATACTGGGAATATGGAAGTTCTAGAGAGAGTAGGTACAGAAGAGCAAAAGAAGCAATGGTTAGAACCTCTTCTTAATGGTGAGATTAGATCAGCTTATGCTATGACCGAACCAAATTTAGCCTCATCGGATGCAAAAAATATTAGCACAAGCGCCGTCCTAGACGGAGATGAGTGGGTTATAAATGGTGAAAAGTTTTATATTTCAGGTGCCGGAGATCCAAGATGTAAAATCATGATAACGATGGTAAAAACTAGCCCAGATGCTCATCCTTCTAAACAACAATCTCAAATCCTTGTTCCTAAAGATACTCCGGGTGTTGAAATTTTAGAAGGTATGCAAGTTTTTGGTCACGATCATGCTCCTCATGGACATATGCATATCAAATTTAACAATGTGAGAGTACCTAAAGAAAATATTCTTCTCGGAGAGGGTAGAGGTTTTGAGATTTCTCAAGTCAGATTAGGTCCAGGCCGTATCCATCATTGTATGAGAACTATTGGTAAAGCTGAAATAGCTTTAGAGCTAATGGTAAAAAGAGCTGGCACAAGAGAAGCTTTTGGTAAGCCAATTGCAAAACTAGGTGGAAATTTAGAAATTATATCTAGAGCTAGAATAGAAATTAATGCTATGAGACTAGCCGTTCTCCAAGCCGCTAAAGCAATGGATGTTCTAGGTAATAAAGAGGCGAGAGTATACGTTAGTGCTATAAAGGCAATGGTACCTGAGAAGGCCTGTAAGATTATTGATCAAGCTATTCAGATGCATGGCGCTGCTGGCATATCTCAATGGACTCCTCTTGCTGGACTTTACACTGATATTAGGCATTTGAGATTTGCTGATGGTCCTGATGAAGTTCATCACATGGTCGTTGGAAGAGCTGAAATGCAAAAATATGATCTATGGTAGAAACTAGTTTCTAATTTCTAGATTTTAGAAATCAGTTTATGAAAAAAGTCTTAATAGCCAATAGAGGTGAGATCGCAATTCGTATTGCTAGGACTTGCAGTGATTTAGGTATTAGAACTGTTGGTATTTATTCAGAGGATGATGCCAACTCTCTACATCTTTCAAAAGTAGATGAGGCTTATCAGATTAAAGGAAAAGGGACACAAGCTTATCTTGATATCAAGCAAATCATTTCAATAGCTAAAGATTCTAAGGTAGATTTTATCCATCCTGGATACGGCTTTCTAAGTGAAAACTCTGCTTTTGCTGCAGCTATTAAAAGAGCTAAGATTAAATTTATAGGACCTAGCGAAAAGACCTTAAAAATATTTGGAGATAAGACCGCCGCCAAAGAATTAGCTTTAAGCTTAGATATTCCCATAATTTCTGGAACACATCAGAAAACTTCCCTTAAACAAGCTCAAAGCTTCATGAAGTCGTTAAATAAGAATTCATCTATTGTGATTAAGGCTGTTTCTGGCGGAGGAGGAAGAGGCATGAGAGTTGTCTCAAAGCTGGAAGAATTAAAAGAATCTTATGACAGAGCAGCATCCGAGGCCAAGGTGTCTTTCGATTCTCCTGACTTGTATTTAGAAGAGTATCTTAAAAATTATAGGCATATCGAATTCCAGATTATTGGGGATGGGACAGGGGCAGTAAGTCATTTGCATGAAAGAGAATGCTCTATTCAAAGACGACATCAGAAGCTGATAGAAATAGCTCCAAGCCCTAGCCTAAGTTCTGGATTAAAAAATAAAATGATTGATGCATCCATAGCCCTAGCTACGAAATTAAAATATGAGGGTTTGGCTACTATAGAGTTTTTAGTCAATGTAGAAAAAAATGACTTTAGGTTTATTGAATGCAATCCTAGGTTACAAGTCGAACATACAGTCACTGAGTCAGTATTATCTCTAGATATAGTAAAGGCACAAATTCAAATAGCTTCAGGTAAAACTTTAAAACAAATTAAACTTGAGCAGAAAAATGTTCCTGATCCAAAAGGATATGCATTTCAATCACGAGTAAATATGGAAACTATTGATTCTCAAGGTAACGCTAATCCCAGTGGAGGAATTTTTAAAAAATTCGATCTCCCATCTGGTCCGGGAGTAAGAGTAGATAGTTATGGATATGCTGGATATGAAACAAGCCCACTTTTTGATTCGTTAATTGCAAAAATTATTACTTATTCCCCTGAAGATAACTTCAAACAGGCGATAAAGAGAAACTACAGATCTCTTTGTGAATTCAAAATTGATGGAGTTCCAACTAATTTAGATTTATTAAAGAATATTTTAATCAATCAAGATTTTAAAAATAATAAAGTCCATACCAACTTCTTTGAGAATAATATAAAGACTTTAACCGAATTAAAAACTCATTCTGATCTCTCCGATATAACTAGAAGTATTCCTAAAGATAAGCCTAAAAGAGGAAAGATAGACAGCCTAGACCCATTGGCTGTGCTTGATCATGGAAAATCTGGTGGAATCTTCGTTGATCAATCGGAGAATATTCTAGAGCTTAAGCAGGAAGATATAAGAGAAGGCTACCAAAGTGTAACTGCTCCTATGCAGGGAATGATTGTTAAATTTGATGTTGAAATAGGAGACAGCGTCTGGGAAGGGAAAACTATAGGAATTATGGAAGCCATGAAAATGGAACATGAAATTATCTCTAAAGTTAGTGGTGTTGTGGAAGATATATCAGTATCGAGTCTGGATACAGTCTTCGAAGGTCATTCATTGATGAAAATTCGTCTCGAGAAGGTTGAAAAACAATCTTCTGATGAAGTTGAAGAAGTTGATTTGGATTGGATAAGGCCAGATCTTAGAGAGGCTTTAGACCGAAAAGAGGCAAGTCATGATATTAACCGCCCAGAAGCGGTTAAGAAGAGATATGGAACAGGTCATAGGACAGCAAGAGAAAATATCGAACATCTTTGTGATGAAGGAAGTTTTCTTGAATATGGTTCGGTTGTAATGGCTGCTCAAAGGCGCAGAAGAAGCGAAGAAGACCTAATTAAAAATACTACTGGTGACGGTATGGTTTGTGGTCTAGGTCATGTTAATGGCGATTTATTTCCTGAGAGTTCTTCTAGGGTTATGGCAATGTCTTACGATTATATGGTTCTTGCGGGTACTCAAGGAAAAATGAACCACCAAAAGAAAGACCGAATGTTTGAAATTGCTGAAAAAAATGAGCTACCTACTATATTATTCGCTGAAGGAGGAGGTGGAAGACCAGGAGATACTGATACAGCGGGTGTGGCTGGGTTAGATTGCTTAGCTTTTACTTACTTCGCTCAACTTTCAGGATTAGTACCCGTCATAGGAATAACAACAGGAAGATGCTTTGCAGGTAATGCAGTCCTTTTAGGTTGTTGCGATGTGATTATTGCAACTGAAGATTCAAATATAGGTGTTGGTGGACCGGCTATGATTGAAGGGGGAGGATTAGGAGTCTTCACTCCAGACGAAGTTGGGCCGATGGATGTGCAAGTTCCAAATGGTGTTGTAGACATTGCAGTTAAGAATGAAGAAGAAGCCGTTGAGGTAGCAAAAAAATATCTTTCTTATTTCCAAGGACCAATAAAAAAATGGAAACAACCAGATGCTAGAAAACTAAGATTTACTGTTCCTGAGAATAGACTTAGATATTACGATATGAGAGATATTATCGAAGGTATAGCTGATATAGATTCGGTCCTAGAGATTAGAAAAGATTGGGCACCAGGTATTATTACTTCATTTATCAGAATAGAAGGGAAGCCTGTAGGCGTAATAGCAAATAACCCAGGACATTTATCAGGAGCAATTGATTCGCCTGGGGCTGATAAAGGCTCAAGATTTATGCAGCTTTGTGATGCTTTTGATATACCTATACTTTCCCTTGTTGATTGTCCGGGTATTATGGTCGGACCTGAAAGCGAAAAGTCGGCCTTGGTGAGACATGCAAGCAGAATGTTTGTAGTAGGAGCGAATATTGATACTCCTTTAATGACGGTAATTATCAGGAAAGCATATGGACTTGGAGCCCAAGCCATGGCAGGTGGAAGTTTTAACAGCCCTTTATTTACTGTGACTTGGCCAACAGGAGAATTTGGTGGGATGGGACTAGAAGGAGCGGTGAAGCTAGGTTACAGAAAAGAACTTGAAGCTATTAAGGATCCGAAAAAAAGAATAGCAACCTATGAAGAGATGGTTGCAGACAGCTACCATCGCGGAAGGGCAGTTAATATGGCATCTTATTTTGAGCTTGATGATGTGATAGATCCTGCAGATACTAGAAATTGGATATCTAGTGCTCTTAAATCTTTACCACCAAAATCTAGATCGGGTAAGAAGCGACCAAATATAGATACTTGGTAAATACTCTAATTTACTAGAGTAACTATATGATTTAATTATAATTTTTTTCAGCTATGAAACAAAGACTTCTTATTTTCTTTATTTTAGGAATAATGATTCTTACCGCAGATTTATTTCTAAATAATGAGGATGATAACAAAATAACTATATTTGAATCAGAAGTTAACTCATTGATAAACACCTGGGTCACCCAAGTTGGAAGAAAGCCTACAATTTCAGAAGTAGACGGCATTATCAAACAACTCCTTGATGAAGAGATACTCTATCGAGAAGCAATAAAGTTGGGATTGGATAAGAACGATATAATCATCAAAAGAAGATTGGCTCAGAAAATTGGTTTCTTAAGACAAGAAGGAGATACTTCTCTCCCGACAGAGAGCGAGGTAACTGACTTTTATAATCGAAATCTAGATAAGTATTATGTAGAAAAAAGGATAACGTTCTCTCATGTTTACTTTAGCTCGAGCAAGACTGATAAAGACGATGCTTCTAAAGCTTTAAATCTCGTAAAAAATGGTTCCTCTGAAACTAATTTTGGTGAACCGTTTTTACTGGGAAAGAACTTTTCTTCTAAAACTATTAGAGAAATTGAAAGATCTTTTGGTAAAACATTTTCGGAAGATATTCAAAATTTGACCGTCAAGGAATGGTCAGGACCTTTAATATCTGAATATGGATCGCACTTAGTATTTATTAACTCTATCGTAGAATCTTTCACTCCAAATCTAGAAGAGATTAAAAATATTGTTATCAATGATGTGATACTTGAAAAACAAAATAATTCTGTGAAGAACTATTTGAAGGAATTAAGAAGTAAATATCAAATTGAGATTTTGGCCGATTTAAATGAAACAACTAAATAAATTTATTTTTATTCTTTTCAGCCTTTCTCTTGGTTCATTTGCACAAACTCATGAAATGAATCCTGCAAGATTGTCTCTTGAGGAAAAACTGGACGGATTTTATTCAGGTTTATGGATGTTTCCAACTAATACAGGTGGACTTCCTGCAGAGGTAAGCTTTACAGACTGTCAGGAGGAGCAAAGAAAGTTACCTGAAGTCCAAGGTAAATATTTAGTCACGAATATTGCAATTACTTGCGAAGAATCTTTAAAAGGTAAGGAAATAGCATTTAAGGGCCTTACAAGGCTTACGGATGCATTAGTAAGTGTAAAATTTTTAGATAAGACCGCTTTTGAAGGATTAGCAACTATAAGTAGTTCTAAGTTTGATGTACCAGAAGAAGTAAGTATCTATCCAATCAATTATTTTTGGCTTGGTGTTGAACACTTACTCGGTGGCATAGACCATATGCTATTTGTTTTTGGCCTTTTATTTATTGTTTCAGGAACTTTAAACCTCGTTAAAACAATCACTGCTTTTACACTAGCGCATAGCATCACATTGGCTTTATCTGTACTGGATATTGTTAGCGTACCTCAAGCTTCAACAGAAGCTTTCATTGCATTAACAATTATATATCTAGCTTTGGAGGTGGGCGATGAACACAAATATGATTCTACCCCTTGGTTGGTAGCTTTTGGATTTGGATTATTACATGGACTAGGTTTTGCAGGAGCTCTTACAGAAATTGGAATAAGTAATGAAAATCTCCTTCTGTCTCTATTATTTTTTAATGCAGGAATCGAGATGGGACAATTAGCAATCCTTCCATTCTTTGGTTTAATTATATATTTACTTAAATCAAATAAAATAAAGATTGAGGTTCATGCTTTTGCAAGCTATTTTATAGGTGGGCTTGGAACTTACTGGTTAATTGAAAGAGTATCATCAATATAAAATCTAGAGGTAAAAATGATTGATATAGAGTTTAAACATGTACAGAGCAATGGAATTAAATTAAGACTTGCAATGATGGGCGATGGCCCCTTAGTTATATTTTGCCATGGTTGGCCCGAGAGTTGGTATAGCTATAGACATCAGCTTCCAGCTGTTGCTGCTGCAGGCTTCAAAGCAGTTGCTTATGACGTTCGTGGTTATGGAGAGTCAGACAAACCTCATGAAATAGAAGCATATTCTATGAAGAACATGACTGATGATGTCATCGGTATTGTAGATGCTTTAGGTTATGATACAGCCATAACAATTGGACATGATTGGGGTGGTCCAATTGCTCTAAACACAGCTGCTCTAAATGAACATAGAATAACTGCAACTGGTACTATGTCAGTTCCTTTTACTGGAAGAGGTCCGATGCCAACCTTAGACCTTTGGAGGGAGATATACAAAGACAAATTTTTCTATCAACTTTACTTTCAAAAAGAGGGTATTGCGGAAGAGGAATTTGAGTCCGATTTAAAAAGATCACTTTTCATAACCTACACAAATAGTGATGGAAGGGGTATGAAACACAATCTTGAAAAAGGTCAAAGTGGTTTGATACCTCAAAAAGATAAGCATTCCAGTTTTCTTGAGGGAATGGAAGTATTTGAAGACTTTCCCGGTTGGTTTACACCTGAGGATCTTGATTACTTTGTAAGTCAATTTGAAATCAGTGGTTTAAGAGGTCCTTTCAATAGATACAGAGCTCAAAATATTGATTGGCATGAACTTACAGAATTAGAAGGTAAGATTCTTGAGCAGCCAGCATTTTTTATCACTGGAAGTTTAGATCCCGTAAACTTTTTTATTCCTTCAGACCAGACTCTAATTGATAGAATCTCACCAAATTATAAAGAACTTAAATTTGCTGAAGAGTTTGAGGGTATTGGTCACTGGACTCAACAGGAGATACCAAATGAGGTTAACGAGCTAATAATTAAATTTTTAAGAGAAGTCTCTTAATTGGCTCTATCAAGACCGGACTCTATAATCCATGAGATCAGTTTTCTATGAGATCTAGTAGGAATATCGGTAGAAGTTTTCCTGGCAAGTTTCTGGATCTGCCTTAAGGAGTCATAAGCAGCAGCAGTTGCCAATTCGTCATAATAATCTTGAGCTAATAAGTTTATTAGTCGCCTTACGTATGAAGTTTGAAGATTACGTCTCACAGAAGATACCTTATTATTTGTATCTCCAACGAAGATAGCCTTTGTCATATCATTTAACACCTCATTTACAGAGTAATCATTGCCATAAAGTTCAGTATCTGAAATCCTGTAGAGTGTCCAAGGGCTTAAGATATGATCTAACACTCTATTTTGAATACCAAGAATTATTTTGTGCATCTGAGGATCTTCGTGCTCTCCAGAGAGATCAAACATCCTTCTTTCAACTTGTACCAATTGAAGTAAATCAGAATTTATTGGAAATGCTTCTGGTGAAAATGCATGTTCACTCAGAAGCTTCATAGCTCTTCTTTGTTCATTAGATGGAGCAGGGGTGTATGGTTTATTCTCATTGGTATTTTTAGGATCATATCTTTCTATATATACTCCACCAATGTGTCTTGAGATGACCTCTAAAGATCTTGAATACTCTCTCATAAAGATTGCATGAGCTAATCTATATTCCTCAAAGGTTTCAACTGAGCCTGATAATTTTGGAACCAACTTAGCTTGAGTATCATTCACTAATTCAATTCTTTGCTCTGCATAAGTCATTGGATCATTTGTAAGATCATTGATCATAGCGCGCGGATCAATACCTCTTCCCGGAGATCTCATATCTTCTGAATCATTTGCAAACATATGCTCGGGTTTATGTTGCTCAGCAATAATATCTTCTAAATCAGATTCTGTTAGATCGGGCGTATATCCATATTTTATAGCCCATATGTCATAGGGCCCAGGTATAGTGTCGTAATAGTCTCCTTGTTCAACTCCCAACGGAGCGAGGTTTATAGCTGGATATTCCATTACCGAGGCGGTCACTCCAGTTTTACTAGTTATTTCTGGATTATGTACGTCTTCAATACTATGTAAGTAACTTCCTTTAAAATTATGATTAAGACCAAGCGTATGTCCAACTTCATGAAGTGTTAATCTAATTATCGCTTGCTCAATTATTTTGGGGTCATTTAATTCAATAGCTTGAGCTAGAATCATTCCATCCTGTATGTAACTAGAAGATGAGCAGTTGTCATGACTCGAATGTTGATTAAAAATGCCATCGTAATTTACTCTATTGGTTAAATAGATCCACTCAAGCATTATATCTGCTCCAATGATTTCTCCAGTTCTGGGATTTGTGAAGCTAGGTCCATATCCCCCAAAAACTGGATCTGGGGATGACGTCCATCTAAGAACATTGTACCTAATATCTCCTGCATCCCATTCTGCATCATCTGGTTGAATTTTGACCTCTAATGCATTTATAAAACCGGCAGCTTCGAAGGCAATATTCCATGCCAGAACTCCTTCTTTGATATAGTCTCTTAATTCATAAGGAGTTGTATTTTCTATCCAGAAAGTTATGGGTTTGATTGGTTCTGAGAGCTCTTCATTAGGATTCTTTTTCTTAAGATTCCATTTCCCGATAAGATCTTTATAAGGTGTTATGTCTGTGGACGTAAGATCAGTAATTCTTTCTGAAAAATATCCTATCGATTGATTTGCTTCACGAGGTTCAAAATCATTTTTTGGCATTTCAATAAAGCTATATCTAATATTTACGTTTACATTCCTTGGATCTGCAACATCTTCAGCTTCGTAACCATAAGAAGGTGCACTTTCTATAACATATTCAACTTCAAAATCTGTATTCTTCTCATAGTTGAAGACTCCTTTGATTCTTGATTTTGATGGGCTTACTTGACCCCAACCAAATCCAGATGGCGGCCCATCCGGAGAGTAAATAGGCATTATGGGTGTTAATGCCTCAGACAAAAGCATACTTGTTATATCTATTAAATATTCATCTTCAGCTTCATTCATTCCCATGATTTCAAATACTTTGAAAGTTGAATTCGATACATTTGCCCCTTCAGACTTTGCAAGAGGACTGTCTTCATCAAAAAAATAATTTGTTAAAACTCTTGAAAACCTGAGATTGTTAAAGTCTTTTTCAATTTTAAATATACCTTCATCTAAATATGAACCCTTAACTTTTCCCACACTCGCAACTCCATTTAAAGCATGTGCAAAGTAAATAAACTCACTTCTTAATTGGTTATTAGTTATTTTTAAGAAAACCTGATTAGTCTCTGGATCTCTAAAAGTTGTAAAAAAGCCTGGAATTTCGTCAAAGTTCTCTACCAGTTCTTCTATATAAACCTTTTTTTCTTCTTCAGAAACTACATCTTCATTTTCCGTTGTTGATTTCTCTTCCTCGGCAACTAAGACCTGAGAAGACAGAAGAAGAAAAATAAATAGTTTAAATAAGTGTTTTTTCATGAAGTTTTTAGATATTTTTACTATTATGGTAAAAATTAATACGAATATCTATATTACATAGATCTTTAAAATGTTTTAGGTTTTTAATATGTTCGATCTAATAATAAAAAATGGCTCAATTTATGACGGAAAGGGAAGCGAACCTTATCAAGCAGATATAGCTATATCAAATGAAAAAATTGTTGAAATTGGTGATATCAAGGGTGAAGCTAAAAAGGTCATAGATGCTGACGGAAAAATTGTTACTCCTGGATTTGTTGACATTCATACTCACTATGACGGTCAAGTAACGTGGGATCCATATTTAAGACCTTCAACTTATCACGGAGTTACAACGGTAGTAATGGGAAATTGCGGTGTCGGATTTTCTCCATGTAAACCAGATCAAAGAGATT
>CACLAF010000018.1 GCA_902604855.1 uncultured SAR86 cluster bacterium | reverse complement strand
CGTTACCTCATTTAAAATTACTAAATTAGCCTTCCGCCCATTCAATTGTGTCCAGATCGACACCATCTTTATACATGTCCCATAAAGGAGAAAGAGTCCTTAATTTTTCCACCGAGTCTCTAACCAAGTCTATTGTATATTCCACTTCTTCTTCAGTAGTGAATCTTCCTATAGCAAATCTAATAGAACTATGTGCTAGTTCGTCTTTTAGCCCTAAAGCTCTTAGAACGTAAGAGGGCTCCAAGCTGGCTGAAGTACAAGCTGAACCGGAAGATACTGCTATATCTTTAAGGGCCATTATTAATGATTCACCCTCTACATAATTGAAGCTTACATTTAAAAATCCGGGTGCTCTGGATATCTCATCTCCGTTTAAATACACTTCTTCCATACCTTTAATAGCGTCCCAGAACTTATTTCTAAGGTTTTCTATTCTTTTATTATCCTCATCCATGTCTACCTTTGCTATTCTAAAGGCCTCACCCATTCCAACGATTTGATGAGTCGCCAAAGTACCAGATCTCATGCCTCTTTCATGTCCCCCTCCATGAATTTGAGCTTCTAGTCTAACCCTAGGTTTTCTGCTCGCGTACATAGCACCTATTCCTTTAGGTCCGTAAGTTTTGTGTGCTGAAAAGGACATAAGATCTACCTGAAGTTCCGAAAGGTCAATTGGAAGCTTACCTGTACTTTGTGCAGCATCTACATGAAATATTATACCGGCTTCCCTAGTTATATCTCCTATAGCCTTGATGTCATTAACGACTCCAATTTCGTTATTTATGTGCATTAAGCTAACTAAAATCGTTTTGTCAGTTATTGATTCTTTGACCAGGTCTGGAGATATTATTCCATTGCTGTCTGGATCGAGGTAAGTGACATCAAAGCCTTCTCTTTCCAATTGCCTGCAACTATCTAGGACAGCTTTATGTTCTATTTTTGAGGTTATGATGTGATTTCCTTTAGTCTTGTAGAATCTAGCTGCTCCTTTAATCGCTAGATTGTCAGATTCTGTAGCACCGGAGGTCCAAACAATTTCTCTTGGATCACAATTAACCAAATCTGCAACATGCTGTCGGGCCTCTTCAGTTGCCTCTTCAGCCTTCCATCCAAAAGCATGCGATCTTGATGCTGGATTTCCGAAATTTCCATCAAGCGATAAACATTCTTGCATCCTCTTGACCACTCGAGGGTCTGCCGGTGTAGTGGACGCATAATCTAGGTAAATAGGTAATTGCATATTTTATCCTGTAGCTATAAGGGCTTGGCCCGTTTGTTCAACACTACCTCTCCTATTCGTAATGACATCATCCAGAGATCTATTCATTAAAAAATCATTAACATTGTCATTAAAATCTATCCAAAAATTATGTGCGATACACTTAGTACCACTGTTGCAAATACCCTCACCAGAACATTGGGTAGCATCCATATTTCTTTCAACTGCACTTATGATCTCACCGATCATCACCTTATCTCTTTGTTTAGAGAGCTTAAATCCACCATTAGGTCCTCTCACTGCATGCAAAATTCCAGCCTTTCGTAAACGGCTAAATATTTGTTCTAAGTAAGCAGCAGGTATATCTTGTCGTTTTGCAACATCAGAAATCTTTGTAAAGCCATCTGCAATTGTTTGTTGCATCGCTAAATCAAGTGCTGCTGTGACAGCGTATTTGCCTTTGGTAGTCAAGTTCACGGGCGGAATTATATGTTCCCGAGTAAATTAGTCAACAATTATGTGTCCAAAAAACAAAAAAAACAGGTACATGTACCATTAATGATAATGATTATCATTAACATATAGACAATTTTCATAAAAAGTATTGGTATATAAACCTAATACATGTACCATATATTCCGAATTTAATTGGAATGAATTTAATATCAAAGCATGAGTAACGCAGACACAAGGTACTTGTTTAAAAGGTACAATACTTGGTGGGTTAAAGTAGCTGTACCTAAAACTCTAAGAGAGGAATTAGGGTATGATTTGAGAAAGTCACTTCAGACTCACGATCTAGATAAAGCTCAAGAATTAAGATGGCAAGTAGTTGAACAACTAAAGGCTAAAATAGATCAAGCGAAAAGCCAAGAGAGTCTCGACCTTTTCTCTGTACCTGAGCAAGCCGTTACCCAATATGTACCTCCTACAGATACTGCAAATCCTCAGTACTATCATAAAGTTGTAGAATGCCAGCACGCCTGCCCTGCTCATACACCTGTACCTGAGTACATAAGACAAATTTCTCAAGGCAACTATAATGAAGCATACATGCTAAATTGGGAGTCTAATGTATTTCCTGGAATACTCGGAAGAACCTGTGACAGACCCTGTGAACCTGCCTGTCGGAGAACTAGAACTCATGAAAAAGCAGTAGCAATTTGTAGGCTTAAGAGAGTTACCTATGATTATAAAGATGATATTGCGAATCTAATACCTACCCCCGAAAATGGCAATGGAAAGAAAGTTGGTCTCATAGGAGGTGGTCCCGCTTCATTAACAGTGGCAAGAGATTTAGTAATGATGGGTTATCAATGCACCCTCTTCGAAAGAGATCCACAAGCTGGAGGTCTCATGAGAACGAATATACCCTCTTTTAGACTTCCAGAGGAGGTTCTAAATGAGGAAGTTGATCAAGTCTTGAACTTGGGCATCAAAACTGTATTTAATTCAGAAATAAAGAGTATGAAAGAATTTTTAGAGAAAGATTTTGATGCAGTCTTCGTGGGAACAGGAGCACCTAAAGGTAGAGATATAAATATCGAAGGTAGAGAAGCTGCTGATAAAAATATACACATAGGGATAGATTGGCTTACAAGCATAGCCTTTGAACATACGAAATCAGTAGGAAAAAAAGTAATAGTTTTGGGCGGTGGAAATACAGCAATGGATTGTTGTAGAACGGCTATAAGACTTGGCGCTGAAGAAGTGAAGGTTGCAGTTAGAAGTCCTTTTGACCAAATGAAAGCTTCAGAATGGGAGATAGAGGATGCTCTCGGTGAAGGAATTCCTATCCTAGATAATCACGTACCCAAACGCTTCTTAATCAAAGACGACAAGCTAGTTGGAATGGAATTTGAAAAAGTAGAAGCTGTATTTGATGAAGAGGGCAAAAGAAGTCTTGTTCCTACAGGTGATGATCCGATTATTCTTGAATGTGATGATGTATTAGTTGCAATTGGACAGGATAATGCTTTTGAGTGGATTGAAAGAGATATTGGAATAGAATTTGGTGAGTGGGATATGCCAATAGTCGATAAAGTAACTTTTCAGTCATCAAATGAGAAGATTTTCTTTGGTGGAGATGCCGCATGGGGGCCAGAAAATATAATTTGGGCAGCCGCGCATGGTCATCAAGCAGCAATTTCAATCGATAAATTCTGTAAAAGTTCAGATCTATACGATAGACCAGAGCCAACAACTACACTTATAAGTCAGAAAATGGGAGTCCACGAATGGTCTTACAATAATGACATTTCGCAAGCTAAAAGGTTTTTAGTGCCTCATGCAGACCAAAAAAACGCTCTAAAAGATCTTAAGATGGAAGTTGAGTTGGGGTTTGATGAAATCACTGCTCTTGAGGAAGCGGAGCGTTGCTTAAACTGTGATATTCAAACTGTCTTCTCAGAAGATCTTTGTATTGAGTGTGATGCATGTGTAGATATTTGCCCTACAGACTGCATAAGTTTTGTTCACAATGACTCTGAAGAAAATCTAAGAAATAAACTAAGAATCCCTGCCATTAATTTAAACCAGCAAATTTTGGTTTCTGAGGAATTAGAGCAAACTTCACGTGTTATGGTGAAAGACGAAGATGTCTGCCTGCATTGCGGTTTATGTGCAGAGAGATGTCCTACAGGAGCTTGGGACATGCAAAATTTCCTCTATCAGGAAGCAAAGGCATATTCATAATGAAGATAAAATCTGTAAATGACTTTGTAATTAAATTTGCAAATGTTAATGGCTCTGGCTCTGCAAGCGCTAATCAAATGTTTGCTAAAGGAGTCTTTAGGTCTGGAATACCAGTTAGTCCAAAAAATATCTTTCCGTCAAATATACAAGGCTTGCCAACTTGGTTCGAGGTAAGGGTCAATGAAAAGGGATACCTCGGTAGAAGAGAAGGCATAGATTTATTTGTTGCAATGAATCCTCAATCTTATCAAAAGGATGTAGAAGAGCTTAAAGCGGGAGGTTACCTTATCTATGATTCTTCTTGGAAAAGAGATTTTGGTAGGGAAGATATAAATATCCTAGAAATTCCGCTCACGAAATTATGCGTCCAAGAATTCACCAATCCGAAGCAAAGACTTCTCTTTAAAAATCTTGGGTATGTAGGCCTGTTAGCTTCTATACTTGAAATGGATAAAGATATATATATCTCACTAATAGAAGAACAATTTAAAGGCAAAGAAAAACTCATCGAACCTAATGTAAAAGCTCTCAATATTGGGTATAACTATGCAGAAGAAAACTTCAAAGATTATTGTGATATCAAGGTTAACAAATCAAATAAAACTGATGGATTAATCCTAACTAGCGGAAATGATGCTGCCGGTTTGGGTTGTGTATATGGTGGCGCCACTGTTTGTGCCTGGTATCCTATTACACCTTCCACATCTCTTGCAGAATCTTACAGCAAATATAGTGAAAAAATGAGGGTCGAAATTGGCACTGAAAAAAATAAATTTGCATTTATTCAAGCTGAAGATGAATTAGCTGCCATGGGTATGACTATTGGAGCAAATTGGAACGGAGCGAGGGCTTTTACTGCTACTAGTGGACCAGGAGTCTCCTTAATGAGCGAGTTTATTGGATTAGCCTATTTTGCTGAAGTTCCTACTGTTTTATTTAATGTGCAAAGAGGTGGTCCCTCAACAGGTATGCCAACCAGAACGCAACAGTCGGATATCTTGTGTTCAGCATATGCTTCTCATGGAGATACAAAACATATTTTATTAATCCCATCAGATCCTAAGGAGTGTTTTGATTTTGCCGTGGAAGCTTTTGATCTAGCAGATCGACTTCAGACGCCTGTTATTGTGCTTCTGGACTTAGACCTTGGCATGAATGATTGGTCTACAAAAGAATTCGAGTGGGACGATAATAATCAATATGATAGAGGGAAAGTATTATCTAAAGAAGATTTAGATGTAATAGAGAAATTTGGAAGATATTTAGACGTTGATGGAGATGGCATACCTTATCGAACATATCCTGGAACACATCCTGAAAAAGGGGCATATTTTACAAGAGGTACCTCACATGATGAATATGCCGGTTATACTGAAGATGGGGTTAAAAATGCTGAAATGCTAACAAGACTTGTAAAGAAATTTCAAACAGCCTCTTCTTTAGTGCCTAGTCCAGTATTTAATCAAGAAAAGAATACTAGTTCCATGGGAATTATTTATTTTGGAAGTACAGATTGCTCTATGCAAGAGGCTCTTGATGTTCTCGATGAACAAAATTTAAATATTGATGCAATGAGAATTAGAGCCTTCCCATTTAATCTTGAAGTTTGGGAATTCATTGAAGACCATGATTTACTTTTTATAGTTGAACAAAATAGAGATGGTCAAATGAGAACATTAATTATGGCTGAAGGTGGAATAATTCCTGACAAACTTGTATCTATTCTTTGTTTTGATGGTCAACCTATAACAGCTGAACACATTACAAATAAAATAAATGCTCACATATCCGGTAAACCGGCATTAGTAGCCTCGTAAGGAAATTAAATGACTTATATAGTAAAGCCAAAAAATCATCATCCACTTCTTGAAAAAAATGAATTGGGACTAACACGAAGAGATTATGAGGGTGCTGTCTCTACCCTTTGTGCAGGATGCGGGCATGACTCAATAAGCTCAGCAATAGTTGAGGCTTGCTTTCAACTCAGTATAGAATCTTACAAGGTCGCAAAATTATCAGGAATAGGTTGTTCGTCTAAAGCTCCCGCTTACTTTTTGAACCAATCTCATGGATTCAACTCAGTTCACGGAAGGATGCCTTCAATCGCTACTGGTGCTGCAATGGCGAATCATGAGCTATTATATTTGGGGATTTCTGGAGATGGAGACAGCGCATCAATAGGTATTGGTCAATTTATTCACTGTGCTAGAAGGCAGCTTAATATGACATATATAGTTGAAAATAATGGCACTTATGGACTTACAAAAGGTCAATTTTCAGCTACAAATGATTTAGAATCGAAAAGTAAATATGGCGATGATAATCTATTTCCTTCAATAGATTTACCTTCCATGGCCATTCAATTAGGTGCAAGTTTTGTTGCAAGAAGCTTTTCTGGAGATAAAGAGCAATTAGTTCCTTTGCTAAAAGCTGCCTTATCCCATAAAGGTTTCTCTTTTTTAGACATAATTTCTCCTTGTGTAACCTTTAATAATCACAACACCTCTACTAAAAGTTATGACTACATTCGAGAACATAATGACGCCCTGTCCAGGCCAGACTTTGTACCTTCTGGAAAGGAAATACTTACTGATTATCCAAAAGGATCAACTGTTGATGTTCCTTTACATGATGGTTCGTTACTTTCTCTGGAAAAAATCTCCGAAAATTATGATCCTGCAGATAAAATCAAGGCCATACAAAATATTCAAGAATCTCAAAGAGATGGGAAGGTTCTAACAGGTCTTCTTTATGTAGATCCAGAAGCTAAGGATTTAAAAGAAATTCTAAACGTCTCTGACAAGCCTTTAAATGAGATGGATCTTAATGATTTATGTCCTGGTTCAGAAAAATTAAAGGATATAAATTCTGGTCTTAAATAAATCTAAATGACTCCAAGTTTTTTTGCCATTATCTGATACGACTCCACAACGTCTCCTAGACCTTGTCTGAATCTATCTTTATCAAGCTTTTCTCTAGTTTCTACATCCCAAACTCGGCAACCATCTGGCGTGAATTCATCTCCTAACAAAAGTTCACCTTTGAAATCTCCAAATTCTAACTTGTAATCTACTAAGATCATTCCGGCTTCAGAAAATAATTTCTTTAGAGCATCATTAACTTGAAAAGTTTTTGTTTGCATTTGAGTTACTTGATCCTCGGTAGCCCAACCGAACGATTTAATATGATATTCATTGATCATTGGATCACCAAGATCATCATCTTTATAAAAGAATTCGAATGTAGGTGGGTTTAAGTCCATACCCTCCTCCAAACCTAGTCTTTTACAAATACTTCCAGCAGCAACATTTCTTACAACACACTCTACAGGTGCCATATCAAGTCTTTTAACTAGACTATCCGTTTCACTGATAAGTTTTTCAAAGTGAGTAGGAATTCCCTCCTCTTCAAGATACTCCATTATGAAAGCATTAAATTTATTATTAATGGTTCCTTTCCCATCTAAACTTTCAATTTTCTTGCCATCGAAAGCAGAAGTATCATCTCGATAGTGCATTATCAGGTAATCTGATTCATTAGACTCATACAAAGATTTAGCCTTTCCTGTAGTTATTAGTTCTCCTTTTTCAATATTTTCCATAAAATTTAAGACAATGATTGGTTGATTTCTGAAAGAAGCTCCCGCTCATAAGCTTTAGCCTCCTCCACTTCTGAGCTTATTGTAACTCTGCAAGTTTTTTCATCAATTTCTGTAACTAAGATTTTAAAATCTCCGTTAAATGAATCACCAGAAAAGATTCTTCTAATAAAACCCTTTTGCTCTTCTCTTGAAAAGTTTACATAAAAAACTCCTTCATCTCTATCAAGGTCATTTACGTCTATTAAAGCTTCTTTTAGTGCTCTATCAACGGCTGCCCAAGCACGCGAATATTCCAAGTTAAGCTCAATAAAACTTACCTGACTCTCGTCTTGTATGAGAGCGGCTTTCTGGCCATAATTCAGGTTTAAGGCTACCAATGAAGTACCTCCACTCGGTGGTGTAGTTGCGAAGTAATCTAACACCTTTCGCATAGTTTCTTCTTCAAGATTGTCATCTCCTGCCACTCGTATCCATTGACCTTCAATTTCTTCCAAATGAGTGACAAAAATTTCGGAGCTTGCTTGCCTGATACCGTGTTCGACTTTCATAACAAGTTTGGACTTTATTTCGCTGTCTCCTATATTAGTGCTCTCGATAATTCCTGATGTTGGATCTGATTTTGCCAGGCTATAACCACTTGTAATCCAGAAATCATTCATCATCGGCCATGCGCTGCTGGGTAAAGTTTCAACATAAACCCATCTAATTTCACCTAATTTATGCATCCTTACCTCATTAGAGGTACCTGAAGAAAATACTTGTTGTGGCATAGGGATATTGTATTCATTGCCAATAGTCTCAGTGTTCGAAGAGTTTATGGGGTAGTAATCAATGATCGGTCTAGTAGTCAAATTTTCTGGTAAGTCTAATGACTTTTCTTGTTTTTCTCTTAAATAGTCATTCTTATGATCAGTTAAAAGATAACTACAAGAGCTTAAAAAGAGTGGAACAATCAGTAAATAGATAAATTTATTCATATGCATTAATTTAATAAGTTTAATTCAGCCAAAACTTCCTCAGCTTCATCATGGAACTTTGTGTCTAGATGAGACAAAGGCAATCTTATGCCGTCAGTTATTCTTCCTATTCGATTGAGCATCCATTTTATTGGAATTGGGTTAGATTCTACAAACAGAATTTGATTAAGTCTGACTAGCGTTGCATCTAACTCTCTGGCTGCCTTGGATTCTCCGCTCAGAGCATAATCACATATATTTGATATTGTTTTAGGAACAATATTGGAAGTTACTGAAATTGTTCCCGTTCCACCATTTATCATAAATTCAGTGGCAGTTGGATCGTCTCCAGAATATAAAGCAAAGTTATCTTTTTGTTGTGAATCTAAATTGGTCATAAAATCTTCTAAGCGTCCAAGATCGCCAGTAGCATCTTTCAGACCAACGATATTTTGATGATCCACTAACCTCAGAACAGTTTCATTCAAGAGGTCACATCCCGTTCTTGAAGGCACATTATAAAGAATTTGTGGAAGATCAACTTCATCTGCAATTAAATGATAATGCAGATATAAGCCTTCTTGTGTTGGCTTATTGTAATAGGGTGTAACTAATAGTGCAGCATCAGCACCTGCAGATTTAGCTGAAGTTGTAAGATATATAGCTTCTTTTGTAGAATTAGCTCCAGTGCCAGCTATAACTTTTATTCTACCATTCGAAATATCTACACTTCTTTCTATAAGTTGGACATGTTCCGAAACATCTAAGGTAGCTGACTCTCCAGTTGTTCCAACCACCACTAGTCCTGATGTGCTAGCGCTAATGTGCCATTCAATTAGATCTTGTAAGCCTTCCCAATTTATCTCCCCATCCGATTCCATTGGAGTAACCAGAGCTGTAATAGAGCCTTTTAGATTAAACATTAATAATTTTTTTAACTCAATGTTAGAATCTTAATATTATAGAATGTTTCTAAGGGAGGAGATATGCCAACACCTAAAATAAATAATAAAGCCCCAATCTTTAAGGGTGAATGCACCGGAAATAAGAACGTAAGTCTTTCTGATTTTAAAGGTAAGAATGTAGTGTTATATTTTTATCCGAAAGATAGCACTCCAGGCTGCACTACAGAGGGTCAAGACTTCAGAGATTTAAAGGCCCAATTTACCAGAGCAAATACTGTAATTTTTGGTTTATCTAGGGAATCAATAAAATCTCATGAAAAATTCAAAAAGAATGAGAAATTCAATTTCGAACTGATATCTGATCCCGATGAAAAAATATGCAAACAATACGATGTGATAAAAGAAAAGAGCATGTATGGTAAAAAATATATGGGAATAGAGAGAAGTACATTTTTGATAGACTCAAAAGGGAAATTAGTCAACGAATGGAGAAAAGTTAAGGTTACTGGTCATGCCAAAGAAGTTCTTGAGGCAGCAAAACTTCTTAAGGGCTAATCAATTGGTTCTGGCCACGAATTAATAATTGCTTTAATGAATGTTGCCAGAGGAATGGCAAAAAATAACCCCCAAAAACCCCAAATTCCTCCGAAGAATAGAATCGCTACAATTATAACTGCCGGATGAAGATTATTTCTAGTCGAAAAAAGTATAGGAACAAGAACATTACCATCTAAAATTTGTATTAATAGATAGAATCCCAGTAGCCAGTAGAAATTCTCAGATACACCCCACTCATACAGGCCAATCAAAACAACTGGGACTGTCACTAAAATTGCACCAAATATTGGGATAATTACTGAAAGACCAACAAGTATTGCAATTAACACAGCATAAGGAAGTCCAAGTGCAGCAAATAAGATATATGAGGCACTAGCAACAATAATCATTTCCAAAAATTTTCCAGTAACATAATTAAAGAGTTGATCATTCATTTCTGAAAAAACGGATTGCATAAATCCATTTTCTTTGGGTAGTAAAAATGAGGCAATTGGTAGTAATTCATTCTTATCCTTCAGGAAAAAGAAGACCATCAAAGGAATCATTATTGCGTAAAGGATTGCATTAAACATTAAAGAAATTGTCCCTGCTAATTGACCCAAAGCTGAGCTTAATAAACTATTAATCTGATTGCTCAAATTAGCGAAAATCAAATCGATATCTTCCTTTGAAAAATAATTATTCATCTCAACTAGAGTTTGTTGAAAAGAGCTCACAATTGTCGGAAGATTTTGCAATAAATTATTAATTTCTGTACCAATTGAAGGAAGAGCTAAAAATAAACTCATATAACAGCCAAAAAAGACTAATAAGGTTATGGTCAAAGATAGTTGTTGAGAAATATCCATCTTTAGCAAAGCATTCATCAACCCATTTAAAAGAAACGCTATAACTACACTGATAATTACTGGTAATAAGATATCACCAAAAATAATTATAAAAAGGAAAGAAAATATTAGTAGGATGGCAAAATATACAGATTCCTCATTGGAGAAAAACCTTTTTATAAATTTATCTAATAAACTCTGCATTATAATTTTGGAACTAATAATATTTTAGGTAATCTATTTCTTTAATTTAATATAATTAGCGTTATAAAAATTTTATGCAAAACATTATAGCGAAATTCATAATCCATTTGTTGATCTTGGTATCTAGCAACTTATTTTCTTCCGAGGAGGACCTCCCTGTTATAGGAGATAGCTCTTCTTCGGTTATATCTATTGCTTCTGAATATAATTTAGGAAGGCTATATATGGCCCAACTCCGAAGAACTTTACCAGAATATATCGATCCGGTTTCTCAGGATTATTCTGAACATTTAGTTTATAGATTATCTGAATTTAGTGAATTAACTGATAGAAGATTGGAGATTGCACTAATAGATGAAAAGTCAGTTAATGCTTTTGCTGCCCCTGGAGGTATTATCGGCATCAATGCTGGTCTTATTTTTCATGCGGAGACTGAAGGTCAATTTGCTTCTGTTCTATCTCATGAATTAGCTCATTTAAGTCAAAGACACTTCGCAAGAAGAATGCAGAGGCAAAAAGATAGGAGCTTAGCCAATTCCCTCATGATACTAGGAAGTATAGCCCTTGCTGGGGCAACTAGTAATCCAAATGCTCTTCTAGTAGGTCAACAAGCAATTACTCAGCAGAACCTCTCCTTTAGTCGAGGCGATGAGCAAGAAGCTGACAGAATTGGTTTTAAAAATATGGTATCGGCAGGTTTCGATCCAAAAAGTACTTCTTATATGTTTGAAAAATTACAATCTTTAAGTAGGCTTTCAGGTTCGAACGAACTTGAGTTTTTAAGGTCTCACCCTCTTACTAAAAATAGAATCGCAGATGCTCAATCCAGGGCACAAGGTTTTGAAAACAAAACTACAGAAATTCACTTGATTATGATCTTGTGAGGAATAGGACAATCGTACATTTTTCTGAAATACCTCGACAAGCTGTAACAATATTTCAGAAAGAGCTTACAGATTCATCTGATGAAAGAGAAAAATTAGAAGCGCACTATGGACTTGCACTTGCGTATTCTAGGGACAACAAACACTCTCAAGCATTAAATAGCATGAGACAAGCATTAGAAATGGATAGTGAAAATCTCATGCTTCAAATAGGTCTCTTAGAACTTCATATTGAAGCAGAAAATTATTTTGAGGCAGAAGCGTTAGCATCATCTCTGTTAAGCACTAATCCTTACAATTATCCTATCTCAATGCTTTACAACAGAGTGTTGATGAATAAAGGTGACTATAAATTGGGAGAAAAGATACTGAAGGATCTCACATTGAAAAGACCTAAAGATCCTCAAGTTTGGTATTGGTTAGCAGAGGTGCAAGGGCTAGATAAAAATTTAATAGGATTGCACCTATCCAGAGCGGAATATTTTTTCTTAACAGGATCTTACGAGACATCAATAAAACATCTTAGGATGGCTCTTGATTTAACTGGCAATAATTTTCAACTTACAGAGGCTATCCATAATAAGATTGAAAGATCCCATAAATCTATTGAAGCCCTCAAGTCCTTCTCTTAACCTGGAGGCCAGGAAAAATCTCTTTCAGCTATAAGATGTATATGGAGGTGAAAAACAGTTTGTTGCGCTCCTGCACCATTATTCACAACAAGTCTAAAAGCATCTTGTATTCCTAATTGTCTTGCCACTTCTCCAGCTACAAGAAACAAATGACCAAGAAGTTCCTGATCTTCTTTTTGTGCATCAGATATTTTTTCTATTTGTTTTTTTGGAATTATCAATAGATGAGTGGGCGCAACAGGGTTAATGTCTCTAAAAACTAAAGATTTATCATCTTCATAAATTATATCTGCTGGTAATTGCTTATCGATGATCTTTTGAAAAATTGTATCGCTCACTCTCATAACTCCTTTGCTTCATCATATGAAATGACCTTTCCTTGCTCAGATTCGGAACCTTCCTTCAAAATAACTTCATAGCCCTGAACATTTGAAATTTCTTTTATCCCATCAATGTGCATAGATTTTGCCTGAAATTCTTCTAAGGAATGTGCCTTAGTTTTGGCTTCTTTAGCATTCTCTGCAGCTATAAAATAATTCACGTGGGTCTCGTAGAGCCCCTCCCCAATAGATCTGTCATAAAATCCAACATGCACCATAAATAATTTCATACTATTTTTTATTTTAAAGTAATTCCAAAGAATCCTAATATAAAGAAATATACCCAATACACAAAGGCGGTAAGCAAAATTGATATAGATAAACTTGAATAGAAAGATATATCCCATCCTATTAAGCTGTATAAAGCGATAAAGAATGTCAAAGAGGGAGGTATCATTAAAAGAATATTTCTAGATAAATCTCTTATGGAGTTAGGGTCTTGTGTATCAAAGTATAGCCACATAAAAGCTAACAAAGATGTTAAAGGAATAGAAGCTACAATACCCGCAATTAGTGTAGACCTCTTGGCTATTTCAGAAATGATTACTATCACTAAGGCTGTAAAAATGATCTTAATTATTGTGTACATAAAGGTATTTAATAATTAAACAACAATAGTTAATATAAAAGAAGATATATGAAATCTAAAGAATCACATCTAGATATTTCTTTAACTCAACTTCAAGAGGCAGTTGAAGATCTTGATCCAAAAAAGAACTTACAAAATATCGCCGCCGCTGCTGCAGAAATTTTAGCTGAATCTGATTTTTCTACCAAATGGGATGATGTAATTACAATGTTAGATAGTGAAAATATATCGGAGAGATTAAGGCTTGCAGCCCATATAATTTTTAGGGCAAAACTCGTACTTGATGAAGTGGATAGAAATCCAATATCAAAAACTATTGTATACAATACCATGTTGATGATGGATGCACTTGAAGTCTCAAATTTAAAGGGCTATATGACTGATAAATCCTCTCCCAAATACAAAGAGCTCGATAATAGTAGTCTTTCAATGGAATCAGCTCTAAAAAAAGAAAGGGTTGTGAATGTCATAAAGGAATTACAAACAGATAATCCAGGAAAAGGAATAACTTGGCTACGCAAGGAAGCATCAAAACTTTTAACCTCTGAGGGTTACAGAGGATATAGTTATAGGCAAATAATGCGTGATACT
>CACLAF010000017.1 GCA_902604855.1 uncultured SAR86 cluster bacterium | reverse complement strand
GCGTCTCAAGAAGAAATCGATACAATGAAAGAAATTGTGCAAGAGGCAATAAAGGCGGGCGCTTATGGATTTAGCACATCTAGGACTGAGAAACATAATGATGTTAATGGTAATTTGACTCCAAGCATTACTGCTCACAAAAATGAATTAGTGGAAATAGCCAAATCTTTGGGTGAAATAAATCAAGGAGTCTTACAAGGGATATCTGATTTTTATGATTTTGACTCTGAGTTCGACATCTTTAAAGCAATGTCAAAAGAATCTGGTAGACCAATATCAATAACAGTCGAACAACAAGATGCACGTCCAGAATGGTGGGAGCAATTACTGGATGGGATAGAAGATGCCCAATCTGAAGGTATAAATATGTATGGACAAGTTCCTCCTCGAGCAACAGGCATCTTGATGGGCCTGACTGCAACTTTGAATCCATTTAGATTTCATCCTGCTTATATGGAAATAGCAGACCTTGCTTTAGAAGAGAGAGTCGAGATTATGAGCAATGATGAATTCAAAGAAAAGCTACTTAGCGACAATGCCGTATCCATCAATCCATTAGTGGATGAGATAGTTAATTCTTACTCAAAGATGTTTAAATTAGGCGAACCTGCTAATTATGAACCAGATCCAGAAATGTCTTTTGAATCTTTGGCTAGTTCGTCAAATATGACCGCACAAGAAATAGCTTATGATGCGATGCTTGAAAAAGAGGGTAGAGCATTGATCTATCATCCACTTTTTAATTATCAAACTGGTGATTTAAGTCTTGTAGAGAAAATGTTGAAACATCCTTATACAATCTCAGGTCTAGGCGATGCTGGTGCACATTGTGGTGCTATAAGTGATGCTAGTTTTCCTACAACACTTGTACAGCATTGGTCTCGAGACAGAAGCAGAGGATCCAAATTGCCTTTGGAGACAGTCATAAAAATGCAAACATCTGAGACTGCCAACTTACTGGGCATCAAAGATAGAGGAGTATTAGAAAAAGGCTATAAAGCGGATATCAATATAATTGATTATGAAGGCCTAACTTTGCATGAGCCTGAAATTATCAACGATTTGCCTGCTGGAGGAAGAAGACTAGTTCAAAAAGCTTCAGGTTATGATTACACCATCGTTTCAGGGGAAGTTGCTTTCATTAAAGGAGAAGCTACTGGTGCTCTCAATGGAAGATTGATTAGGAACTCTTAGAAATTGTGTCTAGTCATGTCTTGGATCTTCATGGATATAGACATCATGAAGTAGATATTGCAGTAGAAAACTTTGTTTTTCTGAACCAAGAAGAAATGCCTTTAACCATAATATGTGGCAATAGTGAAAAAATGCTCTCTTTAGTCAGAATTGTATTAGATCGAACAAATGCCGAATATTACAATGGGATCGGTCATGAGTATGGGCAAATCAAAGTCCATAAATTTAAGTAATATGGATATTAAAATTTTAAAACCTTTAGGCGCCGAAATATCAGGATTAGATCTAAATATCCTTTCCGAGGATGATACTATAAAAATTAGGCAATGCTTTCTAGATAACTCGGTCCTGGTTTTTAGAAATCAGAAATTAAATCCATCTCAACTCAAAAATATTTCGAATTTGTGGGGTAAACCTTTGGTGCATCCAGTATTTAAAGGCTTAGAGGGACATCCAGAGATTATTGAAATAAGAAACTATGGCGAGAAATACCATACAAATGCTCATTGGCACTCTGATGTAACGTTTGAAGAATCACCACCAGATGCAACACTTTTATATTCTTTAGTAGTACCTGAAGTAGGAGGAGATACTCTATTCTCTAATCAGTATCTTGCTTATGATGATTTAGATCATGATCTAAAATCAGAACTCTCAGAAAAGAAAGCAATTCACAGTAATATAGGAGTATTAATGTTGTCAGGTGGAGATCTGAAGGATGCCAAGAGAGTAGAACATCCAATTTTTAGAGAGCATCCTGAAACTGGAAAAAAGGCACTTTATGTCACAGAAGCATTCGTCAAAGAAATAAAAGATTTAGATCCCAAAGAGTCTCAACAAAAGCTTGAATTTCTCTATAGTCACGCATCTCAGGAAAAATATATTTATCGACATAAATGGTCGAAAGGTGACTTAATTGTATGGGACAATAGGAGTGTTCAGCATTTTGCTGAACATGGATATGGAGACAATGAAAGGACAATGCATAGATTAACCACATCAGGGAGCAAACCATATTGAGTAATACAATCACCATTAAGAACTGTAAGGTTATAAATGAAGGTTCTATAACTGAAAAAGATATCCTTATTAAGGAGGGTAGGTTTGAGAAAATAGCAAATGATATAGAGCCTCAAGGAGAAATTCTTGATGCAGCAGGTCATTATTTATTACCTGGAGTAATAGATGATCAATGTCATTTTAGAGAACCTGGGCTAACGGAGAGAGGAAGTATAAAAACTGAATCTTTGGCCGCTGTTGCTGGTGGCACAACTTCCTTTATGGACATGCCAAATGTTATTCCACCCACACTTAGCCTTGATTTGTGGAGAGATAAAATTTCTATTGCCAACCAGACTTCATCGGCTAATTTTTCTTTTTATATGGGCACATCCAACTCTAATATAGATGAAATAAAAGCTATAAATCCTAAGGAGGTATGTGGAATAAAGATATTTATGGGTTCTTCAACAGGTGATCTCCATGTTGATAGTGAAGAAGCCTTGAATGACCTTTTTAGAGAATCTCCAGTAATAATTACTACTCACTGCGAGGATGATCCAATGATAAAATCATTGGAGAGAGAATATCTTGATAAGTATGGTGAACAGATTCCTGTGGAAATGCACGGTCTCATTAGATCTAGAGAGGCTTGTTTAAAATCTTCAAAAAAGGCCATTGAATTAGCCACAAAATATAATGCGAACTTGCATATACTTCATTTAACTACCAAAGAAGAAGTAGGACTATTCACTAATAAACCTTTAAATGAAAAAATGATTACTGCAGAAGTTTGTATTCCTCATTTGTATTTTTCAAGTGATGATTACGCTACCAAAGGGACTTTAATAAAATGTAATCCTTCTTTAAAAGAGTCTACAGACAGAGACGCGTTAAGAAAGGCGTTATCAGAGGGCTATATCGATTATGTTGCTACTGATCATGCTCCACATGTTTTGGAGGGAAAATCAAATGACTACATGAATTGTCCTTCTGGAATCCCAAGCGTCCAACACTCTCTCCTTGTTCTTCTTGAACTTGTTAGAGAAGGAATCTATTCATTGAATGATCTTCCATACTATCTTTCTCATAAAGTTGCTGATAGATTCAAAATTGTTGATAGAGGCTACATTAGAGAAGGCTATTGGGCAGATTGTGTTCTCGTAGACCTAGAATCCGAGCATACAGTTACTAAAGAAAATACTCTCTATTTTTGCGGCTGGTCACCATTTGAAGGAGAGACCTTCAATTCAAAGGTTATTAGTACTATTGTGAATGGCAAACTTGCTTATAATGATGGAAAAATTGTAGAAACTAATTTAGGCGTTCAATTAGAATTTGATAGATAGTTATGGATAAAGATATTAGGCTGCATGAAAGTAATAAGAGCTTTTCTTGGACCATGCCTGGTGGCCCTTACACATTCTTCTCCGATGAAGATATCACATCATTTAATGAAAAAGGTTATGTTGTACTTGAAGATGCTTTTTCAATTGAAGAAGTCGACAAAGTAGTAAATCAAATTGACCCTTATGAATTTAATGTAACTGAAGCATTGAAAGGCCTAGATGGAGGTAAATTTTTTATTGCTAGAGCAGAAGAAATTACTTTTACCACCCATCTTGTAACTCAGTCCGATGAACTTAAAGAATTCAGCAAACATAGGGTTTTTACTGATGTATGCAGAGATTTAATCGGACCTGATGTGAGATTATATTGGGATCAAGCTGTATACAAAAAACCAGGTACCAAAGACGAATTTCCCTGGCATCAAGACAATGGTTATACCTATATTGAGCCGCAGGCCTATTTGACTTGTTGGGTGGCTCTTACTGATACAGATGAATCCAATGGTTGTCCTTGGGTGATGCCTGGATTACACAGAAAGGGGACTCTCTTCCATGAAAATACAGATTTAGGTCATGAAATACCCTTAGATTCATCCCAAGCAGTTTGCTTACCGCTGAAGGCAGGCAGTATCGCAATCTTCTCTTCTTTAACACCGCATAGGACGGGGCCTAATTTATCGGACGATATCAGAAAATCTTATATACTTCAGTATGCCCCAGATGGGTCTAAAAGAGTAATTTCTCAGTCCCTTACTGAGGACCTGAATGATGAAAACAGACAGTTTTTAATTCTTCAAGATGGTAAAGAAGTTAATTAAGATACAAAACCTGTCAATCTTTCATAAGCTTCTGCAAAATCTTCTTTAAATTCCTGTACAACATCACTTGCAGAAATGCTTTGATTCATCAAACCAACTCCTTGTCCAACCCAATAAGTTGCTAGATCTCTAGCTCCATCATGTCCGCCTTCAGCTAGCTTAGCAACTTTCTGCAAAGCAGGTTCAGCTACCATTGGTTGTAAGGGCATTGGTAAGGGGTCTGGAGCCTGTTCTGATTCCCAGGCATCTGTCCAAGGAGACACTAGTTGTCTGGAGTGTTTTCCAGTTCTACTTCTTGATCTTGTTGTTTGACTTGAATTTGCAGCAACCATTTTTTCTTTAATAACAGGAGGGACTTCAGATTCCACAGTAGTCAGCCATACTGAACCACACCATGCTCCAGATGCTCCCATTGTCATTGCAGCAGCCATCTGTTTACCTGTTACTATCCCACCAGCAGCCAGGATTGGCGTATCACCATAGGGTTGAATTGCTTCGTAAACTTCAGGTATAAGTACCATGGTTGAAACGCTTCCACAGTGTCCTCCAGCCTCGGTACCAGATACAACTAATATATCAACACCTGCTTTTACTTGATTTATTGCATGTTGTGCAGTGCCTAAAAGCGCTGCAACTTTAACATCATTTTCTTTTCCCATTTCAAGCATCCAATCTGGTGGTACACCAAGTGCGTTAGCAATTAATTTAATAGGGTGACTAAAAGCTACATCCAGAAGAGCTTTAGCTCCATCAGCTTTTGTATTTGCAGCAAAACTTGAACCAGCTGTATCTATTGTTCTTAACTCGGAAGCTTCTATGTCATGGTTCTCAAGAACATCTGCTCTAAAGTCAGCATATTCTTGTGGAATCATTCCTCTCAATTTATCGGCATCAAATTTCTCACTTTGATCGACCATCTTATTAGGAATGAGAACATCAACGCCATAGGGTTTTCCATCTATATGGTCATCTATCCATTTCAATTCTTGTTCTAACTGTTCCGGTGACATTCCGACAGCGCCTAACACTCCGCATCCACCTGCCTTAGATACCGCTACAACCACATCTCTGCAGTGTGTGAATGCAACTAAAGGGAATTCGATATCTAGAAGTTCACATATTTTTGAGTTCATATTCTTTCCTTAGTTTTATGCCTTTAAATATAAATTAATAAATTGATTGTAAATAATTTGCCAAAATAATTTGTGCTACAACAACTATTGCAATGATTACACTAAACATTGTCATGTATTTATACGTTTTTTTATCCTCTTCCATTTTTTCCTCCCATTAAAAGGGTTATTATTCCCATAAATTAGATGAAAGGTCAAAGAAAATTATCAGCAATAGCTTGGAGATGGGCTTTTTATGACTGGGCCAATTCTGCATTTGCGACAACTGTAATGGCTGGTTTTTTTCCTATTTTTTTTAAATCTTATTGGGCAAATGATTTAACTGATGGGGAGAGTACATTCGTTATAGGAACAGCAAATTCTGTTGTTGGTTTATTGATAGCTTTAAGTGCACCAATTTTAGGAGCTTTTGCGGATGCGGGAAACTCAAAAAAAAAGCTGTTAATTACATTCGCAGTTATAGGAATAATAGCAACGGGTTATTTATTTTTTGTTCCTGAAAGTTCATGGAAATTTGCAATTACCTTTTATGCAATTGGCGTTATTGGATTTTCAGGCGGAAATATCTTCTATGACTCTTTATTGGTTTCGGTGGCTGAAGACCATGAAAGGAATCGTGTATCATCTTTAGGATTTTCTCTTGGTTACCTGGGTGGAGGGATATTATTTTTAATCAATGTCTTAATGTTCTCTTTTCCATCTTTTTTTGGTCTTGATTCACAAATTGAGGCCGTTTTATGGTCTTTTTTGAGTGTAGCTATCTGGTGGAGTATTTTTACACTTCCTCTACTTACAGGAGTAAAAGAGCCTCAAGTCTCAGTAGGAAGGAAAAGTTTTTTTGCAATTTCAAGTCAAGCCTTCACTAGTCTCTATCAAACAGGAAGATCCGTCAGACAATATAAAAGTGCTGTTATTTTCTTAATAGCCTATTTTCTCTATATGGATGGTGTAGATACGATTATAAGAATGGCAACATCTTATGGTTCCGATATAGGCCTTTCAGCACAATCTATGATAGGAGCTCTTTTACTTACTCAGTTTATTGGCTTTCCTGCAACCTTAGTATTTGGAAGGTATTCTGACAAATTCGGGCATAAACAAACTCTTTCATTTGCCATTATTATCTATATAGGGGTCGTAATATTTAGTTCCCAGATGGATAGTGCATTAGAATTTTTTATCATGGCATCTATCATAGGTCTGGTTCAAGGTGGAGTTCAAGCTATCAGCAGGTCTTATTTTAGTAGCCTTATACCCAGCAATAAAGCTGCAGAATTCTTTGGATTCTACAATTTCATTGGAAAATCTTCGGTTTTTATAGGCCCCTTTATGGTCTCAGGAATCGCACTCATAACGGATAGCCCAAGCCTGGGCATACTAAGCTTACTTTTACTATTTATACCTGGATTAATAATTTTAAGAACAGTGCCCTGAATCAGAATAAGTTCCTTTCAGTCATGGCTTGTTTTAAAACACTAGGCTTATCTGTCATTATTCCATCAACACCAAACTCAATTAATTTGAACATCTCTTCTTTATCATCGATAGTCCAAACATGAACAAGTTTATTTTCCTTCTTTGCAATTCGAAGAAATCTCTTAGTAAGAATTGGCACTCCCCATTGCGTTATAGGAATTTGAGCACAATCAGCTGAATTAATCTTTAAACTAATACCTAAAGACTTGCATATCAATTTGAGTATATCCATTTGTCCAGAAGAAGTGCATGCTTCAGGACCGGCTAGTTTTCTTATTCTATTTAACCTTGATGAAGAGAAAGAAGCTAAACAGGATCTATTAAAGCATCTCATTTCTTTTATAATTTTTATGGTGTTTTCCAAGGCATCCTCAGTTTTTATATCAATATTGAATCTAAGGTCAGGAAAGCTATCGAGCGCTTCACATAATAAAGGGACTCTGCCACCATTAATTAATTCTATCTCCTTAAGTTCGTTCAACGTCAGGTCTTTTATACGCTTATCAATACCTGCCATCCTTTTTAAGGTTGAGTCATGAAATATTACTACATGACCATCTTTAGTAGATTGAACGTCTGTTTCTATAAAAATAAATCCTAAATTTGATGAGTATTCAAAGGCTTCTAGGGTATTTTCTGTTTTGACTTCATCCCCACCTCTATGTACAAAACCATAAAAGTTGAAGTCTTGAAAAAATGGATGCATAGATATCTATATTTTTAATAACTATACTATAGAGAAGGATCTTATTTATGGAGAAACTTTTTATAGGGATTTTATTTATTCTTTTAGCTCTGGCTTTACCCTATCTTTATAAGATTTATGGATTAAAAAAAATCTTGCAATCAGATATACCTTCTGAAGGAAATTGGGCAGAACTTTCAAGAGGTAATATCTATTATCGTTGGTTTTTACCGGACGATTCAACCGATTTGAGGGGGACTTTAGTCTTGGTGCATGGTTTCTCAACTCCAAGTTTTGTATGGCAAGGCCTACTAGATAGTTTTACTAGCTCCGGTTATAAAGTTCTTGTCTACGATCATTTTGGTAGAGGCTATTCAGAAAGACCTAAAACACAATATGATAAGAGTCTCTATCTTGAAACCTTGAGGGAATTAATACTGTCTCAGAATATAAATGAAAAAGTTCATATAGTTGGCTATTCTATGGGAGGACCAATTGCGTCTTATTATGCAGCTGAGTATCCTAACGAAGTAAAAAGCGTTTCATTAATTGCTCCTGCAGGTTTCAGTAAATCTCTACCTCAGATGAAATCATGGACAACTATGCCCATCATTGGAGATTGGTTCTGGAGAGTATTTAGTCACAGATTATATGGCGTAGGGAATATGTCTGAAACTCAATATAGCGATGATCCTTTGTCTATAAATGAAGATAAATTTTTACCACTATTCCAAGATCAACTGCGTTTTAAAGGTTTTAATGAATCTCTTTTATCAACTATAAGGAATTTTAATCTTTTTGATGTTCGTGATATGTACGAAAATCTAAATGAAAAAGAAATACCTATGCTTGCTTTATGGGGAAAAAAAGATGGGGTAGTACCTTTTTCAGGGTCAAAGGAATATCAAAGGATATTTATAAAAGGAAAGCTTGTTGTTTTGGAAGAGGGAACTCACGATATAACATACAGACAACCAACTATTATTGGAAAAGAAATCATAGATTTTATTAATCAATTGTAAAAAAATGGATTTTAGTGATATAGGTTCTTATAAGGATGATCAAGTTGCTACAAAGTTGAAAGAGCTGGAATCAAATGAAGATTTTCACAATTATATTTCTAGTTTAATTTTTCCAAGAGCCCATAAATATTTCTCAAAGATAAACCGCATTTATTTAAGAAAAAAATTTAAGCAAATTTTTGCTGACTGTAATTCTATAGATCAATTTCAAGATTGTTTAGCTCCTTTAGTGACGAAGATGATAGATAAAACAACAGACGGTTTTACTTACAGTGGAGTAGAGAATTTAACTGAAAAACCCACACTCTTTATTGGTAATCACAGAGATATATCTCTTGACCCTGCTTTTCTAAATTATCTCCTTTATACCCAAGGACTCAACACTGTAAGAATTGCCATTGGGGATAACCTTCTAGATGGTGGTTATGCTGAAACGCTTATGAGGTTGAATAAAAGCTTCATAGTTCATAGAAATATCAAAGGAGTAAAGGAAACTTTAAGAAAATTATCAAAACTCTCCGCCTACATCAATTATTCACTAATACAAGATGAAGCGAGTATCTGGATTGCTCAAAGAGAAGGAAGGGCAAATGATGGTAATGACTTTACAGATGAGGGTGTTTTAAAAATGCTATATCTCGATCAAAGAAAGGTTCATTCAATTTATGAATGGGTTAGAAGTGTTAATTTAACGCCAATTGTTATTTCCTATGAATATGACCCATTGGATTATGTTAAAGCAAGAGGATGGGATTATCAGGATTCCTTGACCCCAGAAGAAATAAATAAAAGCGACATCAAAGAAATGTCCACCGGAATTTTTGGTTATAAAGGTAGAGTTCATTTACATATATGTAAGCCGATTTCTGATCCAGTAAACAACACACGCCATCTAGCTGAAATGATACAGAGAGAAATAATAAACAATTATCATATTTGGCCCTCTAACCAAGCAGCCTTAGATCTATTGCCTGAAATAAATATTCAAAGAGAGATTACAAATTCAATATCGGATATGCCCTCGAAGATTTCGATCCTTGAAAAGAGATGTGCAAATTTGAAGCTTGATGAGCGAAATGAGTTTCTTAAGACTTATGCTAGGCCTCTTATCAATAAAGAAAAGGCCAGACTTTCGCCTGGCCCTTAATGCATCTTAATGGGGAGATTAAGAATGCTTACTTAACGGGGAGTTAAGAGTTACATAGAAAATGTAATGACGAAGGAGTCATCATCGGCTGTTCCATCTTCAGAACTAAAGTCGTTCCAAGCAAGTGATACACCAAGTCCAGCAATTGAGATTGGTAGATCGTAGCTAATGATTGTATATTCACCGTATTCGTCGTAGTCACCATAAGTAACACCTAAACCAGTGTCACCTAGAGCAACTGAAAATTCTGTGTTATCAGGTGCTGAATCTTGTCCTGAAGAAAAGGTTATTCCAAAATAGCTGTATCCGAGTCCGAGATAGATTTCTTCAAAATCTAGAGAGTCTTCTCCAGGATATGTGAATGCTAAATAACCGATGTCATAGCTTAATCCACCTTCCATTTCGCCTGCATAGCCTGCATACCAATCTAATTCCAGAGCTGCTCCATCACCAAATTCAACGTTGGAAGCCCAAGTTCCAAAATATAGTCCACTTTCACCAGCTATATCGAATCCACCAGAGATTGCTGGCTCTTCAGCTGTTTGGGTCATGCCTCTCCAAACGTAGTCGCTTGACATAGCAACATTGCTTTCGAATTCTGCTGATTGCAAGGTCATTGCACCTGAAAAAAGTGCTATGGCCCCAAATTTAATAAGATTTTTCATCCTAACTCCTTGTAAGTTTTTAAATAATACACTCATTACTATGCAACTTGTATGCCAAATAAACAGGGTTTAAATAAATAATTTTGCACTAATTTCGTGCGAAGAAGGTTTTTTTAGTTCTTTACAGGATACTATTTGAGAATTTTTTATTTTATTCGTGTAATATCATGCAACTTAAATCGCTACCCAGAAGGAGAAAAAAATGGAAATTTCAAATAAAGTGGCTCTAATTACCGGTGGAGCCTCAGGTTTAGGCCTCGCTACCGCTGAAGCATTAGTTGGATCAGGTTCAAAAGTAATGTTGCTTGACCTGAATGAAGACAACGCGAAAGCTGCTGTAGAAAAATTGGGATCTGATTCTTCGTATGTTATTGCCAATGTAACAGATGAATCATCTGTTCAATCTGCAATCGATAAAACGGTTGAAGAATTTGGTAGCTTACACATAGTAGTAAACTGTGCAGGAATAGGTAGCGCTAGTAAAACTGTAGGAAGGGAAGGTGCACATCCATTAGATTATTTTAAAACAGTAGTAGATATTAATCTGAATGGCACCTTTAATGTTCTGAGGTTAGCTGCGGTAGTCATGGGAAATAATGAGCCCAATGAAGATGGAGAATGCGGAGTGATTATAAATACTGCTTCTGTAGCAGCATTTGATGGTCAAATTGGACAAGCAGCATATAGTGCAAGTAAGGGTGGGGTTGTTGGTATGACTTTACCTATAGCCAGAGATTTGGCAAGAATGGGAATTAGGATCAATACTATTGCTCCAGGGATATTTGATACTCCTTTAATGGCTATGGCACCAGATACTGTGAGAAACCCTTTGATTGAAATGACTCAATTTCCTAAAAGATTGGGTTTACCCAATGAATATGCTTCATTAACTAAGCACATAGTAGAGAATCCCTTTTTAAATGGCGAAACTATTAGATTGGATGGTGGCATCAGGATGCAACCAAAGTAAATGGAAATATTAACCGATTATCTAATTTTTTTATTGAAGGTATTGACAATAGCCCTGGCTATTACTATCCCTTTGTTAATAATAATTGGCACTTCAAAGAGCAAGAGCCAAGCAAAAGGAAAACTATCTATAACTAACCTTTCGGATAAATTCGAAGAAATGGGCAATGCCGTGAAAGGCTCGGTCATGAATCCAAAGGAACTGAAAAAATTTAATAAAGAGATTTCAAAAGATAAGAAAAAGAAAGATAAGGATAAGGATAATGTAACTGACTCAGTTTTTGTTCTTAATTTTAAAGGAGATATTCAAGCTACAGAAGTAGAAAAACTCAAACAGGAAGTCAATGCAATTCTCTTATCTGATACCGAATGCAAAGAAGTTGTAATCAGAGTGGAGAGTGGCGGAGGATCTGCTTATGCTTATGGACTGTGTGCAGCCGAACTTAAACGATTAGTAGACAATGAAATTAATCTTACAGTCTGTATAGATAAAGTTGCAGCTAGTGGAGGTTATCTGATGTCCTGCGTTGCTACTAAAATTATTGCCGCACCATGGGCTATTGTCGGATCTATTGGTGTGATAGCACAATTGCCTAATTTCCATAGATTGTTAAAAAAGAATTCAATTGATTTTGAGATGCATACTGCTGGAGCATTTAAAAGAACTCTTACAACTTTGGGAGAAAATACTGACGAGGGTAGAGAAAAATTTAAATCAGATCTTGAAGATCTACATCTAATATTTAAAAATTTTGTAAAAGAACAAAGACCTCAGGTAGATACTGAAATAGTTGCTACTGGGGAAACTTGGCAAGGTGAGGATGCTGTAAAAGTAGGATTGGTTGATTCATTAGAAACTTCTGATAACTATCTCGTTAGCTTGTCAAAAGGTTCTAAATTATTTGAGATAGAATTTCTTGAAAAGAAAAACCTTACCGAGAGGTTCGCAATTTCTATGCAGATAGTAATAGAAAAATCTTTAATAAAATTCTATGATTTAATAAATAAGGACCGTTTCTCATGACAACAAAATTTAAAGCATTGGAATCTGTAAAGACTGATCAAGGAAATCAGTTATCTATAATTGAAAGATCTATTGATGATCTTCCGGAGGGAGAGTTATTAATAAAAGTTCACTATTCTTCTCTTAACTATAAAGATGCGTTATCTGCTTCAGGTGCACCAGGCGTGACTAGAAACTATCCTCATACTCCCGGCATTGATGCTGTGGGGATAATAGAAGAATCATCAAACCAAAATTTCAAAGAAGGTGATTCTGTTATCGTTACTGGATATGATCTTGGCATGAATACTTCCGGAGGTTTTGGCGAGTACATAAGAGTACCTTCTTCATGGGCCGTAAATTTACCTTCTGGTTTAAGCGAGAAAGACTCTATGTCTTTAGGTACAGCTGGTTTAACTGCCGGGCTTTCAATTAAGGCACTTAATGATTATAACTCTATGAGAGGATTCGAATCTTCTGCTTCTATCGTTACAGGCTCAACGGGTGGAGTTGGTTCAATAGCTGTAATGCTATTATCAAAGCTAGGCTCCAGTGTAACTGCAGTGACCGGTAAAGATTCACAAAATGATTTACTCAAAGAACTTGGTGCTTCAGAAATTATATCAAGAGAACAACTCTCCGAAGTATCAAGAACTCCCATTGGAAAAACTATATGGGATTTTGGAGTCGATGTTGTAAGTGGAAATATACTAACTTTGTTATTGGCATCATTAAAACCAGGCGGAGCAGTTGCTTGTAGCGGGCTAGTTGGAGGTCCTTCATTTGAAAGTTCTATATTTCCATTCATATTAAGAGGAAATGCACTTTTAGGAGTTGATTCTGTTGAGATATCTATAGAAAAAAAGTTGGAGGTATGGGAGAACTTTGCAACGGATTGGAAGTTAGATTTATCTTCGCTCGTAAAAGAAGTTAAATTAGAAGAGTTAGAAGAAGAAATCTCTACTATATTAGCGGGTGGCCAAGTTGGTAGAGTAGTTGTTAATCTCAATTAAAAGGAAACAAAATGACTAACGAACATAGTGAACAGGAAAAAGAAAACATGCGTCAAGAAGATAGCAAGCTAGACGCTATTGCTGCCGTAGTAATAATTTTTAGTCTTGTAGCGATTGTAGTTTTTTGGGTCTCAAATCAATAATTAAATAAGGAAATATATGGACGTTGTAAATTTTTTGAAAGATAAAACTAGGATACCTGTAATAGGAGCACCTTTGTTTACCGTTTCTTACCCCGAACTTGTTTTGGCTCAATGTAAAGCTGGTGTTGTAGGGTCATTTCCTGCTTTGAACGCCAGACCTGAAGAAAAACTTACAGAATGGATCGGTATGATGAAAAAGGAGTTAGCTGATTACAAGGCAAGTAACCCTGACGCTGTTGTTGCTCCTTTTGCTGTAAATCAAATCTGTCATCACTCTAACAATCGCTTAGAGCATGATATGGAGGTTTGTGTAGAACATGAAGTGCCCATAATTATTACCAGTTTAAGAGCACCGAAGTTTGTTGTAGACGCAGTTCATAGTTATGGCGGTGCAGTAATGCATGATGTCATAAATATCAGACACGCCAAGAAAGCTGTTGATGAAGGTGCTGACGGTCTTATATTAGTGTGTGCCGGAGCAGGTGGACATGCGGGAGCACTGAGTCCATTTGCACTTGTAAGAGAAGTAAGAGAATTTTTTGATGGACCAGTTGCTTTATCAGGAAGTATTTCACATGGTGCTTCAATTTTGTCTGCACAGGCAATGGGAGCTGATTTTGCATATATAGGAACACGTTTTATAGCTACAGAAGAAGCCAATGCATCTGAAGGTTATAAAGATATGATAGTTGACAGTAATGCCAATGATATTATGTATTCTTCAACTTTTACTGGTGTGCATGGTAATTACTTAAAACCTAGTGTCGTAAATGCCGGTTTAGATCCAGATAACCTTCCTTATGCTGATAAGAATGATATGAATTTCGGCAGTTCCGGAATGGGTGGTGATAATCAGAAGAAAGCCTGGAAGGATATTTGGGGGTCAGGTCAGGGTATAGGAAACTTGCATGAAGTTCCCTCTGTTAGAGATGCAGTCGATGCTTTGGTTGATGAGTATGAAGAGGCCAAAAAAGCTTTAGATACAAAGTCTGCTTAATTAGTCCCCTTTAAATTCCGGGTCTCTTTTTTCAAAAAAGGCTGTAACTGCTTCTTGTCTGTCTTTGGTTTCATGAGTCAACAATGTTTGGTCATAATCCATGTGCATAATTGATTCATCATTCTTATAGACAAGATTATTTACACTTCTTTTAATCATTTGTGCTGCAATAGGAGGTTTGGAGGCATAGTGTTTTGCCATTTCATTTGCTCGTTGAATTAAAATTTCTGGTTTACATACCTCATCATAGAAGCCCCATGAAAGCAGGGTATCTGCATTTTCATTTTCTCCCCCTATAACCATTTTTTTTGCTTTTGCGGGGCCAATTAAACGAACGGCTAGTGGCAATCCAAGCCAGTTTAAATTTATACCTAAGTTTATTTCTGGATAACCTAGAATTGCTTTTTCTGATGCAATTCGAAAATCACATGCCGAGACAATACAAGCTGCGCCACCTAAGCAGTATCCATTGACTGCTGCAATAGTGATTTGATCAATATCTAGAATAGATTTTATAGCTGGTTTCCCAAAATTATTTCTCCAAGATTCTAATTTAGTAGATAGTTGAGGTTTTTCTTTTAGATCAGCTCCAGCAGAAAAATGATCACCTTCACCGGTAAATATGACAACTCTAGTATCAAGATCTTGTCTGAAATATTCTTGCAAAGTATAAAATTCCTTGAGTACTTCAATACTCAGAGCATTCATTGCATTAGGTCTATTAATGCTGATAGTGGCTATTGAATCCTCTTTTTTTATTTGAAGATATTTCATTTATTTATCCGCTAAATACTTTTCTGCATCTAATGCAGCCATACATCCTGATCCTGCTGATGTAATAGCTTGTCTATAAATATGATCTGAAACATCACCCGCAGCAAAGACACCTGGAATACTAGTTTCTGTGCTATTTCCATTTGAACCTGAAATTATTTTAAGATAACCATTTTCCATTTCCAATTGATCTTTGAATAAGTCAGTATTTGGTTTATGTCCAATTGCGACAAACAAACCAGACAAATCTATTTTTGTTTCTTTTTCATTTTTTGTATTTTTTATCTTGATGCCATTCACAACTGAATTATCTCCAAGAACTTCTATTAATTCATGGTCCCATATGATTCTGACATTCCCTTCCTTTTCTTTTTTAAATAATCTCTCTTGTAAAATTTTTTCTGCTCTTAAAGAGTCTCTTCTATGAATCAGAGTTACAGATGAACATAAATTTGAAAGATACAAAGCTTCTTCTACTGCTGTATTTCCTCCTCCTACAACAGCTACATCCTTATCTTTGTAGAAAAACCCATCACAAGTAGCGCAAGCACTCACTCCTTTTCCCATGTAACTCTGCTCACTTTCAAGTCCTAGGTATTGAGCTGAAGCTCCTGTTGCAATGATCAATGACTCTGCATCATACTTATTGACATTACCCACAAGAGCAAAAGGCTCAGATAAGTTTGCAGATTCAATATGATCAAATATCACTTCAACTTCTAAAGATTCTACATGTTTTAACATTCTATCCATCAGTTCAGGACCTTGTAGACCATCACTGTCACCTGGCCAATTTTCTACATCAGTAGTAGTTGTCAACTGACCTCCTTGTTCCATACCGGTTACCAAACAAGGCTCTAGTCCGGCTCTTGCAGCATAAACGGCTGCTGTATATCCGGCTGGACCTGAACCTAATATTACAAGCTTTCTTTTAATAGTTTCCATTCTGTCAATTATATAGTTATCGGTAAAAATTAGTTATTCGGATTAGAACATCTTCTTAATAAACTATACAATAGTTAAAACTTAGATTTGTTAGTGGTTAAAAAGTCTCAAGCAATAAAAAAGTCTCCGAATCAAGCCGTTTCGGTGTCACGCATACGCCTCAATAAACTAATACTAGATTCTTGGTTAATAGTTCAAGGTTTTCTTGGAATATTTATCTTATTAGCGCTCACTACTTTCTCACCTCGAGATTCGGGCTGGAATACTCAGGTTTTTTCTGGCGACACAATCGATAATAACCAGGTAATAAATGCAGTGGGGAGTTGGGGTGCATATTTGAGCGACTTTCTGTTAACAATATTTGGTTACATGGCTTATATATTGGTCTATTGGCTTCTCTGGCCATTAGTTAGTCATTTTTTTCTTTCAAGAAATAAAGTCCCTTTCTCAGATATATACACTGGATTGTTAGGTTTAAAAATATTTGGATGGATATTGGTAGTAATTTCTGGATGCACTTTATTTGCTCTAACCTTGGAACCGGGATTGAGTCTCTTGCCTCAAGAGGGTGGAGGATTTATTGGATCAAGAATATCTTCAGTATTTATAGTTCCTTTAAGCTTGATAGGTAGTCTACTACTATTTATATCTAGTCTCTTATTAGGTCTTACCTTGTCTTTGGAAGTTTCATGGGTTGCTCTCATAACTAAGGCTCAGAAATTATTATTATCTTCAGGATCAACATTGGGTGATAGAGCTTCAAATTTTCTAAACACTCTCAAAGAAAAACAAAAGTTAAGAAAAGAAAAAATTGAGAGACAAGAAAAAGTTATAGTCAATACAAAAGTGAAAGAACAAAGTAAACCTGTTGAAGTAATTCAGCCCAAACCTAAGATTGAAACAAGTAAAAGAGTAGAAGAAGAAAAACAAACTGAACTTTTCGAATATAAAGAACCATCTGCACCACCTAAGCTTTCCTTGCTTGATGAAAAGACACAAGAATTTTCTGACGAAACTTCTGAAGACTCGCTTCGTCGTCTCGGCGAACTAGTTGTATCTAAGCTAGCAGAATACAACATTAATGATATTGAAGTTGAATCAATCCAACCTGGACCGGTCGTAATAAGATTAGAGCTCAAGTTGCCTAGTGGATTAAAAGTAAATCAAATTTCAAACATTAGCAAAGACTTGGCGCGCTCCCTTGCAAAGACAAGCGTAAGAATAGTAGAGGTTATAGAAGGAAAAGATACTATTGGGATAGAAGTACCAAGAGAAGACAGACAGCCAGTTCTTCTCAGTGAGGTTTTATCAAGCAAGACATATGATGAATCTAAAAGTCCGATTACAGTAGCCCTAGGAAAAGATATAAGCGGATCAGCTATTGTAGCTGATCTTGCATCAATGCCGCATTTATTAGTGGCAGGTACAACTGGTTCAGGAAAATCTGTAGCAATCAATGCAATGCTTATCAGTATTTTGTATAAGGCTAGTCCAGAACAAGTACGCATGATACTGATTGACCCCAAAATGTTAGAGCTTTCTGTCTACGAAGACATACCCCATCTATTGGCACCTGTAATTACTGATATGAAAGAAGCCTCAAGTGGATTGAGGTGGTGTGTTAATGAGATGGAAAGACGCTATAAGCTGATGGCACATTTAGGTGTTAGAAACCTTAATGGCTATAACAAAAAAGTTAGTGATGCCTCATCAAAAGGTGAACCTTTGAAAGACCCAACTTGGAAAATTAATGAAGCTGAAGAAGGTGATGAGGCACCTGATTTGGAGGAATTACCGTTAATCGTTTTGGCTGTAGATGAATTGGCAGATTTGATGATGGTCGTTGGTAAAACAGCTGAACAACTTATTGCAAGGATTGCTCAAAAAGCCAGAGCAGCGGGAATTCACATGTTGTTAGCAACCCAAAGACCTTCAGTAGATGTTATAACAGGGTTAATAAAGGCTAACATTTCATCAAGAGTTGCATTTCAAGTAGCTTCTAAAATGGATTCAAGGGTTATACTTGACCAAGGTGGTGCAGAACAATTATTAGGAAAGGGAGACATGCTTTACCTAGCTCCCGGAACTTCCATACCTCAAAGGGTACATGGTGCTTTTGTTGGAGATGATGAAGTTCAAAGAGTAGCAGATGATTGGAGACAAAGGGGTAAGGCTGATTATTTAGATGAGGTTACAAAAGAAGAAGGAGCAGTTTCTGGAATGCCTGGTATTGCCTCTGAAGAAGACTCAGATGGTGAAAAAGATGAGTTGTATGATGAAGCTGTTGCATTTGTTGCTCAATCAAGAAGAGCATCGATTTCTGCTGTCCAAAGAAGACTGAGAATAGGATATAACAGGGCGGCAAGAATCATAGAGACTATGGAAGAATCAGGAGTACTTAGTCCCATGGCTTCTAATGGAAATAGAGAAGTTTTAATACCACCACCGCCCGAAGATTGATTTGAAAAAAATTTACCTTTCTTTGCTCAGCTTACTTCTAACAAGCACAGTTGTTAGCAATGAGACTATTACCAAAGAAAA
>CACLAF010000016.1 GCA_902604855.1 uncultured SAR86 cluster bacterium | reverse complement strand
ACCCAATCCAGAACCACCCCCAGTTACCAATATTCTCTTTCCCTTTAGCAAGTCTTCTTTAAACATTAACTCTCCTCATTTAATATTTACACTATAACAAATATTACACAATTAGCCCTATCCAGGTTTATTGGGAATTTTCGAATACTTCCAAATTTCTATCTTCTCTGTAATTTTTATCTCTAATCCATTTATGGCGTTTATTAAAAAAAATAAAGATGCTAGCTAAGAACATTAATGCAGCTCCTAAAAGGTAAGGTAAAGACGGATTAAGCATATAAAGGGGCATAGAAATTAATGGAGAAATAACATGTCCAATTGGAATTACCATTCCTAAAAAACCTCCTGCTACTCCTTGATATTCTTTGCCTACTGATAATGATAAAGAAGATGATATACCCGGTCCTAACATGCCTCCACCAAGACCATAAAAAAATAGACAAATATATACTTCCACTAATGTAGAGCTATGTGCATATCCCAAAAGAGCAAAAAAATTAAGGATAACACCTAATTTTACTAAAGATCCAGGCGAGGTTTGAAGTCTATCTGCTATAACCAATTGCCCGTTTAATACACCTAATGCCGAAAGCATAAAACCAATGCTAGCAAGAGCTATATAGTTCTCTGAAGAGGGAATTATGACATCTTGGAAAAAAAATGAAGAAGTTTGTACTAAGGCAGCGTTAGATACACCAAATCCTGCTGATATAATCAAAAAAGGCCAGACTCTGGCATCAAACAAAGTAAGCTTTTTGATCTTTTTCTCTTGGAAGATCATTGGAGGAGTTTTTTGTAAAGAAACAAAAATAATTACTATGAAAGCGCTCATAGCAAAGAAGAAGAACGGAGCAGTATAAGATATTAGTAAAAGTAATCCTGCTACCGCAGGACCTAGTATCCTGCCCATTGAAAATCCTGAATCAAGTCTAGCAAATGCTCTACTTCTTGCCTCAATAGAGCTTATATCAGCTACCCATCCTCCAGATGAGGGTCTAGTTGCGCTCCCAAAGATGCCATTCAGTAGTCTTGCAGAAACCAACAATAGAAATAAAAAAGTACCCGTTAATAGACCGCTTTGTCCTAGTGAGATTGTAAAACTAAAAAGTATCAAAGAAATTGCAAAACCAGAAAGACCAACGATAACTATTTTTTTTCTTCCAATAGAATCGCTTAATGATCCCCATATAGGACTTAGAATCATCCAGGCCAATGCTGAAGTGGCAAAAATTGAACCAATTTGGATTTCATTTAAACCAAGATCTCGTGCAATTGGAGGAATAGTTATAAAGACTATCGATTGACCTGCTCCAACACATAGCAAACCTGCAGCAAGCACCCAGATAGTATTGGGAAGCTTTTCAAGCGATTTACTCATATGTAATTATGAGTAAAAAAATCTTTTTATTAATAACGTCTTTCAGGACATACTCATAATAACTTGAAAGGCTATGCGACCATTCATGCTCATAAACGGCAGCCTCTTGAGATGATGAATTGAAAGTTAGACATTTCTTTAAAAAATATGGTTCAGCCTGTTCATTAATTATTGTATCCAATAATTTTTTTACATTAGTAAGTTCTCTTTTACCAATTGGAGGGCATGACCATTTTGGAGTGCTTACTACCTGAATAATCTCCTCTCTTAAATGAGAATTTGTAATGCTTGTAAAATCATCGTCTTTGATACTATCCAATAAAAATGGACCATGCTTATCAACACTCTTTTGACTGAAATGATCAAAAAACAATTCTTGGTAGGCTTGCGAGTTAACCAAAGTATGAAAAAAAAATTTGTCTGTCATCGTAAATAATTCAGGATCTACTGATAAAGGAATCAGTCTAAGAAGACCATGGTCGTGCAGACGAATATTGAAATGCTGTTCCTTAACTAACTTAAAATTTTCACTTAATGATGATACTTTCAGGGTATCCATTAAAACCCTTTAATACCTACAGACTTCCTTATATCTTCTATAAGTGGTGTTGAGATCTCCAATGCTTTATTGGCTCCTTCTTTCAATACCGACTCAACATAATCTCTATCTTTTATTATCTTTAGATATTCTTTTTTATAAGAAGACAAAAATAAAGAAAGGTTATCAAAAAGATACTTCTTTGCATCTCCCCAGCTGATACCTTCCTCGTACATTTTTTCAAAGCTCTTTACATCGTTTTCTTTCGAAATAGATTTAAAGATCGCAAAAATATTGCAATCTGTAATATCTTTTGGAACTCCTGGTTCAAGAGAATTAGTCTTGATCTTCATAATAGTCTTTTTCAAGGAACCCTCATCAGCAAAAATTGGAATAGTATTGTTATATGACTTACTCATCTTTCTGCCATCAATTCCAGGTAATACTCCAGTCAGTTTACTTATACTCGCTTCAGGGGGTGTTAATAGATCTCCATAGTGATGGTTGAACCTTAGTGCAATATCCCTAGTCATTTCAATATGCTGTTTCTGGTCTTGCCCAACAGGTACTATGTCTGCGCTAAACATCAATATATCTGCAGCCATCAAAATAGGATAATTAAATAAACCCATAGTAATTCCTTTATCCACATCTTTTGCACCACTCAATTCATTATCAGACACGGCAGCTTTATATGCATGGGCCCTATTTAAGAGTCCTTTTGATGTTAAACAGCCGAGTATCCATGCTAATTCAAATATATGGGGAATATCAGATTGACGATAAAAGGTTACTTTTTTTGGATCGAGTCCACAGGCCAGCCAACATGCTGCTATTTCGAAACTTGATTCATGAGTAAGCTTAGAATCTAAGTTTTTTATCAATGAATGATAATCTGCTAAAAACAAAAAAGAAGATGTTTCTTTACCTTTACTTGCTTCAATTGCAGGAAGTATTGCACCAACTAGATTACCTAAATGGGGCGTGCCGCTTGTCGTAATTCCTGTTAAAACTTTTTGTTTTACTGCCACTTAAACTCCAACAAACATTCTAACTCAAGTTAATAATAAAATACTTGATAAGTGTATTCTATTTATTATTATCCTTGTTTGGTATGGCTAGAATATTCTTGGCACTAACGCCAGATAAAGACTTAAATGATCAGATAATTGAGCTTAAGAAAGATCTAAAAAACAATGTCTTAAGTGAAGCTGACATATCTTGGCAAAAAAACAGCGATCATCATTTGACTCTTAATTTTGTGGGTTCTATGGAGCCTGAACAGATAGAGGAAATGTATCAAGGTTTAACTGAAATAAACTTTATGAGCCATCTACAAATTCAAATAACTAATGTAAATTTTTTTCCAAACGAGGATAGTCAGTTATTAGTAGCAATCGTTAAACCTACAAATCAAATTCTTAATGTGTTTGAGAGAATTGATGAAGTAGTCACGAGGATAGGATTTGGTTCTTCACTTAAAGCATATAGACCACACATAACTCTAGGTAGATTCAAAGATAAAGATAGGCCTCAATATTCCTTTGAAGATTTCGGTGATACTCAAATCAGCTCACGCGTAAGCAAACTAGATGTTTATGAAAGTGAATTTGATCAGGGAAAAACAAATTTTCTACTATTGAAAAGTTTCGAATTTTAGAAGGCGAAGTTGAAGGGCCCAGTGCGGGTTTCTCACTGTGTGGCCGATACCCATTTCAGCTCACAATTTGTTAACCGAGTTAACTTTTTCACCCTTCTTCTTCTGTCCATTTTCTTCCTGATTTGGGTCTCGAGGTCCAATTCTTTCCGAAATATGTCCTAAGGAAAATTTAACAAATTAAATTCTTAATGCAAGTAAATTTTTAAATATTTATCTGCCCAGTCTCTCAAACCAATCATCAGTATTTCTTTCTTGAAAAGAATTTATAAATTTAAATATTTCGTTCAATGAATCTGATATGAATAATTCTTCTTGTGTAGTTCCAGGCAAGAAACCTTCTTCAACTGAAAACTGAGTGAATTCAAATAGCTTTGAATAATATCCATCAACATCAAAAAGGATTATTGGTTTTGAATAAATACCTAATTGGTTCCAAGCTAAGGCTTCAAAAAATTCTTCCCATGTACCAACTCCTCCAGGCAAAGAAATGATTGCATCTGAAAGCTCAGCCATTCTAGCTTTTCTATTATGCATTGATGGAACAATTTCAAGGGAAGTTAGATTATTGTGACCCACTTCTACATCATGCAGTCTTTCAGTGATTACTCCTGTGACTGTCGCACCTCCCTCTAAAGCTGCATCAGCAACAATTCCCATCAATCCTTTGCTTCCTCCACCATAGACCATGGAAAATTCTCTTTTAGCTATTTCAAGACCTAAATCTTTCGCATTCTTAGAATAGGATTCCCTTACTCCCTTTGCTGAACCCGCAAAAACGCAGATAGTTTTCATAATTCATTACTTTACAATAATTATATAACTTATAATTAAAAGAATGGATGAGTTGAGAATTGATATTGTATCTGATGTTGTTTGTCCCTGGTGCGTCATAGGTTTTATAAATTTGCAAAAAGCTATGTCTGAGTTGAGTGCTGAAGTGAAATTTGAAATTAACTGGAAACCATATGAACTCCACCCTGAAATACCTGAAAATGGATATGACAAAGAGCTTTACATGCAACAAAAATTTGGTGATTTGTCGGGTAAAGCCTCTCCTTACAAGCAAATTGAACAAATAGGGAAATCTCTTGGATTTGACTTTAATTTTTCAAGAGCTGAACGTATTCCAAATACTTTCAATGCACATAGGCTTTTATGGAAGGCTAAAGAAATGGGACTACAGACAGAACTCTCGGAAGCTCTTTTCAAATGTTATTTCACAGAAGGAAAAGATATTGGTTCTAAAGAAATACTTTTGGAAGTAGCAGTAGAGGTAGGCATGGATTTAGATACAATTAAGTTATTCTTAGATTCAAAAGAAGGTGGCCAGGAAATAGCTGATGAAGAAATGAATTTCATTGAGAAAAGTATAGGAGCCGTCCCTACTTATTTCATAAATGAAAAGTATATTATACAGGGTGGTCAAGAACCTGAGACCTTTGTTTCTTTTTTGAATAAAATTCTCATCAAAGAAAAAGAAAATGCAACTACTAGATAAAAATAAATTAAATCTTGCCAAGGTTGATAATAATTTTTTTCCTTATTTTCATGTAGAAAATGCCTTGTCTAATTTCCTTAACTCATCAGATTTAGTTAAAGATTTCCCAGATATAGACTCTGGTGGAAGTTTTCCATCTGATAATCTTAAACAAGGAGATATAAAAAACCTTGTTGAGGAATTAGAAGGAGATGAATTTAAAGCCATTTTAGAAAATAAATTGGGAGTTGATCTCAAAGATGCTGAAGTTATAACTACCTTGAGGGGATTTTCTCGATTTAAAGATGGAAAAATTCATACGGATTCTCAGAGTAAAATTGTAACAGTATTGCTCTATCTGAATAAGAATTGGGATAATGAAATAGGTAACCTAAGATTATTGAAGAAAAACAATGATTTAGACAATTATATTCAAGAGATCTCTTCTGAATATGGAAATCTCGTCGCTTTTAAGGTTACAGACAACTGTTGGCATGGCTTTATGCCTTTTGAAGGTAAAAGGCTATCTATACAACTTAATTATATATACCCAAAATCTTTGAATATGCATAAGATCAGACACAAGCTTAGCGCTTCATTAAAAAAACTTATTTCAGGAAGTTCCAACTGAGGGTTCTAATCATCAAGCTTACGTCTATGGGTGATTTGATGCACGCCCTCCCCGCTATTACAGAAGCTAAAGATCAAATAAATAACATTTCTTTTGATTGGGTTGTAGACAAAAACTTTAGTTCTGTTCCTAAATGGCATCCTGATATCAAAAATACTATTGAAACTAATCACCGTGAATGGAAATTAAATTTATTTTCATCTAAATCTAGAGATGAAATGAGGGACGTGGTAAATAAAATAGACGCAAATGAGTACGATCTCATTATTGATATGCAAAATAATCTTAAAAGCGCTTTCCTTTCTTTTATGTGTAAATCTTCAGTATCCGGTCTAGATGCTAAAAGCGCAAGGGAATACCCTGCACATTTAGCCTATAAAACTAAAATTAAAGTGCCTAAAACAATGCATGCAGTAGAAAGACAGAAGCTGCTGTTAGCAACCGCATTGGGCTATGAATCAAATATAGAAAATAGAGATTATGGAATTTCTAGAGCTAATTTTAAAAAACCCTTGGAAATGTGTTCAAGTAAATATGCCATTTGTGTCCAAAATGCTAGTTGGACTAGCAAACAGTGGCCGATAAAATATTGGCAAGAGTTTCTAAGAATTTTAGAAAAAAAAGATCTTAAATTTTTATTTCCATCTGGAAGTCAGGCAGAATTAGATCGGGCCACTGAAATCTGTTCTGTTTCACAAAAAGCTTTTGCTTTAGAAATATTACCTTTAGATGAAATAGCCTTTCTTATTGATAATTCTGAATTTGCTATATGTTCAGATACTGGTCTCGCGCACCTTTCTGCTGTTGTTAATACTCCTTCATTAACACTTTATGGACCTACAGATGTCAGTTTAATAGGTACTTACGGAAATAATCAAAACCACTTTATATCGCCTAATTCAGACATTAATAAAATTAGCGTAAATGATATTCTTAAAAGAATGGAAGAACTAAAGTTTATTTAGAAGCCTTAACTTTCTTTTTTACTTCTTTTACAGCACCTTTTAGGGTGTAATTTTTTTTGAGATCTTTTTTGGAAGATTTGGTAGACAATTCTCCTACTCTTATGTATTTTCCTGAATCAAGTGCTTCTCTAAAATATTTTGTGCTCCCATGAATTTCATTGACTTTTCCAGAGGCGCCCATACCAAAACCTTCAATAGTTCCGCCATATGTTGCTGCTTGCATTCCCATTCTATGTAGAAGCTTAGGACTAGCAATATCAATGATCTTTGGATCAACGGATACTATCCAGTTCTCTTGTGATCTCATCCAAGATTTTACATTCGACATCGCAGCTACAAATCTAATTTTATCGGTATGGTTGACTCCGGTTCCATGAAGAAGTCTTCCATCAAAAAGCATTACCGTTCCAGCTTTTGCTTCAAGATTTATAGCAGGCGGTAATTTTCCGACTTCGCCATTGCTGCCAGCTTTGATGATATTTTTATGACTACCTGGAATAATTAAGGTACCTCCATTTAATTCATTCACGTCTTGAGGTATATAAAGCGTATTGACCAGTGCAGGAGCCTCTTCAGTTATCCAGGGTGAGAGTGGGCTTTGATCTAAATGGAGAACTTGAGGATAGTATCCCTTTTCAGCACCATTTGCTAAAAAGCTATGACAAATCCATCCTTCACCTAAAGTTTCATACAAGAAACTTTCTATCAGTAAACCAGCTTGAACATGAGAAGGATCTTGCTCAATACAGCCTCTAAAAATTTCGCCCTTATTGATTAAAGTATGAACATATTGACCTGATGGAGTAATACTATTTACCCCAGCTAGCTTCTCACCCTTTGCTTGCTCCAATAGCCTCTCAATAAATGCCTCACATTGATCTTTTGACATTCCATCCTCTATAAGTGCATATCCCCATCTTTTAAAGTCTTTTCTTATTTGTTTTATTTCTTTAGTAGGTATTGGTAGTTTTTTTGTTTTCCAATAAGGATGCTTTCTGCCCACAGTTGTATTCCAGTAATGTATTTTTTTTCTGGAAAGAGGTTTTTTAAAATTAGGAGGAGCTAGCCAAGGATTGTTTTTAAAGATAGATGTATAAGGCTCTTTAGAATCAAGAAAAGACTTAAAAAGCATTTCTTTTTGTGGAGTATTCTTATCTATATATTCTTGACTAAATTGTTCTATTTGAGGCATTTGTTCTAGTCCTGAAAATCATCTCTAACTCTATCATAGGCCTCATTTATTAATGTAACTTTTTCAGCTCTAAGACCTTGCTTTACTTCTATATTCTCATCTAATAATACATACTTTTGATAATTCGATTCAAATTCAGGCCATTCGTCAGAGTCTATTGAAGGAATCCCATTTTTAGCAAAACTTGTCCATATCTCCATCATAACCTGCGAGAACTTATGATCTTTTTCAGATAGATCTATGTTAAATACATCGAAATTGCCGAATATATAGGGCACTTCGGCTGCATGAAAAGCTCTGTACTCTTTTGAGCCATTTATTGAAGGGTGCCAGTTCCACAAATATAAATATGCGGGACTTTCAACGCTTGACATTAGATCGCCCCACTTTTGCATTTGAGCAGTAAACATAACGTCAGTTGTAAAATCTACCCATGATTTTTTTGCTACCTTCTCTGTATTGACGGGGTAAAGTTCATAAATGGAAAGATCTACTTCCGGTAAAATATCTGCAATGGCCAAGTGAGTTAGTCTTTTGTAAGACATGGATTCTAATTGGGGGCTTAACATTTTTGGATCTAATGGTGTTGCCTCATCTGCTGTGCTCCCTATCAAGATGGGAACATCGGCTTGCTTACCTTTTTTAAAAATTTGGGATATATCTTCAGGAATTATATTCTCATCAATCACAGTTAATGAATCAAATTGAGTTGAATAAAGAGGGTCATTCTCTAAGTTTCTAATAATTGTTAATGGAGGTATTTTTTTTAATGCCTCCAGAGAAGAGTTATTATTGCCGCTCATAACTTTTGACCATTCTAAACCTAGTTCCTCGGCACTTTTTGAATAAGATGTTCTTTTATTTAAATAAGTAAGTGGTATCAATCTAGCACCACTTTGACCGATGGCTTTATGAAACAATCCTTTCGCTAAAGGACTTGCCTGGAGTACATTCACACTCCACGATCCAGCGGATTCACCAAAAATAGTTATATTATTGGGATCGCCACCAAAATTGATAATATTTTCTTTGACCCATTTAAGTGATTGGATTTGATCACTGAATCCTTGATTTCCAGAAGAACCATTCTTAATTGATAATTCAGGATGAGAAAAGAATCCAAACGGGCCTAGACGATAATTTACTGTTACTAAAATTACTCCATGTTTCGTGATATCATAACCCGGATATTCACTGCCACTTCCCCATACCAATGCTCCTCCATGAAACCAAACCATTACGGGAAGTTTTTCATTAGTATCTTTTGCTCGAGTCCACACATTCAAAGTCAAGCAGTCCTCACTCATATTATTCACATCTGGAACTCGATCGTAGAAGTCTGCTATTTGTTTAGGCTGAAAACAAATCTTTGAATGAGTTTCAGCAGATCTCATACCTTTCCAGTTTTGTGCGGGTTTAGTTGAAGCCCACCTTAAATTACCTACGGGAGGTTCTGCGTAAGGAATACCTAAATATTTTTTTAGATCTCCTTCTTGAACTCCCTTGATAGATCCATTCTTTATTTCAATTGTTGAAGATATAGTTTGTTCACCTGAGTCACAGCCTAGTAAGGTTATATATATACCCAAAAAAATTATCTTCCTCAGCATCATAACTTAGCGATTAGATCACTCAATGTACGAACTAAATTCTGACTTCTCTCAACTCCTATAGCTCCTTCTTCCATTAGACATGGGGCGTATCCGAATGAAACTTTCTTATTTGTATCCGCAATTGACATTGATCCACCCCATCCTGCCCAAAAACAAGCTCCTTCTTCAAGATATCCCATCCAACTTGCATTATCTATAGGGAGGCTAAAACCAATGCCCCATCTAAGCGGTTCTACAAGGACTAAATCATTACCACGAACTTGTTCATCGAGTGCAAATTCAATTAACTCTTCAGAAAAAATTTTTTTTCCTTTATAAGTTCCTCCGTTTGCCATTAAAGCCATCGATTCAGCAATAGATCTGCCATTTCCATGACCTCCCGCTGCAGGGATTTCAGCTCTACGCCATTCTGGACTATTGGCATCAGGAGCAGTGATTATTCCATTTGTCATAACTTTCTGCATGACTGAACCTTCTTCTAAATCAAAAAGATCTTCAGGATTCTCTTCTACTGCCTGATGAATTTCTGCAACTCTCGAATGGTGCTTATCTTCAAGTCCAATGTGAAAATCGATATCTAAAGGTTCTGCTATTTCTTCTCTGAAGAAGTTTCCAATGGATTTTCCAGAAATTCTCTTAATAATTTCGCCCATTAAATTACCGACTGATATAGCGTGATATCCGAGGGCACTTCCAGGCTCCCACCAAGGTTCTTGGGTCTCAAATAAAGCAGCAACTTTATCTGGATCATAAAGATCATGCCCTGCAACAGGTTCCTCCCATCCTGGCAATCCAGAAGAATGGCTCATTATATGGCTTACTAGAATATTCTCTTTTCCCTTTTGAGCAAATTCTGGCCAATACTCAGCTACTGGTGCTGAAAAGTCCAGTTTTCCATGGTCAGCTAGCACATAAGCTGCGAGGGAAGTAGCATTTTTTGTACTGGAAAAAACATTAACAATAGTGTTTTCCTCCCATGGAAGCGTTTGAGCTTTATCTCTCGTACCTGCCCAAATATCTACCACTTTCTCACCTTCGTAGGTAATTGCTAGAGATGAACCAATATCTAATCCAATATTAAATTGATTTTCATAACAATTTACAATCGATATAAATCTTTCATCAAATTTCCCATGTATCTCCATTTACTTTTAACTGTAAGTTGAATCTAGAAAAAGAAAGCTTAAAAATTTCTTTGTATTTCAATTCCCGCAGTTCGTGGATAACCCCATTGTCCGAAACGGCCTCCACCAGTAGCAGATGATAAATATCCAGAAATATAATCTTCATCAGTCGCATTCTTTATAAAGAATCTAGATCTCATAGATTCATCAGCACTTTCCCAAATTAAATTTAAATCAATAATTGTGTATGCATCTTGTGAATATTCATTAAACTCGGAGAAATAAATTCTTGATTTATAGGCAGCATTCGCTCGATAAGTTAGTGAAGCACCCGATGTCATAACGCTTGTATAGTTCAGTCCCAAGTTGATCGAAACTTTGGGAGCATTAGTTAAATAATTACCATCTAATTGCTGCTCTCCTAATTGCGGTTCTATACCGTTGGTATTGAGGAATTCTCCATAAGTTGCATCTAAAAGCGTCAGACCATAATTCATACTTAAAGAATCATTGATATTTGATAGAGCTTCAATTTCTAATCCATTTACAGTTGCATCACCAGCATTTCTTGTAACCGTTTGTATTCCAACAACCTGCAAAACTTGGAAATCTGTGTAATCGTATCTGAATAGAGAAGCATTCATGCTAGTATTTTCACTAAGAGAACCTTTAAATCCGAACTCAATAGAAGTTACTTCTTCTGGATCATACGGTTCAGTACACTCATATGTAGCATAACCACCGGCTTTGAAGCCTTCACTTAAAGAAGCATAAACATTACTACCAGCTGATAGGTCATGCTGTATTACTGCTCTTGAAGTTGTGGAAGAATATTCTGTAACTACTTCTCTATCGCATGTTTGAGCAGCGATAACAGGCATAGGCATAAGGATACTCATAAAATTATCTTGTTTACTGGTGAACTCATCCGTTGTTCTTCTTACTCCCAGACTTAATCTAGTTGTATCGCTCAGATCGAATGTACCATCCGCGAAATAGGCTTCAGATTCTGTATCCATTTTGTCATGTTTAAAATCAAGCATACTAGGTACAGGAAAACCTAAGATAGGTTGAGGATTATCAAAGTGGGTATGTCTTGATGTCTCGTCATCCATGTAGAAAAGACCAAATACAAGGCTCATTGTATCTCTTTCAATATTTAAATTAATTTCTTGCGTGAAAGTTTCTGTCTCGGATATATCAAATGTATCTAGATATACACCAGCCGAACCATCTCGGTCTAAATTAAACTGATCATCGAAGCTTTGTTTGGCTGTTATTGAAGTTAATGTGCCAAGTTCAGTGTCGATCTTTAGAGTTAAAGATGTAACATCATATTCTCTATCTGTCATATTGGTACCATTCACTGATTCAGAAGTTGGTGTTTGATAGATTTCATGAGGTTTTAAAGATATAGGCTCAGCTGCAATTTGAGGGAAGCCAAAAGCCGCAGCCAATTCTCTATTATCTGTCAACCATCCATAGGGATCTGGTGTACCTTCTGTTTCAACAGAAGCAACCATAAGGTCTGCAGAAACCGTGTCACTTATATCTGATTTTATTTTTAATCGAAATGCTTGCTTGTCTGTATACCCTTGCTCGCCACATCCAGCATTCAGACAATCATAAAAACCTTCACCCTGTTCAGTTCCATGTACTACCAATCTAAAACTGGTATTGTCGGAAATTCCACCTCCAAAGGCTGCCTCAGCTGTAGTAGAGTCATATTCACCGTAACCTAATTTGACATACCCATCCATATCTTGAGTAGGATTTTTTGTTATGAGATTAACAACTCCTCCAATAGAATTTCTTCCATATAGTGTACCTTGTGGGCCTCTCAAGACTTCTACCCTCTCAAGATCCATTTCACCCAGCTGCGATGAGTGTGCCCTAGATTGAAAAATACCATCAGTGCTTACCGACACACCTGGGTTACCATTAAACTGTCCAATTCCTCTTATCGTTATGTTCTGAGATCCCAGAACATTAGTAAAATTCATGCTGGGAACTAAATGTTTCAGATCATGCATACTAGTTATGCCTTTATCCTCTATTTCTGCAGAACTAATAGCTGTAATAGCAGCAGGTGTATCTACTACTGTAGAGCTTCTCTTAAGTGCTGTAACAACTATTTCTTCAACATCCTCAGCGTAAATTGGTGTAGTAAGTAATAACGAGATAATTAGTGGAAAATATCTGAGATGTAACATAAAAACTCCCCTTTTTAGTTAACTTTAATAGTAATTTAATACAGTTTATATAATATTACCAAAAAATTAAGATTATAAATTTAATTCTTTTAGCTTCCTTTTCTTTAGGTATAATTTAACTTTGTTAAATCAGAATGATTATCAAAATCAAAACCATTTCCATTGGCTAATTTACAAAAATTTTCTGTTAAATTTATAGTATGAATACACAGGAAGTTAATACTATATTAAACAAAATAATAGAGTATGAGTTAGCTGGAGTTGTCAGATACACTCACTCTGCCTTAATGGTAACAGGACCCTATAGATTGCCTATAGTGGAGTTTTTAAAAGAACAAGCTAATGAATCGCTCATGCATGCTCAGCAGGCCGGTGAATTACTTACAGGTCTAGATGGACATCCCAGTCAAAAAATTGCAAAAATTGAGGAGACGAATAATCACTCCATACAAGGTATCCTGGAAGAAAGTCTTGGGCATGAATTACATGCTCTTAACCTCTATAAAGAGTTATTATCGATTGTAGAGGGTAAATCAGTATATTTAGAAGAATATACTAGAGGTTTAATAGGAGAGGAAGAACAGCATCAACTTGAACTAAGAAAAATGCTCAAAGATTTTAGTTAAATAGATATTCATCGCTTATTAGGCGACTTGTGCCTTCCAAATACAAATGACCTTTTTGAAAGATGCTTTGTTTTCCTTCCATAAACCCTTGCCCTCCAAAGTTTATATGAGGAATATCTCATCTCTTTTTTCATAAGATCTTTAACTTCCTTTTCAGATAAATTGTAAGTTGCCTCAATTGCTTCAAAGGGAGTTCTATCTTCCCAGGCCATTTCTATAATTCGTGATATGTCACTTTTGTTCATGAATAATTATTTCAGAGGTGCTTTTATTAGATTCATAAGAATTAAGAAGATCCTGCGCAACAACTTGAGCAGGGATGTTTTTGTATTTCCTCAATATACTTATATAAAATGGTGAGAAGAGATTACCAAAAAATTCAATGAGCTTAACAAAGACGTCCACCCTACTTTCATCTCGAGGACCTAAAAGATGTCCTGGTCTTGCAAAAAAAATTGAATTAAAGCCGATTGCTCTTACTTCATCTTCCATCATTCCCTTAATTTTTAGATAGTAATTTAGTGAAGAGCTATTTGCTCCAACAGCTGAAATGATAAGAACATTCGAAATGCCAGCTTGAGAAGCCTTTTTGCAGATCTGAATAACCAGATCTAAATCTATTCTCTTAAATTCTTTTTTTACATTGAGTTTCATATAAATCAGCTCTAAAAAATCTAAAGGATAACCAATACATATAGCAAGAGACTTAGCATTTGGTAGATCAGGTAAATTTTCTGAATCAAATAGAGTTTGATGCTCTATCGTCTCAGCATTTGAAACTTCTCTTACAAATAAATGATATTTAAGGTTTCTATTCTTTACCTCATCAAGAAAATATCCGCCTGTAAGACCTGTTGAACCGAAAATTAGAAAATCATTCATTACTGGGAAGTTTAATCATCTCAATATTATTTCCATCAATATCTTTAATGTAAACAGAAGCGGTACCATCTCGGTGCTTTGTTAATTCTCCATAAGAGGATGCCCCATCAGATTCAACAGCAAAATGAAAAGGATGTTGCTCTGGAATGACCAATGCAAGACTGGTATTTTCAAAATCGATCATAGCCCAAGTTTCGTCTTGATAAGAAACTTGAATATCAAAATTCTTCTTGTACCAATCCACTGATTTGCCGATATCTTCTACTTGAATAGCTAAGTGATGTATTTTATCCATATATATATTACTAATACGGGCGCTAATGGCGGATAGTGAGGGATTCGAACCCCCGAAGGGTTTGACCCCTTGCCGGTTTTCAAGACCGGTGCATTCAACCAGACTCTGCCAACTATCCTATAGAACATTGTCTAACCGGGGCGCATTGTAGCAAAAAAGAATAATGCGAAGGAAAAGATCAATAATCTTTTTTTTGGTACAATCGCGCACCTAAATGGAAGCTTCATCAAGATTTCTCAATACCGAACTAATCGATCGTCACAAGGCTGGATTGAATGAACAGCTTGTCGAAAAAGATAGAGATAATCTCTTTAAATCCATTACTGAAAATCTTGTCACGAATAATGCCACTCTTGTTTCCCATTATTACGTTGACCCTCTTATCCAGCAAATAACGGAAGAAACAAATGGGTTTATAGGTGACTCCCTTGAAATGGCAAAATTTGGCAGTAACTGCCAAACAGAAAATCTTATAGTTTGTGGAGTTAAGTTCATGGCAGAGACTGCAAAGATTCTAAGCCCAGAGAAACATATTTATGTGCCAACTTATGAGTCAACTTGCTCATTGGACTTAGGATGTCCTGCGGCTGACTTAAAAATAATGAAAGATAAATATCCCGAAAGAATGCTTGTAGTTTATGCCAACACATCAGCTGAAGTTAAAGCAATGGCTGATTGGGTAGTTACTTCAAGTATTGCAAAAGAAATTATTGAAGAACTCCATCTCAATGATCAAAAGATTCTATGGGCTCCTGATAAATACTTAGGTAGTTATCTTCAAAAGGAAACAGGTGCTGACATGCTTTTATGGGATAGTGCCTGTGTTGTCCACGAGGAGTTTAAGGCATCAGGGCTAAGAGATTTGAAAAAACTTCATCCTGATGCAGGCATATTGGTTCATCCTGAATCTCCTTCAGAAGTCATATCTATGGCAGATGCGGTTGGTTCGACTTCTCACCTTATTAAAGCTTCTCAGGATTTAGATTTTAATAAATTTATTGTAGCAACTGATAAATCAATTTTTTATAAGATGGCACAACTCTCACCTAAGAAAGAATTCTTTGAAGCGCCTACAGGAGGATCTGGCTCTTCCTGTAAAAGTTGCGCACATTGTCCGTGGATGGGCTTAAATTCTTTAACTAACCTAGATGAGTGCGTTAGGACGCTTGCCAATGAAATTAATTTAAATTCAGACCTAATTCAACAGGCAAAAATTCCTTTAGATAAAATGATTAGCTTTAATGTCTAAAAGGCACGAACCAAACTCAATCAAGATAGAAGAATCTGTAAAGCTTGCCTTAGAGGAAGACATTGGTCTTGGAGATATTACAGGAGAATTAATAGACCCCTTACAAACCCAAAGTGCTATTCTTTTATGCAGAGAGGAGTCCATATTATGCGGTTCTAAGTGGTTTGAAGCTTCTTTTAAAATCATAGATCCTAATGCAAATATTTTCTGGAATAAAGAGGAAGGAGCACTAATCGAAAGTGATACTGAAGTAGCAACTATAGTAGGAAATTCAAAATGTATGGTAGCTTCTGAGAGAACTGGTCTTAATTTTCTGCAGTTGATGTCGGGTATAGCTTATAAAACCTATCGTTACCAAAAGGAACTTAAAGGTTCAAATACGAAATTATTAGATACAAGAAAAACATTACCTGGTTTGAGATACGAACAAAAATATTCTGTTGTTATCGGTGGAGGGCAAAATCATAGGATGGGCTTATACGATGCGGCATTAGTGAAAGAAAATCATATTGCTTCTTCTGGTTCAATAAAAAAAGCAGTGGAGGCTCTTAGGAATAATGAGGTAAAAATTATAGAGGTTGAGGTGGAAAACCTTAATGAGCTTCAAGAGGCAATTGATTCAGGGGCTGATATCGCGATGTTGGATAATTTTAAACAAACAGATTTAGTAACTGCTGCCGAAATAGCAGTCAATAAAATAAAATTAGAAGTTTCTGGAAATATTAATTCTGATCATTTGTCCTTTATCAAGGAACTTGATATCGATTATATTTCTTCAGGAGACCTGACTAAAAATATATCTGCTACAGATTATTCTCTAATATTTAAGCCAATTGATTAAAACGGACGTTCTTATTATAGGGAGTGGAGCTGCAGGAATGACAGCTGCTATTGAGTTATCTAATCAATTTAATGTCACGCTCATAACAAAAAATTCTCTAGTCGATAGTTCTACATGGTATGCCCAAGGTGGTATTGCTGCTGTAATTGATTCGAATGATTCTATCGAAGAACATTTAAGAGACACACTAATAGCTGGAGACGGTTTGTGCGATGAAAATGCAGTTAGAGAATGTGTGAGTCATGGAAAAGAAGCAATTGAATGGCTGAGCGGTCTTGGAACAAATTTTACAACTGATAAATCAAGAGAAAATCTTCATCTTACACAAGAAGGTGGTCACTCTAAAAGAAGAGTTGTTCATGCGGAAGATGCTACCGGAAAAGAGGTGTCCAGCTCTCTCTCAGAGATGGTAAAAAGAATAAAGACCATTGAGGTGTTAGAAAATCATATTTGTGTGGATCTTATAACTAGGCAGGATAAGTGTATTGGTGCATATGTTTTGGACATAGATTCAAACTCCGTCAAAGCCTTTAGTTCAGGTGCTGTAATTCTTGCTACTGGTGGTGCCAGTAAGGTCTATTTATACACTAGTAATCCTGATGGCTCGTCAGGAGATGGTATCGGTTTAGCTTGGAGAGCGGGGTGTAAAGTTGAAAATCTAGAATTCAATCAATTTCATCCAACATGTCTTTATCATCCGGAAGCAAAATCTTTCTTGATTAGCGAAGCATTGAGGGGTGAAGGAGCTTTTTTGGTCAATCAAAACAAAGAGAAATTCATGGAAAAGTATGATGCAAGGCTAGAGCTTGCTCCGAGAGATGTTGTCGCTAGGTCTATTGATAAAGAAATTAAGATTACTGGTGCTGATAATGTCTATTTAGATATTAGCCATAAGAATTCAGATGAAATAAAAGAACATTTTCCTAACATATATTCTGAATGCCTTAGATTTGGATTTGATCTAACTATAGAACCAATACCTGTAGTTCCCGCAGCACATTACACCTGTGGAGGAGTAAAAGTTGATTTAAATAGTAAAACTAATATTGAAAATTTATATGCAATTGGAGAAGTTTCTAGTACTGGATTGCATGGTGCAAATAGAATGGCAAGTAACTCTTTATTAGAGTGCGTGGTATTTGCAAAGAAAGCTTCAGAACATATCTGCAAAAATTTTAAGAATCATGATGAAGTAATTCAAGAATGGGATACATCAAAGGTCACAGAGACACAAGAAGGTGTCATCATCCGTCATAATTGGGACGATATAAGAAGGCTAATGTGGGATTATGTTGGAATTGTAAGATCTAACAATCTATTAAAGAGAGCAGAGATAGCAATGAAGGTTATTGATGATGAAGTGAATTACTTTTATGGAAAATATCTAATTAGCTCAGATTTGATTGAATTAAGAAATCTGGCTCTTGTAGCTAATTTAATTATTAAAAGTGCACAAAAAAGAAAAGAAAGCAGAGGATTACATTACTCTCTAGATTACCCAAATCTTTTGAATAAGGCCACACCAACTATACTAGACCCTTCAAAAATAAAAATTTAATTACTTTCGATTGAATTTAGGAATTTCTCTAGAGAGGGATGCTGCAATTCCTGCCTTAAAATCTTCAGTCTTTTGCAACCTTACCTGCTCGCTTAGTTCCCAATCTACAATCTCCTCTACCTGTTCGGCTAAATCGCCACGTAAGGTTGATCTAATTGATTCAACTGCCATTGGTGCAGAACTTGTAATTTCCTCAGCAAATCTTTTTGCTGATTGCATCAAATTTTCTATTGGAGTTAGCTTATCAGCTAACCCTATTTCAAATGCTTCTTCACCACCCACTCTCCTAGCAGTAAAAAGCATATCCATTGCCTTTTGAGTGCCGACAACTCTTGGTAAAGTCACGGAGCTTCCAAATCCAGGATGAAATCCAAGTTTTGCAAAATTTGCTGCAAATCTAGCCTCTGGACAAGCTATTCTGAAATCGGCAGATAAAGCTAACCCTAAACCTCCTCCAATTGCAGCGCCTTGGATTGCAGCTATTACAGGTTTCTTGGTTTTAAATAATCTGACTGCTTGCGCATAAAGCTTTTTATAGGGAACCGACTTATCTAACATATCTTCATCTTGGCCAAAATTAGCACCAGCACAGAAATTTTTCCCTTCAGACTTTAAGATTATCACTCTGCAATCAGAAACCTGATCAAACTCTTCATAAGCATCTGCAATCTGTTCTATCAAAAGGTAATCAAAGAAATTGTTTGGAGGTCTTTGGATAGTTACATAGGCTATGTTCTCACTTACTTCAACTGATATATCCTTAAAGTCTTTCATATTTAGTTCCTCAAACTGCTAAAGAAAGATAGCAAATCTGCTCTACTACCCTCTACTTTTAAACTACCATTAACTAATGAGATAGGTAAACTTTTTGTACCAGACAGTATAGCCTTTAAATCATTTTCACTAGATTTTATTTGGACGGACGAACCTGTGATCATAAAAGGTTGAACTTCTAATACTCCTCTTCTTAAAAACAATGAGAAAGATTTTGGAGAATCTGTAAATGTAAATAATAGCTGAATATTTTTATTCAAAGATTTTTCTGGAATTACATTAACTTTTAAAGTTTCCATCATTGATTCAATAGGATACTTTTGGATAACTTCTAAACTTGGTAATAAAATATCATTCTCTTGATAATTTTCGTCTAACTGAGCTGCACTGCTGAGATAATAATATCTCGAATTGGGGTTACTTTCTTGACTGCCTAAACCTTCCAAAGTGGATT
>CACLAF010000015.1 GCA_902604855.1 uncultured SAR86 cluster bacterium | reverse complement strand
TTAATTGGATACAAACTTACTTTGAAGGTTTTATTTGAATTAGGAACCCTATAATTTGCTAAAGTTCCTTTTTGATTTGACTTAAAGTCTTGCAAAATACCCAACTCAGACACAGAATTGTTCAAAACTTCTATTGCTTGAGGGCTGTCGATTGCATCCACTATTCTTTGTGAAGCTATGTCAGAGAAAGATTCAACAGAGGTTGGGATTAAGGAATAGATAATCACTGCACAAAATCCGAAGATTGACGCGGCTATATAGCTTGCCTGAGGATATTTATGTTTTTTAATCTTTTCTGGGAATTTAGGTTGAACCTTGCCCAATCCAAAAGAAACCCTATTGGAAATATCGATATCTAAAAATTCTGATTCTTCGTTCTTTAGAGCTTCCTTACCTTGATGAATATTTTTCCAAAATTCTCTATATTCAGGATTAGATGATATTTCAGATAATATTCTTCTTGTTTCGAAATCAGATAGTTCACCATCTGCTAATGCAGAAATTTTTTCTTTCATAATTTTATTTTCAATCATGACTTAATCTCCGCATGTGAAGCATGGTGACCTTCTCTGTATTCTTTAATTGCATCGTCGATAACCTCTCTACCCCTAAAGATTCTAGACCTAACTGTTCCCACAGGGCAATTTACTACTTCTGCAATTTGCTCATAACTTAAACCGTCAAATTCTCTTAAAGTTAGAGCCGTTTTAGTGTCCTCTCCCAGCCCATTAAGGCTTTCAATAATTATTTTGTACAGTTGAGAAGCATGAAATAAATCTTCTGGCGTGTCTTTATCTTTTGGTTCTATAACGAAATTTTCTTCTTTAGAAATATCAGTTTGCAAAAGTTCATCTTTTCTTTTTTTAGAGACTAAATAGTTTTTTGATGTGTTAACTGTAATCCTATAGATCCAAGTATAAAATGTACTGTCTTCCCTAAAAGAACCAATGGATTTAAAAGACTTGATAAATGAGTCTTGAACGAGATCTTCAGCAATTTGCTGATCTTTAACGAACTTAAAGGCAGTGGATATTAATCTAGATTGATATTTCAAAACCAACAAATCAAAGGCCTGGTAATCCCCGGCCTTGGCTCTTTTAACTAAGCCTAAATCCATGTCTTTATTTGAAGTTTTCATAGCAATACTTAAATAGACTATATCTTAACGTTAAAGTTCTCTATTATTTCAATTTCTTTGCTAATTCTAATCCCCCTACAAAGCCTATTTCTTCGATTAGGACTATTGCTAAGGGTATTGTTCTCATAAAATCTTTCATAGTTTCACTGTCTTCAAAAGTATTTCTAAATTCTTGATAATTTTCTTCTAACAAAAGAGAATTTACGATTGATCCTGATAGAAAAACACCCCCATAGGATCCCCAAACAAGGGCCATATATCTCAGATAGGAAGACAACAGATAATTCAACAAATCGATAGTTTGCAATCTATATTTATCTCCTCTTTCTGATAAAATCTCTTCACTACTGAGCTCAAGTTTTGTTTTTCCTGATAAAGTTTCGTAAAAATAAGTTATTCCCTTACCAGACAAGAAATCTTCATATGTCGGTGCTCGTTGATTCTCTTTAGTAAACCTATCGATTATCATTTTCAAATCAGGCTTTAACTCTTTATCAGAGATATTAATATGACCTGCTTCAGTGGCTATAACATTATCTCCCAAAATTCCAGCCAAGCCCAAACCTGTTCCCGGAGAAACAAGGATCTTTGGTCCTTCTGTCAAATTGTTTTCGCCTATATAGGATAAATCTCCAGCTTTTAGATTAAAAAGCGCGTAAGCCTGCAATTTAAGATCATTAACGACAATCAACCCTCCAGAAAAGATCTTCTTTTCGAGATTTTTTATACTGAATTCAAGATTAGTATTAACGAATGAAACCTTATCCCCTAAAATAGGTGCAGCAACACCGATAACCGCCTTATTTATAACCTCTAGACCTTTATCTTCAAGAAAAGCAAAACAGAGATCTTCCATGGAATCGAAATTATTGATCTGATAATTGGCTTTATTGCTATATGTAAGACAGTCCTTGGTCACACAAAACCTAGCATTTGTCGCTCCTAAATCTGCGATAAGAATCAAGATGAGTTTCCCAAGTTAACATCATGAAAAATTAATATTTTTTTTATGATGGGCTGAAGAGTTGAATCTTCAAATGACTTCTTATTCACTAAAATATCAAATATTTCAATATCCTCATATTCTAATAGTCTCTGGAAATTAGAGATTTCATCTTCTTCGAGGTAGTCAAAATTATTTTCTACAAAAGGTATGAATATCGCATCAAGTTCCCATAGGCCCCGTCTACATTGCCACAAAATTTTTTTCTTTAATTCATTCAAAATAATTCCCTTATAATAGTTTATGTGAAAGGAAAAGAGCTAATAAAACTAGAGCATTTGAGCATACTTGAAATAAATGGCAAAGGTTCATTTGAGCTTCTTCAGGGACAAATAACATCTGATATGGAAAAAGTCTCTCTGGATAATTGTGTTGTGGGATCTATTTGCGATATTAAAGGTAGAGTAGTAAGTTCTTTTATTACATCCAAAAATGCAAAAGAGAATAATTCTTTCTTTCTTGTAGGTGAAACAAAGGCATTGGAAGCCACTAAAACTGTCCTTGAAAAATATCAACCCTTTTATGACTGTTCACTCAGACTCAGAAAAGATATCAAATTTTATGCAATTGAGGAGGGTTGCTTAATAAGCGACTTTCCAGAATCAAATTTGGATATTTCATCTCAAAATTATGATTCTTTTTTTAGGTTGCACTACCTAGAAAAAAAATACCATCTGATAGCATTCATAGAATCAGAAGAATTCAAAGGTTTCAATATTTCAAAGGAAAAATTACCATGGGAGTTGGATGAAATAATTAATCAAAACTTTGAAATAACATCAGAAGTGATTAATAAATTTACCCCTCACGAGCTAGGATATCACCTTAATACTAGAATTGATTTTGAGAAAGGTTGTTACACCGGTCAAGAAATTGTCGCGCGAATGCACTATAGAGCAAAAAAATTGCCTGAGATAATAGTTAGATCAACAAATAAAGAAGTTAAAGACTTAATGAAAGTTTATGACAAAGATCGTAAGATAGTAGGGCTAATTTTATCTTGTGCTAAAACTGATAATAACTATCAATGCCTCCTATCTATGAATAAAAACTATTCTGGTCAAGATCTTGATTTTTAAGTAATTTAATTTTCCTCTATCCATCGAATTGGCAACTTTCCATTATTTTCTAAGTATGCATTTGCTTGAGAAAAATGCTTACAACCGAAAAATCCTCTGTGAGCAGATAGAGGAGATGGATGTGGAGCTTTAAGAACTTTATGAATTTTTGGATCTATCTTCGATCCTTTTTTTTGAGCATAACTGCCCCACAACATGAATACTAAATTTTCCTTGTCATTTAATAATTTGATAATTTTATCTGTAAAAATTTCCCACCCTTGCCCAGCGTGAGAGCCAGGACTTCCCTTTCCAACGGTTAGAACTGAATTTAATAGCAGCACGCCTTGATGAGCCCAAAAGGTCAAATCACCATGTTTAGGTGGTTCTAGTCTTAGATCTGATTTGATTTCTTTAAAAATATTTAACAGTGATGGTGGTACAGGAATTTCCTTGTCTACGGAGAACGCCAACCCATTTGCCTGCCCTATTCCATGATACGGATCTTGTCCTAAGATGACTAACTTTACTGAATCAAGGGGTGTTATTTCCAAGCAATTAAAAATTTTTTTATTGGGGGGATAAATAACTTCATTTTTTGATTTTTTCTCAATCAAAAAATTCCTTAAATCCTCCATATATTCTTCATTAAACTCTGACTGAAGTGCCTCAAACCATGAAATATGCATAGCTGGTCGTTTCTTTAAGGTCATTGATTTACACTATGAAGATTAATTAAATTTTATAAATGGTACTATAAATTTAAACTTTTTTATCCACAATTTCTGTGGATAACTCTTTGGATAACTTTATATTTTTTTTCCTAATCAGATATTTAAAGGATACTTTAGCAGATTGATCAAAATTCAAACAAAAATAAAAAAACTCAATAAAATCAATAACATAAATATTTCTTGAAAAGATCTTCGATTTTTCTACAAGATAGTAGCTTAAGAGAGAAAAGAAAAAATAAAGTGACCAAAAACTGTGCGTAATTTTAGATTAGTGCACGCCTGCAGAAAAAATATATATTTAATATTGAAATTAATATTGAAAACAATAACTTAGATATTTAGAGTATGAGTCTAACATCAATTACATTTTCTATGCCTTTTAGTGAAGAAATGGATTTTTCATCCACTCCATTTTCAATGTCTATCAAGTTGTATGCGATGTCGCCACGACTTACATTGGTCATCTCGGCTATATTTAAATTTAACTCTCCCAAAGAGGTTGCAATCTGCCCAATCATGGCAGGTACATTTTTATTAATTATACTAATTCGGTGTTCAGTAGTTCGTTTGAGTTGGACATTAGGAAAATTTACAGAATTTTTAATATTTCCAGTTTCAAGAAAGTCTACCATTTGGTTTACCGCCATGACTGCACAATTCTCTTCTGCTTGAGCAGTGCTTGCTCCTATATGAGGAAGAAGAATTACATCTTTTTTTTCATTAGCTCTTTTGATTAATTCTGGGGTCGGGAAATCTGTAATAAAATTTCTTAAATTACCCTTGTCTAGAAACTCTAAAACATCCGAAGTATTAACAACTTCATGCCTAGCAAAATTAAGTAAAGATAATTCTCGAGCTTCTTTGAATAAATCCTTATTAATGATTCCTTTTGTACTTGAAAGAGCGGGAATATGTATAGAAATGTAATTACTGATTCTAAATAACTCTTCTATTGAACCTACCGGTTGAATTTGACTAGGAAGTTTCCAAGCCGCCTCTACCGAAATAGCTGGGTCATAACCAACGACATCCATTTCGAGAGAAACACCCATTCGAGCTACTTTAGAGCCAATTGCTCCTAATCCTACTACTCCCAATGTAGAACCAGCTAGTTCATTTCCTTTAAACTGTTTCTTATTACCTTCTAAAAAAGGCTCAAGTTCAGCTATGTCATTCATATCAGTAAGTTTGTTTACAAAGTCTATGCTTGCGTAGACATTTCTGGATGACAGCATTAGACCAGCCAGTACCAACTCTTTGACTGCATTCGCATTAGCCCCAGGGGTGTTAAAAACAACTATCCCCTCTTCGGTACATCTTTCAATAGGAATATTATTCACTCCTGCTCCAGCTCTAGATATTGCCTTTAAATTGGAGGTTAGATCATCACTAGTCATTTTTGTGCTCCTAACGAGCACTCCATCGGGAGCTTCAGAATTCTCTTCAAGAGAACAGGAAGTCCCCTCTAACTTTTCCAAACCTATCTTGGCAATGTTGCTCAATGGTTTCACTGTATATTTTTGCATAATGGTTTGCTTTATTTTTAAGGCCGCGAAGCTTACCATTAATTGCTTAAATGATCGATTATCTATATAGTCGCGCTCCTTTTTAATAATATGAATAAACATTTCTTAGACTTAAATAATTTTTCTAAAGACGATATCGATAGAATCTTAATCAATTCTCTCGAAATGAAGTCCAAAGGGAAAAATTTAAAAATTTTAGAGGGCAAATTTCTAAGTCTTGTATTTGAAAAATCTTCAACTAGAACTAGAGTTTCGTTTGAAGTTGGAATGGCACAACTTGGTGGCAGAGCATCCTTTCTTTCTGTGAATGATCTGCAGATGGGACGAGGTGAGCCTATTGAGGACACATCGAAAGTTTTAAGTTCTATGGTAGACGGCATCGTACTAAGAACACTGGAACATAAAACACAGATAAAGTTTGCTGAAAATTCATCAGTTCCAATAATTAATGGTTTGAGTGACAGATCCCATCCATGTCAATTACTTGCGGATTTACTAACTTTCCATGAAGAGAAAGGATCAATAGAAGGGAAAAAAGTTGCATGGTGTGGAGATTTCAATAATGTTTGCTTTAGTTATGCTCAGGCCGCAGAGTTATTAAATTTCGAACTTAGTATTGCCTGTCCTAGAGAATTTTATCCTGAGGATATGAAGAACTATAAAAATGTGTCCTTTACTCAATCTATATCGAAAGCCGTAAAAGCCTGTGACTTGGTTTCTACAGATGTCTGGGTATCAATGGGAGATGAAAGAGAGGCAGATGAAAGACAAAAATTATTTTCTGACTATCAAGTTAATCAAGAGATTCTCGATCAAGCCAAATCAGATGTTGTTTTTCTTCATTGCCTTCCTGCTGTAAGAGGTCAAGAGATTTCCCATGACTTATTAGAAGATCCTAGGAGTTATGTTTGGAAGCAAGCAGAAAATAGACTTCATGCCCAAAAGGGTCTATTGGTTGAGCTTCTAAATTAATTACTTAACCAAGATCTTTTTAACTGCGTCCTTCCACTCTTGATACCTGTTTTCTTCTGCATTTGGTAAAAAGACTTTATCTATAACCTTAGTTTCTTTTAAAGCACTCAAATCTTCAAATAGGTCTGCTTTTAATCCTGCTAGAAAGGCTGCTCCTAAAGAAGTTGTTTCAATAATTACTGGGCGGGACACTTCTACTTGAAGAGTATTTGCAAGCTGTTGACAAAACCAATTGTTATTAACCATTCCTCCGTCAATCATTAATTTCTTAAAAGTTGCATTATCTTTTTTCATGGCCTCAACTAAATCTTTTGACTGGAAAGCTACTGACTCAAGTGTAGCTTTCGTAATATCTTCTTTACTTGTATCTCTAGTTATTCCGAATATGGCTCCTCTTGCTTCAGCATCCCAATAAGGAGCGCCTAAACCAGTTAGGGCCGGAATTACTAATACTCTAGAATTTAAAGAGGCTTTTTTCGACATGGCCTCAGTTTCAATAGAGTCTTCAAAAAAATTCAATCCATCTCTCAACCACTGAATTGCTGAACCTGCAACAAATATGCTGCCTTCCAAGGCATATGTTGTTTTGCCGTCAATTCGATACCCTACAGTTGAGAGCAATTTGTTCTTAGAATATAAAATCTTATCTCCTGAATTTACCATCATGAAACAACCGGTACCGTAAGTGCTTTTTACATCCCCGGGATCGAAACAACATTGGCCGATTAATGCGGCTTGTTGATCTCCAGCCACTCCGCCTATGCTAACCTCACCTCCAAGCACTTCAGTCATACCGTAATCTGATACGTTGTCACAAACTTCCGGAAGTATTTGTTTTGGAATCTCAAAGATATTTAATAATTCATCATCCCATTTTTGTTCCGCTATATTGAACAACATAGTTCTTGAGGCATTAGTGATATCTGTCTTATGACATCTTCCTTCCGTCAATTTCCAAATCAAAAAGGTGTCTACTGTTCCAAATAACAAGTCTCCATTTAATGCGAGTTCCTTTGCACCTTCGACATTATTTAAGAGCCAATGAATTTTGGTTGCCGAGAAATAAGGGTCGATAGTAAGCCCTGTACTTTTTTGAATAATATTCTCGTACGAGCCTAATTCATGGCAGAATTCTGATGTTCTTCTATCTTGCCAAACAATAGCATTATGAATAGGTTTACCTGTTTTTTTATTCCAAATTAGTGTAGTTTCCCTTTGGTTCGTTATACCTATGGAAGCTATTTCGGAACTCGTTATTCCGCTTGCCTTTACTAATTTCTGTAAAGTAGATAAAACAGATTGCCAAATGTCCTCAGGATTGTGTTCTACCCACCCATCTTTTGGAAAGAATTGATCGAATTCTTTTTGGGCAGAACAAATAAAATTTCCCTCCTTATCGTACAAAACTGATCTTGTGCTTGTGGTTCCTTGGTCAATAGAAATAATTTTTTCTTTCATTAAGTCTCCCTAAACGCAGTATACAAAAAATAACTTACTAAATAGTTATCCACAGCAAATTAACAGAAAATTTATGTGTTTATAGTATTGTGTTTTTTGTGAAAACACAGTATCTTGTGTCTATAGTCAAAAGTAGACACAATATATAGGGATATTAGAAAAAGAAGAAGAAAACACAAATAGAAGGAAAAAGATGGAATCATCTACACAAATTCAAGAGAAAGACAAAAAAAACAAGCAAGAAGTGCAAAAAGAAGTAAAACCAGCTATTGCACCAGGGCAAATGCGAGTCATAAAAAGAAATGGTTCAGTGGTTTCTTACGACGCAGAAAAGATAGCCATCGCCATTACGAAAGCCTTTTTGGCTGTTGAGGGAGGAGCCGCAGCGGCCTCGACAAGGATACACAATGAGGTTAATGAACTGGCAAATGCTGTCACTAAAACATTCAATCGGAGAATGCCTTCAGGAGGCACTCTGCATATAGAAGAGATTCAAGATCAAGTGGAACTGGAATTAATGAGGTCGGGAGAACAGAAGGTAGCCAGATCCTATGTTCTGTATAGAGAGGAAAGAAAACAGCTTAGACAGAAGGAAGCTCCCCAAAAGGAAGAAAAAAAGGGTATAAATATTACTCTTGAAAATGGAGATGAAGATACTCTTGATATAAAGCATCTTGAGACCATGGTTGCAGAAGCTTGTGAAGGATTAGAAGGAACTAATGCTCAGAACATAATAGATGAAGCAAACAAAAATCTATATGACGGAGTGACAGAAGAAGACGCAAGAACATCTTTAGTGATGACTTCACGAACCCTGGTAGAACAAGAACCAAACTACACATACGTAACGGCGAGAATATTACTCGATAATATTAGGACCGAGGCGCTAACCTATCTGGGAATGCAGAAGCAAGCAACGCAAAAAGAAATGGAGAACCTCTATCCCCATGCCTTGAGAAATTTCTTAGCAAAAGGAGTAGAAAACGAAATACTCAATCCAGAATTGCTAGAAATGGATATAGAAAAACTAGGAGAGGCCATCAATGCGACACGAGATACTAACTTCACTTATTTAGGCCTTCAAACACTCTATGATAGATATTTCATTCATGATACTGAGATAAGGTACGAATTACCCCAGGTATTTTTTATGAGGGTATCTATGGGTCTTGCTCTCAGGGAAGAAGAAAGAGAAGAGAGAGCTATAGAATTTTATAATCTTTTATCTAGTTTTGATTATATGAGCTCTACCCCTACTCTATTTAATTCAGGTACTAAGCACTCTCAACTGTCTTCTTGTTATCTAACAACAGTTCCAGATGATCTCCATGGTATTTATGGAGCAATCCAAGATAACGCGATGCTTTCAAAGTGGGCAGGAGGATTAGGAAATGACTGGACACCAGTGAGAGGACTAGGGTCACAAATAAAAGGAACAAACGGAAAATCTCAAGGAGTAGTTCCATTCCTAAAAGTTGTAAACGACACAGCAGTTGCCGTCAACCAAGGAGGCAAGAGGAAAGGAGCTGTTTGTTCTTACTTGGAAACTTGGCACGTAGACATAGAAGAGTTTGTTGAGCTAAGAAAAAATACGGGAGATGATAGAAGAAGAACTCATGATATGAATACTGCTAATTGGGTTCCAGATTTATTCCTCAAAAGAGTGTCTGAAGACAAAAAGTGGACATTATTTACACCGAGCGACACTCCTGATCTTCATGATCTTTATGGTATGGACTTTGAAAAAAGATACGAAGAATACGAAGCACAAACACAAACTGGAGAAATAGAGTTCTTCAAAGAAGTAGAAGCAAAAGAACTTTGGAAAAAAATGCTTTCCATGGTGTTTGAAACGGGACATCCATGGATAACTTTCAAGGATGTTTGTAACTTAAGATCTCCTCAACAGCATACTGGAGTTGTTCACTCTTCTAATCTCTGTACCGAAATAACTCTTAACACAAGTCAAGACGAAATAGCTGTGTGCAATTTAGGGTCAGTCAATCTTACTCATCACATAAAAGACGGAAAAATGGATGAGGAGAAGCTAGAAAAAACAATTAATACAGCGATAAGAATGCTAGATAACGTCATCGATATCAACTTTTATGCTGTTAAGGCAGCAGAAACTTCCAATATGAAACATAGACCTATCGGTCTTGGGATAATGGGTTTCCATGATGCTCTATATATGTTGCAAACACCTTATGCTTCACAAGAGGCAGTTGATTTTGCGGATAGATCTATGGAAATGGTAAGTTACTACGCCATAAAAGCTTCGAGTGATCTGGCAAAAGAAAGAGGCGCGTATCAGTCATATGAAGGTTCTCTATGGAGCCAAGGCATCCTACCTATAGACTCTATAAAGCTTCTTAAAGAAAGTAGAGGCGATGACTATCTAGACATGGACGAGAGCAGAACGATGGACTGGGATAGTCTAAGAGAAACTGTAAAAAAACAAGGAATAAGAAATTCTAATGTTATGGCCATAGCCCCAACCGCAACAATTGCTAATATTACTGGGGTTTCACAATCAATAGAGCCCACCTATCAAAACTTATATGTTAAATCCAATCTATCCGGGGAATTTACGGTTACCAATATTCCTATGGTTGATAACCTAAAGGAATTGGGTCTATGGGATTCAGTAATGATAAATGATCTCAAATATTATGATGGTAGCGTAAAAGGAATATCGAGGATCCCCGACAGTGTAAAAGAACTCTATGCTACAGCATTTGATATTGAACCCAGATGGTTAATTGATGCTGCAAGCAGGAGGCAAAAATGGATAGATCAAAGTCAGTCTTTGAATCTATATATTGATGAACCAAATGGTAAGAAATTAGATATCATGTATCGAATGGCCTGGTTAAGAGGTCTAAAAACAACCTATTATTTGCGTTCTAGGTCAGCAACAACAACAGAAAAATCAACTATATCAACTGGTGAGCTAAACGCGGTTTCGGCAACTGCTCAGCCTGAAGTACAACTACAAACTAATACGACTGCACCATCAGCATGTTCAGTGCTTGATCCTGACTGTGATGCATGTCAATAAAATAAGGAGAAAAAAATGTTAAATTGGGACGATTACAAAGAACCTGAAGAAACCAAAAAATCTCAACCTTTGCTTAAAGAAGAACCATCTTTAGAGCAAACTAATCCAGAAGTAATTCATGAATCTATGGAAGAACATATTCCAGCAGAGCCAGGTATTAGAGCGAAACAAGCTAAAGAATCTCTTGAATTATTAGATACAAAAGAAGGAGAAGAAGAGTTAGAAGGTCTTGCAGGAAGAGTTCAAGTGGACGACAAGGCTATGATAAATTGCAGAGCTGATTTAAATCAATTGGTGCCTTTTAAGTATGATTGGGCTTGGCAAAAATATCTTGATGGCAGTGCCAACCACTGGATGCCGCAAGAAGTAAACATGACTGCTGATATAGCTCTTTGGAAGTCCAATGAAGGGTTAACTGAAGATGAAAGAACTATAGTTATGAGAAACCTTGGGTTCTTTTCTACGGCAGATTCCCTGGTTGCTAATAACTTAGTGCTCGCGATATATCGTCTAATAACAAATCCTGAGTGTAGACAATATATATTGAGACAAAGCTTTGAAGAGGCCATACATACTCATGCATACCAATATTGTATTGAATCTCTAGGGATGGATGAAGGAGAGATATTCAATATGTATAGAGAAATACCAAGCGTTGCAAAAAAAGCTTCTTGGGGCCTTAAATACACAAAAGAAATATCTACTCCAGGTTTTGTAACAGGAACAGAAGAAACCGATAAGTTATTACTAAAAAATCTAATTGCATTCTATTGCGTCTTAGAGGGCATATTCTTTTATTGTGGATTCACGCAAATACTATCAATGGGTAGAAGAAATAAAATGACTGGAACTGCTGAGCAATTCCAATATATCTTAAGAGATGAATCTATGCATTTGAACTTTGGTATCGATATGATTAACCAAATAAAATTAGAGAATCCTCATTTATGGGATGAGCAGATGCGAAAAGAAGCAGCACAAATGATATTAGAAGGCGCAGAATTAGAGATACAGTATGCAAGGGATACTATGCCAAGAGGTATTCTTGGTATGAATGCAGGCATGATGGAAGAGTATCTTCAGTTCATAGCTAATAGAAGGCTTGTACAAATAGGTTTAGAAGAAGAGTTCGAAGGTGCAACTAATCCTTTTCCTTGGATGTCGGAAATCATGGACCTAAGAAAAGAGAAGAACTTCTTTGAAACAAGAGTCATCGAGTATCAAACAGGTGGCGCTCTAAGCTGGGACTAAAGACAAAGATAATTGCTCATAGAGGTGCATCAGAAGATGCACCAGAAAACTCTATTTCAGCTTTTAAAGAGGCCTTTAAGCAGCAAGCTGATGGAATAGAACTAGATGTAAGGCTAACTGCTGATAAGCGCATTGTTTGTTTCCATGACAAATCGGCTATGCGTACAACCGGCTTCGATAAAAATATAGATGAAGTGACTTTTACGGAACTTCAGTCTTTAGATTGTTCTTATGGTTTTGGAAAGAATTGGAAAACCGAAAAAATACCTGAGATAAAAGAAGTTTTTTCGATCCTTCCTCACAATAAAGATATATTTATAGAAGTAAAAACTAGGGAGATTATTGTCCCCTACTTACTTCAAGAAATAGAAAGTCAGAAAGTAGCTTTAGACCAAATAACTGTCATAAGCTTTTATCCTGAGGTTATACGTCGCATTAAAGAACATAATGTAAATATTAAATGTAATCTATTAATAGCTTTTGATTACGAAAATATTAAGACGAATAAGATAGAGGAAATTATTAAATCAATTGGAGCGGATGGTCTTGGAGCTCAAAATCATAAAAGATTTAATAATGAACTTATTCAAATGCTAAGGAATTTTAATAAATCCGTTCATGTCTGGACAGTTAACTCAGCAGATGAAGCAGAAAATTACTTTAAAAAAGGTGTAGACTCTATTACTACGAATAGACCTTATTTTTTGAGAAATCACTTAAAAAAGATGAAATAATAAAGATGGATATTATATGAAAGATCATGACTTAAACTTTTTAGAACTTGTGCAATCGTCCCTGAAGAATGTTGAAGAATGCGATATTTATGAAGTTAATGCGATGTTAGAAGAAAATAGAGAATTCCATTTAATCGATGTAAGAGAGGACAGAGAGTGGGTACAAGGATTCATTACAGGTGCAACACATCTTGGCAAAGGGATCATTGAAAGGGACATCAGTAGCGTTGTTACGGAAAAAGATGAGCTTATAGTTTTGTATTGCCAAGGAGGGTTTAGATCAGCCTTAGCTGGAGAAAATATTAAGAAAATGGGATACAAAAACGTTAAGTCAATGTCAGGTGGCTTTAGCGAATGGGTAAATAATAACTTTGCTGCTGATAAGCCTCAGTAAAAGATAAAATATAACATGCGCGCAATATGGAATCTTCTAAAACGGTAGGTATAACAGAGGTAGTCTTAAGAGATGGTATACAGTCTTTATTGGCAACTAGGGTACCTTTAAGAGATCTAGTTTCTGTTCTTCCAACTTTAGATAAGGTGGGTTATTGGTCGCTTGAAACCTGGGGGGGAGCTACTTATGATTCCTGCATCAGATACCTCAATGAAGACCCATGGGAAAGATTAAGAACCTTTAACTCTCTATTAAAGAACACACCACAGCAAATGCTAATTCGTGGCCAAAATCTCGTTGGTTACAAACATTACTCAAACAGAGTAGTATCGAATTTTCTAGAAAAATCGGCAGAAAATGGGATAGAGATTTTCAGAACTTTTGATGCGTTAAATGATTTCGAAAATATTGATTTTACAATCAGAGAAGTAAAGAGAATAGGTAAGCATGCACAAGGAACGATAGCTTACACAACAAGTCCTGTTCATGATTTAAATACTTGGTTAGATCTAGCGAAAAAAATAGAAGATGCAGGAGCAGATTCTCTGGCAATTAAAGATATGGCGGGTCTACTTAGGCCCTTTGATGCTTATGAGCTAGTAAAGAATTTAAAAAGCACCTTATCCATTCCAATCCATATGCAAACACATGCCACTACCGGTATGTCCACTGCCACAAATATGAAAGCCATAGAAGCAGGAATAGATAATATCGATACTTCTATATCCTCCTTAAGCATGACTTATGGTCATACTGCTACAGAAACTATGTTAGCAATTTTTGAAAATCAAGAAAGGGAAATAAATCTGGATTTAAATGCCTTAGAAGAAGTTTCTATATTTTTTAAAGAAATAAGAGATAAATATTCTGAATTTGAGGGAAATCTTAAGGGAGTTGACTCTTCAATGTTGGTAAAACAAGTCCCTGGAGGAATGTTGTCAAATCTAGAATCTCAATTAAGAGCTAATAAACAAGAAGATAAGATAGATCTGGTCAAAGATGAAATACCTAAGGTTAGGAAAGATTTTGGATATCCCCCTCTGGTAACACCAGCATCGCAAATTGTGGGGGCTCAAGCTCTCCTCAATATTATGAGCAGCAGAAGATATGAGAATTTATCCAATGAGTCTTTAAACCTAATTCTTGGTAAATATGGAAAACTTCCTGGAGAGATAGAACCTGACCTTTTGAGAAGAGCTGAATCAATTGGTGTTGATAGCGATAGTTATAATGAAAATGAAATAGACATTATGGCGACTGAATTGAGAGATTTATGCAGTAACAACGGATTACCTGATTTAAGCGAGAAGATCGAAATGCTGTTAACTTATATTATGTTTCCTAATATCGCACTTCCCTTTTTCAAAGAGTTGGATATTTGACTAGAGATAGTTTGAGGCAGCCTCTGAGATCGGATCTCCCTCAATTCTTGAGTGATACATAATCCTACCCTCATTCAAATCCCACATACTTGCCTGGTGCATTAAGCACCTATTGTCCCAGATCACAGCATCTCCTACTTCCCACGAATGATGATAAACCCAGTTGTCATTGCTACAGGCAAACTCTTCAAGCTCTTTGGCGAGATTCTGTGCCTCTTGATCTGACATACCCATAATCTTATTAATGTGTCTGCCTATTGTTAAACACTTTTGACCTGTCTCTGAATGAGTTTTAACTAATGGTCTAAGTGGCTTAGGATCGATATCGAATCCGTAACTATTGAATTCACTCACTTTAGGATCTTTATGCCCAAATCTTTCCTTTTGGCTCCATTCATATGAGTGATAAGCTGATAAATCTTGAATTTTTTCTTTCATCGATTCGCTAAGTCCTTCATAGGCTGCTCTCATATCAGCCCAACCTGTTTCTCCACCTTTTTTTGGCACTTTATGAGCTGTAAAAACAGCTCCTTTTGCCTGAATAGGCATATATGTACTGTCGTGATGCCATTCCATATTGCCCTTTAATGACTTAACAATGTCATCATCATTCGCGTCTCTTATAGAGCCGTCATTTCGAACATTACTTATTGGAGAAAGGTCAAACTCTAATGCACCAAAATTTTTTGCAAATTCTATCTGCTGAGAATTAGTTAAATTTTGCTTCGGAAAAATTAAAAGAGCATATTGAAGCCATAATTTATAAATTTCTTGAACTTGATCTTGATTAAGATCTGGTAAAGATAATTCCGAGACTTTTGCGCCAAAAGATCTTTTTAGTGGTTCGACTTTCATTCAGGTATCACTTTATTTATATAATTCTTAATCTAAAATAGATCACAATAATTATTCTACTAACATATGTAGCTTTCGGAAAACAAAATAAATGATTTTATGAAACTCCTGCTCTGGATTTAATATATGAAACTTTCTAATTCTTACATAGGGTTACCAGAGGAATTCTATCAAGTGGTGAATCCAACTCCAGTAAAAAATCCAAAGACACTTATTTTTAATGAGGATCTGGCAGATTCACTTGGCATAAAATTAGGAAATGAAGAGGTATCAAATTTCTTTTCTGGTAATGATTTGCCGGAAGATTCAGTTCCAATAGCATTGAATTATGCAGGGCATCAGTTTGGAAACTTTGTTCCGCAACTGGGGGATGGTCGTGCTGTCTTGCTTGGTGAAATCAATAACAAAGATGGTACGCATGATTTACAGTTAAAAGGCTCTGGAAAAACTATGTTTTCAAGACAAGGAGATGGCAGATCAGCTCTTGGACCAGTCATAAGAGAATATATTCTCAGCGAAGCAATGTACTATCTAGGAGTTCCTACTTCGAGAGCTTTAGCGGCTATTGCAACTGGAGAACATGTTGCAAGAGAAACTTTTGAACCCGGAGGTGTTTTAACACGAATTGCGAAAAGTCACTTAAGAGTGGGAACCTTTGAATATTTTGCTTCCAGACAACAATTAAATGATGTCAAGATGCTAGCTGATTTTGCTATTCAAAGACATTATCCAGAAATAAGAGAAACGGAGAAACACTATCTTGAACTTCTAAAAAGGGTAGCTTCTAATCAATCAAAACTCGTATCAAAATGGATGAGCATTGGGTTTATACATGGGGTCATGAATACAGATAATTTCACTATCTCTGGAGAGACTATTGATTATGGGCCATGTGCTTTTTTAGATGAGTATCATCCTGGGAAAGTATTTAGTTCAATCGATCAAAATGGAAGATATGCATTCGGTAATCAACCAAGCATTGCTTCATGGAACCTTGCCTCTCTTGCGGGTTGCCTCATTGCGTTCATTGATAAAGATTCAGATAAGGCCAATGAGCTTGCTACAGAGGTCTTAGATAATTTTTCGAAAGAAACTAATCAAAGAATTCTTGATCTGATGTGCGAAAAGATTGGATTAAATGGAGGAAAAAAAGAGAATCAAACTTTACTGAGGAATTTACTTAAAATAATGATGGACAATGAAGCAGACTATACTATTACTTTCAGAAGCTTATCAAAAGTTCTCTTTGAAGACTCAGATGAATTTTTTAATCAATTTTCTGAGAAAAAAGAAATTAATGCCTGGTTGAATAATTGGAAGCAAGCTTTAAAAAATGAGTATAAAGATCTCTCCAAATTAACAGACAGGCTCAATCAAATCAATCCTGTATACATTCCAAGAAATCATCAGGTCCAACTCGCTATCGATCTAGCTTACGAAAATGACTTTTCAAAAATGTTAGAGATGATAGAAGTATTTAAAAATCCATTTAAAGAAGTTTCAGAATATGTATCTTACTCTCGAGCCCCGCTTGAAAAGGAAAAAATAAGGAGGACCTTTTGTGGGACATAAAATTCTCTTATTTATACAAATAAAAAAAGAGGGCCAAAATGGCCCTCTTTCTAATTTATAAGAAACTAATCTAGACTGTTTGCGTTTGCTTGTCGTCTACAGCCGCCTTCCAAATCACAAGACCAAATAAGATTTTGTTGATGAAATCAGCAAGGTTATAAATTAAATTTAATGTGTCAGCATCCACTGCACCCATTAGGTATCCGAAGACATAACCTAAAGGATAGATAGCCCAACCAACTACTATAATCAATAGCATTGAATTATATGCTGTTTGCACAGAGGCACTGGTAGTGGCTACAACAGTTTTACCTGCTCCCATGTAGAGTACATAGATCATGTACAGCCATGCTGCCATTCCAATGATGAATGCTGGCAATGCTGCCATGACACCTGCTTCACCCATGTAACCAAAAATTAACATGACTAGTGAACCAAGTAAAAGTTGCCAGAATAAAGATCCAGCCACAACTGTGACTGCTGCAAGTATCAAGTAGAACTCGACCATCTGCAGTGGTACTGTTAATAACCAGTCTATATATCTAAATACTGTAGGTGTTTCTCCAGTATCAACCCAAACACCTCTCATGTATAAGTAGTGCCAAAAAGCTATACCGCAGATTAAACCTGCAACTGTTAATGAAGTTTTCCATTTGCCTTCTACATTACTTCTCTCCGCAAAGAAAAAAACCGTAGCAGCCGCCATAGCAGCTGTAACAAGCCAAAAGGAAACGCCAACAAAATCGTCAGAATCTAAATCACCACCTGAAGCGGCAAATAGAGGAGCTGCGATCATGCTTGATAGAATCAATAAAGATTTCATATTTCTCTCCCGTTATTTATGTATCTCGAGTACAAAATCTATTAAATCTTAATTAAACGACGTTTAAAGTTCAATTAAGCTAATAGACTTTAAAAATATACTACCTACAGACATTAATTACAACGTAAAAAACGCAGAAAACGTCGTCAAAGTCAATAAATAAGATTTTATTAATATTTAGATCGGTTTTAGAGCTGAATAGACCAAAGATCTGAGCTCCCTTCTAACTTGATAAGTTGAAGACGGAATAAGCTGGGTCAAGAAAATCACAAGCATATCTTCTTTGGGGTTAATGAAATAAACAGTACTAGCCATGCCACCCCAACCAAACTCACCAACATCACTTAATGCCTGAGATTTAGCTGGATCAAGCATGACAGAGAAACCCAAACCAAAACCTACCCCAGCATAAGGAGTTTCGCTAAATGCAGATTCACTCATTTCTGTAAGATCTTTTCCATCAGGCAGATGATTAGTTGTCATATAATCCAGAGTCTTTCGTCCAATTATCCTATTACCATTCAGTTCTCCTTGATTAAGAAGCATAGAAGCGAATTTATAGTAATCTGATAATGTTGAAAATAAACCTCCTCCTCCTGAGAACATTTCAACATCTAATGATGGAACTTTCATATGATTTGGTTGACCTAAGGGATTGTGCTCATAAAGTGATGCTAATCTTGATTTTTTATCTTCTGGGCAGTGAAAATCAGTATCTACCATACCTAAAGGCTCAAAAATATGTTCCTTGAAATACTCATCTAATTTCTGGCCAGACAACTTTTCTACCAAATATCCAAGAACATCAGTTGAGACTGAATAATTCCACTTATCACCAGGTGAAAATTCAAGAGGAATCTTAGACAAAGTATCAATGAATTCCTCTAAATTTTTAGCCTTCATAATGTCTGAGCTTCGATGAGCTGCATCAACATTAGTTCTATACATAAAGTAATAAGTAAGACCGGACATATGAGTTAGTAAATCCCTGATTGTCATGTGCCTTTTAGGCCTAGAAGTTATAAAGTTAGGATAAACACCCGCCTGATAAACTCCCATATTCTTGAATTGCGGTATATACCAATGGACTGGATCATCCAGTCTAAATTTACTTTTTTCAAGAAGTTGCATGATTGCAATACTTGTTACAGATTTGGTCATTGAATAGATTCTAAAGATAGTGTCTTCTTTCATCGGCCTTTCATTTTCTCTATCCATGAAGCCCAAAGCATCTAAGTAAGCTATTTCACCTTTTCTTGCAACCAATGTTAGCGTTCCTACGTATTTGCCTTCTTTTACGTATGTCTCATCAAGATAAGTGCGAATATTCTTTAAAACTTTGGAGTCTAGTCCAACTGATTCTGGTTTTACTACTTTCACTAATTTCTCCTTAAAAACATGATACTAAGATTCTTCATCCAAGCAACTCTCTTTCTTTTGTTTTCTTGATGCAGAAAAGATATCATTACCAAAAACATTTGGGGCAAATTATGCATGATTTAGTTATAAGGAATGGAAAAATTGTTGACGGTAGTGGAAAAGAATCCTTTATGGGTGATATTGCAATTGATGGAGATCGTATTTCCAAAATTGGACTTGTTGAGGATCAGGGAAAAAAAGAAATAGACGCAAAAGGCAATCTTGTAACTCCTGGATGGGTGGATATACATACGCACTATGATGGACAAGTATGTTGGGACGAGTACTTAACACCTTCCTGTTGGCATGGCGTTACAACAGTAGTTATGGGTAATTGCGGGGTTGGATTTGCTCCTGTCAAGCCAGGAACCGAAGAATTTTTAGTCCAACTCATGGAAGGAGTAGAAGATATTCCTGGTGTTGCATTAAATGAAGGTGTCAGTTGGGATTGGGAAAGCTTTCCTGAGTATTTAGATGCTATTGGAAAAAAGAACTACGCAATGGATATTGGTGCGATGATTGGACATGGACCCATTAGATCATACGTTATGGGAATGGACAGATGCCAAGGCAAAGAGGAAGCATCTGATGATGAAATTGATGAAATGGCAAAGATCACAAAAGAAGCAATTGAAGCTGGAGCCCTTGGATTTAGTACTTCTAGAACATATCTTCATAGAGATAAATTCGGAGAGTATGTTCCTGGAACAGAGGCTACTGCCAAAGAAATGAGAAAAATTGCTAATACTATTGCTGAACTCGGTCAAGGCACCTTAGAAATAGTCTCTGACTGGATGGATCAAGATATCGAATTAGACTGGGTTAAAGAATTTGTAGAAAAGTCCGACAGAACACTCACTTATGCTCAAACAGGAGGTAATCCAGTTGAAACGTGGAAGTATTGCGAAGAAAATTTTTCTAAGGGTGTAAAAATCAGACCTCAATTCCCAGGCAGACCTACTGGAATGCTATTTAGTTTAGAGTCTACTGTTCATCCTTTTATTGCTCATCCTAGTTATGCTGAGATTGCGAACAAAACTCTAGAGGAAAAAGTTTCTACTATGAGAGAAGAATCTTTCAGACAAAAGATTCTCTCTGAAGAGCCCGCGGTTGATAAAAATCATATGATCTACACCCTAATGATGGCCTTTGATAAACAGTTTCCTATGAATGAAATACCTAATTATGAACCTTCATATGAAGAAAGTATTGCCGGGATAGCCGAAAGTTCAAATATACCGGTAATGGAGGTAATGTACGAAGAAATGCTCAAAAATGACGGTAAAACTTTCATTTGGGCTCCTTTTTCTCCTTATCCTGACCATAACCTAGATACGTACAAAATGATGATGGAATTTGAAAGTTCCGTTGCAGGTCTGAGTGATGGAGGAGCGCACTGTGGCCTTATATGCGATGCAAGTATGCCTACTTGGAATGTAGCTCACTACACAAGAGATAGAGTAAAAGGAGAAAAAATACCTTTAGAATTTCTTATAAGGAAACAAACCAAAGAAACAGCAGAGACTTTTGGCTTGATGGATAGAGGACAAATTAAAAAGGGTTATCTAGCTGACATTAACATCATCGATCATGAAAATTTATGTGTATACAAACCTGAGATGGTCCATGACTTACCAACCGGCAGTAGAAGGATTATTCAAAAGGCTGGTGGATACATTGCAACTATCAAGAGTGGAGTTGTAACTTTTAAGAACGATCAAGCTACTGGCGAGCTTCCTGGTACCGTTTTAAGAGGCGAAAGAACTGCTGAAGCAATAAGCGCATAAATCTGACTTTCTATGTCATTTAGTACTCCTGACTTGTCTGACGCAAATCCGGAGGCTCAAGCCCTTTCTCCTATTCTAAAAAACTTAGGAGGTAAGAGAAGCTTCTGGGGGAAAATTGAAACGCTTCAATGTCCTGATGACAATTCCTTTATTAAAGAGCTTTTAAATTCTGAGGGCGGAGGAAAAATTCTTGTCGTAGATGCAGATGCCATAACTACAGTCGCTTTACTAGGAGATATGATCGCAGAAGCCGGAGTGAAGAATAATTGGAGTGGGATTGTAATAAATGGCTACGTAAGAGATATAGATATCCTTAGCAGGCTTAATATCGGTGTTCAAGCTCTAGGAACAATGCCAGTCAGGAGTGAAAAGAAAAACCAAGGGCAAATAGGAGTAGATATTTCTTTTGGCGGGTTAACTTTTTCAAGTGGTGATTATGTCTATGCAGATAACAACGGACTTTTGCTGAGCAAAAAAGAATTAGATCTTTCTTAGATTGATCTTAGTGCTTCAGTAATATCTCTTCTCGCAGCATTCCATGCAGGGAATATTCCACCTATGAAACCTACAAATAAAGCTAGGGTTAGTCCTTGTTGAATGACCTCTCCTGTAACTGCAAAAGCAAATGCCGTTTGGGAGAAAGAACCTCCTGCTAAGGTAGAAACTGTATATCCATTGAATAATATATAAGCAATAGCTGCGCCAAGTAGACCGCCAGCCATAGCTAATATTAGAGCCTCAATCATTAGTGCTGCAAGAACTGTAGTACCTTTAAAACCAAGTGCTCTTAAAGTTCCAATCTCAACTAGTCTTGTTGATACGGCGCTATACATAGTATTCAATGCTGCAAACACAGCACCAATTGCCATAATATAGCCTACAACCTGACCAAATATTTTTATGAGATCTGCCCCCGAAGATTGATTGTCATAAAAATTAGTTTCGGTTTGGACCTTTAACTCTAAGTTCGGATAGCTTTCAACATAAAGACCAACTTCATCGAATGTATCTTTACTTTCCAACCTTATAATCATGCTAGAAGCTATTGCACCTCTTCGAAATATTCCTTGTGCGGCAGCAAGGTCAGACCATATTTCAGATTCGTGAACATCACCATTACTAGAGAAAATACCAACCACTGTAGCGAAACTATCTCTTACTTTTATCTGATCGCCTATATCAAGACCTTCGTATTGATTATTGGCACCTTTGCCTACGATTATTTCTGCTGTTCCACTAGTAAAGTTTCTGCCTTCTATAATTGTTAGCTCAGGGCGAATTTCAAAACTCATTTGTTGAACTCCTCTAAATGGCAGGTTAGATGTTGAATCAGCTCCTTTCTTTGTTAAGTCTATAATTGCGAATAACTCTCCCGCAATCATAGGCTCTCCATCAAGACTTTTTATTCCTGGGGAGCTGGAAACAGTATCTACTTCTGTCATTGCTACCCCGCTACTTAATTCAGAACCCGAACCATCTCTAAGTATTATTACTCTATCGTCTTGGCCAGTATTAGAGATAGTAGAACTAAGACCTTCCGCCATAGCTAAAAGAGATACCATGACAGCAACGGAACCGGCTATTCCTATGATAATTACAAGTGAAGATCCAGACCTTTTCAAGATTGATCTCAGATTCATATTAGTTACGGAAAAAACTTGTCTTATAAAACTCATATTAATTTTTCCTTAAAGCATCTACTACATTCAGTCTCATTGCCGAATAAGCGGGTAATACACCCGAAATAACTGCAGTGATAAAAGCCACTAAGATTGCACTTATTAGTATAGAAATCGAAAATTCTATCTCTCCTGAAAAGCCTATTGCTAAACCAGAAAAAAGCGGGAACAAAAGGTAAGCTATCAGAACTCCAATCAAGGCGCCGGCAATACACAAAAAGAAAGATTCAGCTAAAACAAAAAGCATAATATGTCGATCTGTAAAACCAACTGCCTTCAATGCTCCCAGCTCTGGTGTCCTTTCTCGTACTGCCTGACTCATAGTGTTACCTGTGAGTAAGAGAATAGTAAAAAAAGAAGCAGCCAAGACTGAATTAATTATTAAACCTATATTTCCAATTTGTTCTGCAAACATTCTGCTGAAAGCTTCTTCTGTTGAGGTTTTTGTTTCATCTAAGGAATTCTTAAAAAGCTCATCAATTTCTTTTGCTATAGATTCTGCCTGATCTGGATTCTCTATTTTGACAATATAATTTCCTGGTCGGCCAGTTTCATAGAGTCTAGCTTCATCAAAATACTTCCAATTTATAAAAGCCTCACCTTGCTCCTCGCTGATACTATTTGTATATGTGCCGACTAAATCGAATTCCCAAACTCCTCCACCCTTTTTAGGCCATATGTCAGCAATAATAGGAATCCTGTCTCCAATTTCCCATCCAAACTGATCTGCCAAATCTTTTCCTACAATCATTCCGGTAATATTTCGTGAGAAAGCTTCCTGTGCTCCTTCACTCAGCTCCCATTCAGGATAGACGTCAAAGTAATTGTCTGGAACAGGCCATTTTGGGAAAAAGTTTTGCCTTTCTTTGTAAGTTCCTCCAAACCATTGACGCCATACCACAGTACTTACGCCTTCTACAGCTTCTATTCTGTTTTTATGTGCCATAGGTAATGATTCTGTAAACGCTAAACGAGAAACAACTATAAGCCTATCGTTACCTGCAAAATCAACTTCACTATTGAAGGCAACAGCAACTGATCTTCCTAGAGAAAATAATAGGAAAGCGGTAGCTATCGAAAAAACAGTCATAAAGGTTCTAATCTTTTTACGATTAATACCTGACTTAACTATCATCCAATATTTCATTATCCTTTCCTTAATGCATCAACTACATTCAAACGTAAAGCTTGATAAGCTGGGACTGCAGCTGACATAAAAGCAATAATTAGCCCTATTAAAAAACCTCCAATGATAATACTTGGCGTTACTGAAATTGTATCTTCCAGCAAACCTTGGCTCATTAACTCTATAGCCGGAACAAGCATTAATGTAGCTATAAGCCCAATAAAAACTGCTATAAAACAAATGGTAATAGCCTCAAAAATAACCGAAGTGAAAATGGTAAAATCCTTATAACCCAGACATTTCAAGACTCCAATATCACTTGTTCTTTCTCTAATTGATTGGGCAAGCGTATTAGAAGAAACCAATAAAATAGTAAAAAAAACAGACAAGAGTATCGAGTTAACTATTAATTCCACATCAGCAAACTCTCCTGCCATCTCTACGGCTATCATAGATTCTGGACCAGATCTGGTTGCGTAAGATGAGTTCATAAAGCGTTGATCAATTTGGTTGGATATAGAGTCACCCATCTCGGCAGAAGAGGCTTTTACCATAATCATTCCAACGGTGCCTTTTTGATTAACCCGAGACTCGTCGAAGGTATCCCAATTTATTACTGCTCCCATTTCATCGCCTTTAATTTGTTTCGCAGTATAAAAGCCAACAATTTCAAATGACCAATTATTAGTGCCATCGCTATTCATAGAATTAGATTCTGTATTAAGTATATCGCCTATCCTTAAACCCTTTTGCTCTGCCATTAGTTTTCCAACAATTGCTGCATTAGGGTTATTTTTCAGGGCATCTTTTGATTCTTGAGATGTTTCAAATCTGTCATACACCTCAAAGAAATTGGGACTTGAGGCAAATACAACTCCGTCCATCATGCTCTCAATGCTATCTGAAATGAGGTAATCCATATACATGACATCCTCAACTCCATCCAGATTCTCGATATAATTTACGTAAGAGTAAGGTAATTTTCCAAACATATCGTATCTTGGCATCACTATTATATTATCTGCAGAGAGACCTTGGATTGCTCCCGTAAAAAGACCTGAAAGCGTATTAAGCGAGCCGTATAAGACAAACGCTATAAACATTGACATGATAGTTAAAAAGGTTCTTAACCTTTTTCTGATTAATCCTATCTTAATTAAAGTCCAATACATTAATTCGTAAGTTTTCCTTTATCTAAATGTAATGTTCTTTTAGCAGATTCAGCAGCCACAGGATCATGAGTTACCATCAAAATCGTTTTGCCATGATCACGGTTTAAAATTTGCAGGAGATCTAGGATTTCTGTAGCAGTATCTCTATCTAAGTCACCTGTAGGCTCATCACAAACCAAGATATCTGGATCCGAAACAAGTGCTCTTGCGATTGCCACTCTTTGTTGTTGTCCTCCAGAAAGTTCATTTGGTTTATGCCCGCCTCTATCTGATAGACCGACAACATTAAGTGCAGTTGCGACATGTTCTTTTCTTTGAGTGCCAGTTAAGTTTGTTAAGAGAAGAGGTATCTCGATATTCTTATTGGCTGTCAGCA
>CACLAF010000014.1 GCA_902604855.1 uncultured SAR86 cluster bacterium | reverse complement strand
ACCTAGCTCTTGGAGTTTTTGATATTTTGACAAAACCATATATTGTAATTTTACTATTTGAAAAAAAAGACTCAACTTGACCTTAATTGCTTGCAAATATAAGCTAGCGTCGATGATTTTAGTCGCTAAGAGAAATATTCAGCTTCGACTGACTATCCCGGTCTCTTTTTTTAAGAGTTAACCGGGCTTACTTCGTGCTTTAAGCACCAATCTCAACAATTAAAATATTCTGGAGATGCAAATTGACTAAAATAATTAATGATTCAGCTTCTAAATACCGGCCTTTCAAGTCTATTAATTTAGATCATAGAACTTGGCCTTCAAATACAATTACTCAATCACCTATATGGTGTAGTGTCGACTTGAGGGATGGTAATCAGGCTCTTATAGAGCCCATGGGCGAAGAAAGAAAGCTTAGGATGTTTAGTCTCTTAATTGAGATTGGTTTCAAAGAGATTGAAGTGGGTTTCCCTTCTGCGTCTCAAACAGACTTCGATTTTGTAAGAAAAATTATTACAGAAAACCTCATACCGAATGATGTGACTATCCAAGCTTTAACTCAAGCAAGGCCTGAGTTAATTAAGAAAACTTTTGAGGCGTTAAAGGGGGCAAAGAAGGCTATTGTTCATGTCTACAATTCTACTTCCACTTTACAGCGTAAAGTTGTTTTTAAGAGTGATGAGGCAGGCATAAAGAAAATTGCAACTGATGGTGCTAAATGGGTAAAAGAAGAGTCAGAACTATATGATGAAACTGATTGGTCATTTGAATATAGTCCAGAGAGCTTTACGGGTACAGAACTCCCTTATGCAGTTGAGGTGTGTAATGCGGTCAATGAAATTTGGCAACCGAATGATCAAAAGAAAACAATCATGAATCTACCTGCCACAGTGGAAATGGCTTCTCCAAATACTTATGCAGATCAAATAGAGTGGATGTGTAGAAATCTGCAGGATAGAAAAAATGTAATAGTTAGTCTTCATCCACATAATGATAGAGGAACAGCGGTGGCAGCAACTGAACTAGGAGTTATGGCTGGTGCTGATAGGATAGAAGGGACACTTTTTGGAAATGGAGAAAGAACTGGTAATGTTGATTTAGTTACTCTGGCTTTAAATATGCTTACACAAGGTGTTGATCCTCATCTAGATTTTTCTAATATAAATCCAATAATGAGAGAAGCAGAATATTGCAATCAATTGCCAGTTCATCCAAGACATCCTTATGCAGGTGATCTTGTTTTTACAGCTTTTTCTGGCTCTCATCAGGACGCTATAAAGAAGGGCCTTGCTGAGATGAGAAAGTCCAATCAGGAGCTTTGGGAAGTGCCCTATCTTCCAATTGATCCGAGTGATGTAGGAAGATCTTATGAAGCTGTAATAAGAATTAATAGTCAATCTGGTAAAGGAGGTGTTGCTTATCTTCTTGAAAAAGATCATGGATTAAGTATGCCTAGGAGGTTGCAGATTGAATTTAGTCAGGTGATACAAAAAATAGCAGACGAATCTGGAAAAGAAATCTCTCCTTCAGACATTTGGGATAAGTTTCAAGAAACTTATCTTAATAACTCAGGAAGCTACGAATTCATTGAACATCATATAAATTCAAGTTCTAACAAAGATGGCACACAATCGGACGAAATAATGATAGGACTTAAACACAACACAGATGTGGTCAGTATAGAGGGCCGCGGAAATGGTCCGATAGATGCGATGATTGATGCTATCAAAAAGAGCTTCGATCTTGAAATTAAGATATCTGATTATCATCAACATGCCATCAGTTCTGGTTCAGATGCTAAAGCAGTTGCATATTCTGAATTAGTATTAGGAAACGAATCTGTATGGGGAGTTGGTATGCATCAAAATACTGTTATAGCTGGATTACTTTCCGTAATAAGCGGCCTAAATAGATTGTCTAAATAACTCAAAACTATAATATAACCTTGAAATTTATTATTTCTAGGGGAGTTTATGAGTACTACGACAGTTCAGCGTAATACAATATTTGCTTATGGAGGACTTGCAACTCCTTTAGCAATGATCGGCTATCCAATAGCAATCTGGCTAATTCCCTTTTATTCTGAGGTTGTAGGCATTCCTCTTTATATAATTGCCAATCTCCTTTTAATTGCAAGGTTCACAGATGTAATCACTGATCCAATTCTTGGGCAGTTAGGTGATTCTACTAGGACTTCTATTGGAAGAAGAAAGCCTTGGATTATATTAGGAGTCCCTTTGATGATGTTGGCTATTTATAAGTTATTCATCCCTGGCTCAGAAGTCTCAATTGCCTACTTTGTGATTTGGATGATGCTTATGTATTTAGGCTCAACTATAATTAATATTCCTTATGGTGCATGGGGTGCTGAGATATCATCTGACTATCATCAGAGATCGAGAGTTGTCAGCGGAAGAGAGGGATGGACTTTAATTGGTTTATTGATTTCTGCGCTTATACCTCTTGCTATTGAAGTCACTGGACAAGGAATAGGAGTCCTGGAATCAATAAAGAGGATGCTTGCTGCGATTTTTATTTTTCAAGATTTTTCTACTTCGGGAAAAATGTCGGATATTTTAGCAAGTATGGGTATCGGTATTATTCTGTTGCTACCCATCTTTGCCGCGTGGGCACTTTGGAAAGTACCCGATCCCATGCCAAAGGTCGAAAAAAAGATTCCTTTATTTGAAGGGCTAAAATATGCTGCAGAAAATCCTTTACTAGTAAGAATTTTATTAATCATTTTTCTGGTGATTGCTGGAGAGTCATTTAGAAATACTTTATCTCTGTGGTTTGTAAGAGATGTCATTGGAATTGAGACTGTTGGTGCTTCTTATGCAAGATACTTTATTGCAGGACTAATAGGAATTCCGTTCTGGCTCTGGCTTGGTAAAACTTTAGGTAAACATAAGGCTTTTTGTATAACTCTTGTTGGCACCGGAACAGTAAGTTTTTTATGTTTTTTTCTTGAAAGAGGCGATTTTACTCAGTTTCATGTTCTTTTTCTTCTCAAAGGATTCTGTTTTGGTGGCCTTCAATTCCTCCCTGCCTCAATGTTGGCAGATGTTGTTGACTTAGATTCTTTAAAAACAGGAGGGAGACGCGCTGGAACATTCTTTGCATTGAATGGAATGATAGCTAAAGTGTCTGCAATGATAGCCGTATGGGCTGCAGCTATATTAGTAGACTTCTCTGGATTTGTACCAGGGATAGTAAATTCAGATGATGCAATGCTAGCTTTAAGAATTTATTATTGTCTAGGTTGTGCCATATTTTTCCTACCTGCTTTATTTCTAACTTGGTATTACCCTCTTACTAAGCAAAAACATAAAGAGCTGAGGATGGAACTTGAAAGCCAGAACGAATAAATTTTTATTTAAAGTTAGGTTGTCTCTTTTCCATAAAAGCTGTGACTCCCTCAATATTATCTTCTGAACCTGTTAGTGTATTTTGGGTTTTAGCCTCTAGGTTATAAATATCGCCATAAGTGCTGTCTAAAGCCTTTCTCATTATCTGTTTTGTAAGTTTTAAAGATTGAGAAGACCGTAAACTCAATCTATCTGCCCATGATAATGCCTCATCTATTAAAGCTTCACCAGGAACTACTTTATTTGTTAATCCTAATTCTAAACATCTACTAGAGTCTATTCTTTCTCCCTCTATTGCAATTTGATAAGCAAGTTTATAACCAACTGTATTGGTTAAAAACCAATTAGCTCCTCCATCAGGAATTAGCCCGATATTACTGAATGCTTGAAGTATATAAGCTTCTTCAGACATGATGGTTAAGTCACAAGCCATTGCGTAAGCACTTCCTATGCCTGCTGCAGCACCATTAACTGCAGATATGACAGGTTTAGGCATTGCCATTATCTCCTGTAGACTTGGTAAGTACCCTTCAATTAAAGCAGCTTCGGTATCTAACCACTTATTATCTCTTGCAGAAAGATCTGCGCCAGCTGAAAAACTTAGTCCCTCACCAGTCAAAACTATAGCTCGGACATCACTATCCCCTTTTGCCTCTATCAATGCTTCAAGAATATCTTCAGTCATTTTGGCATTAAATGCATTCCTTACTTCAGGCCGATTAAACTTAATCAAAGCTACTGCTCCTCTTTTTTCATAAATTACTGTCTCTAAATTCATAATTACTCCTTATTTATTTACATTATCATTCCATACTATAGAAATACCACTCTCATCTAGGTTAGTATGAAATTCATCACAAACCCATAAATCTCCAACTGCAGCTATCCGATCATTTATGTAGATTAGAGGAATAGAATTCCTTTTCCAATCTGGTATCTCAAATTCTTGAAATAGATTTTTTATTTTTTGACTCTTATCTCTTCCAAAAGGTTTACACCTCTCTCCTCCAACTCTCGCCTTGATAATTACATCATCTTTGAGATATTTTTTATCCAATCCTTTTCCATAGGATTCTTGAGTTGAAAGTTCTCCAGAAGGAATTTTTATAGATTTTTTTAAATCCCAATTAACTCTTAAATTTTCTGGCAAAGGTCTTAAAGAATCTTGATTTACCATTCTTATTTCTTTTGAAGATACAATAATTCTCATATCAGTATTTAGTGAGTCTGAATGAATAATAAAACTCCTTGATTCTGAAGAGGGCTCTATGACAGATGATAAAATCTGAAATATTAATTTTGAAGGAACATAAATATCATTTTCGTTGTTTAACCAAAAAACTATGGCATTTTTCTGCCTCTCATTAGATAAAGAGTTTAATCTTTTCATATTTATCTTGTCTTTCCTGGCTTCTATGTAAGCTAAATCCTCTCTAGCTATATCTGTAAGTATCTTCTGATTCCATTTGGCCTCTTCTGAAAGCTTACTTATTGATTTACCGATAGAAGGCCATCGAGAAATAATTTTTGGCATTAAATCATTTCTAATCATATTTCTAGAAAATTTAGATTCTCTATTAGAGTCATCTTCAACCCAGCTAAGATTATTTTCTTGTGCATATTTGAGTATTTCTTTTTTTTTATTTTTCAAGAAGGGTCTATAGAAGTTTATGTCACGAACTTTAGATATTTCTCTAATTCCTTCCAAACCTTGAATGCCCGTTCCTCTAAAAAGTCTAAATAAAACTGTCTCAATGTGATCATCTAAATGATGTCCAGTAATAATTAAATCATTATGATCTGCCCAGCTTTTAAATACTTCATGTCGTTTATTTCTTAAAATGTCTTCTGAGATTTTATCTAAATCTTTGAGTTTCCAAGATTTAAAATCAACTCCTAATCCATCTGCAATTTGAGCACAAAATTCTTCCCATTTATCTGAATCATTATTGATACCATGATTTATATGAAGGGCTGTAATCCTATCTTTAGGTATAACTTGATCTGAAATAAGGTTAAGAAGGACAGATGAGTCTAGTCCTCCTGAAAAGGCAATACCTAATTTGTCAAAGTCATTGAGAATTTTATTGTTTAAAGTTAAATGTGCCATCAGATAGACCCATAACTCATTAACCTTTTGTATCTCCTATCAAGGAGAGAATCGATAGACATACCAGTTAACTCATCTAAGTTTTTGATTAAAACCTTAGATAAATTTGATGATGCTTGGTCAAAACTTCTATGTGCACCGCCCAAAGGTTCTGGAATAACTTCGTCTATTAAACCCAAATCAAGGACACTGTCAGAATTTAGTTTCATTGCCTCTGCAGCAAGATCTGCTTTGGTAGAGTCTCTCCAGACAATGCTTGCGCAAGCCTCAGGTGACGCAACTGAATAAGTAGAATGCTCAAGCATAGATATATGATCTCCTACACCTAAAGCGAGAGCTCCACCAGATCCACCCTCTCCTACAACATTAACAATAATTGGAGTTTTTAAAGAAGACATAACTCTTAAATTATGAGCTATTGCCTCGCTTTGACCTCTTTCTTCACTATCAATACCAGGATAGGCTCCAGGTGTATCGACAAGGGTAACTATTGGAAGTGAGAATCGCTCTGCTAACTCCATTAACCTGCAAGCTTTTCGGTAACCTTCTGGTTGAGACATTCCAAAATTATGTAAAATCTTTTCTTCAGTAGACCTGCCCTTCTCATGCCCTATAAACATAACTTTATATTCACCGATAGAACCAATCCCTCCTATAATGGCTCTATCATCTGAGAAATGCCTATCACCATGAAGTTCATCAAATTCATCAGAAATTCTTTCGATATAATCTAAGAAATGAGGCCTTTCAGGATGTCTAGCAACTTGAACATTTTGCCAGGGAGTTAAATTAGAATAAATTTTTTCGGTAGTCTTGAGGATAGACTCATTAAGTCGAATAACTTCTGTCTTTATTGACTCATCATCTAAATCTGAATCTTTTAGATCTATAACTTGTTGCTCAAGATCAGCAATAGGTTGTTCGAAATCTAGATAACTTTTTAGCATTAAGGATTATTAATTTATGTGATATTGGCTATGATAAACGAACTTAATATTTTCTGGTCCAAAACGTTTGCCTAAGGCCTTTATTGAAGAATCATCAAGTCTCACTGAGAAATCACTTGGCAGAACAATATCTGCTGCCGCTGACTCTCCCTTGTAAGATATTAAAACTTGATTACCTTCGCTACTATTTGCAATTAATTTTAAAGAATTAACTAACTCTTCTGAGCTGATATCATTATTTTCGATACCGATTTTAATGTTCTTTACATACTCATGACGAGCTTGATCAAAGGTTAAGATCTTATCAGCAATCATTTTGTGTTTTGCAAAGTTAGAATATTCATCCTTCTCGATCATACCCTCTACAACCAGAACCTGTCCTTTTTTGAGCAAACTCCTATATTTTTCAAACACATCTGCCCAGATCGAGACTTCTATTTTTGACGAACCGTCATCTAAAGTCGCGAAAGCAAATCTACCTCTTTTGCCCTGTCTTACATTAAACTGCATTAAACATCCCGCGATTCTTTGCGTGTGTTCTTCGGGTTGAAGTTCAGAAATAAAGAAACCACACATATTCCTCACCTCTTTCTTTTTACTTTCTAGAGGATGAGAATCTAAATAAAAACCTAAAGCACTCCATTCAGATGATACTTCATCAAATTCTATGTCATCGTTAACAACATCCTCAGCAGGAGAAATAATTTCTTCTCCAAAAAGATCTTGAATATTACTCTTATTCCTCTCAGAAGCCTGTTCTGCATTCTTAAGATAAGAATCAATTCTTCTGAAGAGATCTTCCCTCTTTCCGAAAGAGTCCATGGCACCAGACCCAATTAATGTAGTTAAAATTCTTCTATTAATTCTATTAGATCCAATTCTCATACAGAAATCATGCATATCTTTGAATTGTTCAATATTGCGTTGTGAAACTATTTGTTCTACTAAAGATTCACCTATACCTTTGATTGCGCCCAAACCATATAAGATTGTTCTTGAGTCTAAGTCTTCAAATCTATATGAACTTCTATTTATATCAGGTTTCTCAACTGATAATCCTATGTTTCTGCAATCATCTACAAATAATTGAATATTATCTGTATTTCCTAAATCACATGATAAGACTGAAGCCATAAATTCAGCAGGAAAATGAGTTTTAAGCCATGCAGTTTGATAGGCAATAAGCGCATAACCTACGGAATGAGATCTATTGAAACCGTAACCTGCAAATTGCTCTATTTGGTCAAATAGATTTGCAGCATATCTCTCGTTTACATCTTTCTTAACTGCTCCGTCTACAAATGTGGACCGCAGACTTTCCATTTCTTCTTTCTTCTTTTTTCCCATTGCCCTGCGTAAGATATCTGCTTGGCCGAGAGAGAAGCCCGAAAGTTCCTGAGCTATCTGCATTACCTGTTCTTGATAAACTATTACTCCATAGGTAGTACTAAGTATTTTTTTTACTGATTCGTGACCATAGGTAACTTCTTCCCTTCCATGCTTTCTATTTATATAAGAATCTACCATGTTCATACCCAAGGCACCTGGTCGATATAAAGCGTTCATGCTGACAATGTCTTCAAAATCATTAGGGACTAATTGTTTCAAGTAGTCCCTCATGCCTCTTGATTCAAGCTGAAATATACCCGTAGTTTCCCCTCTTTGCAGTAGTTCGAAAGTTTCAGAATCTTTCAATGATAAATTATCAATATTTATGTGATCTCGCTCATTTTTTGCCTTTGCATTAATTCGTCTGACAGATTGATCTATTATCGTAAGAGTTTTCAGACCAAGAAAATCAAATTTAACTAAACCTGCAGACTCAACATCGCCCATATCAAATTGTGATGCTACCGTTCCTTTATCAGAATCTAAAAAAAGAGGTGTAAAATCTGTCAAAGCTGTTGGAGCTATAACTACTCCAGCTGCATGAGTTCCAACACTCCTTGATAAACCTTCCAACTTAAGTGCCATATCAAAAACTTCTTTTGATTCATCTGACTCATCGATAATCTCTTTGAATTGCTTATCCTTATATGCCTCTTCAAGACTTATTCCTAAGACATCTGGTATTGCTTTTGCAAGTCTATCGCCAAATCCGTAAGGCTTGCCTAATACTCGAACTACATCACGTAATACAGCCCTCGCTGCCATTGTTCCTCTAGTACTTATCTGTGCTACTGAATCTTTACCATATTTGTTTGTGACATATTCTAAAACCTTGTCTCTACCCTCAATGCAAAAATCTATATCGAAATCAGGATTACTAACTCGTTCTGGATTAAGAAATCTTTCAAATAAAAGATCATATTTGATAGGATCAATAGCCGTAATACCTAAGGCATAGGCGACTATAGATCCAGCCCCAGAACCTCTGCCAGGACCAACAGGGATATCATTCTTTTGAGCCCAATTCACAAAATCAGCTACGATTAAAAAATAACCTGCGAAATCTAGCTTACAGATCATATCTAATTCGTATTCTAGTCTCTTTATATAAGTAGGTTCATCCAGTTCATAAGAATCGGCGGAGCCTTTAAGGTCATTTATTCTTTTAAGTAAGCCTTCATTTGAAATTTTTCTTAAGAATTCTTCTCTAGAATAGTCATTTGGAACTTCAAAATCAGGGAGATAAAATTTTCCTAACTCCAAGTCGATATTACATTTTTCCGCGATTTTTACGGTATTAATCAGTGCTTCAGGTATATCAGAAAATAACTCAAACATCTCCTCTTTACTTCTAAAGAATTGCTCTTCTGTATAATTTTTAGGTCTTCTTGGATCATCCAGAATATCTCCTCTTTGAATACAAACTCTCGCCTCATGAGCTTCAAAATCAGAAGGAGAAATATCAGGATCAACCGCTTCTAAAAACCTTACATTATTGGTTGCAACAACAGGAATCTCCATTCTTGAAGCAAACTGCAATACTTCTTCATTGTATTCTTTTTCATTAGGCTTACCTGTCCTTTGAACTTCAATAAAAAAATTATCCTTATAAATCTTTTTGAAGAAGTCTATACGAGACTCTGACAATTGCTTATTTCCTGCTAAAATTGAATTGCCTATATGTCCTTCCATGCCTCCCGATAAAGCTATTATTCCTTCCGAAAATTCTTCAAGCCAATTAAAAAGAACTATAGGATCCCCATTTACTTGACCTTCAACATAAGCTTTAGAAACTAACTTTGTTAAATTTATATAGCCTTGTTTATTCGTAGCTAAAAGCACAATAGGAGCTGAAATTGAGTCTTTATCTTTTGCTACATTAATCTCTGAACCTACAATAGGTTTAATGCCCCTACTTCTTGCAGATCTATAGAATTCAATTAATCCAAAGAGATTAGTTAAATCCGTCAAAGCAACAGAGTGATATCCCAGACCAATAGAACGATCTAGTAATTCATCAACTCTTATGATTCCATCAACTAAAGAGTATTCCGAATGAACATGAAGATGAACAAAATCTAAATTATCTAATTGACTCATTAATATTTCTAACAGGTTTAAAACTTAACCTATGTTCTAAAGTTATACCATATGATTCTAATGCTTCTAGGTGCATCTTTGTAGGATAACCTTTGTGTTGTTTAAAACCATATTCTGGAACGGACTTATCTAATTCTTTCATATAATTATCTCTATAAACTTTAGCAAGGATTGAAGCCGCCATAATATTCTCATTTGACTGGTCTCCTTTAATTATAGTCCGAACTTTCAAATCCGTTTCAGGTGAAAACTGACCATCGACAGATATAAGTTCGGGTCTCACATCCAAACCATCTATGGCTCTCTTCATAGCTAACAAAGATGCTCTAAGAATATTAATATCATCGATCTCTTTAGCTGTACTCATTCCTATTGACCATGAAATAGCATTAACTTTTATATCTTCTGCTATCAGTTCCCTTCTTTTCTCAGAAATCTTTTTTGAGTCATTTAGATTTGATATTGAATGTTTCTTGCCTAATATAACTGCTGCAGCAAAAACTGGACCTGCTATAGGGCCTCTTCCTGCTTCATCAACTCCAGCTTCGATTAATTTAATAACTTTAAAACCTCAATAGACGCCTTATCTGCTCCCCCAGCCTTTAGCTTTTCTTTTATAAAAGTAAACTCATTTCTATAGAATTCAAAGCCTCTATCCTCTAGTAGATTTACTGCTGAGATTATCTTTTCTATAGTTGCTTCAGACTGCAATAGCTCAGGTAAAATTTTCTTACCTAATATTAAATTTGGTAACGAAAAAGAGTCAATATGAAGTAAAGGTTTAATTAATAAATAAGACAACCAATTTGTCTTATATACAGCGATACAAGGAGTGAATGATAAGGCGGCCTCTAAGGTTGCTGTTCCAGATGTAATAATTGCCATAGAAGATTTCTTTAAAATATCTTGAGAATTTTCATATGAAATATGAATGAAATCTTCCATATCTTCCTTAAAAAAGTCTAAATGAGATGAATCTGATAATGGCATAAAAAATTGGTAGTGTGGATTCATTAGCTTCATTTTCTTTGCCGCCTTAATCATTAAATCACCCATTAGTAAGATCTCTGACTTCCTGCTTCCTGGTAATAATGCAATACTATTTTGAACTTTGGATTCTATTTCCATATTGTTAATATCAATTTTGTAAGACAAAGGGTGTCCTACATAACATGTCTTAATCTTCGAATTGGAATAAGCAGTCTCTTCAAAAGGAAAAAGGGTTAAAACAGAATCTATAGATCTCTCCATTGATTTTATGCGACCTTTACGCCATGCCCAAACTGAAGGACTAACATATTGTATTGTCTTGATTTGAAGATTCTTTTTCAAAAAATTTGCAATGGGAAGATTGAAGTCAGGTGAGTCAATACCTATAAAAATATCGGGCTTCTGATTGTGTAAATATTTTTTTAAACCTTTTCTAAGTTTTAATAATTTTCTTAAATTTAGTAAAGGTTCAATAATACCCATTACTGATATCTCACTCATTTCAAAGTAAGATTCAAGACCCTCAGAAGTCATCTTCGAACCCCCGACACCTACAAATTCAATTGAAGGATTGATCGATTTTAAGGATTTCATCAAAGGTGCGCCTAATTCGTCACCTGACCTTTCACCTGCCACTATTGCGATCTTTAAAGGAGTATTTTCAAGGGTATTCCCTATCAACGAGATATGCCTCTCTTAGAGTCTTCAATTGAACTTAAGAATATATCTACTTCTTTAAAATCCTTTCTTAAAGAATCAAGATCCTTTAAAGCCTCATCGACCGTAAGCTTCTTTCTATAAATTGATCTATAAGCAGATCTTAAAGCTTCTATAGTTTCCTTAGAGTATCCGATTCTTTTTATCCCTGTTACATTTACTCCAAAAGGTTTAGCTGGATTACCTCTGACTTTCACATATGCAGGTATATCTTTATTTACTGCGCTGCCCATTGCACAAAAACTGTAACTGCCAATTGAGCAAAATTGATGAACAATGGCATAACCTCCAAGTATTGCACCATCTCCAACATGAACAGAACCAGCTAGTGCAGCCTGATTAGTTAAAACAATATCATTTCCTAATACGCAATCATGCGCAATATGAGAATAAGCCATAATAAGATTTCCATCTCCGATAAGAGTTTCACCACGATCCTGAATAGTGCCTCTGTGAATTGTTACACCCTCCCTTATGATATTGTCATCTCCAATAACTAGGGTAGTAGGCTCATTGTTATATTTCTTGTCCGGACTTCCATCGCCTAAAGTAGAAAACTGGAATATGTGATTTCTTTTCCCTATCTTCGCAGGTCCTTTCAAAATAACATGAGATTCTATTTTTGTCCCTTCTTCTATTTCCACTTCCGGACCGATAAGACAAAAAGGACCAATTTCTACTGAATTATCAATTTTGGCAGAATCGTCAACTATTGAAGAGGAGTGAATCATAATTATTTTGGCCTATCAGCGCAAAGTATCATAGCCTTTGCTACAAGCTCACTGTCTACGGTTGCTGAACAGTCAAACTTCCAAATCCCTTTCCTATTGGTTATTACCTTTGAATTCAAAATGAGTTTATCACCAGGAATTGCAGGTCTTTTAAATCTTAGATCATCAGCTCCTACAAAGTAGTATATTGACCCATCTTCAGGCCTTTTATCCATTGTTTTAAAACCTAAGATGCCCGAAGCTTGAGCCATTGCTTCTACAATCAAAACACCGGGCATAACCTGTTTTCCAGGAAAATGTCCCGTAAAAAAAGGCTCATTAGTAGTAATATTCTTATAAGCTCTAATAGATTCACCAAGAACCATATGCGTAACTCTATCCACGAGAAGCATGGGATATCTGTGAGGCAAAAACTCTTGAATCTCTTCTATATTTATTTCTACTTCCATAATTTTACTTTTTTATTAATCCATGAAGTCTTTTAAAGGCAACTGCATTTTTTTTCCAGTCAGAGTTTTTCATAAATGGTGTGCCTGAAGAATAATAACCGCTCTCTTTTATAGATTTTGTAATCAATGACATTGCAGTAATGTGCACCTCATCTGAAATCTCGATGTTATCAACAATGGCAGAACACCCTGCGAGCGTACAATTCTTTCCAATTTTTGTGCTCCCTGCAATCGCACTGTTACCCGCAATAGCAGTACCAGAACCAATCACTACATTATGTGCTATGTGAACTTGATTATCTATTTTCACATTATCTCCGATGAGAGTACTGCCGATTGATCCTCTGTCAATTGTACTGTTTGAACCAATTTCAACGTTAGCTCCAATTATCACTTCTCCTAAGTGTTCAATTTTAATCCACGAGCCGTTATCTTTGGCAAAGCCTAAGCCATCTGAGCCAATCACTGCTCCCGAATGTAGAATACATTCTTCGCCGATATTAACGGAATCATATATTGATACGTTAGCGTATATTATTGAGCCCTTCCCAATTCTGCAGCCTTCGCCAATAAAAACTCCAGGCATCAATACAACCTCATCTTCTATCACAGCATTTTCTGATACGGTTACAAAATTTCCTATTGATGCAGTATCAGAAATTATTGCCGTATCTTCAATGGCTGATAAGCTAGAAATTCCAGTTTTGATAGCAGGTTTTTCTTTGAAGAGTTCAGTACATCTAGCGTAAGTTAAATAAGGATTTTCACATATCAATTTGTTACCATTGAACAATTCCGAATAATCTGTGTTGCAAATAATTGCACCGGCCTTAGTAGTAGATAATTTTGTTAAATATGACTGTCTAGCAATAAAGGAAACTTCTTGGTCTAAAGAATTTTCAAGAGTATTAATTCCAATTATTTCTTTAGAGGGATCACCTTCGAGTTCTGCTCCAAGGATTTCAGCAAGTTTAGATAACTTAAAGCTTTTTAGGGAAGACACGAAAATTAATCTTCTTTTTCATTCATAGCATCAATTACTTCTTGAGTAATATCATAGCTTTGATCTGCATGAAGAAGTATTTGCTGTTGTGCTCCACTGTTTATTAAGAGTGTTATTCCTTTTGCTCTAATTAACTCAGTGACGATGACTTGAAATTTTTCTGCCTGTTCTTGTGAAAGCAATTGAAGAGTTTGGTTCCTGAATTGATTAGTTTTTTCTCTTAAAAAATTAATATCTTGCTGGAGAGACTGAAATTTCTGTGCTGCCTCTTGTTTTTCTTCATCAGACATTGTTGGACCATCTTTTTGAGTTCTTTCTTGGATCTCTCTAGCCTCAGTTGCTTTCGCTTGAAGTTCTTCAACAACTTCTTTCCATTCGTCTGAATTTTCTAATTCTTCAAGCTCTTTTTTTGCAACATTAGTACTAAATAAAGCAGCTTGAGGATCTAGAGTGGCTATATTTAAATCAGCCGACTGAAGAGTAAAAGTAAAGAAGGATGCCGTAAGCACGGCAAATAAAGTTTTAAAAAATTTCATAGTTTTTCCCATTAAGTAACCTGTCGTCGAATTCTACAGTTTTGTAAGCTAATTTAGTAGCATTAAGAGAATTTAAAATTGTGTCCCAATTTCAAATTGAAAATTTTCTGTTTCATCTAAAGGGCCTTCATTTGAAGGAGCTGCAATAGCAAGAGACATTGGGCCCAACTGAGTTATCCAAGTCACTCCAACTCCATAAGAGTACCTCAACTCCCCTAAGTCGAGTTCGCTACAGTTTACGTTAGATTGATCGAATCCACAGTCCTTAGAAAATACATTTCCGACATCCACAAAGAAAGAGCTACGCATTGATCTTTGGTCCTCAATGAAAGGTAGCTTAAATATAAAATCGAAGCCACCTTCTACTAAGTAAGCTCCTCCGATTGACCTATCATCTCTGTAATACGAATAAGGATTTGCAACCGGATTGCCATCTTCGCCAATTATAGGATTACCTTCATTATCTAGGTAATACTGTGAGGGTATAGCTCTGGGACCAAGGGTATTTTGCTTGAAGCCTCTTACTGAACTAATTCCACCAGCATAATAATGCTCAAAGAAAGGAGCTACTTCTGTATCTCCATAAGCCTCTAATACTCCAAGCTCACCTCTTAATCCTAGTACAAATCTTCCATCAAAAATTGGTCGGAAATATTTATGTCTGTAGGTGAGTTTAGAGTATGTCAAGGAACTCCCTGGAACAGCAACTTGGAGGGCGAAAGATTGAGATTGGCCTGCAGTAGGAAATAGCCCCCTATTCAAGGTAACTCTTGACCAGATGAATTGGGTCTTAAATACTTCAAATTTAGTACCTTCAGATTGGGTGAAAGCAAGAATCTGCGATGCAGGTGTAGAACCAGTATCTATACTTGTATTATCGTAATTTAAGTTGAGCCCTATTCTCTCAATATCGCTTATTGGCAAACCAAATTGTATGCCTGCTCCAAAAGAATCAGATGTATAACTTGCAATATTAAATTGACCATAGTCAGACTCTCTAAAATAAGCACTATAACCTCTGCTCACTCCATCTATATTGAAATATGGCTCTCCATAGCTGAAAGAGTAACTACGTTGCCAGGTGCTATCATTAATACCTATGCCAATTGCTCGCCCTGTTCCAAAAGCATTATTTTCATTGTAATTGAGACCTAGAACTAAGCCATAGGCTCCATATCCTAAACTACCTCCGATTGATCCTGAAAATTCCTCTTCAACTGTGAACTCAACATCGATCTGATCATTCACTCCAGGAACAGGTATAGTCTCTGACTCAACTTCTTTAAAGAATCCTAACCTCTCGAGTCTTAACTTTGAATTTTCTATGAGATTATTGGATGCCCAGGCACCTTCCATTTGTCTCATTTCTCTTCTTAGCACTACATCATGTGTCCTCTTATTTCCTTTAAAAATAATACGTCTAACGTATGTTCTTTGTTGAGAATCTACATAAAATGTTAAATCTACATTTCCTGAATCTTCATTTACATCAGGGACACCGCGTACTTCAGCGAAACTATACCCTTCATTACCTAGTATATTTTTAAAAATCTCTTCAGTTTCTGTAACTAAAAACTGATTAAAACGCTCTCCTTTTCTGATCAATATAAGCGATTTAAGAACTTCTTCTTCAATAGGTAGATCTCCAACTATCTTGATTTCATTTACATCATAAGTTGTTCCTTCGGAAATATTAAGTGTAATAAAAACGCCAGATTTATCGGGCGAAACGCTCACTTGAGAACTTTCTAAACTAAATTCAACATAGCCTCTATTTTTGTAAAATGACTCGAGAGATTCGATGTCACCCTTTAATTTCTCTCTTGAATATCGATTATCATTTGTAAAAAAAGAGAACCATCCACCGGTGGTTAGCTCAAAATCTTGTAAAATCTCTTCGTCAGAGTACGATAGATTACCTATTACATTTATAGTTTTTATCTCAGCTACTTCTCCCTCATCTATTTCAATATTCAAAGATACCCTGTTTCTAGGCTCATCCTCACTTGTAACTTCAACCTTCGCGCCATAACGACCTTGAGAAACATATTGCCTTTGAATTTCTAATGCCAAACTATTTACAATCGAACGTTTAAAAACTTGGCCTTCTGAAAGTCCTGCATCATCTAATCCTTTTAGCAGGTCTTCAGTTTTCAAAGCCTTGTTTCCATCAAGATCTATGGATGCTATTGAAGGTCTTTCTACTAAACTTATTATTAAAGTATTCGCTTCTCGGCCGAGTTGAATATCATCAAATTGGCCTGTCTTAAATATCGTCTTTGCAGTTGTTTGGAGGTCATAAACATTGACAGTATCACCAACAGCAATTGGCATAACATTAAATACACTTCCTGCTGAAACTCTCTGCAAACCGCTGATTCTAATATCACTAACAACCCACTCTTCTTCGGAACTGATAGTTTGGACTTGAAAAAGACCTGCTAAAAGTAGGATAAAAAATACTTTAATGTATATCTTCATAATTAGATCAAACGTGCAATATCGTTTGCAAAGGCAAATATCATTAAACTTACAACGAGAACTAATCCAATCCGCATGGAATATTCAATTGCAATTTCAGAAACGGGAGACCCTTTGACTCTTTCTATAGCAATCATTAGCAATTGCCCGCCATCTAAGATAGGTATTGGCAAAAGATTCAATAGTCCCAGATTTATACTCAATAATGCCACCATTGATAAAAAAGTAACATATCCTGCTTTGGCAGCAGATCCCGCAAGCACTGAAATCTGTATTGGACCTCCAAGGTTATCAGCTGATATTGATCCACTTAACATCTTACCTATTGAAGTAATAATCAAAATTGTATATCTGTAGGTGTCCTCAATACCAACTAACAAAGCTGGAAAGAAGTTTTCTTTTTTTTCAACTACAAAATCTGCAGGCCAATTATTTAAATTATTAGAAGCAAGTATACCTATCCTGCCCTTTTGAACTCCTGTCTCATCAATAAAACTTGAACTCTCAAGCATCAGTATTTTAGATTCTTGACCTCTCAGTACTTTAATCTCAATAAGCTGATTAGGCAAAAGGCTAAGAATTCTCGATAATTCTTGCCAAGTTGAAACATCTTTACCATTAATGGCTTGTATCAAGTCTCCTTCTTTTATACCGTACTTAAGTGCAGGGCCATCTTCTTGGAGTTTACCAACTATCGGAGGAAGAAATGGCTGAAGTCCTAAGGCTTGACTTGGAGCAATTTGATCATTGTCTGACAACCAATCGTCTATTGGTAACAAAGCTGTTCTCTCCTGACCTTCTCTAATATATTTAATATTGATAACTCCAGTATCTCCGACTCTCTTTGAAAGTATAAGGTTTATATCATTAAATACCTTGACCGTTTCGTTATCTATCTGAACTATCTTGTCATTAACTGAAATGCCGTATTCTTTAGAAAGACTTTCAGGAATAACCTCACCGATTAAAGACGAAAGTTGGGTTGTACCAACTAGTGCTAAATAAAAATAGACAAAGGCAGCGAGGATAAAATTAGCAATTGGACCTGCTACTGTTACTGCAGCTCTCTCTCCTAAAGAAGCCTGCAGATAAGATTTTTTATTTTCAAAAGATCCTTCAGATCCCTCTTGAACAGGGTTATTTTCACCCAACATTTGTACATAGCCACCTAATGGTAGTACCCCGAATGAATATGTACAATCTTTCTTATCCTTATAAGAAAATAATTCTTTACCGAAGCCTATCTTAAACTTCAGAACATGAATATTACAAAATCTTGCTGTTAAGAAATGGCCAAGCTCATGAATACCTACAATGATGCTTATAAGAAAAATAAAGGAAAATATGGTGAATAATAGGTCCATTAATTTATGTTTATAAGTTCTTTAGTCATCTGTCTAGATTGCATATCAGCTTCGAAAATATCTTCTATTCCTTCGACCATCTTTATATCTGATTTATCCAAAACTTCTGAAATAATTTTATGTATATCTAAGTAGCCTATTCTACCTTCTAAAAAGGAAGCTACACACTCTTCATTTGCAGCATTTAAGGTAGAAAAGCTTGTTCCACCAGAATTAATACAATCTTTTGCAAGAACTAATGAAGGAAATTTTTTTGAATCTGGTTTTACAAAAGAAAGATTGCTGATCTTTTCAAAATCAAGTGAATCACAACCAGAATTGATTCTTTCAGGGAACCCCAAACCGTAAGCTATTGGAATTTTCATATCTGGAATTGAGAGTTGGGCTATCAGAGATTTATCTTTAAACTCAACCAAGGAATGAATAATACCTTCTGGATGGATAAGCACGTCTATATCGTCAAATCCAAATAACCATTTAGCTTCTATTATTTCTAAGCATTTATTCATCATAGTTGATGAATCAACCGAGATCTTATTCCCCATATTCCAAATAGGATGTGCGGTTGCTTCTTTAGGGGTTATATTCTTAAAGTCGTTTATGTCTCTATTAAGAAAAGGACCACCCGATCCTGTTAATATTAGCCGTGATATTGATTCTTCATTTTTAACACCCATTAAGCACTGATGAATTGCACTATGCTCGCTGTCTATTGGAAAAATTGTAGCGCCAGTTTTTTTAGATAAATTATTTAAAATTTCTCCTGCTACAACATAAGACTCCTTATTTGCTAATAAAATATGCTTTCCATGCTTTATTGCGTTAAATACAGGCTTTAATCCCACTATTCCAACCATAGCAGCAACAACTATTTCTAAATCTTTTGAGGCAATAATTTGGTTTAATTCCTTCTCATCAGATAATAAAGTCACTCGTGTATTATTTGTTCCTAGTTCATCCAGAAAGGATTTTTGGGCTTCTTTATTTTCTAGATAGACGAATTTTGGAGTAAATTCTTTACACTGCTCTGCCATAAGGCGGAAATTAGTTCTAGCTGTGAGTAATTCTATTTTAAATTCGGCCTTATTTTCTCTTATGACATCTAAGGTTGAATTTCCAACAGAGCCAGTAGAACCTAAAATAGCTAAACTTTTCATTTTTACACTATATTCAATAAAAAAACAAAACAAGGAAAAGCCGCAATATGGCTGTCTAAACGATCGAAAAGACCGCCATGTCCTGGAATCAAATTAGAATAATCCTTCACTTCCACTACCCTCTTCATCATGCTAGCAAAAGCATCTCCTAAAACAGAATATAAAGAAACTACTACCAATATACATAAGACCAAAAAGGATGGTAAATTGAAAATGTTGAAAGATATGGTCGATAAAAGAAGAGGTGTAACAATAATTGCAGCCATAAAACCCTCAAGAGTCTTATTTGGGCTAACATTTGTTATAAAAGGTCTTTTACCAAGACTTTTACCAGCAAAAAATGCAATAGAGTCCATGAGAATGGCAATCAAAACAATATAAAATATTAAAAATTTTCCACTTTCTATTTCAGGAAATATTAATTGAAGATTATTGTTAGAAATAATCTGAATTAAGGATGCAAAGAATCCAAGATGGATAACAAATCCAAATAAACTCCAAACCATAGACCTTTTTAGGAAAGCCTTATTCAAAGGAAAACTTAAGATAAGAATTGAGGACAAAAAGTACATAATTACACTTAGTGTGATAAATAAATAACTAAAGAATGGTAAAAAAGAAACAAATATCAAAATTAGAAAGAGGGATATTCCTAAGAGAGAAACAGCATTTGTAAACCTAACCTTCAAGAATTCCCAAAGAGAGATGGATGAGATTAAGGCAACAAGATATGTTAAGTATTGGTTATTCAACAAGAGTATAAGAAGGCTGATTCCAACTATTATTATAAAAGCACTAAGTAACCTTTGCTTGAGCATCTTTATAACTGAAAATTTGATTTATCTCCGAAACGCCTTGATCTTTTTGAATATTCTCTGAGTGCGCTATCGAAGTGTTGATCATCAAAGTCTGGCCAAAGCACATCAGGAAAATATAATTCTGAATACGCTAATTGCCATAACAAAAAATTACTTATTCTAAGTTCATTGCCAGTTCTAATGCATAAATCAGGATCTGTAAATTTTGATGTCGATAGAAATTCATCAAAACTTTTCTCAGTAAGTTCTTTATTTGATCCTGAATCTAGATGTTTATTTAAAGCATTGACAATATCCCATCTTCCTCCATAACTTGCAGCAACAACTAAATCCAATTTTTTTCTTTCGGTATCGCAATAAGTTAATTTTTCTGATTCTTTCATCTGTTCTATAAGTTCCTGATCAAATTGAGACAAATCACCAATAAAGCTTAGCTGGACTGAATTTTTAATTAGATTAGGTACCTCTTCTTGAAGAGCAGTATTTAATAACTGCATCAGCAGGTTAACTTCTTCTGATGATCTTCCCCAGTTCTCGCTACTAAATGCAAATAAAGTCAATGTAGATAGACCTCTTTGGACAGCATATTCAACTGACTCTCTTGCCCTTTCAACACCCTTTTTATGTCCTGCAACCCCAGGGAGATTTTTCTCTGATGCCCATCGGTTATTGCCATCCATTATTATGGCAACATGTTTAGGTAAGGTTTCAGTTTGACTACCTTCCATTTTTAAAAATTAGAAGTCTAAGAGATCCTTTTCTTTAGAGTTCAATGCTAAATCTACTTTTTCAACGAAAGTGTCTGTTAATTTCTGGATTAATTCTTCTCCCTGTCTTTCTTCATCTTGAGATATCTCCTTCTCTTTGAGGAATTCTTTTAATTGAGAATTACCCTCTCTTCTTACATTTCTTATTGATACTTTTGCATTCTCTGCTTCGGCCTTGGCTTTTTTTATGAAATCCCTTCTGGTTTCTTCTGTAAGATCGGGCAAAATTACCCGAATGGTGTCTCCTGATGTGGCCGGATTTAAACCAAGATCAGACTCAGAGATTGCTTTTTCTATCTGTTGCACAACACCCTTCTCCCATGGAACTATAGCCAAAGTTTTTGCATCTTCTATGCTTATGCTAGCCACTTGTGCTAGAGGAGTAAGCTTATCGTAATAATCTACCTTAATACTATCAAGTAAAGATGGCGTTGCTCTTCCAGTTCGGATCTTTTTGAATGCTGCGTCTAAAGCATTCAAACTCTTTTCCATACCCAACTCCGCATCTTCTACAATTTCGTTTAACATTTAGCTTTCGATCTGAGACATTACTTCACTAGCAAAATCTACTTTTTCCACCTCAATACCCTCTCCAACTTCATATCTTGTAAAGCTTAAAATACTAGCATTATTATCAGCCAACAGTTTACTTATTTTAACATTGGGATCTTTGACAAAGTCTTGCTCGGTTAAACTGACTTCAGCTAAGAATTTTGATACTTTACCTTCAATCATTTTTTCGATAATTTCTGGAGGTTTACCAGACTCTTCTGATTGAGCTTTGAATATTTCTCTTTCTTTATCTAGTGTCTCTTGTGGGATATCCAAAGGAGAAACTGCCATAGGATCAGTTGCAGCAGCGTGCATAGCTATATCATTTGCAAGGGCTTCATCTCCACCCTCTAAAGAGACAATACATCCAATTTTGTGATTACTATGTAAGTAGGAACCGCTAATAGATGATGCATCGCTTTTAGCCAGTCTTCTAACTACGATATTCTCACCTAATTTCTGAACTAATTTTTCTCTATTATCTTCAACGCCACTTTCTAAAAGTTGCTCTAATGAGTGTGAGGGATTATTGGAATATGTATCAAGAGCTTCTTTTGTGAAATTTATATATGAATCATCTCTTGCAACAAAATCAGTTTCGCAATTCACTTCGATCATAAAAAAGTCTTTACCTTTAGTAGTAATGCCTATTAAACCATCTGCTGCAGACCTGCCTGACTTTTTACTTGCTTTTATGCCGCTAGTTTTTCTTAACTCTTCTATTGCTAAATCAATATCTCCATTTGCTTCTTCCAAAGCTTTTTTACAGTCCATTAAACCTAAACCCGTTTTTTCTCTTAATTCTTTAACCTGTGAAGCTGAAATAGTGCTCATAATTACTCCTCGCCCTTTACTTCTTTATTGTCTTCTTCAGAAGTGTCTAATTTTGCTGTTGTATCATCTGAGGTTTCTTGTATTTCTTGTGATTCATCAGCAGCTTCTTCGTTAGATTTTGAATCAGACACTTCGGTATCTTTATGTGGTGGTTCTTCTGTAGTTTCATTAGTCTCAACTTTACGAACAATTGCAGGCCCAGATTGAGGTTCGTCCTGCTTAAGTCCAGTGGCCGCTTCAGAGCCTTTCAAGCAAGCATCTGCAACTGCTTCGGTAAAAAGGGCAATTGATCTTATGGAGTCATCATTACCTGGTACAACATAATCAATGCCTTCTGGATTACTATTTGAATCTACGATACCTACAATGGGGATCCCCATTTTACTTGCCTCAGTCACTGCAATAGACTCTCTTTTGACATCAATTATAAATAAAGCGTCAGGTAAGCCGCCCATTTCAGTCACTCCACCAATAGACTTTTCTAACCTATCGATGTCGCGTTGTATCTTTAAACCTTCTTTCTTGGTGAGTTTGCTGAATGTTCCATCTTCCTTTTGTCTTAACAGGTTTTCTAGCCTAGTGATAGATGATCTTATAGTTTTATAGTTAGTAAGCATCCCTCCTAACCATCTTTCATTTACATATGGCATTGAGCATCTAATTGCTTCATTTTTGATGATATCTGTTGCTGTTCTTTTCGTTCCTACGAAAAGAATTTTGTTATTTTTTGCAGCAACTCCCTCAATAAACTTTAGGGCCGGTTTAATCATTTCTACCGTATGCTCTAGGTTGATGATGTGAATCTTATTTCTGACACCAAAAATATGTTGATCCATTTTTGGATTCCAATACTTGGTTTGATGTCCGAAGTGGACACCTGCTTGTAGCATTTGTTCTAGCGATATTTCAGCCATTAGCTCTCCTCAATTTATGAAGAACATTACATTCTTCGGGTTATACTTCCATGAACTTACAGAACTTACTAAAGATGAGCAATCCTTAGCACCTTAGATCTGAAACAGTTTCATGTGTTTCGTTATAGGCACATGCCTTAAGGAAAGCTTTATATCATATTTATACTAAATCAAGAAGAATAAATATCACCCATTGAATAAAGACCAGCAGGCCTGTCGGTTAACCATACAGCTCCTTTTAGGGCTCCCAAAGCAAATATTGATCTGTTTTCTGCTCTATGAGTAAATTCTATTATCTCATTATCTAGAGTGATTCTTACTGTATGTTCCCCTGGATTATTACCTTCCCTGTAGCTTTCCATAGCCACTTTAGCTTCTGGAAAAACAGAAATAATCTCTCTTTGTAAATCTAATGCGGTGCCTGAAGGTGAGTCTTTTTTCTCGATATGATGAGTTTCACTTATAGAAAATTCATTGTCTTCAGAAAATAGGTTTTTTGATTTATATAGAATGTTCTTCAATATCGCTACACCAGAGCTTGTATTTGGAGCAAATAAAACAGGAATCTGAGTACTTGCAATCTCTATTTCTTTAAAATCATCTTCACTAAAGCCAGTTGTTCCTATCAGAATAGGAATTTCCTTTATTTTAGCAAGCTGTAAAATTTTCATTGTGCTTTTTGGAGAAGAGAAATCGATGATGATATCTACACTAAGATCTTCAGACATTTTTTCTGATATTTGGATCCCAATTTCGTCTATTTCAAGCAATTTTCCAACATCTTTTCCAAAAAAGTTATTATTGGATGAGCAGCTCCCACCAACTAACTTAAAATGACTACTTTCTAAAGCATAAGAAGATAAAAGCTTGCCAACCTTTCCTGTTATTCCTGAAATGAATAGATTCTTCAAAATTCTTAATTGCTAGTGTCAAAGAATGATTTTACCTTAGAAAACCATTCATCTCTTAATGGATTCTGTTTTGAATTATCAGAGATTGAAGCTTGAAATTCTTTAAGAAGTCGTTTTTGATCTTTTGAAAGGTTTTGTGGTGTTTCTATCACGGCTCTGCACAAAAGATCACCTGTAGAGCCTCCTCTGATTGGACTTATACCTTTACCTCTTAGTCTAAATAATTTTCCTGTTTGTGTGCCTTCAGGTATCTTTATTTTCACTTTACCATCCAAAGTAGGAATTTGAATTTCGCCTCCCAGTGTTGCATCTATAAAGCTTATAGGAGCTTCGCAGTAGAGATGTTTACCATCGCGTTCAAATACATCATGAGGTAAAACTTTAATTTGAACAAATAAATCACCTGAAGGACCCCCATTTAATCCAGCCTCACCTTCTCCAGAAAGCCTAATTCTGTCTCCTGTATCGACTCCCGCAGGTATTTTTACAGATAAAGTTTTGCGTTTTTCTACCCTACCTTGGCCCCCACATGTCTTGCAAGGATGACTAATAATTTGGCCTGAGCCACCACATTTTCTGCAAGTCTGTGCAACTGAAAAAAAACCTTGTTGCATTCTTACCTGGCCAGTCCCTCCACATGCATCGCAAGTCATTAACTTACTATGTTCTTCTGCACCTGTTCCTCCACAAGAAGAACAAGTATCGAGGCAAGTTATGGCGATCTTTTCTGTCACACCCCTAACTGCATCTTCAAGAGATATTGTCATGGAGTATTGTAGATCTGAGCCTTTATTAGATCGTTGTCTACGTCCAAAAGGATCTCCACCACCAAATATATCACCGAAGATATCGCCAAAAATATCATTGAAGCCTTGGGAGCTACCTCCTCCGAAGCTGGAGGGATCTACACCGTCATGACCAAACTGATCATATGCATTTCTCTTTGAGCTATCAGATAGAATTTCGTAGGCCTCTGAAGCTTCTTTAAATTTTTCTGCAGCTGACGGATCGTCCGAATTCCTGTCAGGATGATATTTCATTGCGAGCTTACGATAAGCTTTCTTCAAATCATCATCAGATGCTCCTCTTTGAACACCTAAAACATCATAATAATCCTTTTTAGACATCTGTTTATTGCAGCCTAATAGGAGGAATACTTAAGAATTTTGACTTTCTTTTTCTTCAGTTACTTCCTCAAAATCAGCATCAACAACGTCTGAATCTGTATCTTGAACTTCTTGTTCTTGTGATTCTTTACTCTTAGCTTCCTCCTCGTACATTCTTTGTGCGAGAGGCGCTGAAGCTTCAGAGAGAGCTTTAACTTTATTGTCTATTTCTTCTTTGTCTTCACCTTTTAAGGCCTCTTCGAGATCTTGAATTCCATTTTCAATAGCTTCCTTTTCACTATCTTCAACTTTGTCTTTGGCCTCATCTAAGGTTTTCTTGCAACTATGAACTAAATTTTCACCTAAATTCTTAGCTTGAACTAACTCTTCAAACTTTTTGTCATCTTCAGCATGTGCTTCTGCATCTTTCACCATTTGCTCTATTTCATCATCTGATAAGCCGCTTGAAGCTTTAATCTCTATGGACTGTTCTTTTCCAGTAGCTTTGTCTTTAGCTGAAACATTGAGTATTCCATTTGCATCTAGGTCAAAGGATACTTCTATTTGAGGCATTCCTCGTGGAGATGCAGGTATATCTGTTAGATTAAATTGACCAAGTGTTTTGTTTTCAGTGGCTTGCTTCCTTTCACCTTGCAAAACATGCACAGTTACAGCAGTTTGGTTATCTTCAGCCGTTGAAAAAACTTGTGACTTATTTGTAGGAATCGTTGTATTTTTATCTATCAAAGGCGTCATTACACCTCCCATAGTCTCAATCCCTAAAGTCAAAGGAGTTACATCTAATAAAAGCACATCAGTAACATCTCCAGCCAAGACAGCACCTTGAATCGCAGCACCAACTGACACTGCTTCGTCTGGATTCACATCTTTTCTAGCTTCTTTTCCAAAGAAAGCTTTAACTTTTTCTTGTACAAGTGGCATTCTTGTTTGTCCACCGACCAATATAACTTCGTCAACTTCAGAAGCTTTTAAGCCAGCATCTTTAAGAGCTATCTCAGTAGGTTGTATAGTTCTATCAACTAAACCTTCTACCAGAGATTCTAATTTTGCTCTAGTAAGTTTATGAACGAAATGCTTAGCCCCTGATGAATCAGCTGTTATGTAAGGAAGATTAATTTCAGACTGTTGATTGCTCGAAAGTTCTATTTTAGCTTTCTCAGCAGCTTCTTTTAGCCTCTGTAGGGCAGCCGAGTCATTGTGTAAGTCTAAACCAGACTCCTTTTTAAATTCTTCTGCGAGGTATTCAATTAAGGTAATATCAAAATCTTCACCTCCAAGAAAGGTATCACCATTAGTTGATAGAACTTCGAATTGATGTTCTCCATCTATTTCTGCGATTTCTATGATGGAAACATCAAACGTTCCGCCACCTAAATCATACACAGCAATCTTTTGATCCCCTTTACCTTTATCCAATCCATAAGCCAGAGCAGCTGCTGTTGGTTCGTTTATTATCCTTTTGACTTCTAAGCCGGCTATTTTTCCAGCATCTTTTGTTGCTTGTCTTTGTGAATCATTGAAATAAGCGGGTACAGTTATAACTGCCTCTTTAATTTCTTGCCCAAGGTACTCCTCAGCAGTCTTTTTCATTTTCTTTAAAATCTCAGCAGAGACTTGTTGTGGAGCTAATTTTTTTCCTTCGGCCTCAACCCAAGCATCTCCATTGTCGGCTGCGAGAATTCTGTATGGCACCATATCACTATCTTTTTTAACGACGTCATCATCATGTTTTCTTCCAATAAGACGCTTTATGGCATACAAAGTATTTTCTGCATTAGTTACGGCCTGGTTTTTAGCTGAATCGCCAACCTTTATTTCATCCCCATAAGCGACTACTGAAGGAGTAGTTCTTTTACCTTCAGAATTTTCTATTACCTTAGCTTGATCCCCTTCCATAACCGAAACACATGAATTTGTTGTTCCTAGGTCTATACCAATTACTTTAGCCATTTTTACACTCCAATTAAGTTCTAATACATAAGATGGGGCTTATGCATGCTATTTCAAGTTTTTTTATGATTTTTCTTGAGATTTCTTTGAAACTACGACTTTTGCAGGCCTGAGAGTTCTATCCATTATTGTGTAACCCTTTTGCACAACATCAATAATCGTATTAGCATCCAGAGAATCGTCTTCTATTAATGAAATTGCTTCATGTTTTTCAGGATCAAAATCCTTGCTGCTAGTATCGATAACCTCAATACTTGATGAGTTTAATGAGCCTTCTAGACTCTTAAGTGTCAATTCAAGACCTTCTTTTATAGACAGGAATTGTTCTTCCTCACTACATGATTCTATTGCTCTTTCAAGATTATCTGCA
>CACLAF010000013.1 GCA_902604855.1 uncultured SAR86 cluster bacterium | reverse complement strand
TCATCATCCCAGAGGTAGATCCAAGTTTGATTCTCAAGCTAATAGAACAAGAGAAGATACAACATACTATCTTTGTGCCTGCAGTGATACTGTTCTTAATTCAACATCCTGAATCAGCTAATACTGACTTTTCATCTTTAGAAACGGTTATTTATGGTGCTTCCCCAATAACTGACGACACACTTCTAAAAGCTATGGATTTAATGAAATGTAACTTTTGGCAAGTTTATGGACTTACTGAGACTAATGGAGCAATAACTTTTTTATATCCTGAAGATCATGAAATCTCTAGAGGAAAATTAAGATCTTGTGGTAAGGCAGCAAAGGGTGTCGGTTTGAGGGTTGTGGACTCTGACGATAATGACGTGCCAGTTGGCGAGGTAGGGGAAGTGATAATCAAATCTGAATTAAACATGAAAGGTTATTGGAATAGACCAGAAGCAACGGCGGAAGCTATAAAAGATGGTTGGTTCTATTCAGGAGATGTGGGTTATTTTGATGATGAAGGTTTTTTATATATACATGACAGAGTCAAAGATATGATTGTCTCAGGAGGAGAAAACATTTATCCAGCTGAGGTTGAAAATGCTCTGCTCAGTCATCCGCAAATTGCAGATGCAGCAGTTATTGGAATACCTGATGATAAATGGGGTGAAGCTACTAAAGCTTTTATTGTTCAGACTGAAGGAGAACCTCTTGATGAAGCTGAGGTAATTTCTTACGTCAGGACACAAATAGCCGGATATAAATGTCCTAAAACTGTAGAGCATATTAACGAATTGCCAAGGAACCCCTCTGGGAAAATCCTTAGAAAGGATTTAAGAGCACCTTATTGGGAAGGCAAAGAAAGAAATGTCTCATAGATAGCTTTGGATTTTAAATTAGACAAGAGGCTCGAAACAGATACATTTTTGATAGGGGAACTTCCTTTGTCTAGGGTTTTACTAATGAATGTTTCAAATTTTCCATGGACAATACTAGTTCCAAAAATTTCAGGAGTCAGTGAACTTTTTGAACTTGATAGCAAACAGCAGATTGCTTATCAAGCTGAGTGCAATTACATTTCAAGACATATGTCTGAAATTTTTGGTGCTCATAAAATGAATGTCGCTAGTCTAGGAAACCTTGTACCTCAGCTACATACCCATGTCATCGCGCGTTATAAAGATGATGATGCATGGCCTAATCCAGTTTGGACATTTCAGAATATGCTACCTTATTCTGATGATGAGCCTAAACTTCAGATTGACAAGATAAGAAAGCTTGTTGATGATTATGAGCAGGGAGAAAATTATGAATGACTTTAATCCAGATACTTTTGAACAAAGAAACTTACCTTTCATAGTTAATAGGTTGAGTCCAACAATAGGAGGAGAAATCCTCGGCGTCGATTTGTCCATGACTCTTGAAGAAGAGACAAAAGCCTTAATTTATGAAGCACTATTAGTTTATAAAGTTATTTTTTTTAGAGATCAGGATATTTCTACAGAACAACATATTAACTTTTCAAAAAATTTTGGAGAATTAGAAATTCATCCTTTTGCTCCAAAAAAAGAAAGTTTTCCAGAAGTATTGGTCATAACTCACAATGAAAAAAGTAAAGGAAGAGAGAACACATGGCACTCAGATGTTACTTGGAGAATGGAACCTTCTTTAGGTTCAGTTTTAAGAATGATAGAAAAACCAGAACATGGAGGAGATACATTATTTGCAGATATGTACGCAGCTTACGATAATCTTAGTGAAGAAATTAAAGAGAAACTCGAAGGTGCTATAGCAGTTCATGATTTTGCAAATTTTAGAAATAGGCTCATTAAAGAGGGTAAATCTGACGAAGAGATAGAAGCCTTCAATCAACAATATCCCATGCCAGAGCATCCAGTTATAAGAACTCATCCAGATACAAAAAAGAAGGTTATCTATGTAAATGCTGCCTTTACCCAATACATTAAAGACTGGGATCCAGAAGAATCTCAGCAGATGTTAAATTTCTTATATTCACGAGCTTCTATACCTGAATACCAGTGCCGGTTTGCTTGGCAAGATAATTCAATAGCTTTTTGGGATAATCGAGCATGTCAGCATTATGCAAATTCTGATTATTGGCCAAATGTTAGGAAGGTTGAAAGAGTAACTATTATTGGAGATCGACCTTACTAGGATTCTTTAGTAAGAAAAATTAATTTTATAAATGTATAAAAGTGCAGTTATTGACTGGTCTTTAATTATTGCAATTGGCATCGCATGGGGGTCATCTTTTCTTTTTATAAAGGTTTCTGCACCAGAAGTTGGTCCTATAACTTTAGTTTTCTCTAGATTATTGATAGCCTCATTGATACTAAGTCCATTCTTTATTACTAGACAGCATCTTCAAAATATTAGAGAAGATTTTCCTTCTATTCTCTTTCTAGCTTGTATTAATGCCTCTGTACCTTTTTATCTTTTTTCTAGAGCAGCAATCGATTTGAATGCAGGCACTATGTCTGTTTTGAATGGTACAACTCCTCTATTTGCCTTCATTATTGCCAGTCTTTGGTTGAAATTGGGCTCTAATTTCACTCAATTGCTCGGCATATTTATAGGCATGGTTGGTTTGTTTATATTTGTTGGATATGAATCTTTAGAATTTTCATTATTTGCACTTGTGCTCTGTCTTTTGGCATCTTTCTTTTATGCTTTCAGCTCTAACTATATATTCACTACTAAAGAAATTGATGCAACTTATTTAGCTTCTATGACTTTACTGGTAGCAACTTTTCTTGTTTTTCCCTTTACGTTTTTAGAAAGTGGATTACATTTTAGTCATCATAATGAAGTTCTTTTGAGTGTTTTTCTTTTAGGCTTTTTATGTACTGGCTTGGCTTACATGGGTTATGTAATATTAATTAAGAGAGTAGGGCCGGTCAAAGCTTCGACTGTTGTGCTTATTGTGCCTGTTTCTGGAATGTTGTGGGCTAATCTTTTTTTAGATGAGGCAATAACTTACACAATGCTAGTTGGTTGCCTTCTAATAATTACAGGTGTTGGTTTGATTAATTTTTTCAAGGATGACCTCAACTAGGAGATTTCCTAAGATAAACTACGCTATGGTCTTCATAGTCCTTAGTACCGACATCTTCAAAGCCAAACGAATCATGAAAAGCTAAGGAAGGTTCATTTTTTGGCAGCGTATTAACTTCACAACATGTCGGTAAGTTTAACTCTTTAGCTATCTCAATAGTCTTTGAGTAAATCATCTGTCCCAATCCTTTACGTCGATGTTCCTCTTTAATTGCAATTCTATCAACGTACAGAAAAGGATATCCTTGAGAATTGAAGAATTCATAATTGAGAGATTCGTAACTCTGATCTTCTCTCATCAGGATGATAAATCCTACTATTTCCTCGTCTTTTACAACTATTAAATGACAGCTCCAATCGATTAAACGTTTAAGCCTATCGATGTTATCAATATTACCAACTTCAGGGATATTGGCCTGATTAATGGCAAATATTTCCTCTAAATCATTTGAGTTGTATGGATGATGAAGTATTTCTAGTTTGTACAATAATTAGCTCAGTTCGAGGCCTTCTAGATTTCCTTTAGATCTCCATTTTTCCATAAGAGCGAAGAACTCTATGGGACCGCCTCCGTAAGTGTTATTTTGAGGCGTTTGATTTACTTTACCTTCATTATTGTAATAGCCAGGAGTACAGTTCTCCTGAAAATCAGCTGTCAGTCTAGCTTTATCGATTATGGTATTGATCCAATTTTCCTCTGCTTCTTCAGAAGCTTCAATTCTGGTTGCACCTTTATCTTTTGCAGTTTTCAAAATGTGAGCTAAATGAATACTTTGTTCGTCAAGAGAATATGTATAGGTAGCTGTGAAACCTGATTGCGCTGGTCCAAAAAAGAAAGAATTTGGAAAACCTCTACTGTGCATACCGTGAAATGTAGCGAGTCCATTTTTCCACTTCTTAGATACAGTCATTCCATCTACTCCATGTATCTGATAACCTGCTCTTCTACTATAGTCAGTTCCAACTTCAAAACCGGTAGCAAAAATTATGCAATCAACCTTATATTCTTTACCTTCGAATATTATGCCGTTTTCAGATATTTCTTCGAGACCTTTTCCATCAGTATCCACCAATTCAACATTGGGGTTATTGAAAGTCTTGAGATATTCATCATGAAAGCAGGGGCGCTTACAGAATTGATTGTAGTAGGGTTTCAGTGATTCAGCAGTCTCTTTGTCTTCCACGACTGCATCAGCTCTAGCTCTAACTTTTTCCATTTTCTGAAAGTCAGCCATTTGGATAGCATTTCTTAAGTCCATAGCTTCTGTAACTTTTCCTGTCATATAAGATTTAAAGCCGACTTTATACATTTTAGAAGAAAAAATACCTGATAGTGCAAATCCAACCATCTTTAATTTGGAAGGTGCTCGCTGTCTAAGATTACCAAAAAGAAGTCTAAATGCCTCTGTCCATCCATCAGAAACTAAGTCTTCCTTGACCATTCCGCCGGTAAGAAGAGTTTCAAAGTTCTTTCTCCTTTCATCATGCCACCCAGGTTTTTGTGTGGAAATCCATTCAGGGTCTGTTGGTTGATTATTTCTTACATCAATAGAAGACGGAGTTCTTTGGAATACATATAGTTTTTCAGCTGCTGCACCGAGATGAGGTACGCATTGCACTGCAGTAGCCCCAGTTCCGATTATTGCTACTTTTTTATCTTTAAGCTCTGTTAGATCTCCATGCGAAGATCCTCCAGTGTATTGATAGTCCCATCTACTAGTATGAAATGTATGGCCTTTGTAGTCATTTATACCTTTAATGGCTGGGAGTTTAGGCCTGTTAAGAGGGCCATTGGAATGTACTACGAATCTAGCTTTTAATTCATCATCTTTGTTAGTTTTAATAATCCACCTTAATGACTCTTCATCCCAATCTGTTGAAATAACCTCGGTTTGCAAAAGTGCATTTTCATAAAGTTTGAACTTTTCACAAACAACTCTGCAATATTCTAGGGTTTCAGGTGCATTAGTATATTTCTGCTTAGGAACGAATCCTGTTTCTTCTAGTAATGGAAAGTAGATGTATGACTCGATATCACAAGAGGCTCCGGGATATCTATTCCAATACCATGTGCCACCGAAGTCGCCTCCTTTCTCTATGATTTTGAAATCATTTATGCCAGATTCTCTAAGCCTAGCTCCTGCTAGCATTCCACCAAAACCACCACCAATAACTACTACCTCAATTTCATCTTTGATGGCCTCTCTTTCTATTGCATCATGAATGTAAGGATCTTCAACAAAGTAAGAAAATTCCCCAGTAACTTCTTGATACTGCTCATTACCATCTTGTCTAAGACGCTTATCTCTTTCTTCTCTGTACTTCTTCCTGAGATGATCAGGATCAAAATCAAAACTTTCTGTATTAATAGCCATTAAATTCCCCTTTGACTAAATGTTAATGCAAATTTATATCGAAATCATCCAAAAAAATGGTTAAAAAAATATATATATTTTTAAATTTTAAAAGTCCTTGGGACTATTAATTAGATTCATAAATTCAGACCTAGTTTCTGGATTATCCCTGAAAGCACCGAGCATTCTGCTAGTAATAGTGCTTGATTCAGTTTTATGGATACCCCTAGTAGTCATACATTGGTGACTTGCATCGACAACTACTGCTACACCTTTCGGTTCTAGGACCTTTTGGATTGTATCCGCTATCTGGGCTGTCATTGTTTCTTGTGTTTGCAGACGTTTGCCAAAAATTTCGATAACTCTTGCAAGTTTACTTATTCCAACAACACGATTATTGGGGATGTAACCAACATGAGCTACACCAATAATGGGCACGATGTGGTGTTCACAATGAGACTCAACTCTAATATTTCTGACAATAACAGCGTCATCATAACCTTGAACTTCCTCAAAAGTTTTTTGCAATACCTCTTCAGGATTCATATCGTAGCCTTCAAAAAATTCTTCGTAAGCTTTTACGACTCTCTTCGGAGTTTCAATGAGACCCTCTCTATCAGGATCGTCTCCAGTCCAACATATAAGGGTTCTAACGGCCTCTTCAGCCTCTTCTCTGCTAGGTTTTGTAACTATAGTTGCCTGCTCTATTTTATTTTGTATACTCATAATTAAGGTATTTTTGTTGTTAGTAGGGCGGGAATAGTCAACATAGTACCTAAAAGTAGAGATTTTGCATAATTAAGCATGCATAAATTATCTTTTAATAAAGAATAAGAGGACAAATATGAGTAAATTTTCAACACCAAATTTTTCTGTGGATCTTTCTGGACAAGTAGCTCTTGTTACAGGAGCTTCTTCAGGATTAGGTTATAGATTTTCAAAGGTGCTTGCTAAATGCGGAGCAAAAGTAGCTTTAGCAGCAAGGAGAGTTAAAAAGTTAGAAGCTCTTGAAAATGAAATAAGAGATGCAGGAGGAGAGTGTGCTGTCATACCTTTGGACGTTCAAGATAGGGATAGTATAAGAAATGGAATTGATTTAGCTGAAAATCAGCTTGGAACTATAAATACTCTTATTAACAATGCGGGAATGGTTGATGCACAATGGGCTGTAAAACAGAGTGAGGAATTGATTGACGGAGTTGTTGATACTAACCTCTTAGGCCCTTATTTATTATCTAATGAAATTGCTAGACGTTTAATAAAGAAAAGCCAGCCTGGACGTATGGTAAATATTGCATCCATAGCTGCATTTAATATTCATTCAAATTCTGCATCTGTACTTTATTCCACAACTAAGTCTGCAATAGTGAGAATGACCGAATCTTTAGCTGTTGAATGGGCTAAACATTTCATAAATGTAAATGCTATTGCTCCGGGAATGTTTCATTCGGAGATGGCCGATGCTATGTTAGAGAGGATAGGCGACGTAAGCCAAAACTTACCTCGAAAAAGAATTTGCATACCTGAACAAATGGATTCAACCCTTTTATATCTAGTTTCTCCATCTTCAGAGTGCGTTACCGGAACCTGTATAAAGATAGATGATGGACAGTCGCCTCGCTAAAAAAATATTATGGGAAATCTATACTTAAAGTATAGAGAAGGCTTTCCAGAAGATTTGAGCAGACCTTGTATCGAGCTCAAAAATAGTTCAATTATTTCTTACAAAGATTTAGAAGATCATTCTTCTCAATATGCAAATGGATTTTCAAATTTAGGATTAAAACCTGGCGATAGAGTTTCAGTACAAGTAAATAAATCACCTGAAGTTCTATATATATATCTTGCATGTTTGCGTGCTAACTTAATTTTCCATCCTCTTAATACCGCCTATAAAGACAATGAGCTTTCCTTCCTATTAGAAGATGCGAATCCCTCTTTATTCATTTGCGAAAGAGAGGTTTATGAAAAAGTTGATTCTCTCAATCTAAAACATCTACCAAATCATATTTTTACTCTTCAAATTAATGATAAAGATTCTATACAAGCAATAAAATTAGCGGGCATTCACGCAGTTGCGCATTGTTCAGAAGAAGATACGGCAGCTTTGCTTTATTCTTCTGGAACAACAGGTAGACCCAAAGGCATTATGTTGACCCATGGAAATATAGGTTCGAATGCTAGAACACTGAAAGATGCTTGGGAATTTACTGAGGATGATTGTTTGCTCCATGCTCTTCCTATTTACCATGTACATGGTTTATTTGTTGCCCTTGGGTGTGTATTTTTATCAGGTTCAAAGATGTTATGGTTAGATAACTTTGAAGTTAATGAGGTTTTAACTCAATTGCCGAAATGTACAGTAATGATGGGTGTTCCCACTTATTACACTAGACTAATTAATAATAAAGGTCTCAACTCAAAAGTAACTCAAAATTTGAGGATATTTATTTCAGGTTCTGCTCCACTTTTAGAAGAAACATTTATGGACTTTAACTCCATAACAGGCCATAAAATTCTTGAAAGATATGGTATGACTGAAACAAACATCATTAGCTCTAATCCTATAAACGGTAAAAGAAAATCCGGAACTGTTGGATTACCTCTTGAAGGGCAACAGGTTAGAATAGTTAATAATGATAATAAACCGGTTGGAGTGGACGAAATTGGAAATATTCAAGTAAAAGGGCCAAATGTATTTAAAGGTTATTGGAAACTCTCTGAAAAATCCAATGAAGATTTTAGTTTAGATAATTATTTCAATACTGGAGATCAAGGTTATTTCGATCAAGATGGTTACTTAATTATTGTTGGAAGAAATAAAGATATGATTATTACCGGAGGATTGAATGTTTATCCTAAAGAGATCGAATCATTTATTGATAAAATAGCAGGTGTTCATGAGTCTGCAGTTATCGGTCTAGAAGATGCTGATTTCGGTGAGCGTGTCGTTGCGGTAATAGTTAGAGATGAAGAGGCCAAAGTATTAGAAGAAAATATCATAAGAGAGATGAAAGTCCAGATGGCAGGATTTAAGGTCCCAAAACAAATTTACTTTACTAATGAACTGCCAAGAAATGCTATGGGAAAAGTACAAAAAAATCTCTTAAGAGATAAATATTATCAGGGAGAGTTAAATGAATAAAATTGATAAAAAACAGAGAAGTTCTTTAATTAAACAACTTGAAAAAAAGGGCATAAGTCTATTTACACAATCCGCTGACTCGACTGAATATAATCAAGTAATTAAATCTATTTTGGATCATATGAATAATGTAGGAGGGTACTCTTCCGATCAAGTCAGAGAGGATATTGAAGCTATAATTAATCTTAGATCAGTAAATGATAGATTTTATGAAGTTAATCGACTTCAGAATAATAGTAAAAAAAATATCATCGTTATACCTATCTTATTTACTATCCTTTTATTGTTTTTTATTTTGGTTTTATTAAATAATGCGCAAAATGAATTTACTTATGGTCTAGGCTTTTTGACATTCTTATTTGGTGGCTTAGGACTTGCCTTTCGTCAAGATTATAAGAAAAATGAAGATACCCTTGATCAGTTAGTTTATGAGTTTATGAATGCAAATAAAAAAGCAAATGAGGTCAAAGCACGATTAGGCATAAAGGAAGTTTATAAATCTGACTAATTTCATTTTAAAGAACCTAGAAAATCAAAAAATCTTTCGTGTATACTTCTCTTCCTGCTTAATAGGGATTCATCAAGCGAGATTGGTATAGTGGTATTACGCAACCTTGCCAAGGTTGAGAGACGAGTTCAATTCTCGTATCTCGCTCCAGCATTTTAGTTCTATATATTATCTAAAAAGCAGTTACAGTTAATAAAGTGCAAGACCTCCAAAAGAAATACCTTAATACGTTTGCAGTAAGCTCTGCTGGCGGAGCAGCTTCAGAGGCCTTCTTGTCCATGTTTCTGCTTTATTTTTATAATCAAGTTTTAGGGTTAGATCCTTTTTTATGTGGTTTGGGGATTGCTCTATCATTATTTGTAGATGCTTTTACAGACCCCATGATTGGAGGCATATCTGATAGAAGTGCTACTCGTTTTGGTAGAAGAATTCCTTATATGGCATTTGGGTTATTTGGCTTTGCGCTAGGTATATTCCTGCTTTTCAATGTCCGGCTAGGAAGCAGTCAATCTGCTTTATTTACTCAACTCTTACTATTCATAATCATTACTAGAATAAGCAGTACTTTGTTTTTTATTCCAAGAGCATCTTTAGGAATAGAGATGATAAAGGGTTATGAACAAAGAAATTTACTTCATGCCAGGGATAATAACTTTGGCATTCTAGGCACTGTCCTATTTTACTCCTCTATCGCTACTATATTTGGAGACAATTGGAATCAAGAGGATGGTTATAAAGCCGTATCTTTGATCGTTATTATCCTTTTTTTAGTCACAAGCTTATATTCAGTTTTGAGATTACGAAACATCGAATCTCACTTTGAAAAGACTAAAATAAATGATGAAACAAGAAATATAGGAGTTATAAAAGGACTCATTTCACTTTGGAAAAATGATTCTTGGCGAAATTTAATCATCGGTACATCTCTATTCGGAATAGTAGGGTCTTTATCGAGTGTCTTTAGTATTTATATGATTAATTTCTTTTGGTTGTGGAAGCCAGATGTGTTTACTTTAATTTTAGCTTTGACTATTCCTGGAGCTTTCATAGCAGCATTAAGCGCGAACAAACTCTTGAAAAATAAGGATAAGAAGAGAACAGTCCTTGTGCTTACTTGTATTATGATTTCAATAGGACCTTCTTTGACCATCTTAAGAATAATCGATATTGAATTTGGAACCAATATACTTCCAGAAGCAGGACTTGCCCTGCCACTGCTAGGCTTACTTTTTTACCTCTATGCCACGCATTCAGCCTTCATGGCAGGTGTCCGAGTAATAAATGGTATTGTTTTTAGTTCTATGTTTTCTGATGTAGTTGAGGATCATCAAAAAAATACACATGCAAGATCCGAGGGATTAATCATTTCTGTAAATGGTCTGTCAGGTAAAATTCTTGGAGGAGTTGGTATTTTATTATCAGGAGTGCTCCTTTCATTGGCGGGCTTTGGCGAGGAGGCCTCTATCGAAGAGAAGAGAGAAGCTGTAACCTCTCTTGCAATCTTTTCTACTTCTTTACTCTTTGTAATCGCACCGATTTCTTTGTTCTTTATTTCAAAATATAGAATCAATAAATCTATTCATGAAGATAACCTTCAGGATCTTGGCTATGAAACACGGAAAGTAGAATTATGATGTTTGATTCAAAAAAATTTTTATTAAGGTTCATTAAGAACTGTTGAGTTAATTGATTTTTTAGATAGTAACTTTTAGGCTGTATAAGCATGGATATCTTAATTATCATTTTATTAATAATCATAATTGGTCTAATCTTTTTTAACACTTTTAAAAATAGCAATGACAGTAATCAATCTGATGACTTTCTCAAAGGAATAGACCACTCGATTGAAACTCAAAGAACTACGATTGGAGAACTCTCTAAAGATATACAGTCTTTCAATGAACCACTTAGTAAATTAAATCGTTATTTATCTGGAGGAACCTTAGCAGGAAAATTTGGGGAGTGGTCTTTAGAATCAATCATTAAAGATATTTTTCATTCTAACCAGTTTGAGAGTAACGCAGAGGTTATTCCTGGTAGTGGTAAACGCGTTGAATTTATCATAAAACTTCCAGAAGGCCTTGTTCTCCCAATAGACGCTAAATTCCCATCAGCTCTTTTTGATAACTTTATAAATGCCAGCGATTCTGGCGATGAGAAACTAGTTAAGAAAACCAGAGATGACATTCGAAGACATGTGCTTAAAGATGCTTCAGATATAAAAGAAAAGTATGTTCAATCGGGTATTACTGTTGATCTTGGTGTTATGTATATTCCCAGTGAGAGTTTAATGCAAACCATAGATTCTTTGGACAACATAAGAGAGATAATCTTTCGAGATTATAGAGTCCTTATAATGGGACCAAACTCGCTAGCAGCCTATCTTATAAGCGTGCATATGGGATTTAGAACTTTAGCTCTAAATGAAAGAGCTGGAGAAATCATGAATGAGTTTGGAAAACTGAAAAAAGAATTTGAAAAGTTTAGCGGTTCCACTGAGGATCTTACGAAGAAAGTAGATGCATTGCAGAAATCTGTAAATGAATACTCAACGCGTGAAAGGCAAATGGAAAGGGCAATCGATAGTATGGATAAATTAGATTCATAAGGTCAATATGTCATTTGATAAAGTTCAGGATGAAATAGTAGATTTGTTAACAGATCACTCTGAACAGCAATTTATATTCTTAACAGGTGCCGCAGGAACTGGAAAGACAACTCTGCTTGAAAGGGTAAAGAATCAATTATCTTTAAAAAAAATGGTTGTAGCTCCTACCGGAATTGCTGCTTTAAACATAGGCGGTACAACAATTAATTCCGCTTTTAGGATTGGTTTTGAGACTATTCCTTTGATTACAAAATCTAAAGATCCTAGATTTGCAAAACTGCTCAGGAATTTAGAATTATTGATCATTGATGAAGTTTCTATGGTTCGAGCACCCATGCTGGATGCGATATCTCAATCTCTTCAAATACATAGAAACTCTGAGCAGCCTTTTGGAGGTATTCATGTGCTGGCTTGTGGTGACCTATTTCAACTACCACCCATAATTAAGGAGAGCGAAGAGAGGATAATCTATGAGAAGTATAATTCTATTTATTTCTTCGATGCACATTCATTTAAAGATATGAAAAAAATAAGTTATTTTGAACTTACAGAATCTTTTAGACAGGAAGAAGATCAAAGGTTTTGTGAACTTTTAAATAATATACGAATTGGAAAAGATCTAGATATAACTATCGATCAAATTAATTCAAATTGTTTTGATCCAACACTTGAGTCAGAATTTTTCATGACACTTACCTCAAGAAAAAAAAGAGCTGAAGAATTAAATGAATATAAATTAGGTCATATTGATGGCGAAGAGGAAGTTATAAAATCTAAAGAAACTGGAGAGCTAAATGAAAATGATTTACCTGCCCCTAGAGAGCTTAAGATAAAAGTTGGAGCAAATGTAATGTTCATAAAAAACGATCCTGAAGGCCGGTGGGTCAATGGAACCCTTGGGACAATATCTGAGTGTCTGGATAAGAAGAAAAAATATATAAAAGTAAAAATAAATAAAAAAACACACAAAGTAGAACGTGAAGCTTGGAACAAAGTTAGATTCACTTATGATGAGGATTCTGACGATGTTTTAGAAGAGGTCATCTCGTCATTTAAACAATTTCCTATCAAATTAGGATGGGCAGTTACCATTCATAAGTCTCAAGGCCTAACCCTTGAAAGCTGTTCTGTAGATTTAGGTGCTGGAGCTTTTGCAACGGGACAAGCCTATGTTGCTCTGAGTCGTTGTAAGAATCTAAGCTCTTTACATTTGCAACGAGAGCTAAAAGTTTCCGATGCGCTAGTGGATCCTGATATTATTGATTTTCATCAAAAATTTATACATAAGTAGAATGATAAAAATAGTTTTTTCGATACTAACCCTTTATGTGTTTTCTTCCTTAATAATTGCAGATGAAGACTTAGAAAATGAAGCGGTAAAATTGCTTCAAGCATACCTAAAAGTAAATACCATTAGCCCTCCTGGAAATGAATCTAGAGCAGTAGATTTCTTGGCAAAAATATTTGATAAAGAGGGTATTGAATATGATTCTGCAGAAAGTGCTCCAACAAGAGGAAATATCTGGGCGCGAATAAAGGGAGGTGATAAACCAGCTCTTATCCTTTTACATCATTCTGATGTTGTACCAGCGAATGAAGAATATTGGGATTTTGATCCTCTTTCTGGTGAGATAGTGGATGGCTATATACAAGGTAGAGGTGCTTTAGATATGAAGGGATTGGGCATATCCCACTTAGCGAACTTTCTTAAACTGCACAGATCAAACAAGCCTCTTAATAGGGATATAATTTATATAGCTGCAGCCGATGAAGAGTCTGGTGGGAAGTATGGAATGGGATGGCTTGTTGAGAATAGACCAGAAGCTTTTGAAGGTGCTGAATTATTATTGAATGAAGGTGGTAGTGGCTTTAGATCTAAAGATGGGATTGGATTTAGCATCGAGGTAACTCAGAAGATTCCTGTTTGGTTAAGACTTAATTCCGTTGATCAGCCTGGTCACGGCTCTTCACCCAGGACGACAAGTTCAGTTTCAAGAATAGTAGAAGCTTTGAATATTATATGGAATAGTCCTTTTGATCCTAGAATCATACCTGAAGTTGATAGAGTATTTTCAGATAGATCTGATGGTTTAGAAGAACCTTTTAAAAGTAAATATAAAGATATTAAGAACATGATCCAAGATCCAGTTTTTATGAAAGAACTTCAAGAGTTTTCTCCTTCTTCTCATGCACTAACTAGAAATACTTGTTCGCTTACAAGAATGAATGGAGGGGTAAAAATAAACGTAGTTCCTCCAACTGCGTGGGCCGAAATAGATTGCAGAATATTGCCGGATAATAAACCTGAAGAATTCATAGAACAGATAGAGGATCTTATACAAGATACTGGAGTAGAGGTTGAACCTCTGATGTTGGGTTTTCCGGGCTCATCTCCTACCAACTCAGAGCTTTATCTAGCAATTGAAGACTTTATTAGTACGAATTACCCTGATTCAAAACTATCACCATCTGTAAGTACAGGATTTACAGATAGTAGATTTTCTAGAGGCATTGGCATAGCTAGCTATGGTTTTAATACATATATTTACGAAGGAAATGAAAGTTCAGGTATACATGGTAACAATGAGCGCATCCATGAGGATCGTTACAGGCAAAGCGTAAGTGATCTTGGTCTTATTCTTGAAAAGGTTATATATGACTAGACTGGATCTATAGGAGAAGGATAAGGAACTTCTTCTAAAGTATATTAATCTTTTCGGCTACAACTCTTTCTAAGTATGGTGATGGTTTAAACTCTGGTCCAAGTTCCTTTTCTGCCTTTTTAAGCCAGGCTAGGACTTTATCGTAGCCAACCAAATTACCATAAAACATTGGCCCACCTTCATAGACTGGCCATCCGTAACCATTAGTCCATACAATGTCTATATCACTTGCTCTGATGGCCATACCTTCTTCTAATATTTTGAAGCCTTCATTAATCATCGGATAGAGACATCTTTGAAGAATTTCTTCTTTTGAAATCTCTCTCATTTGGATTTGCCTCTCTTCTCCAAATTTCTTAATTAGTGCTTCTACTTCTGGATCTGGGGATTTATTTCTATTTTCATCATAGACATAAAAACCTTTTCCTGACTTTTGCCCCAATCTTCCTGCTTCACATAAAACATCTCTCAGTGTCTCACCATTTGAGGTTTCTTTATTCCAACCTATATCTAAGCCTGCCAGATCTGACATCGCAAATGGCCCCATAGGAAAACCAAAATCGAATAAAGCATCATCTATATCCCAGGGTAAGGCACCTTCTAATATCAATTTATTGGCTTCTCTTTGCCTTTGTGCAAGTATTCTATTACCAACAAATCCAGGACATACACCTACTACAGCAGCAATCTTTTGAATCTTTTTAGCTATTGCCAGTGAACTCGCTACAATTGATTTAGATGTTTTATCACCTCTAACAATTTCTAGGAGTTTCATAACATTAGCTGGACTGAAGAAATGAAGTCCTATTACGTCTTCTGGTCTATTAGTTTCGGCAGCAATTTCATTCACATCTAACGCAGAAGTATTTGAAGCCAAGATAGCACCATCTTTACATATTCCATCCAATTGTTTGAATATGTCTTTTTTTAGATCCATATTTTCAAATACAGCTTCAATAATAAGATCTTGAGAATCAAGCGCATCTAGAGAAGTTTGACCATTTATAAGCGACATTCTTTCTTCAACTTGCTCATTCGTGATACGACCCTTTGCAGCCGTATTTTCATAATTTTTTCTGATAATACTTAAGCCTTTATCTAATCTTTCCTGACTCTGTTCAATGATTGTTACTGGGATACCAACATTGGCAAAATTCATAGAGATGCCACCACCCATAGTTCCTGCGCCTATTACTCCTACTGAATTAATTTCTTTCAAAGGAGTCTCTTTTTCAATATCAGGAATTTTTGTAACCTGTCTTTGAGCAAAGAATATGTATCTCTGAGCTGCAGATTGAGAACCCGTCATGAGTTTCATGAATAAATCTTGTTCAACTTTAATGCCTTCTTCGAAGGGAAGATTAACTGCAGCTTCTACACATTGGATGTTGTATTCAGGGGCTAAAAATCCTCTAGTTTTTCTTAAAATTGATTTTCTAAATTCAGAGAAAAGTTCATCATTTCCTTTATCTGATTTAATTTTTTCATCTGCATCTCTAACCTTCACTAAAGGTCTACCTTCAGTAACTATCTTATTTGCAAAAGCAATAGCATCATTTTCTAACTCTGCTTCGGTAGCTAGTTCATCAACTAAGCCCATATCAAGACATTGATTGGCAGGAACATGTTCTCCACTAGTCATCATCACAAGAGCTTTTTGGGCACCTACAATCCTAGGTAACCTTTGTGTACCGCCTGCACCTGGAAGTAAACCTAAATTAACTTCTGGAAGGCCACATTTTGCAGAAGGAACGGCAATTCTGTAATGACAAGTTAAAGCAACTTCTAAGCCACCACCCAGAGCAGTTCCATGTATGGCTGCTATTACAGGTTTAGTTGAGTTTTCTATCATATCTTGAACTTCATAAAGAGAAGGCCCTTTAGGGGCTTGACCAAACTCAGTAATATCCGCTCCAGCTATGAAAGTTCTTCCATCACATATAATTACTATAGATTTTACTGAGTCATCTTTTAGCGCATCACTTATACCATTATTCAAGCCTTCTCTTACATTTGCTGATAAGGCATTTACTGGAGGTGAGTTCAGAGTTAAGACTGCTACTTCATCTTTAACTTCTAAAGTAGTCACTTCATTTATAGTTGGCATATTTAGTTCCCCTTAATCTTTTGAATTGATTCGCTATGCTATCGTAAAATATCATTAAAAAAAATATTATTTATATATGTCCTTTATCACTGTAATATTCCTCATACTTACATAGACACATAAGTACGATAAATAAGAAAATAAATGTCAGAAAGAATTACACATGGTAGTCTGAAGGTATCACAAGAACTTGATAATTTTCTAACAGACGAACTTCTTCCAGGTTTGGATATTAACCCAGATGCTTTTTGGGAATCTTTTGAGCGAGTTCTAGATGAGTTTGGTCCTCGCAATAAGGAACTCTTAGCAAAAAGAACTGAGATTCAAAAAACAATCGATAATTGGCATATTTCAAAAAAAGGCTCTTCACATAATCATGATGAATATGTGAATTTTCTTAAAGAAATAGGTTATTTATTAGAAGAAGGAGATGATTTTGAAATAACTACTCAAAATGTAGATGAAGAAATCGCACTCGTTGCTGGCGCTCAATTAGTTGTACCTATTATGAACGCAAGGTTTTCTTTAAATGCTACTAATGCGAGATGGGGTAGTCTCTATGATGCTCTTTATGGAACTGATATGATTTCGGAAGAGGGAGGCGCTGAAAAATCAGGACCTTATAATCCGATTAGAGGAAATAAAGTCATAGAATTTTCAAAAAATTTCTTAGATGAGTCGGTACCATTATCTGTAGGAAAATATGCTGACGTAACAGGCTTTAAAATTAATCAGGGAAGTCTTGAGATAAGTACCAGCGATCAATCTTCTACTGAATTAAAGAATGAATCTCAGTTCATAGGTTTTACAGGAGACTCCGATAATCCTAGTAGTATATTATTTAAAAACAACAACTTACACATAGAAATTGAAATTGATCCTGAAGACTCTATAGGCAAAGATGATCCAGCAAATATTAAGGATGTTTGTCTTGAATCGGCTGTAACTGCCATACAAGATCTTGAAGATTCTGTTGCGGCTGTAGATGCAGAAGATAAATCTTTAGGTTATCGAAATTGGTTAGGTTTAATGAAAGGAGATCTTAAAGAATCATTTTTTAAGAGTGGAGAAGAGATGACAAGGACTCTGAATGAGGATAGAAATTATTCAGATAAAAATGGTCAAGAAATAACTCTCCCAGGAAGAAGTGTTCTTTTAGTAAGAAATGTCGGTCATTTAATGACAAACCCTGCAATTCTCGACGGAAGCAATAATGAAGTCCCCGAAGGAATTATGGATGCCATGTTTACTATTTGTATAGGCAAGCATGATCTTTTGAAAGAAGGAAAACAATCTAATTCAAGAACTGGAAGTATTTATATAGTAAAACCAAAAATGCATGGACCTGAAGAAGTTAAGTTTACATGCGATTTATTTTCAAAAGTAGAACAGGAACTGGGCTTAGATCCTCTAACAGTAAAAGTTGGTATTATGGACGAGGAAAGGCGAACCACTGTTAACCTTAAAGAATGCATTAGAGAAGCCAGCGATAGAGTTATATTTATAAATACTGGTTTCTTAGACAGAACGGGTGACGAAATTCATACTAGTATGGAAGCTGGACCTGTAGTGCCAAAGGCAGAGATGAAGCAGCAACCTTGGATTGGCGCATATGAGGATTGGAATGTTGACATCGGTCTTGAGACTGGCTTTAAAGGTAAGGCGCAAATAGGTAAAGGAATGTGGGCAATGCCTGATGAGATGCTAGGAATGTATGAAAATAAATCCACGCATCCTGATGCAGGTGCAAATTGTGCATGGGTTCCATCTCCTACTGCCGCGACTCTACATGCTATTCACTATCACCAGGTTTCTGTTTCAGAACGTCAAGAGAAATTATCCTCAAGAACAAGGGCTGACTTAAAAGATATTCTTTCTATTCCATTACTGGATAATCCTGAAAGCTTAACATCTGAAGCTATTCAAGCTGAACTTGACAATAATTGCCAAGGCATACTTGGTTATGTTGTCAGGTGGGTAGATTTAGGAGTAGGTTGCTCCAAGGTCCCTGATATAAATAATATTGGTTTGATGGAAGATAGAGCTACATGTAGAATTTCGAGTCAACATATAGCAAATTGGATTCATCACAATCTTTGTTCGGAGGAGCAAGTTGAAGAGACGATGAAAAAAATGGCACTTGTAGTTGATCAGCAAAATGCTGGAGACCCTGAATATATTGCGATGGGTCCTGAATTCAATGGTATATCTTTTTCTGCCGCTCTAGATTTAGCTTTGAAAGGACGAACTCAACCCAGTGGCTACACAGAACCAATTCTTCACTCTAAAAGATTACAAGTTAAATCTTAATAACTCTAAATTTGACCTTTAAGGTCTATTCTTTAGACTGATAAATGCTTTGGAGGTTTTTTATGAAAAGAGCATTTTTTTTAAGTATTTTTTTATTGTTAAGTAATTCTTTTTTTGCTGAGGGAGGGTCTTTTTCTTGTGATCCAAAAAAATATTTACCTGAGGATTTAGCAAATAAAGTCTTAGTTCATCGAGAATCAGCTTTTAATATTTGCTTAAGCTGCGAAGGTGAAACCTGTAAATTTAAACAAGAATTATTAGGTAATTCTGATACCTTTTCCATCTGTAAGCGACTTTTTTGTACAGCCTCTTTTGCAAGTAGAGGATTTGAGATACCTGCTGGAACTCCACGTGGAAAAAGTTCTTTTAGTTATCAATACTCCATTTCAAAACAAGGAGCAATTAAAGATATAACCATCACATCAAGTGACGGAGTATTTTCAAACAAAGATGCAAAGGAATTCGTAAAAGCCTTAACAAGAAAAACTAAATTTTTACCAATTAAATACCAAGGGAATAGTTACGAATTAATCAATTTAGCTTCCGATATGAAAATTAATACACGATTAGGAAATGATTAACTATGAAAGGATACTGGATAACATTATGTCACGTCACAGACAGTGAAACTTATGGGGAATACATAAAACTTGCAGGACCAGCTATACAAAAATATGGCGGTAAATTTTTAGCTAGGGGTGGTGAGCAAGTGAAATATGAAGGATCTTCATATGATAGAACAGTAGTTGTGGAATTTGACTCTCTTCAAAGTGCCAAAGATGCATATAACTCAGAAGAATACAAAAAGGCACTGAAGTTTTCTTCAATTTCCTCGGAAAGACACCTAGTTGTTGTTGAGGGTCTCTAAAGGTTGATGTGGAACTACCAAATTTATTTTTAATCTGCTCAGCTGCTTTTTTCGCAGGAGGTTTAAATTCTTTGGCTGGTGGCGGCAGCTTCATTACACTTCCAGCATTATTGTATGTAGGGATATCTCCAGTCCTAGCTAATACCACTAGCGCAGCTGCTATATTGCCGGGATATTTTGGATCTGTGGTAGGGTTCCAGAAAACTTTTACAACCATAAGTTTGAATAAAATAATGCCTTTAATTGTTTTAGTAATAATTTTTTCAGTTGCTGGGGCATTCTTTTTAATAAATACATCTGATGAATTTTTTATGAAGGCTTTACCCTTTTTAATTTTCATGGCAACTCTATTATTTATATTTAATCCGCAAACTGTGCGAAAGAAATCTCAAAGCCCAAGAGGCGTATATCAAAAAATTTGTCTGTCTTTTGTTAGCACTTATGGTGGATATTTCAACGGAGGTCTTGGTATAGCCCTGCTATCTGTACTTTCTATAGATAAGGAATTTTCTTTAAAACAGCTCTCAGCCATAAAGTCTTTATTATCATTATTTATAACCCTGGTTTCTGTAAGTATATTTTTCTTAAATAACTTTATAGCTTGGTCTTTTGTTTTTTATATGATGTTTTTCTCAATTTTAGGAGGCTTTATAGGAGCAAAACTCACCGAAGTATTGTCCAATCAATTATTGAGAAGATTTATTATCTTAGTAGGAATTTCTTTAAGTATTTCTCTATTCACAATTAATTATTTATAAAAATATGGTTATCTACGGAATAGCTTTACTTGGTATCTGCACATTACTTGGTTTATTTGCAGGTGAGTTACTTGGATCTTTATTCGGTATTGACGCTAATGTTGGTGGCATTGGGATCGCAATGTTTCTTTTAATGTGTTGTACAAGTCTCTTCAAAGGAAGATTTAAGATAGGGGATATATCTGAAAAAGGAATTACTTTTTGGAGTATGATTTATATTCCGATAGTAGTTGCAATGGCAGCAAAACAAAATGTAGTTGGTGCAATTGATGGTGGATTTGTGGCTCTGTTGGCAGGCCTATTGGCTGTCGCAGTTTCATTTATTTTCGTTCCAATAATTTCTAATTTTAAAAGAAAGTAGATGGAAATACTCAATGAAGTTCTTATAAGTAACAATCTTACTACTGCCTTCGTCTTTGTAGGATTGATAGTCTACTTATCTTACTTTTTCTCCAACTATTTCACAGGTGGTCGATTCCATGGATCGGCAATTGCAATTATCCTAGGTTTGATCTTTTCTTATATGGCAGGGTTATTTACTGAAGGTCAAAAGGGAGTTGCAGATTTTGCAATACTATCAGGGGTAGGTATTCTTGGGGGTTCCATGTTGCGAGATTTTGCTATTGTTGCCACAGCTTATGGAGCTAACTTCACTGACTTGAGATCTTCCGGCAAAGCAGGGGTATTTTCTTTATTATTCGGAGTAATATTATCTTTTAGTTTCGGAGCGCTTGTAGCGATTTCTTTTGGGTATGATGATCCAAGAAGCATTACTACCATAGGAGCAGGTACTGTGACATTTGTTGTAGGACCAATTACTGGCTCTGCAATTGGAGCTGAGAGTGAAGTAATTGCACTGAGTATTGCTGCTGGTTTAGTTAAATCAATTTTGGTGATGACCATTACCCCTTTAGTAGCTGGACGCATCGGTCTCGATAATCCAAAGTCAGCAATGGTATTTGGAGGATTAATGGGAACAAATAGCGGTGTGGCGGCTGGTTTAGCTGCGGTTGATCCCAAACTAGTTCCTTATGGAGCTATGACTGCTACTTTTTACACTGCAGTTGGTTGTCTACTTGTGCCTTCAGTTTTATTTTTCTTGGTTAGCGCACTTTATTGAAATGCAGAAAATAGCTCAAATAATCTTTTTTGCCCTCTTAGCTTCTTGTTCTTTATTACGAACAAATATTTCATCTGTAGAAAGTGCTGATAATTTATTTCTTTGTTTTCCAGATACTGATATTGAATATTCTTCACTAGAATTAAATGAAAAACTTTCTGTACAAAAACAGATTTTCCAAGAGAAGCAAAGAAGGCAGCTACAATGCGATAACTATGAGAATTATGCAGGTGCAGAGAAAAGTTTAGATAAAATAAATGAAGAAGAGATGAGATCAAAATTAGGAAAATGTCCTAGAAGGGAGTTTTGTACCTATAAATAATGAAGAGCTTAAGTTTAATTTTGATAATCTTGCTTTCATCTTCCTTAAGATCGGAGATGATAAATTTAGAATGTAAAACTCAAAATCAAAACAGTGAAAGAATTAATACTTTTAGCTTATTGCTGGGAACAGAGACAAAAAAAGCAGTTCAAATATTAAAGAAGGGACAATTGACAATGGACCTTTCAATTCAAGAAGAATATTTTGAAGTAGGTCAGTTTACAGACGCATCCCAAAAAGATTTGATAGTTGTTTTAAGAATTAACAAAACAACGCTCGAAATTGAATACGCAAAATATATGGAATTAATAGAGCCAATTTTATGCGTAAAGTTATAAAATAATAGTATGTTTAGTTATTGTGTTACTAAAGATAAAGATAATGAGAAAGTCTATCTCGTAAGTTATCATGAAGAAGAAATTGATGCTTATTGCAAAGAAAATGATCTAGAAGTCTTAAGTAAACCTAAGTATGTAGAGCCTGCCATGGTTTCTCATCATTTTCTATGGGTTGGAAAAGATCAAAAGCCACCGATTCTTGAAATTTCAAGACCTTACAAATATTAGTAAAATTCTTTTTCTTGAAATTATGAAAAAATTTCTTTTTTTGGCCCTCACCTTCCTTATTTCTAAGAATATAATTGCTGATCTACCAGAAATGATAATTTCTAAAGAGGAAATATCTCCTGGTATAACTCTTGTTTTCGAGGCTGCTATAAAAGATGAAGTATATCCATCTGCAAAATTTGGTAACGAGGAAGACTCTGATATTCATATAGAAGTTTTGGCAAATTGGAATGAATCTGCACCTCCAGGAGCCCCTCTAGGTGGTTTTGTAGCTTATCTAGATATTTCAGTTGAAATTACAAATCAGATTACTTCTGAAAAGAAATCTACAAAACTTCTTCCTCACTTAAATATGTCGGATAATTTGCATTATGCTCTAAATATAAAACTTCCTGGGAAGAGAGAAAATATTTATAAGGTAAAGTTCATAATTGAACCACCGATTGTTGAATTGGGATTGCACTTTGATTGGCGAAAGGAAGTAGGCGATTACTTATCTCAAACTTATTCTTTTGAGTACTCGAATTTAGATTTTACGGAAATTGCCAATTCAACTAGAAGATAACTAGTTTGTCTTGATTATTACTTTGCCTATGAGTTTCCTTTGAGATAAAAAAGTAGCAATAATCGGAACTGGGGCTACTGCAGTGCAATGCGTACCTCATCTCGGTGCAGCAGCTGAAAAACTATATGTATTCCAAAGAACTCCGTCTTCTATTGATGTAAGAAATAATCAACCAACAGACCCTGAATGGATTTCCACACAAAAACCTGGGTGGCATGATGAAAGGAGAAAGAACTTTGAAACTCTTCTTACCGGCGGAATGGTCAAGGAAGACTTAGTTTCTGATGGATGGACAGAGGCATTTAGACTTCTTTTTGGTAATCTTAGACAGCGAGCACCTTCCAAATTAAAGATGGTTGGATTTGCACTATCAGGTATTTTTTCTTCTAAAATGTATAAAGTCGGCTTTAAATCTTATATGACAGGAAAAGTTACAGAAGCTATGGACTTAAGAAATGCTATCCAAATGGCTGACTTTCAGAAAATGGAAAAAGTTAGAGCTAGAGCTGATGCAGTCGTGGAAGACAAAGAGACTGCTGAATCACTGAAACCCTACTACAATCAATTCTGTAAGCGCCCCTGCTTTCATGATGAATATCTCAAGACTTTCAATAACCCCAATGTTGAATTGGTGGATACTGATGGAAAAGGTCTCGAAGAAATATCTGAAAACGGCATAATATTCGAAGGTAAAGAATATAAGGTTGATTGCATAATTTTTGCTACCGGTTTTGAAGTTGGAACTGACTATAGTAGAAGAGCAGGTTATCAGATACATGGAGTAGATGGAATGACTGTATCTAAGAAGTGGAAAAATGGACTCGCTACATTTCACGGTATGCACAGTAGAGGTTTTCCAAATTCTTTCTTTTTTGGACCAGCGCAATCAGGTTTCACAGCTACCTATACATATTCTCTTGACGAACAAAGTATTCATTTAGCTCACATTTTGAAAACTGCAAAAGATAAAGGTGCAACCAGAATTGAAGCTTCTGAAGAAGCAGAGGAAAATTGGATCAATACCATAATCGATAAAGCTAGACTGACAGCTGATTTTCAGGAGAACTGTACTCCTGGCTATTACAATAATGAAGGTAAAGTAAATCAAACGCCTCAAAATAACACTTACGGAGGCGGTCCCATAGAGTTCTTCGCTCTTATGGAAAAATGGAGATCTAAAGGAAATCTAGAAGGCCTCGAACTGAGCTAATTATTGTACAAACTAGAAATACTTCATCATCCATACAACTCAAATGATTTAGAGGAAATATTTGCCATTAATCAGGCCAATATCCCTGAAGTTGGTAATATTGATAACATCGATAGGCTTAAACGTTTAATCGATTGGAGCTGTCATTTAATAGTTGTAAAAGACGAGGAAATAGTAGGATTTATCATCCTGATGAGAGAAGATCAGAGTTACGAATCTCTCAATTATGAATTCTTCAATTCTCAAGGATATCCTTTTCTGTACGTTGATAGAATTGCAATTAAAGAGGAACATCGACGTAAAGGATTGGGACAGATGATTTACTCAAAGACTATTGAGATAGCTAAAGAGTTAAACTTACCGACATGTTGTGAAGTTAATACGCTGCCAAAAAATGAACCTTCCTTAGCTTTTCATGATTCGTTTGGCTTTGAAGATGTCGGTACTAAGGACTATGAAGACCATAGCGTAGTTTATCTTAGGAAATCTCCTAGTTGAGGTCATCCTTGAAAAAATTAATCAAACCAACACCTGTAATTATTAGAAGGCAACCAACTAGCATTGTGTAAGTTATTGCCTCATCTAAAAAAAGATTAGCCCACAACATTCCAGAAACAGGCACAATAAGCACAACAGTCGAAGCTTTGACCGGCCCTACTCTCTTAATTAATATTACATAACCCATGTAAGCCAAGCCAGTACATAAAAAGCCTAAAAGAAAAACACTCAAAAGAACTTCATTATGATGACTAAAATGTAATCCACTTTCTAAAAACGTAAAGGGAAAAACAAGAAAAGTTGCTACCAGTAAAGTCATAGAAGCTAAATAAGTTGCATCAATTTCTTTAGTAGTGAATATATAGTTAGAGCTGAAAGCATAAAAGAAAGATGCCAAAAGACAGAGCACAAGTGCAAATAATGAAAATTCTAAAGATTCATATCCAACAAATATAAACAAACCAACCATGCCTATAAATATGCCGAGCAATTGAGTGAAATTAGAGCCCAATTTCAACCAAAGACTGGCAATAATGAAGGCAAATAGAGGAGTTGTACCATTCAAAACAGACATAGTGCCTGCATTCAAATCGATTGCTGCTCTAGAAAAAAGATAAAAAGGTACAGAGGCATTAATACAAGCTAGAAAGAGAATAGAAGGAAAATCTTCTCTAATATTTTGAAGATGCTGTCTAGTAATAAAGAATGGACTTAGTATCAATGAGGCTATCAATAATCTAGAGAAAACTAAAGTTATAGGACCAACTTCTGGTGCAGAAACCTTTATAAAAAGAAAAGATGACCCCCATGCGATGCCAATTGCAATAATTAAAGACCAGTCAATAACTGCACTTTTATACATTTATAAAATTAATTTTTCTTACTAAAGAATCCTAGTAAGGTCGATCTCCAATAATAGTTACTCTTTCAACCTTCCTAACATTTGGCCAATAATCAGAATTTGCATAATGCTGACATGCTCGATTATCCCAAAAAGCTATTGAATTATCTTGCCAAGCAAACCGGCACTGGTATTCAGGTATAGAAGCTCGTGAATATAAGAAATTTAACATCTGCTGAGATTCTTCTGGATCCCAGTCTTTAATGTATTGGGTAAAGGCAGCATTTACATAGATAACCTTCTTTTTTGTATCTGGATGAGTTCTTATAACTGGATGCTCTGGCATGGGATATTGTTGATTGAAGGCTTCTATCTCTTCGTCAGATTTACCCTCTTTAATGAGCCTATTTCTAAAATTTGCAAAATCATGAACTGCTATAGCACCTTCGAGTTTCTCTTTAATTTCTTCACTAAGATTATCGTAAGCTGCGTACATATCTGCAAATAATGTATCTCCTCCATGTTCTGGTTTTTCTATCATTCTTAAAACTGAACCTAAAGAAGGTTCCATTCTCCAAGTAACATCTGAGTGCCATGTGTTCTCTCTTCCTTTACTTTTTTCATTGTGAGTTATGACCAATACTTCTGGAAAACTTTCTTTTTTTGGAGCAAAAGGATGAATTTCTAATTCTCCAAAATTTTTTGAAAAGTTAATATGTTGTTCTGTAGAAATATCCTGATCTCTAAAAAAAATAACTTTATAAACTAATAGTGCTTCATAAATTAAGGCTTTTGTCTCTTCTTCAAGAGTCATGGACAAATCGACGCCGAGGATTTCTCCTCCTATTGTTGGACTCAACCTATTAACTATGAAAGGTAAGTTTCTTTGTTCAAAAGTATCTGGATTAAAGTCATTCATAATTTTCTCCCTGCTCATAATCATCAACAAGCTTTCTTATCTTGTCAATCTGAAGTTTAGGCTCATCATCAGAATAAGGTAGCATATTCTGAAATGTCCAAACTGGATTAGGCCATGCATCATCATCTTTATAACGCGCGATGACATGGGTATGTAGCTGAGGTACAAGGTTTCCTAGACTAGCGACATTCATTTTATGAGCACCAAAAATTTCAGACATATGTCTTGAAATGTAATTGCACTCAGCTTGATAAGCAATCTGCTGTTTGCTATCAAGTTCAAAAAGTTCACTGACTCCTGAAATTTTTGGAACTAGTATTGTCCATGGAAAATTTGAAACATTCATTAGTAAAACCCTAGACAAAGGAAGTTCCCCTATCAAAAATGTATCTGTTTCGAGCCTCTTGTCTAATTTAAAATCCAAAGCTATCTATGAGACATTTCTTTCTTTGCCTTCCCAATAAGGTGCTCTTAAATCCTTTCTAAGGATTTTCCCAGAGGGGTTCCTTGGCAATTCGTTAATATGCTCTACAGTTTTAGGACATTTATATCCGGCTATTTGTGTCCTGACGTAAGAAATTACCTCAGCTTCATCAAGAGGTTCTCCTTCAGTCTGAACAATAAAAGCTTTAGTAGCTTCACCCCATTTATCATCAGGTATTCCAATAACTGCTGCATCTGCAATTTGCGGATGACTGAGCAGAGCATTTTCAACCTCAGCTGGATAAATGTTTTCTCCTCCTGAGACAATCATATCTTTGACTCTGTCATGTATATATAAAAAACCTTCATCATCAAAATAACCCACATCTCCTGAATAGAACCAACCATCTTTTATAGCTTCCGCCGTTGCTTCTGGTCTATTCCAATAACCTTTCATGTTTAATTCAGATTTGATTATCACTTCCCCTACCTCGCCAACTGGCACGTCATTATCGTCAGAGTCCACAACCCTCAAACCGACACCCTTTGCTGCCTTACCACAAGATCTTAATTTTCCTCTAGAGATTTCATGATCTTCAGGATATAAAAAAGTTATTGCTCCATTAGTCTCAGTAAGTCCATAAACTTGCCAAAAGTTACATTTCATTAAATCCATAGCTTTTAGAAGTGTGTCGTCAGTTATTGGGGAAGCACCATAAATAACCGTTTCTAAAGATGAAAAGTCAGTATTAGCTGATTCAGGATGTTGAATTAAGAACAGTATCACTGCAGGCACAAAGATAGTATGTTGTATCTTCTCTTGTTCTATTAGCTTGAGAATCAAACTTGGATCTACCTCTGGGATGATGA
>CACLAF010000012.1 GCA_902604855.1 uncultured SAR86 cluster bacterium | reverse complement strand
GAGATAATGAAGCTTACAAGGTTAATTATTACAGTACTTTCTCAAAGTTACACTGTAACCCAGTTCATTTAGATTTTTTTAAAAGAACTCCAGATCTTGAAAAGTTAATAGGTGAGCAAGATGCTATCTTTGTTGGGGGTGGCAATACTAAGAGTATGTTGGCTGTCTGGAAAGATTGGGGATTGGATAACTTGCTTCGAATAGCTTATGAAGCTGGTGTTGTCATGAGCGGAGTGAGTGCTGGTGCTAACTGTTGGTTTGAAAGAGCCGTCGTGGATTCATGGGAAGATGAACTTAAAGTTATCGATTGTATGGGTTTTGTTAAAGGAAATTTTTGTCCACATTATGATGAAGAGCCTCAGAGAAGGCCTTCAGTTAAATCTTTTCTTGAAGAAGGAATTATAAATGCGTGTTATGCCTCCGAAGGTAATGCTGCCCTGCATATCAAGGAAGATAATGATTATTTATCAGTTGATTTCGGCAAACAAAAACAGTCTTATCAAGTTTCACTCGCCCAAGGGAAAGTATCAGAAGTTGCTTTTGAATCTCTATCCTTAAAGGCCTAAAAAAACTAAAAAGTAATCTCTCAAAAATATATAACTCCTGTTAGAATGCCTGAGTTCAATGGACCGGTAGTTCAGTTTGGTTAGAACGCCGCCCTGTCACGGCGGAGGTCGCGAGTTCGAGTCTCGTCCGGTCCGCCATTTTTCATTCAGGGTTAACACATAAATAAATTATCAATAGAATGAAGATATGAAAATCTTATTTCTTATTGGTGCGCTTTTAGTTTCTCAAGTTTCCAATGCTGAATACTTAGAGAGTCTTAAAATAAAAAGAGTAGTCGATGGAGATACTGTGCATGTCTTTTATAATGATGAAGTTTATAAGATCCGACTCACAGAGATCGATGCGCCTGAAAGAGATCAACCTTATGGGAGCGATTCTACTGAATATTTAAAAGATCTTTTGAAAGAGGGAAGGGTTGATGTTGATATCTCTGGGACAGATAGATACGGAAGAAAACTAGGAAGATTGTATTGGCAAGGGATAGATATTAATCGTGAGCTTGTATCAGCTGGTTATGCTTGGGCATATGATCAATATGTTACAGATAATTCATTTTATGAAAACCAATCAAAAGCAAGGAATTTAAAAAAAGGCTTATGGAAAGATCAAAACCCATTAGAACCTTGGAATTGGAGAAAGCTAAAAAACTAATTTTTGGAAGGAAGCTTTTTTATCTAAAAATTGTTAAGGCAATCTAACCCATTTATAATGATCTAAGGGAGAATCATATGAAATGGTCCTATACAAATGGAAAGCTCAATGTCAGTTCTGAAGAGATTGATCAACAATTCCTTCTAAAAGAACTCATTGAAGAGGCTTCTAGGCACCAGGCCTATAAGAAAAAAATATTCTCATTATTTCTGGTAATTTCATTATTATTGTTTTTTATGCAGAGCTATGGAGGCGACATCCCTTCTAATGCATCTGCGTATTTTTATATAGGATATTTAGCGACTCCACTGATCATTTCAGGTTTTATCTCTTCTATCTGCTACGTACTAATGAGAAAGCCTCCCAAGCAAGTAAGACGACTTAATAAGTATTTTAAGGACTAGTAAAAGGTCCTTGCAGATCCTCCGTCTACTTGCACAGCCAAACCAGTCATATAATCTGCTTTCTTAGAAGCCAAAAAAGTTATCAAACCTGCTAAATCTTCTGCTTCGCCAACTCTCTTCATTGGAATATTATCGGCAATGGTTTTTTCTATTTCTTCTTTACTTAAACCAGAAGAGGAAGATTGAGATTCTAAGATAGCTTCGACTCTCTCTGTCCTTGTATAACCAGGACAAACAGTATTAACAGTTATGCCATGAGCAGCTACTTCATCTGCTAGTGCTTTTGCCCATCCCAGAACACCCATTCTAAGGCTGTTAGAAAGGAATAATCCGCTTACAGGAGTTTTTACCGATACCGAGGAAATATTAATTATACGCCCCCAGCCATTCTCTTTCATGTTTGGTATTACGGCTCTTGAAAGACGAACTGCAGACATCATTGTTGAATTGAATGCATTTTGCCAATCTTCATCAGAAATTTGCTCAAATGAACTTGGTGGTGGACCCCCAGTATTATTTACCAGTATATCGACTGACCCAAGGCTACTTTCGACTTCTTGAAAGAACCCATTGATCTCCTTTGCAGAATCAAGATTAACCTGTAGAGATACTACTTTGATATTTTGTTCAGTCCTTTCAAGTATTTCATCCTTAACTTTATTAATTTTATTTAAATCTCTTGAACAAATTGCAAGGTTTACTCCTTCCATTGCTAGGTCCATAGCAGCAGCTTTACCCAACCCTTGGCTGGAGGCACAAACAATCGCATTCTTACTTTTAAGGTTTAAATTCATATTCAAAATTTACAGTTAACCCTTATATTAATCAAATTATTCAGTATCATTGCTAACAGTAAATTTACAGGGAAAAATATGCTCAAATCTAAATCTATTTTCTTTTTTATAATATCTTTATTTAGCCTGTCTATCGTTACTAGTTCATATGAAGCCGATCAGGCCAATATGTCATACGAAAGGCTACAGAAAATTGCACCTACTTTGAGTGAATTGTATTTAAAGAAAGGAAAGTTTCCTGGCTTTGTCTCTGCTGTAGCTAGAAAGGGTAAAGTTGTTCATTACGAGACAATTGGCTTTGCAGATGTAGAAACCGGTGAAAATCTAAAAAAAGATTCTCTTTTTAGAATCTACTCAATGAGCAAACCAATCACAGGAGTAGCTCTCATGATTCTTCTAGAGGAAGGAAAAGTTAGGCTAAATGATCCAGTTTCACTTTACATACCAGAATTTGCTGAAACAAAAGTTCTTGTCGTAGAAGAAGATGGTTCCACAAATCTTGTTGAACAAACTAAAAAGATAACCTTAAGGGATCTCGCAACCCATACATCAGGTTTGGCTTATGATTTTACTGCCAGTGAGCAGCTCGCAAAAATATACAGAGAAAAGAATTTAAGTCCTTACTTTTCCATAAACAACGTAACTGAAGAAAGTTTCAAAAACGGAATAATTGCCGCAAGCAAACCCTTTGAGGATATATGTAGTTTTGCTGAAGCATTAGCAACTGAAGCTCCGCTAATGCATCAACCTTCAGCTAACTATACATATTCAGTTGGAATGGATGTTTTAGGTTGTGTAGTCGAAAGAGCCTCAGGAATAAGATTTGATAAATTTCTTGAAGAAAAAATTTTTAATCCTTTAAACATGATGGATACTTTTTTTTCGGTGCCTGAATCAAAAAGAGACAGATTCACAACTTTATACGCCGAGGTAAAAGACCTTAGAAGATATTTCCCTGAACTTGATGAAAGATTGCCTAAAGATTTAACAATGTTGAGAGTAGATGGAAAGCAAAATAGTGCGTACTTTCAGGAGGCTACCGTTTTTGATGGAGGTTCAGGTTTAGTTTCTTCTGCAGAAGATTATCTAAAATTTGCACAAATGCTTCTAAATGGAGGCAAGCTTGGTGATGTAAGGATTATTAGCCGTAAATCAGTTGAACTTATGTCTGGAAATCATTTACCAGATACCTTTTCTTCGGACGCATATTTAGAAACTGCTGGAGGATACAGACGAGGAGCTGGAATCGGTTTAACTGTAGGGGTTTTAACTGATCCGGCTAAAGCCGGACAGTATGGCTCAAAAGGAATGTTTTTTTGGGGTGGAGCGGCTTCAACTATATTTTGGATAGATCCGGAAGAAGAGCTTGTGGCCGTTCTTATGACCCAAGTATTAGGCAGTTCAGAATTATTGAGAGAGACATATTCGGCATTGGTTTATCAAGCCATAGATGATTAATTGATCGTTCTTTATAATGGCAACAAACAGATCTATATACGCAAAATAGCTTGATTATGAAAAATTTCTTTATCTACCTTTTTAGCATAACTTTTATAGGACAAATCGAGTCCACAGATCTTCCTATCATTGAATATCAATCTATTAATCATCCGGTTATAAGTGATGAGGGGATGGTTGTCTCTCAAAGAATGATCGCAAGTGAAGTAGGAGCTTCTATCTTGAGAAGGGGTGGAAATGCGGTAGATGCAGCAGTAGCTACAGGCCTAGCCTTAGCGGTTGTATTACCTAGAGCAGGAAATATTGGAGGAGGTGGCTTTATGGTTATACATCTCAAAGATGAAGATAAGAGTTTGACCATTGATTATAGAGAAAAAGCACCAGCCGCTGCTTCTAGAGATTTATTTTTAGATGAAAATGGAGATTATGACAGGAATAAAGCTCAATTTTCTCTTTTATCAGCAGGTGTTCCAGGTTCTGTTGCTGGTTTCTATCACGCTTTAACTAAATATGGCACTCTGACTTGGCAGGAAATAATGGAACCATCTATTAAATTGGCAGAAGAAGGTTTTGAAATCCCTCATGATTTAGCAAATACACTAGCTTCAAAACGTTACAGAGAAAGATTATCTTCAGATCCTGCTGCCTCAAAGGTCTTTTTTAAATCAGATGGCAGTCTCTATGAGGCTGGAGAAATTCTTATACAAACAGACCTTGCATCTACTCTTAAACAAATTAGCAAATACGGACCTGATGCTTTTTATCGTGGAAACATAGCCAAGCTTATTGTAAAAGAAATGGAAAAAAATGGTGGCTTGATCACTCTTGAAGATTTGGATAATTACAACATAGTTGAAAGGCAGCCACTCACTGGAAATTATAGGGATTTTAAAATTGTATCTATGCCGCCTAGCAGCTCAGGTGGAACTCACTTAGTACAAATGCTAAATATGCTTGAAGAGTTTCCCATCAAAGAAATGGGCTTTGGAAGCTCAGAAGGTATTCACATTCTCGCTGAGATAATGAAAAGAGCCTATGCTGATAGAAGTAAGTATTTAGGTGATAGCGATTTTTACGAAGTTCCCTCAAGTCTTACAAGCAAAGAATATGCAAAATCTTTAAATTTAGACATTTCGACAGACAAAATAACACCTTCAAGTGAAATTTCTCCAGGCGATCCTTATCCTTATGAAAGTCCTGATACAACTCATTTTTCTGTTATGGATGCTTCTGGAAATGCGGTTTCTAATACATACACCATTAATTTTTCTTATGGCTCAGGAAAGATGATTCCTGGCACGGGTATGTTGATTAATAATGAAATGGATGATTTCTCATCTAAGCCAGGAACACCTAATGGATATGGATTACTCGGATCCGAAGCTAATGCAATAGAAGGGAATAAAAGACCTCTTTCGTCGATGACTCCAGCAATTATTTTTAAAAATGACGAACCTTATGTAATTTTAGGAAGCCCGGGTGGTAGTAGGATTATTACAACCGTGTTACAAGTTGCTATTAATGTAATGGACCATGAAATGAATATAGCTCAAGCAGTTCATAGCCCGCGCATTCATCATCAATGGTTGCCCGAAGTATTGATGATAGAAAAAGGATTTGGTACTGATACTGAAACACTTTTAAAGCAAAAAGGTTATAGATTATATCCCTCATCAACAATGGGCAGTGTTCAGGCGATCATGAAAGAAGGAAATTATTTCTATGGTGTGGCAGATCCAAGACGACCTAGTGCTGGAGTTGCAACTCCTTAAAATAACTTCATGACAAAAAGTTATTTTTCTCATCTTCTTTTCTTATTTATTTCTTTTGATGGTCTATCACAAACAAGAACTCAAACAACTCTAGATTACCAAAATAGAATCCATCCAGAGATTTCTAATGAGTTTATGGTTGTTTCTCAAAATAGTCATGCTACTGAGGCAGGTTACGAAATACTTAAGAAAGGAGGAAATGCAGTAGATGCTTCGGTTGCCATTGGCTTTGCTTTAGCAGTTACTCTTCCTAGAGCAGGAAACTTAGGAGGTGGAGGATTCGTTTTAATCTATGATAAAGAGAAAGACGATGTCACTTCAATAGATTATCGTTCTGCAGCTCCAAAATCAGCAACAAGCGATTTATTTGTCCAAGAAGACAGTGTTGTAAGGTTTGGTCATCTTGTAAATGCAGTACCTGGATCTGTAGCAGGCCTACTTAAAGCTCATCAGGATCATGGAACTATGCCGTTGGTAGACTTGCTGATGCCTTCCATAAGATTGGCAAGAGGTGGCTTTGAAGTTACTCGTGATTTAAATTACGTCTTAGAGTGGGGAAAAGAGTCTATGCTTTCTAATGAGACTTCCAAAAATAAATTCTATGGCGATAATGAAGCTCCTCTTGAAATCAAAAGTAATTTTAAACAACCAAACTTGGCTAAAACTTTGTTTATGATAAGCGAGAAGGGCGCTGATGTATTTTATAGAGGTGAAATAGCTAAATGGATTTCTGAAGAATCCTTATCCAATGGAGGATTAATAACTCTCGAAGATATGGCTTCTTATGAAGCTAAATATAGAGAGCCTATAGAGACGTCCTATAGAGGCTATAAAGTAATTTCTATGGCTCCTGCAGCTAGTGGCGGCTTAGTTTTACTTCAAACTTTAAATATTTTAGAAAATTTCAATTTAAAAGATTCAGGCCATAATTCAGCTAAAACAATTCATATTCTTTCTGAAGCAATGCAAAGAGCTTATGCGGACAGAGCAGAGTATCACGGAGATCCTGATTTTTATGATGTACCAATTAAGCAGATTTTAAGTAAACAATATTCTAAAGATTTATCTGACCAAATAAGTCGAATGAGAACTCCTGATGGACAGATTTATGAGGGTGATCTCAAGAGATATGATGAGAGTCCAGATACTACTCATTTCTCGGTTATCGATTCCGAAGGTAATGCTGTTTCAAACACATACACCCTGGGTTCTTCTTTTGGTTCTGGCGTAACCATTACAAAAGGCGGATTTTTAATGAACAATCAAATGAGAAACTTTTCTCATTTTTACGGGAGAGATGATATGCAATATGGTACAAGTGAGGCCAATAAACTTGAGCCAGGTAAGAGAATGATAAGCACTCAAACACCTACGCTTGTTTTTGATCCTAATGGCGATCTTTTCATGATTTTAGGCTCTCCAGGTGGTGGTCGAATTCCTAATATCATTACTCAAGTAATTAGCAATGTAATTGATCACGAGATGAGTTTTACTGAAGCAATGATAGCTCCCAGGATAAATCAAAGATTGGAAGGTAATCTTCAATTAGAGACTGGCTTTAGTCCGGATACTATTAGCTTGCTTATCGACAGAGGGCACAAAGTTGAAAGTTCTAATACCATGGGCAGTGTGCAAGCTATCTTTTTAGACAAAGGAAATATATTTGGAGTGGCTGATACCAGAAGGCCTGGAGCTCTAGCAAAAGGCAATTAAAGAAGAAAGAAGGGCACTGAAACAACTGCAACAAAAGAAACAATAATTATTCCTAAGACATTTATCAGAAATCCTGCTCTAGCCATTTGGGGAACTCTTATTAAACCTGATCCAAACACAATTGCGTTAGGAGGTGTTGCTACAGGCAACATGAAAGCACAACTAGCAGCTAAACCTACAGCAGCAGTTAATAGGATAGGATTAAAATCTGACTGAATAGCAACAGCAGCTACAACAGGAAGAAAAGTAGCTGTCGTAGCCAAGTTGGATGTAAGTTCTGTCAAAAACAAAATCATCGTGACCACCAAAACCACGAGTAATACTAAATTAATACCTTCCGGAAGCAGGTTGCCCATCCATATAGCAAGACCTGTAGTCTGAACTGCATTTGCAAGACTAAGACCGCCTCCAAATAATACTAAAAGACCCCAAGGAACATTCTCTTGAGCATCTTGCCATTCTAATAATCCACCTTTTTTTTCTTTATCTCCGCTTGGAACAAGAAATAAGGCCAATGAAGCAATCATTGCTATACCGGCATCAGAGAGACCTTCTAGAAAAGTAATATTATCTATCAGAGTTCTAAACATCCATGCAGCAGCCGTTAGTATGAATACTAATAAAACTTTATATTCAGGACCTCTTAAAGAGCCTAATTCTTCTTTCATATCTGATAATAGTGCGATAGTTTCAGTAGAAGTTTCAAATTTAACCTTAAAAATTATTCTGGTTAAGATCAACCAACTGCAAGGTAACATCACAGCACTTAATGGAACTCCAACTTTCATCCAATCTACAAAGCTGATGTCCAATCCATAGTTATCTGCCATGAAGGCTGCTAGCATTCCATTTGGACCTGTACCAATTAGAGTCGACATGCCTCCGATGGTAGCTCCATATGCAATTCCCAAAAGCAAGGCAAGTTGGAAATTCTCCGTTTCTTTTTCGCTCAAACCTTTAACGGTTTCTTTTACAACTGTGATTACAGCAAGACCAATAGGTAAGAGCATAATAGTTGTAGCTGTATTCATTACCCACATACTTATAACAGCAGCAGTCACCATAAAGCCTAGTATCAGAGAAGCACCATTTGATCCTGCATTATTCAGGACGAATAAAGCTATTCTTTTGTGTAGATTCCATTTTTGTATAGCAGTAGCAATTAGGAACCCTCCAAGAAATAGATAAACTATCTTATTAGCATAAGGATTGGCTGCATTTTGAATATCAACTATTCCCAATAGAGGAAATAATGCTAAGGGAACTAGAGCTGTTACAGCTACAGGAACTGCTTCAGTTGCCCACCATGTACCCATTAGTAAAAATATAGCAGCAGTTCTATGGGCTTCACTAGAAAGATTTTCAGGAGTGGGGAGAGCAAGCACTATTAATGCCATGATAAGTCCAAGGACAAATCCTTTATTATCAACCATGAAGTTCATATTTTTATTTTAAATAAAAAAGGGAGTAATAACTCCCTTTTTTCAGTTACTAAGGATTACATTTTTAGTCTAAAGTCTAAGTAGTAATTTCTTCCATAGTCTTGATGAGCATCAGCAAAGAAGCCATAAAATCTATCAGCTAATGGCGCTCTTTCATCATCAATATTTTTCACTGCTAGCTTGATACGTGCATCATAATCACCTATTTCAAAATTATAATAAACTGATGCATTAACTGTTCTCATTGATGGGATCATATAACGAGTACCATCGGACCTCGTTTCACTACTTTGATAAAATTGACCTTTTTTTAGACTGGAAATTTGCGCACCCCAATCTCCGTATTTGTAGTTAAGTTTCATACTTGTTTTCTTAACATAATTACCGTCTTGAAGCGCTAGATCACCAAAGCCAGATAAAGATACATCGAAAGGAATAATGCCACTATCTTGAGCAGCGGCTAGTTGAGCATAAGTATCTGTAGGTTCTTGAGTAAATTTATCAGTCTCTGAATGATTAACAGATAATTTAAATCTACCTATATCCGTATCAAGATCATAATAAATTCCCAGGTCATTTCCAGCGATAGTTCTTGTTGCTGCATTAGCATAAGGATCGGTTACAACCTGTGCTTCACCTACAGGGCAAATACCGGCTGAGGAGAAAGCTGCTAATTCTGCTGAGCTATATGAGAAGTCAGTATCTCTAGTAACAAAAGGATTACTGTAATTTGAGCAATTACTGGTGCCAAAATTTATAAGATTTATTAAATCATTAACAAGAACGTTACTTCTTCCTAGTAATACAATTGTATTTTCCTTTTTAATTTCCCATTCATCATAGGTAATTGTTAGTCCCTCAAGAATTTCAGGCGTCCACACAAACCCAACTGAATAATTATCTGACTCTTCAGGTTTTAGATCAGGATTACCTATTCTAAAACTTTGAATTGAATACCTATCATCTAGAGCAAAGCTATTACTACCTCCAACATACACTCCAACAGCATCGTTAACACCACCATATCTTGTAACGTATAGTTGATTCTTTTGAATAAGATTAGGCACCCTAAAAGAAGTTGAAAAGGATCCTCTCAAAGAAAAGTTTTGCGAAACATCCCATCCTAAAGCAAATTTTCCAACTGTAGATGAGTCAGTATCATCAGGATCTTCGTGCCGAAGAGCTATTTGTGATTCAATATTATTTGCCAGTGGCAGGATAAATTCAGCAAAAATTGAGTTAGTCTCTCTTTCACCGGTCGTATCTGCAGTAGGACTTGATCCCAAAACATCACCAACGAATGGAAATGTTAGTCTCGTTATTGTAGAAGTAAACCTTGTTGTACCATCGAGCCTCGGATCTCTATCATCAGAATACTCCTCTTTACGATATTCAAATCCTAACAACATGGCAACTGGACCAGCAGGTAGATTAAATATCTCAGGATTAGAAGCCTTGAAATCAAATGAGCTCAATTCACTAGTATCATCTCTTGATACATTAATTATCGCAGGTGCTAATGCAGTCTTAACATCCGCAGAAAATATATTTATAGCATTAGAAGTAGAATCAGAAAGACCTGCTTCTAGAAGACTGTTCGATAACCTGTTTTGAGTAAAATCTTCTGACTCAGCTTTGGTGCTAAGAATAGCCGCTTCCCAATCCCAACCAGAATCTGTATTTCCTCTTAAACCAATTAGAAAACGAGATGTCTCCTTTTCAACATTAATAATTCTAGGACCAATGTCAGGTCTCCAGTTATCAATTCGGATATTTGTATTTATTGAACGCGGCTCCAAACCATTAGCAATTCTGATTGCATTCGCTGCTTCTTGAGAGGCAATATTTTGGGCTGTGAGTCCTATTATATTAGCATAGTAGTAATCTGAACCTATATTGAGAAGGGCAGTAGAGAAATCACCAGCAGGCTCTTTTAATCTTCTGTAGTCAGAATTGTATTGGCCTAGTTCAGCAAATAGTTCCATACCTTCATCAAATTCATGGTTGATGAATATAAAAGTATTATCTCTTTCAAGCTCTCCTCTGTAGTCTCTAAATTGTCCGGGATTTATATAATACTCACCATTAGCCATAGATGTGGTATCTACAGCTAGACATGTTCCATAACCTGTATCTTGAGAATCAGACCTAGAACATCTAGGATCTGATGACGGCATTAGTTGAATTTCACCAGCAAAATCTGAGTATCTAGCTAATCTATTGCCTTCTGAGTCCGTATAGTAGATATCTACTTCATTACCATTTTCATCCTCAGTTTCGTATCCACTAGCTCCTCTTATATCAAGTTGCGGCCATTTACCTGAATATCTATTATTGAAACTGGAATCATTGGCCCATAGAGAATCTGATGGTATCCATTTTCTGTGGTCGGAATCACCCCATCTTGGATCTTCAGAGGCAGCTATAGAATCTCTATCATAGAAATCAAACATTATTGATACATTTGTTCTACCTTCATTCAGATCGGCTCCATATTTTATTTGTACCCTATCATCGTTGGCAGCGAAATGATCATAACCGTTTCCTCTAAAAGATACTTCGAATCCAGTGTAATCTGTATCTAGGACGTTGTTTACTACACCTGCGACTGCATCAGCTCCATAGATAGCAGAAGCTCCATCCTTTAAAAGCTCAACCCTATCTAATGCATTTGACGGGATTAGATTCGAATTCACTGACATTGTTGGTACAAAATCACCTCCTAGTAGTTCTGTCTGGTAACCTGCGTTATTCACTAAACGTCTTCCATTAAGTAAAACCAAAGTATTACCAACCCCCATATTCCTAAGGTTGTATGCTCCAACATCACCTCTAGCTGAATTCACTCCACCCGAATCAGACTCAGCTTCAGTGAAATAATTTACTCCTTGTTCAGCAATATTTTCCATCAGCTCCGTTCCATCTTCAGGGCCAATAACATCAATATCATCCGAAGAAAGGATAGTTACCGGCAAAACACCTGTTATTTTTGCTCCTTTAATCTGAGAACCTGTTACGACTACCTCTTCAATTTCTTCATTAGCATTAAGAATTCCCGGATTAATGAGTAGCCCAAATAACACCATTAAAGTAATTTTTTTCATATTTTTCCCCAATATGGACTGAACGCACGACTAATTTAATAAAACTTCAATCAAAAGTCACTAAAACTTGTATAGAATAAATCTCGTAAGTTATGGAAAAAAAATACATATTATCCATGGATGGAGGGGGTGTAAGAACATTAGCTTCTATTACATTCTTAAAGAGGCTTGAGATTGCACTAAAAACAAGAATTGCAGATAAGTTTGACTACTTTATAGGGACATCTGCTGGAGCTGTTTCTTGTTTAGCTTTAGCTGTTAATGAAGCAAAGGTTATTGATTTAGAGGATATATGGGCACCAAGAAATATAAACAAAACTATGAGCAATTCTTCTTGGGAAAGTAAATTTGGATTACTTCAAGGAAGACCTAAATATGATAATGTCGGCAAACTTTTTGTCTTAAAGAAATATTTCGGTAAAAGCATCATGATGGATGCAAAAAAACCTGTAGCAGTAACAAGTTATGACATAGAAAAACGTAAACCTGTTCTAATAAGATCTTATTCTGAAGAAGATAGTCAAATTAAAATTATTGATGCTGCAAATGCTACCAGTGCAGCTCCAATCTATTTCCCAACAGCAAAAGTAGAAGATAGATATTTAATAGATGGAGCTATTGTAGCTAATAATCCAGCCCTTCATGGTTATGCTGAAGCTGTAAAATTATTTCCAAATACCGAACTGAAAGTTTTAAGTGTAGGAACAGGTCTTAGTAAAAGACCCCTAAAAGGTGAAGCTTCTCAAAACTGGGGAGTTGTTGGATGGATGATGCATGATTTATTTGGTCTAATGGTTGAAAGTAGCCTCGACCATGAATTAGCAGGGGATTTGATTGGAAGAAATTATTTGAGAGTAAATTCTCCTTTAGGAACTGTTAATAGAAGGTTAGATGATAAAAGAGAAGCAAATATTAAAAAAATAGTTGCAATGGGTGAATCTTGGTGGGAAGAGTTTGGAACAAAGGCAGTGAATTTGCTTACCTCATGAAAATTTATCTTTTCACGTTATTTCTCATTTTTTCTCTCGTGGGTTGTGCGGTAAATCCTGTAACAGGTAAGCAGGATTTTGTGATGATTAGTGAGGAACAAGAGATTCAGATGGGCAGAGAATACAATTCTCAAATACTCAAAATGAATCCAGTTTATCAAGATCAAAAACTTCAAGACTATGTTCAGTCAATCGGAGAATCTCTTGCCTTAAAGAGTCATAGACCAAACCTTATTTATAGGTTCACGGTGCTTGATAGTCCAGACATCAATGCTTTTGCGTTGCCAGGAGGTTACATTTATATCAATCGTGGATTGATGAGTTATTTTTCTAGCGAAGAAGAATTAGCAGCTGTTTTAGGTCATGAAATTGGGCATGTCACTGCAAGGCATAGTGTAAGACAGTATTCACAATCTCAATTAATGGGTATTCTTTCAGCAGCAATTGAAATTAACTCTGGTAGAACGGCAGGGAATATAGCTAATTTGGCCTCGGGGGCACTTCTTTCTGGTTATGGAAGAGAGATGGAACTAGAAGCTGACGATTTAGGTGCTCAATATATATATCAGGATGGGTATTCTCCTCAGGGTATGTATGACGTACTATCGGTACTCAAAGATCAAGAAACTTATTCAAAGAAGATAGCTGAGCAAAGAGGGCAGGAACCAAGAAGCTATCACGGAGTTTTTGCAAGCCATCCATCAAACGATCTTCGTCTTCAAGAAGTTTTAGATAATGTGAGTAATACTTATCAAAAGGGAAATGAAAAAACAAAAGATATCTATCTTGAAAAGATAGAAGGTATGGTCTTTGGTGATTCAGAACAATCTGGCATTAGGAGAGATAATAAGTTTTATCATGGTCCTTTAAATCTTTTCATGTCCTCTCCTCAATCTTGGGAAATTATTAATACACCTAATCAGCTCATTTTTATGTCTCCTTTTGGAGAAGCAGTTTTACAGATGACTCTTGAAGATTTAAATTTTAAAGAGTCTCCAGAAAGCTATTTGAGACGTTTTGCCTCAAATACATACGATGATATGAGTTTAAGAGTGAATGGATTTGAAGGGTTCACTGCGAAGACTTATAGAAATGGAAAAGAAACTAGGATGGCAGTTATATTTAAGGATGATCAAGTTTTTCAATTTTTAGGTTACTCAAAAAATGATTATTCTAATATCTCACAATTTGATGCAGAATTTCTCAACATCATTAATTCTTTTAGGAATCTAATAGCAGAAGAGAAAGTTCTATCTAAGCCACAAAGACTGAAAATTTATAAAGTTAAAGAAGGGGATAGTTATAAATCTCTTGCATCAAAGAGTAGTATAAATATTAATGCGGAAGACCAGCTGCGTCTCATCAATGGCGATTATCCTGATAAAACTCTTAAAGCTGGGAGATTAATTAAGATCGTTCAATAAACTAAAGAGGATTTATCAGATGACCTCCATCTACAGGGATTATTGAACCTGTCATAAAAGATGAAGCCTCACTAGATAAAAGTAACAATACGCCATCAAGATCTGACTCTAGGCCCAATCTATTCATTGGTATATTTTTGATATAGTTTTGTCCATCAGTCGTAGCAAAAAAATCATCATTTATTTCAGTTAAAATGTAACCTGGAGCAATCGCATTTACCCTAATATTCAATCTCGCTAATTCTAAAGCCATACTTTTAGTTAATTGAACTAAACCTGCCTTAGCGGTTGCATAACTGGCAAGATTGAGTCCGACTCTTAGACCGAGAATTGAAGCAATATTAATAATACTGCCTCCTTTTTTATCTTTGATTAAATGATCTGTGAAGTTCTTTGCAACCCTGTATGCGCCATTCAGATTAGTTTCAAGAACGTAGTTCCAACTTTCCTCATCTAAATCTTTAAACCTCTTTGGATCAGATGTCCCTGCATTGTTTATTAATATATCTGCAGAGCCTATTGAAGACTCCACTTTTGAAAAGAAATTTGAGACACTTTCTTCAGAAGTTACATCTAATGGCAGCACGAGTACTTCACCATCAATTTCATCCTTGAGTTTTTCTAGGTTTTGCATCCTTCTTGCGCAGATAACCAAATTAGCACCAGCTGCAGAGAGTGTTTTAGCAAAGTGTTTACCAAGGCCTGAAGATGCTCCTGTAACAATTGCAGTTTTCCCATCTAAATTAAATATATCTTTCATAATTATTTTATATTTTTGAGTAATTTCTCTACTTCTTTAATCAAGCTATCTTGATGGGGTTGAAGCTCTTGCTGGCCAAGGTTTCCGATGATTCTTTGAAACGGGTCTTCAATGCCCATATTTTCTTGAGCTAGAGTCTCGATGACTGAGTGTGCAAAGAAGGGCACAGTCGCTGCACTATAACCACCTTCATGAGTCATTAGAATTTTTCCACTACAAACTTCGTCAGCTATTTTCATTAGCTTCTGTGTCAGAGATTTAAATCCTTCTCCAGTCATCATTTGTCTACCAATAGGATCACCTGCACCTCCATCAAAACCTGAAGGCACAATGATTAATTCAGGTTTATATTTTTCAATCGCCGGTATTACAACTCGATCAAACGCCGCTTCATAAGCTCCAACACCTGAACCAGGAGGTAGAGGAATATTAATGTTATAACCAGCTCCTTTTTTTTCCCCATTTTCAGAGACAAGACCAGAATTAGTCGGGAAATTTCTATCTTGATGTATAGAAATTGTTAAAGCATTAGAGTCATTATAAAAAGCAGCTTGCGTTCCGTTTCCATGATGCACATCCCAGTCAATAAAAGCTATTTTGTGTAGATCTTTATTTTTAAGAGCATGTTTGCCCGCAATAGCGGCATTACCAAAAATACAAAATCCCATAGCTTTATTCTGCATAGCATGGTGACCAGGAGGTCTGACTAAAGCATATGCATTATCAACCTTTTCGTCTATAACATGATCAATAGCTTCTATGACTCCTCCAGCAGAGAGAAGTGCAATATCAAAACTACCTATTCCAGTCGGTGTAGTGATGCCTGCATCAATATTTATGGAGTCATTCAGTGATTTAATATACTCAAAATGATTTTCAGTATGAAATAACAAGATTTCATCTTTAGTTGCCTTTCTTGGAGTAATTTGAAAAAGTTTTTCATAAAGGCCTGAAACTTCCATTAAGTTTTTGATCCTCCTTTTTGCATCAGGATTCTCTGAATGTTGAAAAGGCTCAACTGGAAATCCATAGGGCACATAATCAGCATGATTCCCTGTGTCATGCCAAAGATAAAGCTCGTGAAATACTATTCCTGTTTTCATTATTATATTATTTCAAAGTATCTATCTAACTCCCATAAAGAAATTTCCTCGGAGTCAAAAAAGTTTTTATTTTTCTGGAATTCTTTAAATTCCCAAATCCTAGTGTTTGCAAAATGTATGACAAACGTTTCTCCAAAAAGATTTTTGGCTGATTCTGAATTCTTAAAAAGATTTGCTGCTTCACCTAAATTAGAAGGTACTTGATATTTTCGTTCTAGATTTAAATCATATGCGCCACCTAAAGTCTCCTCGGTAGGGTCGATTTTTTCTTGAATCCCAAGAAATCCTGCTCCTAATGTAGCTGCAAGCGCGAGGTATGGATTGGAATCTGCACCCGGCAGTCTATTTTCTATCCTTTGACTTGTTGAATCACCTTTTATGACTCTAAATGCTGTTGTTCTATTTTCAATTCCCCAAGTCATATTTATTGGAGCCCATGCTCCAGGACATAGTCTTTTATAGGAATTTACAGTCGGCGCAATCATTATAGAAAACTCTCTCATATATTTTTGCAAACCTCCTATAAAATACTTTAATTGCTCCGGAAGATCCTTTTGACTAGATGCGAATAGCGACTTTCCTTCCAGATCTTGAAGAGAGGTGTGAATATGACCAGATTGTCCAGGATACTTATCTGACCATTTCGCCATAAAATTTGCCATCAGATCATTTTTTTGAAATAGAACCTTAGAGAAAGTCTTAAACAAAGCTGCTTTATCGGCGGCATTTAGTGAATCATCTACAGTTATAGCTGCCTCTATCACTCCAGGTCCTGTTTCAGTATGGAGTCCCTCTAAATGCATATCCATGCCCAGACATAAATTCAACAATTCATTATAAAGCTTAGATTCAACAGAGCTCCTTAGTATCGAATATCCAAACATTCCTGGAGTGAAATTAGTAAGATTAGAATAATTTTTACTCCTTATAGAATGAGGTGTTTCATTAAAAAGAAAAAATTCATATTCAAAAGCAGACCTTGATTTTATCCCTACATCTTCCATTTTTTTAATGAGTTTATTAAGCAAGCCTCTAGGACAAACTTCATCTTCGGATAATTCTGCTAGAAAGAAGGGAATATTCTCTTCAAAAGGATTGATCCTTCCGGATTCAGGAATAATATTTGCTTTGGTATCAGGAAATCCTGAGTGCCATCCTGTATAAAGATTATCCACTGATTCATTCTTAAGTTCATACAATTCATCACTGCTATCCCAACCAAATATTACATCGCAAAATCCGAAACCTTTTTTTGAAGATTTGATGAATTTATCTACATGCATATATTTTCCTCGCAGAATACCATCTATATCTGTTAGTCCAACTTTGACATACTCTGCTTTAGAAGAATCTAAAAACTTTTTTACATCCTCTGCTGACTTTAATTTTCTAATCTTCATGTCTCCTTCCTGATGGTTTTAGCTTAAAAAAATACAAACTGTTAGAATTTCTATTTGATTGTAACTTCATAAATATAATTGTTGAAAATTAATGAATAGAAAAAGTATTTCCGTCCTAGGAGGGGGCAGTTGGGGTACAGTCTTAGCTCACCTTGCCTCATTGAATGGAAATAAAGTAACTCTATGGATGCGAGATGAAGAAACTGCAAAAGAAATCAATCAAACCCATATTAATCACCGATATCTTCCCAGTTTAAATCTAGGATCAAATCTCGTAGCAACCCCTCATATTGAGGAAGTATCTAATTCAGATACAATTATATTTTGCATACCAAGCGATGCTTTCAGAGAGGTATCGAAACTAGCACATAAATTTATTCAGAAAAGTTCATATCTTATTACCGCCACCAAAGGTGTCGAAAAAGATGGATTCAGCTTGATGAGTAACATACTTGAGGAATATTATCCTAAGAATTCTGTAGGTGTCTTAAGCGGACCTAATCTTGCAGAAGAAATAGCCAATCATCACTTATCTGGAACAGTCATAGCTAGTAAAGATGAAGATCTGAGAAGAGAGACTATTGAAGATTTATCAACAGATTATTTTAGAGTTTATGAGAATGATGATCCTTACGGTGTAGAAATGGGTGGTGCACTAAAGAATATATATGCAATTGCATGCGGTATAGCTGATGGTTTAAATTCAGGAGAAAATACTATTGGTATGATCATGACAAGAGGGTTAGGAGAAATGGGACGTTTGGCGACTGATTTAGGGGCTAATCCTCAAACTTTTCTAGGCTTGGCCGGAGTAGGAGATCTTATTACAACTTGTGCATCACCTCTGAGTAGAAATCATCAATTTGGAAAATATATTGGTGAAGGTCTATCTGTTGATGAAGCTAAACAAAAAATTGGCCAAACCATTGAAGGATTAAAAACCTTAAGGGTTGTAAAGAACATATCAGATAAAAATCAAGTTGAGATGCCTATTGTGGATTCTCTTTACAAAATAATCTATAAAGGTGATAGTCTTGATGGATCAATTCAAAATGTCTTGGGTCAAGACATGATAAAAGATGTTGAATTTGTAAAATAAAAATATGTCAGAAAAAGAAGAAGATAAAGTTATTGATGTAGGAAATGAAGAAATCATCGATAGTGAAGAGTGGAAAGATAATTTCCTAAAACAGGGAAAGTGGATAAGGCTTTTTTGGATGTTAGCCTTTTCATTTGCATATTATCTATCCATGACCTTCCTATGGTTAATTGTATTCATTCAGTTTCTTTTCGTTTTAATTACGGATAAAAGAAGTGAGAATATCTCTAAAGTTTCTCTAGGTTTTAGAGATTATATGGTTCAAATCATTGATTACTTAACCTATCAAAGTGGTGAAAAGCCTTTTCCATTTAGTGATTTTCCTAAATCTCAAGATACTAACGAAAATTAGTATATTTTTTTAAGTAAGAAGGTCTTTCAAGATGGAAAACTTTAAAAATAAAATAGCAGTTGTAACCGGTGGCGGTACCGGGATGGGTAGAGAACTAGTGAGGCAGTTAGCTGCAGAAGGCTGTCATGTCGCCATGTGTGATGTGATTCAGGAGAATATGGAGGAAACATTCGAAATTGTTTCTAAGGAATGTCCAAATATTAAAGTTACCAAGCATATTTGTGATGTCAGCGATGAGGAGCAGGTCCTCCTATTCAAAGATGAAGTAATAGATCAACATGACACTTCCGTAATAAATCTACTTTTTAATAATGCCGGTATTGGAGGAGGAGGAAGCTTCGTTGAAGGTTCAAGAGAAGAATGGGAGAGATGCTTCGCAGTCTGTTGGTATGGTGTTTATTATTGCAGCAGAGCTTTTATGGAATACATTGTTGCAAGTGACGAAGGACATATTATAAACACTAGTAGTGTTAATGGTTTCTGGGCTACTTTGAATGGAGCACCTCATACCTCCTACTCGGCAGCCAAATTTGCTGTAAAAGGTTTCAGCGAGGCATTAATTGATGATTTTAAAGTTAACGCACCACATATTGGGGTTTCAGTTGTAATGCCAGGGCATATTGGAACTTCTATAGCAGAAAATACAGGGAAGATTTTGGGAGGGGAAAGATCAGATGAAGATTATGAAAAGACAAAAGAAGCTATGATAAAAATGGGAATGCCAGTCCATAACTTTTCGATTGAACAAATTAAAGATCAAATAAAAGAAAATGCAGAGTCTTTTAAAAATAGTGCTCCTACATCTTCAGCTGAAGCTGCAGCAATTATCCTTTCTGCTGTAAAACGAAAGGAATGGAGAGTCCTTGTTGGAGAAGATGCTAAGGCAATTGATGGGTGGGTTAGAAACTCACCTGAGGATGCTTATAATATAAATTTTAATGGGGAGAGAAGGGGAGAATAGATGAAAACGTTTAAAGATAAAGTCGCTGTAATTACTGGAGCAGGTTCAGGAATGGGAAGATATCTGGCAATATTGCTTGCACAAGATGGTGCTGATGTCTGCGTTACGGATGTTAATGAAGATACATTGAATGAAACTGTCGAAATGTTAAGAAAATATAATGTATCTGTCTCTTCTCATGTTTTAGATGTATCCGATAAAGAATCTATAGAGGCCTTACCTCAAAAGGTCATCGATCAACATGGAAAGGTCGACTTGGTATTTAACAATGCTGGTGTCACAACGGGATCGCACTTTAAAGATATGGATGAAAAGAACTGGGATTGGGTGATGGGGATTAATTTTGATGGCGTTATAAATAGCACAAGAGCGTTTATACCTCATATGATTGAAAGTCCTGAAGCAGCTATCGTTAACACATCATCTATATTCGGTATGGTTGCCGTCCCTGGACAAACCGTATATCACGCAACAAAGTTTGCCGTAAGAGGATTTACCGAAAGCTTAGCTCTTGAGATGAAAGCAACGAATCCAAATCTGCAAATTCATTGTGTCCATCCTGGTCATATTGGGACAAATATTGCTGCAACTGCAAGAATGAGTGATGAAGACTTCAATAGAGATGATGGAGCTAGAGACTCTATTTTCACAAGAAATGCTCCAAAATCTCAACAAGAAATGGGAGATCTTTTTAGGGAAGGAGGTATGCACCCAAGTAAAGCTGCACAAATTATTCTAAATGGTGTGAGAAAGAAGAAAAGTAGAATCTTTATTGGTTTAGATGCTAAATTGTTAGATCTTTCACAAAGATTATTTCCTAAACACTACCACAAGACTTGGGCATTTTTCATGCCATTTTTGATGATTTTCAGAGATAAGAAGGCATTAAAGTCAGTCGACTAATTTTTTTAAAGTAGAGTAGTTAGGATTATCAATTGTAATTTTATTCTTTGATAATTTGACTAGCAGTTTCTTTAAATCTTCGTTTTGTAAGTCTAATTTTTCTTCTTTAATCAATAATGCAAGATCTTTGATATTTGCAGTATCTGTCTCAATTAGTTCTCTTAAATCCTTTATTACGTCATTAGATAATTTCTCTCCGAGTGCTATTTCTCTACTGACTATGTTTAATACATTTTCGACAATCCTCAATTTAAATGCTAAGTGAGGAGGTACTTCATCTTTTATCTTTTCATTTAAAAAATGATTCACCGCATTCAATAATTCAACACTATCGGGTTTGTCAAAGATCATTATCTACCTCCTAAAAAAAGCAAATCAACTATATCAATTTCCGTTTCAGATACTCTTCTACCAATTGCTGCCTTTTCTACAGAATTAATGGTCCCATTTAAATGAGCAGATGCTTGTATGAGGCAAATAACTCCCCATCTGAAAGTTCCAAAAACTTGCCATGCCTTAACTATTTCCTGATCAACTTGATATTCACTTACGGAGTTGTATCCATCCAGAAGGTCTTTTAAATCACCAAAACCACCTACAACTTTATCTCTATTGCCAAACCTCCATGAATTCCCGCAAATCCATCCAAGATCCTGTAAAGGATTACCTACATGAGCAAGTTCCCAATCTATAATTGATTGCAATCCATCTTGACTAACAATGATATTCCCAAGTCTGAAATCACCATGTACAAGAGCATCATTAATTTCACCAAAGTTTTGTTCCTTGAGCCAAAGATAGGTGTACTCGAATACAGGAGAAGGCTGATCGAATAAAGTATAGGTTTCATATAAATCACTCAGTTGCTCTTTGACAGTCTTTTTTGGAAGGAAACTAAATTCTGCTATATCTGCTTGATGAATTTTTGCAATGGATTCACCACATTCAAAAGCAAGATTTTGAAGTGCGTTTTTATATTCTGCATCTCTCAAGATTTTTCTTGCAATAGTTTCACCTTCAACAAATTTCATAATGTAGGAATCTCCTAGAGGTTCGCTAAGAGATGATACAGAAATGATTTCGGGAACTAATGCACCTAATTTTCTTACAGTTTTTTGGATTTGGGCTTCATCTGAAGTTTTGATTGCAAGAGGACCTTCAATTCCTGAACCTCTCCTAAGAATATATTTTTCAGATTTATCTTTGAGTTTCACTTCAAATTTCCAAATTTCTTTTGATGCTCCTCCGGTTAAAGGCTCAAGATTTATGATCTCACCATTAATGGACTCACTCTCAAGTTTTTTTGATAAAAGATTGCCTAACTCTTGGCTCATTTAGCTCTCTAAGCTTGCATCTCTTTCACCAAAATCCCATCCCACCCCATTATTTTGATAATTTTTTAAGATTCTTCTGGCAACAGATTGAACATGAACCTCATCTGGACCATCATAAATTCTTGCTTCTCTAGCGTGTCTGTACATTAAGCTCAGAGGAGTATCATCAGTAAGACCTTTAGCACCATGCACTTGAATGGCTCTATCAATAACATTATGAACCATTTCAGCACCTACAACTTTTATCATTCCTATCTCTATCCTTGCGTCATCTCCTTGATCAATCCTTTTAGCAGCATCTAATGTAAGCTGTCTGCTGGCTTGAATTTCACAAGCACTATCAAAGACAAATTTTTGCATTAACTGTTTATCAGCTAGAGGAGTTCCAAAAGTCTCCCTTGAATGTAATCTTTCACACATTAAATCAAACGCTCTTTGAGCTTGGCCAAGCCACCTCATGCAGTGAAAAATCCTACCAGGCCCTAATCTTCTTTGAGCAATTAAGAAACCTTGTCCTCTAGGACCAAGAAGATTTTCTTTAGGCACTCTGACATTGTCATAATTAACTTCATAATGACCACCATTTATGCCAAGAACTGGAGTTTCTCTCACTATCTTGTAACCAGGATTATCAGTTGGAACAATAATCATACTGAAAGCACCATGACTAGGAACATCTAACTCTGTACGACACATAACGGTCGTGTAAGAAGCTCTGGCAGCTCCTGTTGTAAACCATTTAGTTCCGTTTATAACCCATTCATCACCCTCAAGAATAGCAGTAGTTTGTAATTGAGTTGGATCAGAACTAGAAATATCTGGTTCAGTCATTGCAAAGCTTGGAAAAACTTCACCTTGAACCAAAGGTTCAAGATATTCATCTCTCCATTTTTTAGGAGCAAATTCTCTTAGCATTATTGAGTCTTGAAGTGAATGCGTTCCTAAAGCAACCATCGCACTAGAAGATCTTCCAACAACTTCATTAATGTAGACATATTCCATGAAAGGCATACCTTGACCTCCTATGTCTTTAGGATGCCCAAGTGCCCACAAAGAATTATCTTTTGCTTTTTGCATCAGTTCAGAAAGTTTCTCTTTAGTTTCCTCGTTTCCTTTATGAAGAATAGGTTCAGCAGGGTAAACTTCCTCTTCAACGAACCGTTTTACTTCTGATCTTACCTCTTTCCAGTTTCTTTCCATTTCTTTCCCCGTTTTATTTTTTTAGATTTATTGATTGCTTAAACCCCTTAAGGCTTACTTTACTTTTTTCCATAATTACGTCTTCCTCCCCCTGAAGAACATTTTCATTGAATTTATAGATAATATTATAATTTCCTCTTAAACATTGTTTGTTATGTTTTGATGCCTTTGCGCTTACGCCTTCATTTAAAGACAAGTATTTCTTTATCTTCGAAGGAGTGTATTTTTTAGATAATAAGGTCATTGATTCTTCAGGTGATAAGATCAAAGCTGAGGCATTATTTCCGCCAAAACCTTTTGCATTTAAGAAAGCTGCACTGAAATAATTTTTATCTTCTTTTTGGTCATCAAGAAGAATATCTAGGTTCTTCTGATAAACATCCTCAGCAATAAAATCTGTTGAATGTATGCCTGGAACTATACCTTTATCCCAAGTTCCTAGAGTAGCTGTCAGTTGATCGCCAGAAGCAGGCGCCATACTATGACCTAAATAAGATTTGATACCTGAAACTGGAAGGGATTTTATTCCATAGGTTTGTGCTATTTCATTAAGAATATGAGACTCAGTTGTTCTATTTGCTGGTGTTCCTGTTCCGTGTGCATGCACAAAGGTTTTATTTCTTAGTTTTTTCAACCCAATAATTTTTTCTGCTTCCGAAGCACACTTGGCCATAGTTATATAGTTACCAACGCCTGGTCCACTTATTGAACTTTTGAATCCATCTGAATGAGATGAAACAGCAGACACGCACCCATAAACCTCGGCTCCTAACTCTATAGCTAGAGCATCATCCATTAAAATAATAAACTGAGCTGACTCACCAAGCACCATCCCCACATTTTGACCAAAAGGTCTGCATGCCTTCCTTTGGATTGGCCCTTCTTTTAAATTTTCATTATGTTGAGCTTGCATTTCCATCATTCTTTTATCATCTGATAGTGCGCTCATTGCATAAAATCCATCAACGATCTCAGGAGTAATAGGAGCTTCTGCACCGCCTACAACCACAAATCTAGCAGATCCCGACTCAATGGCTTCTTTTCCCATTTGCAGGTTATACAAAAAAGTTGCACAAGCACCCACAACATGACCCGTACGTCCCACACTACCTAGAATATAGGCATTTATGAAATCAGCAGACATTTCTACTAAACCTAGGGCTAAATTCTTGGAACTTGCTCTAGATCCTTTTAATCGTGATTGCATTAATCCACCAAACCCGAAGCTGTCTAGTTGGCCTATTGCCGCCCCACTAAAAACTGCTACTTCATCTGGAGCTATTTTTTCTTGGATGACTTTCCAGTCTATTCCAAGCTGTCCAAGAGCATCACCCATACCAAATATGGTCATCTGAAGGGCTTTAGGATGTTGTCTTGCAGGGTATAAACTCGAAGGATCAAATCCTTTCGGTAATTGCCCAGCTGCACTCGCACCGATTTGGTCAAGAATAATTCCATCTTGGTCATATAAATCCCTATCTAATTCTCTTACCATTGAGTCAGACCTTATATCTGAGCTGTTATCAAGTAAGTATTTTTTGAGATCAATTGAATCGCCAGAATTAGTTTCCCAAGATCTGCCAACAGGCTCAATTTTCCCCTGTAGAACGGCCAAGTCTTGAAGAACCTCAAGTTGTTCTTTATTTGAAAGAGAATTGAAGACCATATTTTTGTATGCAAGGTAAGATGAACTTCTCCCTGCCGAATTTATTCCTCCGAAGCCGGTTATTAATGCAAGAGATTTTGAAGTCATATGATTAAATTATTTTAGTCTTACAGATTTTTATATTGTATGGCAATATTCACATAAGTTTTAAAGTATATAACACGGGAGAAGTTATGCATCCGGGAGTTAATGGAAAAAAGTTTCCAGAAAAGCCAGCTGTAATAATGGCAGGTAGCGGTAAGGTAGTCACACATGGTCAATTAAACGAACTGTCTAATCAAGGTGCTCATTTATTTAGATCTCTAGGACTAAAACCAGGTGACTCCATTGCTATCATGATGGAAAATCATCATTTATTTTTCCCAATCGTATTTGCTGCTTGGAGAAGCGGTCTTAGGTACACAACAATAAGTTGGAGACTTCAACCATCTGAGGTGGAGTACATTGTTAAAGATTGTGATGCTAAAGTATTAATCACTTCTAAGTTTTTAGAACAAACAGCAAGCGATCTCAAAGAAGCTCTAGAGGGTGTTCATCTATTTATGCTAGATGGTACAACATCTGGGTATCTTTCTTATGAAGATGGAATTCTAGATATGCCAATTGTCTCGATTGAAGATGAATGTCAGGGAGGATCTATGCTTTATTCTTCAGGAACCACAGGTAAACCCAAAGGAGTGAAAAGAGAATTACCATTAACTCCATTGCCCTATGAGCCAGATGAAGAAGATCCGGGTTTAGGTCGAGTGTTAATGCTATATGGAGCTGGAGAGGATAGTGTGTATTTATCTCCAGCACCTCTGTATCACGCCGCTCCGCTAAATTTTAATACTGGTTTTCTCGCTTCAGGTGCAACTTCAATTATTCTCGAAAAATTTGATGAAGAGACTGCCTTAGAATCAATAGAAAAATACAAGGTTACTCATTCCCAATGGGTGCCAACAATGTTTGTTAGATTCTTAAAGAAAGACGCTTCAATTAGATCGCAATATGATTTATCTAGCCATCAAGTTGCTATTCATGCTGCTGCTCCTTGTCCAGTAGCTGTGAAAGAAGAGATGATAGATTGGTGGGGCCCAATAATTCACGAATACTATGCGGGTACAGAATATAATGGAATAACTATGATTAATTCTGCAGAATGGTTAGAACATAAAGGTAGCGTAGGCAGACCTTTATTTGGCTCATTACATATCCTTGATGATGATGGTGAAGAATTATCAACAGGTGAAGTAGGGGGTGTTTACTTCGGAGGTGAGACAGCAACGACATTTGAATACCATAATGATGAAGAGAAAACTAAAAGCGCAATGACTGATAAAGGTTACAGCTCTCTTGGTGATGTGGGCTATTTAGATCAGGATGGTTTTCTTTATCTTACTGACAGAAAATCCTTCATGATTATCTCTGGAGGAGTGAACATTTATCCTAAAGAAACTGAAGACCTTTTAGTGATGCATCCCAAGGTTGCAGATGTCGCAGTCTTTGGTGTTCCGAATGAAGAAATGGGGGAGGAAGTCAAGGCTGTAGTACAGCCAGCAAATTTAAGTGATGCAGGGCCCGACCTAGAAGCAGAACTCATTGCTTTTTGTAAAGAGAATATGTCTTCAATTAAAAGTCCTAGAACTATAGATTTCGAAGAGGAACTGCCTAGACATCCAACAGGAAAATTATATAAAAGACTACTTAAAGATAAATACTGGCCCTAGAGATGCTAAGAAATAAATCTATGGTAGTTGGTTCAACCGGCTTGGTTGGTAAATCTGTAGTAAATCATCTAATTGAAAAAGATATTGCGGTTCTGGCTCTTGTAAGGAATGACAAAGTAAGTAATAACTCTTTGTTAAATTATTACAAGATAGATTTTGATGATCTTCAATTTTCAGATGAGACTTTATCAGAAGTTAAAGATATATTTATTTGCTTAGGTACCACTATCAAAAAAGCTGGATCTAAAGAGGCGTTTCAGAAGGTTGATATAACTTACTGTTACGAGATTGCTAAGCAAGCCCAAGCAAGAGGTGTTAAAAATATTTCCATTGTCACTTCTCTGGGATCGGATTCTAACTCCACAAACTTTTATTTAAAAAGCAAGGGAATGATAGAAGATAAAATCACTAAGATAGATTTTGATTCTATATCTATTCATAGACCTGGTTTATTAATAGGCGCTAGAAATGAAATGAGGTTAGGGGAGTTTGTTGGACAAAAGATTTTTCCTTATTTTATAGATCCTTTCTTAATGGGAAGCAAAAGAAAGTACCGAAGCATAAAGGGCGACACTCTAGCCAAGGCGATGGTTAATCTTTCCGGTTATGGAGAGGGTGTTAATTACTATTATTTTGACGACTTTAATAAATCTGCGAAAAGTAACTCCTAGCCTGCTTTCTTAAATTTAAGGTCATCATCTTCTACACTCTTGAAACGAATTTGAGTGATATCTCTTAAATAATTTTGGCTATTAATCCAGGGATCTCTTGAGCCTTGCTTAGGCAGTTGATCTCTCACTCTCTCGATATATCCAGAGTTCAAGTCTAGATATTCTTTTTCAGACACAACATCTTCACCTATCTCAGGACAAAAATAATCTAACCCCTTTTTATCTAGTAAGTTAATCAATTTGCATGCATATTCCGATATGAGATCAGCACCTAATGTCCAAGAAGCAGTTGTATACCCAAAAGTTGCTATCAAGTTTGGTACATCGCTAAACATCATTGTTTTATATTGAGTCTTTTCTGAAATATCGAGAGTTTGATTATCAATTTTTATATCTATACCGTTAAGCAGTCTCATGTTTAACCCAGTGGCTGTAATTATGATGTCTGCTTCCAATTCTTCTCCTGAATCAAGCTTAATACCTTTAGGAGTGAATTCATCGATTGTTTCAGTGACGACTGAAGCCTTTCCAGAATTGATAGCATTGAACATATCTCCATTGGGAACAAAGCATAGGCGCTGATCCCAAGGCATATATCTAGGAGTGAAATGTTTATCAACATCATAGTCCTCTCCAAGATGTCCTCTAACATGATTAATTAACATCTCTTTTGTTTTTTCAGGATTTCGTCTGAGTCTATTGAGCATAAATCTTTGCATTAGAATATTTTTCCATCTCACTAAAAAATAACCCAATCTATCTGTAGTAAATTTCTTTATGAAGTTACCGATTTTATCTTCATCAGGAGCTGCAAAATAATAGGTAGGAGACCTTTGAAGCATAGTGATGTGTTCTACTTTTTCTGACATGGCAGGAACGATTGTAACAGCGGTTGCTCCACTACCAATCACAACCACTTTTTTGTCAGAATAATTTAATCCTTCTGGCCATTTTTGAGGGTGAACAATTTGACCTTCAAAGGCTTCAACATTTTTAAATTCAGGTGTGTAACCCTCGTCATAATTATAATATCCGCCACATAAATATAAAATATTACAAGTCATCTCTTCAACAGAGTTGTTCACTTGATTTTCTACTTTTAAATACCAAAGAGCATCGGCAGACGACCAAACAGCAGATATGACTTTTCTATTGAATTGAATTTTTTTTCTCAAATCAAATTCATCTACAGTCTCATTTAGATACTCAAGAATAGAAGGAGCATCAGCAATAGTTTTGGGGCTCCTCCAAGGTTTAAATTTAAAACCCATGGTATGCATATCGGAGTCAGATCTTATGCCAGGATATTTAAAAAGATCCCATGTACCTCCCAAATTAGATCGTCCTTCTAGGATTTTGTAAGTCTTTTGGGGGCATCGCGTTTTCAAGTTATAAGCAGCTCCAATACCTGAAATACCGGCTCCAACTACCACTACATCAATATGTTCCATTATCTAGATCTCCTCTTGTATTATTATAACAATGTTTAGATAAGTCTTTTTAAGAAAACTTAAGTAGTTCATCTTGATGTCCATCAGCACCACCTAATAAGTGATTAAGATATGATTCATGTGATTCCATCCACATAGCCTTTGAACGACTTCTTCCCGCAGATTGATCATCTTTAGTGCCTTTCATATACCAATTATTGCATTGGAGCCATATTTTCCCATCTGAAGAAACATTGCATTTATCAGTCCAATTCTTAACAGCTTCCTCAAGAGGCTCAACTTCATGTTTATTTTGAAGTTTCATTGATGAAACAAGCTTTGCAATATATTTACCCTGTTCTTCGCATAGAAGAGTCACATTAGTCACAGGGTTCAAGCTTTGAGGTCCGACCATCATATAAAAATTAGGCATATCATTTACATGAAGACCCCATAAGGTTTTTGGTTCAATCATTTGAAAATTATTCTCAGCAGAAGCTCCAAATTTATCTGCCAAAGTTACGTCATTTTTACCTGTTACTGTAAAAGGTATTAGGCCAGCATCAAAGCCAGTGGCATAAATAATCACTTCAAGTTCGTGTAAATCCCCCGATGACATCTCAAGACCTGTTTCATTGACGGCAACTACTCCTCCAGGATCATTAACTAAGTGAACATTTTCTTTATTAAAAGTTGTAAAATAATCATCAATAATCAAAACTCTTTTACAGAAAAAAGGATAATCAGGCGTAAGGAGTTTTGCCACTTCGGGATCATTGACATCATTTTTGATTCTCTCACTCAAAAGATTACAAACTGCAGAATTCCAATTTTCATCATGTAACTGCTCGAACGTGAAAGGCAAATTGGGATCAGGAGGATATTCCCCTTTCCAGTCTACATATCTAAGCTTTGAACTGTATCCTCCAGCCTTGAAAGCATCGACTATATCTGGTGGAGTAGGTTGGTCTTCTCTTTCGATAGCCCATGTTGCTGTTCTTTGAAATACTGTTAACGATTCTACTTCATCTGCGATTGATGTGATGACTTGTGCAGCAGAAGCTCCTGTCCCTACAATGCCTACTTTCTTACCTTTTAAATTAGCCTCTTGATCCCATTCAGCAGTATGAAAACTTTCACCTTTGAATTTTTCCATTCCACCAAACTCAGGCATTCTGGGACTTGATAATGGTCCGTTTGCACAAACTACGTGTTTTGCGAATATTTCAGTTTTCGTTTCACTCTCAAGATTAGTGATTTCAACTCTCCATTTTCCAAAATCCACATACTCAAGAGCTACTACTTTTTGTAAGAATTTTATATGTTTACGTATATCAAAGTGGTCAACTAGTAGTTCTGCGTAATCAGCTATTTCAGACTGACTTACGTATCTCTTCGAAGGTATAAAACCAGTTTCATCTAAAAAAGGTAAGTAGGTATATGATTGAACATCACATGCAGCTCCAGGATAAGATCCAACCCCTCCATGACTCCAAACACCACCTAATGAATTGTTCTTTTCTAAAATGCAGAAGTTATCAATACCTTCTTCTTTTAAGTAGTGAGCACATGTTATACCTGAAAAACCACTACCTATAATTGCAACATCGTAAATTTTCATTTTAATAATAGTTTATAAAGACGCTTCACAGGCTTCAACTGTTTGTAGTATGAGTGTATTGATTGTCATTGGACCAACTCCACCTGGAACTGGAGTATAAGCAGAACACCTATCTATGATTCCTTCTAAATCTATATCTCCACATTTTTCTGGATGATAACCTGCATCTATTACTACGGCTCCATCTTTAATCCAATTTGATTTAATAAATTTTGGGATACCAACTGCACCAACAAGAATATCTGCTTTTATTATATGCTGTTCCAAATTAGCAGTTCTAGAATGACAAATTGAAACTGTTGCATCCTCATTTAGCAACATCATTGCCATTGGTTTACCCAAAATAGGACTTCTTCCAACTACTACTGCATGTTTTCCTGCTATATCTATCTTGTATTCATGCAGCAATCTCATTATGCCCTGAGGTGTACAAGAGCCAAAAGCCTCTTCCCCCATGGACATGTTTCCAAAACCTAAACAAGTTACCCCATCTACGTCCTTTTTTATATCTATGGCATCAAAACAAAGCCTTTCATCGATTTGATTAGGAACAGGATGCTGAAGGAGAATTCCATGAACTTCGGGATTAGAGTTCAACTCGCTAATTTTAGATAGCAATTCTTCAGTTGTGGTATCACTTTCTAATTCAACTTTTATAGATTTCATACCTATCCTTTTGCAAGCATTTCCTTTCATCTTGACATATGTTGCAGAAGCGGGGTCTGACCCGACTAGAATAGTTGCTAGGATTGGAACGAAATTCTTTTTTTCTAAGAGATTTTTAACTCTTTTTTTCAAATCCTCTTCTGATGAGAGGGCTAAATTTTTTCCATCTAGGATAATTGTCATATGTTCATGCATTTTAGCATTTGGAATTAATTAATAAATCAAAGAAAATTAATTTTTAAATTTAACTTTCATTTAAATTTTATGACGTTATAGTGGATCCTGTACCATTTAAGGTATTTTTATACCTTACTGTTACATAATGGTGTGAGAACGGGTAGATTGAACACTTCTCGCAATATTTATCATTTAATGGGGAAACAAATGAAGAGAAAGATATTTGCTTTATTAGCAATCCTGCCGCTTGTTACTTTTACCTCCTTTTTATTTTCTGATGAGGATGAAGACGTAGAAGCTGTAGTTGTAACGGGTAGTTATATTAAAACAGATCGAGAAGAGATCGATATTCCTGTCGATGTTTTTGACAGAGGAGAATATGGTGCAGCTGGTGCTCCTAATATGAGGGAAGTTTTAAGAAACATGCCTGCAATAACTGGAACCATAAACCAATCTGAACAATACAGCGATGGTGGTGGAACAATAGTTGGTCTTAAGAACGTGAATATTAGAAGCTTGGGAATACCAAGAACTCTTGTTTTATTCAATGGAAAAAGAATTGTCAATAGTGCGGGTACTACGAAAGAAGGAAATGCATTTGTAGATGTTGGTAATTTTCCAATGATCGCAATGGAGCGAATTGAAGTACTCAAGAATGGTGGTGCGGTATCTCATGGTACTGATGCAATGGGAGGTGTTTTCAACTTCATAACTAGAAATAAATTTGAAGGGTTCGAAATGACTGGTAGTCACCAAGACTTCGACGCATCAGATGGTATAGACGAGCTATCTTTTATTGCTGGTTTTGGTAATGGAGGCGCTAATATTGTATTTGGGGCAGAGTGGCAGAACACTAATCCAATGAATATTCCGGAAAGACCGTATGCTTCTTTTGATGGCACTTGGCCTTTGGGAGTCTCTAGCTTTGGTAATCCAGGCACTTTCCAAACATCTCCTGCACAAAATGTTGTAGCTGATCCTCTATGTGGAATGTCACTTCCTGCGCAAGGTGTTGCGGGCGTAGCTAAGGCAATAGGTCCAGTAGCGCTCAATGCAGTAAGCAGATGTGGTTATAATTATGTTCCTTTTGCAAATTACATAGATCCTCAAGAAAGACACAAATTCTTTGCCACTTTTTCTATGGAAATTAATGATGATGTAGAAATATATGCAGAGGCGTTACACACTCAACTAAGAGCAGACTATATGGGTTCTCCATCTTATCCTCCTACAAATGCTGGAAACTATACATCAGTTCCTACAGCTTCTCCCGGATACCAGGATTGGAAACTTAATACACTTCCTTCACTTTCAGCTGACATGCAAGCGGCATACAATGCGAGAGAATCTGGTGCTGGTACTATAACGTGGTTCGGTAGAGCAGTTGCCATTGAAGGACCTTCAGCAACTTTCCAAAATCAAAATGACACATCAAGATGGTCTGTTGGAGCGAGAGGTAATCTACCTGGAACGGATACAGGATTTGATGCTTCTGTAACTTATTCAACTATGAATAATAAATACAGTTACTATGACATTGTATCTGAGAGATGGGTTAATGCGGTTAATGGCCTAGGTGGAACCCAATGTACTAGAGTTGCAGCAGACGCAGGTGATGCTTCTAAAGGTTGTTATTATTACAACGTATTTGGAAGTCACTTTGGTGCAGCTGCTGGCAGTCCTTTAGCAAATAGCGCAGATGAAATTGACTACATAACAGGTGACATGGGTGCAAATACCCGTAGATCCCTATTAGTGTTTGATTTCATCGTTAATGGTGATCTTGATTTTGAAATCGATGGTAACGCTGTAGCGTTTGCAGCCGGTATGCAATACAGACAAGATGATGTTAGCAACAAAAACTATGGTGATGCTAGATGTCCTGATAATAAGCCTTGCAAACCATTATTGCACTTCTTACCAAACACTTACGATTCAGCAAATGAAGGTAAAAACTACGCTTTCTTTGGTGAACTATCATTACCAATCTCCGAAAATCTAGATGTTGACTTTGGCGTTAGATATGAAGACTATGAGGCAGACGATATTGTTGTTCCTAAAGTATCTGCTTTCTATAAATTATCTGAAACATTGGCTTTAAGGGGTTCTTATGAAGAGGTCTTTAGGTCACCTATATTGCCTAGTTCAATAGATACTTCTCTTGAAAGAATCGATGGTGAGTACTACGAAGTACAATCTCCAATTCCAACTAATCTCGAGCCTGAAAGTTCAGACAATATTAATCTTGGATTGATCTGGACACCAATAGATGGACTGAGAGTTAATCTTGACTACTATTCACTAGATATGGTTGATCCAATTGGTAAAGTTGCAGTACAAAGTCCACTGGCTGTTTATAACTGTGCTGATGGAAGTACTTATAATCCGCCTGCTTCTAGACCAGAAGGTTGCACATTAGTTAATGTTACTACCGATGCCATTAATGGTGAGGGTATCGAAACTGATGGTATAGATTTTCAAGCAATGTATGACTTTGATACTAACATGGGTCAAGCTCAGGTTGGTGTTAATGGTGTTTACTTATTAACTTATGACGTAGGTGGTTGTCTTGTGGATGGTTGTGATAAATACGACGCCGTCGGTAAGTATAATACAAGAGCTGGTGCAAGCCCTATCCGGTTAAGATCTATGCCAGAACTTAAGATGAACTTCATGGCTAGTCTTATGAATGGACCTCATTTCATGAGAGCTTTTGTAAGATATATTAGCGATTATGATGTACCTGAAAGTTTTGCTTACACATCTCTATTTGCCTCTACACCTGCAACAAAGTCATTAGGTTATGATGGAAAGTCAATAGATGACATGATAACGGTAGATCTGCACTACACTTACTCAGTAACTGATGAGTTAGATCTTTCACTATCAGTTGTCAATGTAGCTGATGAAGATCCTCCAAAGGCTCCTCATGAGCAAGGCTATGATGCTTTTTCTCATTCTCCAATGGGTAGAGTTACCACAGCGGCATTTAAGTATTCTTTTTAAAAGAATAAATTAAGAAAAGGCTCCATGTAGGAGCCTTTTTTTGTGCATATGTTTTTTTAAAATGTATAATTCGGTTTTTTCGGGGCATAGCGCAGCCTGGTAGCGCACCTGCTTTGGGAGCAGGTGGTCGCAGGTTCAAATCCTGCTGCCCCGACCAGTTATTTTGAATAAAAAACAAATCGTCATTATAGGAGGAGGGCTGCAGGGTTTAGCAACTGCAAATGCTCTCATTGAAAGGGGTGAAGAAATTTTACTTCTTGAGCGAGAAAGTGATGTCGCCACTTCAACCAGTTTTGCTAATGCCGGTATGATGACACCGTCTCAATCGTCACCTTGGAACTCACCTTCAGATATTGCACAAATTTTGGCCGGGATAGGAAAAGTCGATAGTCCAATGCTTCTTAAATTAAATCAAATGCCTTCTTTATTGTTTTGGGGTTTAAAGTTTTTAAGAAATTCAACACCAAAAAGATTTAATGAAATTTCAAGAAACTTATTTGAACTAGCTAATTTCAGCAAAGAACTAACCATCCAATTCAGAAATGAAAATAATGTTACTTATGATGAATCCGAGAAAGGAACATTAAAAATTTATAGAAATTCTGAATCAATGAAAAAATCTGTTCAACGGCATGAAAAAATATTTTCTAATATGGATACAGTAAAAA
>CACLAF010000011.1 GCA_902604855.1 uncultured SAR86 cluster bacterium | reverse complement strand
ACTTTAAAGACTTTGGTATCCATAAGAAATGGACAAGGCAATGTTGATGACATTGATCATCTGGGAAATAGAAGAATAAGATCCGTAGGTGAAATGGTTTCAAATCAATACAGAATTGGACTTGTGAGAGTTGAAAGAGCTGTAAGAGAAAGGTTAGCAACTGCTGAAGCTGATGATTTAGGACCACAAGATTTAATTAATGCGAAGCCCGTATCTGCAGCAGTCAAAGAGTTTTTTGGATCAAGTCAATTATCCCAATTTATGGATCAAAATAATCCTTTATCTGAAGTAACCCACAAAAGAAGGGTTTCAGCATTAGGTCCAGGAGGCCTCACCCGAGAAAGAGCAGGGTTTGAAGTAAGAGATGTTCATCCAACTCATTATGGTAGGGTTTGCCCTATAGAGACTCCTGAAGGCCCTAACATTGGTTTGATAAATTCTTTAGCGGCTTATGCAAGAACCAATGAGTATGGGTTCTTAGAAAGTCCTTTCAGAAAGGCTGAGAATGGAAAAGTCGTTGATAGCTTCCACTATCTTTCAGCGATAGAGGAAGGAGATTACGTAATAGCGCAAGCAAGTGCTTTATTGGATTCTTCTAATAAATTTACAGAAGAATTGGTGCCTGTAAGATATAAAAACGAATTTTCATTCATGCCTCCTGAAAGAGTAGATTTTATGGATGTATCGCCTCAACAAGCCTTCTCCGTTGCTGCTTCCCTCATTCCCTTCTTAGAGCACGATGATGCGAATAGAGCATTAATGGGTTCAAATATGATGAGACAGGCTGTGCCGACTTTACAAGCTGAGAAGCCTTTAGTTGGTACAGGTGTTGAAAGGCTTGTTGCTAGAGATTCAGGTTCATGTGTTACAGCATCTAGAGGAGGAACGATAGAAAGTATAGATGCTAGTAGAATTGTAGTAAGAGTGAACGAAAAAGAAATCCAAGCTGGAGATTCAGGAGTTGATATTTATAACTTAATCAAATATACACGTTCTAATCAAAATACCTGTATAAATCAAAGACCGATTGTCTCCTTGGGAGATAAAATTGATAAAAATGACATCTTAGCTGATGGCCCTTCAATTGACCTGGGAGAATTATCTTTAGGCCAGAACGTAAGAATTGCTTTTATGCCTTGGCATGGTTATAACTTTGAAGACTCTATTCTAATATCAGATAAGCTTGTCAGAGATGATAAATTTACCAGTATTCACATACAAGAATTAACTTGTGTAGCAAGAGATACTAAATTAGGACCTGAAGAAATCTCAGCTGATATTCCTAATGTTGGAGATAGCGCCCTTTCAAAGTTAGATGAATTTGGGATTGTACATATTGGAGCTGAGGTTAAGTCAGGTGATATTTTAGTTGGTAAAGTAACACCAAAAGGTGAAACACAATTAAGCCCGGAAGAAAAACTGCTTAGAGCAATTTTTGGCGAGAAAGCATCTGATGTAAAGGATAGTTCTTTGAGAGTTTCCTCAGGCGCTGATGGTACGGTTATAGATGTTCATGTGTTTACAAGGGATGGTATAGAAAAAGATGGTCGTGCAGAATCTATAGAAGAGTCACAATTAGCAGAAATTCAAAAAGATATAGATGATGAATTAAAAATTCTTGAGCAAGCAGCACTCTCTCGTCTGGAATCTATTTTAGTAGGGAAAAAAGTTGCATCAGGCAAAGGATTAAAAAAAGGTTCAACTATCAAGATTTCGGATCTAGATGAAATTCCTTCAGACGATTGGTTCAAGGTTAGACTAGATAATGAAAACGCAAATAAACAAATCGAGAATATCGCTAAGAGCTTAAAGGAATATAAAGAAGATTTGGATATAGCATTTGGAAAAAGAAAATCCAAAGTCACAGATGGTGATGATTTAGCACCAGGTGTTCTCAAAATAGTTAAAGTTTATTTAGCAATCAAGAGAAGAATACAGCCAGGAGATAAGCTCGCAGGAAGACATGGAAACAAAGGTGTCATCTCTGTAATTATGCCTGAAGAAGACATGCCTTTTGATGAAAATGGACAGCCTGTAGATATTGTTCTCAATCCATTAGGAGTGCCATCTAGAATGAATGTTGGTCAAGTCCTAGAAACCCACCTTGGTTGGGCCGCAAAAGAACTAGGAACCAAGATTGGAGAGATGATCGATTCCGAAGTGAAAGCAAATGAGATTAGAGGACTTCTATCAGAGATTTATGAAAAAGATGGATCTCAAGATCTTAGTTCTTTAAAAGATAAGGAAATATTAGACTTAGCAGAAAACCTCAGAGAGGGTGTACCAATGGCTACTCCAGTATTTGATGGTGCTAAAGAATCTGAAGTTAAATCTATGCTTGAGCTTGCCGGCTTACCTTCTAGCGGACAAACACAATTATTTGATGGAAGAACTGGTGAGAAGTTTGATAGAAAAACTACGGTAGGTTACATGTATATCCTTAAATTAAATCATTTGATTGAAGACAAAATGCATGCTCGATCAACAGGTAGTTATAGTCTTGTTACTCAGCAACCTCTTGGAGGAAAGGCTCAGTTTGGCGGACAGAGGTTTGGTGAAATGGAAGTTTGGGCTCTCGAGGCTTACGGAGCTGCTCATACTCTACAGGAAATGCTAACTGTTAAGTCAGATGATGTTGCAGGAAGAACTAAAGTTTATAAAAATTTAGTTGACGGAAATTTTGAAATGGAAACAGGTGTTCCTGAATCATTTAATGTTCTTACAAAAGAGATAAGATCTTTAGGAATTGATATTGATTTAGAGCAGATTGATTAGGAGAATAACTTGAAAGATTTAGTAGATTTATTAAAAACACAAGGCCACGGAGTTGAATACAATTCAATAAGAGCAGGCTTGGCTTCACCACAACAAATCAGATCCTGGTCTTACGGAGAAGTTAAGAAACCAGAAACCATTAATTATAGGACCTTCAAACCTGAAAGGGATGGTCTATTCTGCGCCAAAATTTTTGGACCTATCAAAGATTATGAATGTATATGCGGTAAGTACAAAAGAATGAAGCATAGAGGAGTAGTGTGCGAGAAATGTGGTGTTGAGGTCACACTTTCAAAAGTAAGAAGAGAAAGAATGGGTCATATAGAATTAGCTGCTCCGGTAGCTCACATATGGTTTTTAAAGTCATTACCTTCTAGGCTTGCTCTGGCGTTAGACCTAACATTAAAAGACTTAGAGAGAGTTTTATACTTTGAATCATTCATAGTAACAGAACCAGGAATGACAGATTTAGAAGTAGGGCAGCTTCTTACAGATGAAGAATACTACGAAGCTTTAGAGACTTGGGGTGATGAGTTTGAGGCAGGAATGGGTGCAGAATCTATCCAAACTTTATTAAAAGAACTAGATCTAGAGGCTGCTATTGAAGACATCCAAGAGGAAATGCCTTTAACTAAGTCAGAAGCTAAGTTAAAGAAGTATGCTAAGAGACTGAAATTACTTAAATCATTCAATCAATCAGGTAATAGACCAGAGTGGATGATTTTAGAAGTTCTTCCCATTTTGCCACCTGATTTGAGACCCTTAGTGCCTTTAGAAGGAGGAAGATTTGCTACATCAGACTTAAACGATTTGTATAGAAGAGTAATAAACAGGAATAATCGACTAAAGCGACTTCTTGATCTAAATGCACCAGATATCATTACAAGAAATGAAAAAAGAATGTTGCAGGAATCAGTCGATGCACTATTGGATAACGGAAGAAGAGGAAGAGCAGTAACTGGTTCCAATAAGAGACCTTTAAAATCTCTTGCAGATATGATCAAAGGTAAACAAGGAAGGTTCAGACAAAACCTGCTTGGCAAGAGAGTAGATTATTCAGGACGTTCAGTAATAGTAGTAGGTCCCACTCTTAAATTACATCAATGTGGATTGCCTAAAAAAATGGCCCTTGAGCTTTTCAAGCCATTTGTTTTTGGAAAACTCCAACAATTAGAATTAGCTAATACAATTAAACTTGCCAAACGTATGGTGGATAGAGAGGAACCTGAAGTTTGGGATATTTTAGACGAAGTTATCAGAGAACATCCTGTCATGCTCAATCGTGCACCAACTTTGCATAGATTAGGTATTCAAGCTTTTGAACCAGTTCTGGTAGAAGGTAAGGCTATTCAACTTCACCCATTAGTTTGTAAGGCATATAACGCTGACTTTGATGGAGATCAGATGGCTGTACATGTTCCTTTAACATTAGAGGCACAGCTTGAATGTAGAGCTTTGATGATGGCTACAAACAATATACTTTCACCCTCAAATGGTAAGCCTATCATCGATCCTTCACAAGATGTAGTTCTAGGTCTCTATTATATGTCTAGAGAAAAGATTAATGAACTAGGTGAGGGGAGAATCATGTCTTCACCCGATGAAGTAAATAGAGCTTATTATTCTGGAACTGTCGGTCTACAGGCTAAGATCAAAGTTAGATTAAAACCTAATAAATTAGATGATGAACCTTCTCAGATAGTAGAAACAACTACTGGAAGAACCCTCCTCTACGAACTTCTACCTGAAGGTATGTCCTTTGATCTTGTAAACAGAACATTGGATAGCAAACAGATTTCTTCACTAATCGATTTTGTATATAGAAAAGCTGGTTTAAAAAGAACAGTTATTTTCGCCGATAGACTGATGTACATGGGCTATGAATTCTCAACTAAATCAGGTTCTTCTATCGGGATAGACGATTTCGTCATTCCTGATGATAAACAAAAAATAGTTAGTGAGGCCGAACAAGAAGTTAAAGATATCGAGTCGCAGTTTGCTTCGGGACTTGTCACAAAAGGCGAAAAATATAATAAAGCAATTGATATATGGACAAGAGCAAATGAAATGATTGCAAAGTCTATGATGGACAATATCTCTCAAGAGGAAGTTGAAGATTCAGAAGGTAACAAAATTCTTTCTGATTCATTTAACTCAGTATTTATGTATGCAGATTCTGGATCTAGAGGATCACCAGCGCAAATAAGACAATTAGCTGGTATGAGAGGTTTACTTGCTAAACCGGATGGATCGATAATTGAGACTCCTGTGACTTCTAATTTCAGAGAAGGTTTGACTGCTCAAGAATATTTTATTTCAACTCATGGTGCTAGAAAAGGTCTTGCTGATACGGCTCTTAAAACAGCTAACTCAGGATACTTAACCAGACGTTTAGTTGATGTAGCTCAAGATATGGTCGTGAGTGAAGAAGACTGTGGAACTGAGAATGGTATATTAATGAGACCTATAATCGATGGAGGTCAAGTTCTTGTTCCTCTTGGGGACAGAGTATTAGGAAGAACTGTTGCTATAGATGTCATGTCACAAGATGGTAAAGATGTTCTTTTAAAGAAAGGGACTTTAATTGATGAAGATATCGTCGATAGTTTAGACGAAAAGAATATCTACGAAATTAAGGTAAGGTCTGCTATTCACTGTGAAACAATTCATGGTATATGTGCGAAATGTTACGGACGAGATCTAGGAAGAGGACATAAAGTTGATATTGGCGAGTCAGTCGGAATTGTTGCAGCGCAATCAATTGGAGAACCAGGTACTCAGCTTACTATGAGAACATTTCATATAGGAGGAGCAGCCTCCGGAACTTCAGCTGAAGATAATGTTGAAACTAATTTTCCTGGAAAAGTTGTGTACAGCACAAGAACCGTCAAGAAGAAGGATGGTACTTTCATTACTCTAGCTCAGTCTTCTCAAATAAATGTTATTGATGACAGAGGAATGGTAGTTGAAAGTCATAAAGTCCCCTACGGTACAGTTCTAAATTATTCTTCTGACAGCAAAGTTGAGGCTGGGGATGTATTAGCTAAATGGGATCCGCTTACAAGACCTGTTGTAGCAGAAGTCGCTGGTAAGGCAAAATTTGTCGATATCGAAGATGGTATTACTGCTAGAGTAAAACAAGATGATGTAACTGGATTAAGTAATATTGAAATTATAGATGTTACGGAAAGACCTAAAGGAGAAGCCCAGGATAAACGTCCCGCCATCCACATAGTTGATGGTAGAGGTAAAGAAAAGACCCTCCCCGATTCTGAAGCTCCTGCAGTTTATACCTTACCTGGAAATGCATTTTTGCAACTAACAGATGGACAAGACATTGAAGTTGGTGGAGTTATAGCCAGAATATCTCAAGCATCTACCAAAACAAAAGACATTACAGGAGGTCTTCCTAGAGTTGCAGATCTATTTGAAGCAAGAAAGCCTAAAGAACAAGCAATTTTAGCCCAAGAGTCTGGAATCGTATCGTGGGGTAAGCCAACCAAAGGTAAAGAGAGATTAATTATTACTGACGAAGATGGAAACGAAAATGCTACCCTTATTCCCAAAACGAGGCATATAAATGTCTTTGAAGGTGAAAGAGTGGAAAAAGGAGATATAGTCTCAGATGGAGCAATGAGCCCACATGACATTCTAGCCTTAAGAGGACTTGAAGAGTTAACAGAATACATAGTAGATGGTATTCAAGAAGTTTATAGGCTGCAAGGCGTCAGTATCAACGATAAACATATTGAGGTGATACTAAATCAAATGCTTAGAAAAGTTGTTATAACAGATCCTGGTGATTCTGAATTAATCCTCGGAGAGCAAACAGAATTTTCCAAAGTAAGTGAAATTAATTTATCATTGCGTGAAGCAAAAAAAGCTGAAATAAAATTTGACAGAATTCTTCTTGGAATTACTAAAGCTTCACTTGCTACTGAGTCATTTATTTCTGCTGCATCTTTCCAAGAAACCACAAGAGTGCTTACAGAAGCAGCCACAACAGGAAGAGTAGATCATTTAAGAGGTCTAAAAGAGAATGTTGTTGTTGGTAGGTTAATTCCTGCTGGTTCTGGTCTAGCAAAGCTGAACTCTGAGGTTGAAAATGTTGAAGAAGAATTCGAGATAGATCTTGAAAAGGCACTTAGCGATGCTCTTAATGAAGCTGAGTAATACGTTGACGCGGAACATGCCTCTCTTTACAATTCGCGACCTTTAGAATAAATAATTATGGCAACAGTTAATCAATTAGTAAGAAAACCACGCAAGAGAAAAGTCTCTAAAACAGATGTACCTGCTTTAAAAGGATCTCCTCAAAGAAGAGGGGTCTGCACTAGGGTTTATACAACAACCCCTAAAAAACCTAATTCTGCTTTGAGAAAGGTTTGTAAAGTAAGGTTAACTTCAGGTTTTGAAGTAATCTCTTACATAGGCGGTGAAGGACATAACCTTCAAGAACACTCTGTTGTGCTTATTAGAGGAGGAAGAGTTAAAGATCTTCCAGGAGTTCGCTACCATACAGTAAGAGGGACTTTAGATACTGCCGGTGTGGATGATAGAAAACAACGCCGCTCTAAGTATGGCGCAAAGAAACCTAAATAATTATGTCTAGAAGAAAAGCAGCACCCAAAAGAAAAATTTTACCTGATCCTAAGTTTGGTAACCTAAAAGTTGCCAAGTTTATGAATCAGATCATGACGGATGGAAAAAAGTCTGTTGCTGAAAAAATTATCTATGGAGCATTTGACGAGATATCCAAGAAATCAGATAAAGAACCTGTAGAAGTTTTTGAAAAAGCTTTAGAGGAAGTTGGTCCTATGGTCGAAGTTAAAGCAAGAAGAGTCGGTGGTGCTACTTATCAAATACCCATGGAAGTTAGACCTGCAAGAAGAAGCGCATTAGCTATGCGCTGGATAGCAACTTATGCTAGATCAAGATCAGAAAAGAATATGACCCTTAGGCTAGCCAATGAGCTCTTAGATGCTTGTGAAGGCAGAGGGGAAGCAGTCAAGAAGAAAGAAGATACACATAGAATGGCAGAGGCGAATAGAGCTTTTTCCCATTTTAGATTTTAATAATTAATTTTTAAAAAATTATGGCCAGAACTACTCCGCTAGAACTGTATAGAAATATTGGTATATGCGCTCACGTCGACGCAGGAAAAACTACTACAACTGAAAGAGTTCTCTTTTATACAGGTATATCCCACAAAATAGGTGAAGTTCATGATGGTGCTGCTGTCATGGATTGGATGGAGCAAGAACAAGAGAGAGGTATCACTATCACGTCTGCTGCAACTACTTGTTTTTGGGAAGGCACAGCTAAACAATTTAAGCAGCATAGATTCAACATAATCGACACACCTGGTCACGTTGATTTTACTATCGAAGTCGAGCGTTCTCTCAGAGTTTTAGACGGAGCAGTTGTAGTTTTTTGTGGTAGCTCTGGGGTTGAGCCTCAATCTGAAACTGTTTGGAGACAAGCCAACAGATATGAGGTTCCAAGAATCGCATTCATCAATAAGATGGATAGAGCAGGAGCAGATTTTTTAAAAGTTATTGACCAAATGCAAACTAGGCTAGGGGCTAATGCTGTTCCTATTCAACTCGCTATAGGTGCTGAAGATGATTTTAAGGGTGTTGTCGACCTAATCAAAATGAAGGCAATTTACTGGAATGGTGATGACATGGGTACAACCTTCACAGAGGAAGATATACCAGATAATCTCAAATCTCTAGCTGAAGAATGGCGTGAAAAGATGGTTGAGTCAGCAGCTGAAGCTAATGAAGAGCTTATGGATAAGTATCTCGAAGAAGGAGATTTGTTATCGGAAGATATAAAAACTGGTCTGAGAATCAGAACTTTAGAAAATGAAATCGTACCTTGTCTATGTGGTTCTGCTTTTAAAAATAAAGGTGTTCAAACAATGCTTGACGCAGTTGTGGATTTTCTCCCAGCGCCAAATGAAGTAAAAGCTGTTACTGGCGTTTTAGACAATGAGGAAGAAGGCAGTAGAGACTCTGATGATGAAGCTCCTTTTGCAGGTATAGCTTTCAAAATTGCTACCGATCCTTTTGTTGGTTCTCTTACCTTTGTAAGGGTCTACTCAGGTGTCTTAAATACTGGAGATTCAGTATATCTTCCAATTAAGGGTAAGAAAGAGAGAATTGGTCGAATGCTTCAAATGCATTCAAACAAAAGAGATGAAATCTCTGAAGCAAGAGCTGGAGATATCTGTGCAGTAATAGGCTTAAAAGAAGCAATTACGGGTGAAACTTTATGTGATGAAAAGAATAAAATCACACTTGAATCTATGAACTTTCCAGAACCTGTTATTTCTGTAGCAGTTGAACCTAAAACTAAAGAAGATCAAGAAAAAATGGGCGTTGCATTAGGTAGATTAGCTCAAGAAGATCCATCTTTCAGACTAAGAACCGATGAAGAATCTGGACAAACAATTATGTCCGGAATGGGAGAACTTCACCTAGATGTTTTGGTGGATAGAATGAGAAGGGAATTTGGTGTAGAGGCAAATGTTGGAAAGCCTCAAGTGGCTTATAGAGAATCTATAAGAAAGTATGTAGAAGAAGAAGCTAAATTCGTGCGTCAATCAGGTGGAAGAGGACAGTACGGTCACGTATACATCAAGATGGAACCCTTAGAAGAACAAGATGATGATAAGGATGAAAACTATCAATTCGTAAATGAGATAGTTGGAGGAGCTATACCTCGGGAATTCATAGGAGCAGTTGATAAAGGCTGTCGCGAACAAATGGAAGCCGGTGTTATAGCGGGGTATCCTCTTGTGAAGGTAAAGGTAACACTATATGACGGTTCTTATCATGATGTTGATTCTAGTGAAGTTGCTTTTAAAGTAGCAGGTTCAATGGCCTTCAAAGGTGGCGCACAAAAAGCAGATCCTGTATTGCTTGAACCTATTATGAGTATTGAAATAGTTACTCCTGAAGAGTATATGGGAGATGTAGTTGGCGACTTGAGCAGAAGAAGAGGAGTCGTTCATGGAATGGAGGAAGGACCCTCTGGAAAAATAGTTTCAGGGGAAGTTCCCCTTGCTGAAATGTTTGGATATGCAACAGATATAAGGTCTGCATCTCAAGGTAGAGCAACCTTTACAATGGAACCTTTGAAGTATTCAGAAGTTCCTTCAAATGTTGCTGAAGCGATAATCAGTAAAAACGAATAGTATTTCTTGTTATAAATTTAGTTAAAACCCCTTTTAATATAGGTTTTTTCTACTTTTTTAGTTGACACAAAGGAGTCACAAAACTAGAATCACCGCTCGTTTAGTTGGAGGGGCCTTATACCTAGTAAGTTCTGGGGTTAAGGCGAATTAATTTAATAAATCAACCTACACTGTAGGGGGGTTTTTTTACGCTCTGTATTTTAGAGCTTGAAAGGTAAAATATGCAAAATCAAAGCATTAGAATTAGGCTAAAAGCTTTTGACCATAAGCTTATTGACCGTTCTGCTAAAGAGATAGTGGAAACGGTTAAACGTACTGGAGCAAAGGTCAAAGGTCCTATACCGATGCCAGTAAAGAAACATAAGACTACCATCCTAATATCCCCTCACAAAGACAAAGACGCCCGAGACCAGTACGAAATCAGAACTCACAAAAGAACGCTAGATATCCTAGAACCCTCAGAAAAAACACTAGATGCTTTAACAAAATTAGAACTATCTGCTGGAGTGGTTGTGCAAATCAGTTTAGACGAGAACAAATAAAATGAGCATAGGATTGATAGGAAAAAAACAAGGCATGACAAGGCTTTTTACACCTGAAGGTGACGCCTTCGCAGTTAGTGTTGTAAGTGTCAATCCAAATATTATTACTCAAATAAAATCTGAAGAAATTGACGGTTATTCTTCCATACAAGTGACAACTGGTCAAAAGAAAGACAAGCATCTTTCTAAACCTCTATCGGGTCATTACAAAAAGGGATCAGTAAATCCTGGAGATGGACTTTGGGAATTTAGAGTAAATGTTGAAGATCTCGAGGACTTAAAAATTGGTAGTCAGTTGAACATTGATATGTTTGAAGAAGGTCAAAAGATAGATGTTCAGGGTAAGTCTAAAGGAAAAGGTTTTGCTGGAACTGTTAAAAGATGGAATTTCAAGATGCAAGACGCTACTCACGGAAATTCAATTTCTCATAGGGCACCTGGTTCAATAGGACAGTGTCAAACTCCAGGCAAAGTCTGGAAAGGAAAGAAAATGTCAGGCCACATGGGTGATGAGAAAAAGACAATACAAAATCTAAAAATTGCTTCTGTCGATATGGAGAACAACTTATTACTTATCAAAGGAGCTATACCAGGTCCCACAGGCTCTAATGTAATCCTTAAGCCTGCAGTAAAATAATATGGAACTAGAAGTACTAAATCAGAATGGTTCCGGAGACTCTAAAGTTTCTCTGGCTGATAGTGTATTTAATCAAGAATTTAATCAAGACCTAGTTCATCAGCTAGTCAATACTTATATCCATAATAGTCACCAGAGAACTAAAGGCCAAAAGAATAGATCGGCTGTTAGAGGAGGAGGTAAAAAGCCCTGGAAGCAAAAGGGTACTGGAAGGGCAAGAGCTGGAACAATAAGGTCTCCAATTTGGAGAGGTGGTGGTATGACATTTGCCCACACCTTCAGTGATATCAAACCTAAAAAGATCAACAAAAAGATGTATAGATCAGCTATGAGATCAATTTGGTCTAAGCTAGCTGAAGAGAATAGGCTTGTAGCGGTTAATGATCTAAAAATAGATGAGCCAGTTAAATCTTCTCAAGTAAAAACCATACTTTCAGATTTAGGTCTAAACACGGCTCTAATTGTTCTATCCAGTAGTAACGATAATTTGAATAAAGCTTCAAAAAATCTTACTCAATGCAAAGTTCAAACCATCAGTTCAATCGATCCATCAGCTCTGATTCAAGCTGAAAAAGTGGTTGTAACATCAGCAACGTTAGAAAAATTAACAGAGGTGCTTTCATAATGGAAACTGAACTTTATTCAGTCATTAAGTCACCTTACTTAACAGAAAAGGTTTCTTCTCTAATGGGTGAGTCAAATCAATACGCTTTTAAAGTTGATATAAACGCAACCAAACTTCAAGTAAAAAAGGCTGTAGAAGGTTATTTTTCTGTCAATGTTGAAGATGTGAATATAATTAAAGTTAAAGGAAAAACCAAAAGGTCTAGATACAGAATCAGGAAGAAATCTGACTGGAAAAAAGCTTACGTCAGATTAGCTGACGGCCAATCTATAGAGGTTACTTCAGAATAATGGCTACTCAAATAAAAAAATCAAAACCTACTTCTCCTGGAAGGAGATTTAGATCTTGGGTTTCAAGAGACGATCTTCATAAAGGAGATCCTTATGCTCCTCTTCTAGAAGCGAAAAAACAGAAATCTGGCCGAAATAATCAAGGCCGAATAACTACAAGGCACCGCGGGGGTGGGCATAAAAAACATTACAGAATTATTGATTTCAAAAGATTAAAAGACGGTATACCAGCAAAAGTAGAAACAGTTGAATACGATCCTAATAGATCTGCAAATATCGCATTATTACTGTACGCAGATGGAGAAAGAACTTACATAATCTCTCCTGACGGACTAAATGTCGGTGATACGCTTCTCTCCGGTAAAGATTCTCCAATTTCTGCAGGAAATTGCATGTCACTTAAAGATATGCCTCTCGGAACTGTCGTTCATGCTATTGAATTATTCCCAGGAAAAGGTGCGCAGATGGCAAGAAGTGCTGGCACATCTGCACAAATATTAGCAATAGAAGGTAGATATGTAACTTTAAGACTAAGAAGCGGAGAAGTTAGAAGAGTTTTATCTGAATGTAGAGCCACTATAGGTAGCGTATCTAATTCTGAACACTCCCTTCGTTCCATAGGTAAAGCTGGCGCAAAAAGGTGGTTAGGAATTCGTCCTACAGTTAGGGGTGTTGCTATGAACCCTGTTGATCACCCACATGGTGGTGGAGAAGGTAAGACTTCGGGCGGAAGACATCCAGTTACACCATGGGGTGTTCCCACAAAGGGATACAAAACTCGTAAGAAAAATAAATCCAGCAATCGAATGATTGTAAGAAGAAGAAACTAGAATTATGCCAAGATCATTGAAGAAAGGACCATTTGTTGATTTACATCTACTTAAAAAAGTAGATCAAGCTGTGGCGACTAATGATAAAAAGCCCATTAAAACTTGGTCTCGTAGATCAATGATAACTCCTGACATGGTCGGCTTAAATATTGCTGTGCATAACGGCAGACAACATGTTCCTATTTTCATACAAGAGGATATGGTTGGCCACAAACTCGGTGAATTTGTCTTAACAAGAACATTCAAAATGCACTCTGGAGATAGAAAGTAATAATGAGTCAAGCATCAGCAAAACTTAGAAGTGCGCGAGTCTCTAGCCAAAAAGCTAGACTGGTAGCTAATCAAATTAGAGGAAAACATATTGAAGAAGCTCTTGGTATTCTCTCGTTTGCTCCTCAAAAATCTGCTCATATTATTAAAAAAATTCTTGAATCAGCAATCGCTAATGCTGAGCATAATCAAGGGCTAGATATTGATTCATTATTTGTTTCAACTATTGCTGTAGATGAGAGCTTTACCATGAAAAGGGTAAGAGCCAGAGCAAGGGGACGTGCTGATCGATTTTTTAAAAGAAGCTGCAATATAGCACTTACATTAGAGGAAAAAGGTAAATAATGGGACAGAAGGTACATCCAATAGGTTTTAGGTTAGGAATAACTACTCAACATACTTCTAATTGGTATGCAGAGAAATCTCAATATACTGAAAATCTGCTTAAAGATATTGAAGTAAGAGAGCATCTAACTAAAAAACTTTCTCATGCTTCCGTGAGCAGAATAGATATAGAGAGAACAGCTGATAATGCAAGAGTTCTTATTCATACTGCAAGACCAGGCATAGTGATAGGAAAAAAAGGCGAAGATATAGATAAAATGAGAGAAGATATAACTAACAGGATGGGTATACCTGTAACTCTCAGTATTCAAGAAATTAGAAAACCAGATCTAGACGCTAAACTTTTGGCTGAGAGTGTCGCGCAGCAACTTGAAAGAAGAGTAATGTTTAGAAGGGCAATGAAAAGAGCAGTCCAAAATGCAATGAGACAAGGTGCAGAGGGTGTCAAGATAAGAGTTGCAGGAAGACTTGGTGGCGCTGAAATAGCTAGGGCAGAGATTCAGAAAGAAGGAAGGGTGCCTCTTCATACATTAAGAGCTGACGTAGATTATGGTCTAGCTGAAGCAAATACTACTTATGGTGTTATTGGTGTTAAAGCATGGGTTTTCAGAGGAGAGGTACTAGATACCTCTAATAAAGATTCTGACTAAAAGGTAAAAATAATGTTTCAACCTAAAAGAACAAAATATAGAAAACAGCAAAAAGGTAGAAATACTGGGAATGCTCAAAGAGGAGCTACCCTAAGTTTCGGCACCTTCGGTTTAAAAGCAACTCAAAGAGGACAATTAACCTCAAGACAAATAGAGGCTGCCAGGAGAGCAATGACTCGTCATGTTAAAAGAGGTGCAAAAATTTGGATTAGAGTTTTTCCTGATAAACCAATAACTAAAAAACCTTTGGAAGTTAGACAAGGCAAAGGCAAAGGAAATGTTGAATACTGGGTATGTCCAATAAAACCAGGAAAAATTCTATATGAAATGGAAGGTGTAGATGAAGAGCTAGCTAAAGAAGCATTTGCCTTAGCTTCAGCAAAAATGCCAATTTCAACAACTTTTATTAGGAGAGTCTAATGGCAAAAGAGAGCTTATTAGATAGATTAAGAAGTAAATCAACTGATGTGCTTGATGAAGAAGGAAAGCTTAGAAAAGAATTGCTAGAACTCAAAATTAAACACGCATCAGGACAACTGAAAGAAACTCATAAAATTAGAGAGATAAGAAGATCAATTGCACAACTCAAGACTCTAAATAAAGAACAAGAAGCACAAGAAAATAATGACGGATAAAAGAACAAGAACAGAAACAGGCAGAGTGATAAGTTCATCTCGAGACAAGAGCATTACTGTTCTTGTTGAAAGAAAGGTCAAGCACCCTTTGTATAAAAAGATTATGCGTAGGTCTTCGAAGTTACAGGCACATGATCAAGACAATATCTGTAATGCTGGCGACCTTGTCACAATTCAAGAGTGTAGGCCTATATCCAAGACAAAATCTTGGAATTTATTGAAAGTAGAAGAAAAATCACAAGAGATATAATTTAAAGATGATACAAGAGCAAAGCTATTTAGAAGTCGCAGATAACAGTGGTGCCAGGAAGCTCATGTGCATAAGAGTCCTTGGTGGATCAAAGAAGAAATTTGCTAAGGTTGGTGATGTAATAAAAGTTACCATTAAAGAGGCAATACCTACTGGAAGAGTAAAAAAAGGTGAAGTTGTTGATGCTGTAATTGTAAGAACAAAAAACAAACTTCGTAGGTCCGATGGATCTGCAATTAGGTTTGATGATAACGCAGCGGTATTAATTAATGCTCAAAAACAACCAATAGGAACTAGGGTTTTTGGACCTGTATCAAGAGAACTCCGTAGTGAAGAGTTCATGAGAATAGTTTCACTAGCTCCTGAGGTTTTATAGTCATGAATAAGATAAAGACAGGTGATCAAGTTATTGTCATAGCCGGTAAGGACAAAGGCAAACAAGGCTCAGTGACCAAGATACTTACAAACGGAAGATGCTTTGTTTCTGGAGTTCAAATGGTCAAAAGACATACTAAGCCAAATCCCAATGCAGGTATTGCCGGTGGTGTTGTTGAAAAGGAGGCCTCAATAGACATGTCAAATATATCTATTTTCAATCCATCAACAAAAAAAGCTGACAAGGTACTCATTCAATCTCAAGAAGATGGTTCAAGAAAAAGAGTCTATAAATCTTCAGGTAAGGAGATATAACTATGATGCCATTAAAAGAACATTATAAAACAATTGTGGTTTCTGAACTCAAAGGTAAATTAGGGCTTGAATCAATAATGGCTGTTCCAAAAGTTACAAAAGTAACTCTCAATATGGGTGTCGGGGAGGCTATGAATGACAAAAAACTTTTAGAACGGGCAGTTGAAGACATGACCCTAATCGCTGGTCAGAAACCATTAGTAACGAAAGCTAGAAAATCTGTAGCTAATTTCAAAATTAGAGATGGGATGCCTATCGGTTGCAAGGTCACTTTAAGGGGTGACAGAATGTATGAATTTTTGGACAGACTTATAGGAATCGCGATTCCTAGAGAAAGAGATTTCAGAGGCCTAGAGACAAAATCTTTCGATGGAAGAGGAAATTATTCTATGGGAATCAAAGAACACATAATCTTCCCAGAGATCGATTATGACAAGGTAGACAAAATTAGAGGAATGGATATATGTATATCTACTTCAGCAATAGATGATGAGTCGGGTGAGGCTCTTCTAAGGGCAATGAAGTTCCCTTTTAAAAGTTAAAGGATAAGTTATGGCAAAAGCATCAATGAAAGCAAGAGAAGAAAGAAGAAGAAAAACAGTTCTAAGGTATGCTGCAAAAAGAGCAGAGTTGAAAGAAATTATTCGTAGTCCAAAGTTCTCTCAAGAAGAGAAAGATGTAGCACAAATAAAACTACAAAAACTGCCTAGAGACGCAAGCCCTGTAAGAATGCAAAGAAGATGTGCTATTACAGGGAGACCACATGCTGTGTATAGAAAATTTGGCCTTGCACGTAATAAATTAAGAGAACTGGCTATGAAAGGTGATATTCCAGGATTAGTTAAATCAAGTTGGTAAAAATAATATGAGTATACAAGATCCAATCGCAAACCTATTCTCAAGCATAAATAATGCACAAGCTAGGAATAAGGAGTTTGTGAAAGTCCCTTCTTCTTCTAAGAAGATGGCACTTTTATCTATGCTCAAGCAAGAAGGGTATATACATTCTTACTCTACTTCTGAAGGTTCTAAACCAGAAATAGAGATTAAACTTAAATACTTTGAAGGCGCTCCTGTTATTAAGCAGTTGAAAAGAATTAGTAAACCGGGATTAAGAAGATATTCTAACTATAAAGAACTGCCTGAGATAAATGGCGGCCTCGGAATAGCAATTGTTTCAACAAATAAAGGACTAATGACTGATCAACAAGCCAGAGAAGAAAAGGTTGGTGGGGAATTAATTTGTTCAGTTTTTTAAGAATTATAAAATTATGGCAAGAACATCCTTAAAAGCTCTAGATATACCTGAAGGAGTTACCCTTGAAAATAATCAAGGTGTAATTACTTTTACAGGAAAATTAGGAAATTTATCTTTAGAAGTTCATCAAGATGTGGATATTAATAAAGATGAAGGCACTATTAGTTTTAGCCCTAATAAGGAGACAAAAGAATCTCTGGCTATCACTGGAACCATGAGGGCCTTAACTGCTAATTGTATGCAAGGAGTGGCTACAGGGTTTGAAAAAAAATTAGAAATTAATGGAGTAGGTTACAGAGCTTCTCTTGAAGGTAATTCTATAAATTTGAGCTTGGGTTTCTCTCATCCAATTAAACATGACTTGCCAGAAGGAGTGACCGCAGAACTGCCAAGTAATACAGAAATTATTCTCAAATCTATGGATAAGCAACTTGTTGGGCAGGTTGCCGCAGAGATTAGGGATTACAGACCACCTGAACCCTATAAAGGTAAAGGCGTTAAGTATTCCGATGAGACAATAATAAGAAAAGAATCTAAGAAAGCATAATAAAAGATGGCTATAAAAAATATAAAAAGATTGAAAAGAGCTAAAAAGAGTAGATCTAAGATTGAACTTTCTGAAAATAACAGACTAACTGTTTTTAGATCTAATACGCATATTTATGCACAAATTTTAAATTTTGATGGATCACAGGTAATTGCCAGCGCTTCTACAACTGAAGCTTCTTTGAAAGCCGGAAACAATGGGAATATAGAAGCCGCCACAAAAGTAGGTAAATTAATCGCAGAAAGGGCAATAGAAAAAGGTATAAACAAAGTAGCTTTTGATAGATCAGGTTATAAATTTCATGGTCGTGTTAAAGCTCTAGCTGAATCGGCTCGCGAAGCTGGTCTCTCATTTTAGGAAAGAATATGGAAAATACTGCCGTAACAGAAAATCTTGGATCAGAAGTTTTAGAAGAAAAATTAGTCCAAGTAAATAGAGTGGCTAAGGTTGTCAAAGGAGGCCGAATTTTCGGTTTTACTGCTGTAACGGTTGTTGGTGATGGAAACGGAAAAATTGGTTTTGGGAGAGGAAAGGCAAGAGAAGTACCTATAGCTATTCAAAAAGCCTTAGACCATGCCAGAAGAAATATGGTTAGTATTGAGTTGAAAGGTGACACTATTCAGTATCCGATAAAAACAAAATTTGGTGCCTCCGTTGTTTATATGAAGCCTGCTGCTCCTGGAACGGGAATTATAGCTGGTGGTGCAATGAGAGCTGTTCTTGAATTAGCAGGTGTAAAAGATGTCCTGGCAAAGTGTTATGGCTCTACTACTCCAGTTAACGTTGTTAGGGCAACACTGAAGGCTTTAAGGGAGATGGAATCTCCCGCAAGAGTTGCAAAAAGATTAGGTAGAGGTTAAGAATGGCTGATAAAGATATTACAGTTAAACTTAAAAAGAGCCTTATAGGCTCTAAAGATTATCAGAAACAATCTGTAAGAGGATTAGGCTTGTCTAAGTTAGGGCAAGTTGTGTCAGTCCAAGATACTCCTGAAAATAGAGGAATGATCAATAAAGCTATTCATTTACTAGAAGTTAACTAAAGGTAGAGAAATGAAACTCAATGAATTAAAACCAAATCCGAAAAGAGTAAAGGATAGTAAACGTATCGGTAGAGGGCTTGGAAGTGGTTTTGGTAAAACAAGTGGTAAAGGTCACAAAGGTCTCAAGTCTCGTTCAGGTGGAAGAGTAAGAATCGGCTTTGAAGGTGGTCAAATGCCGCTTCAAAAACGGGTACCTAAGTTTGGTTTTACGTCTAGAAAGAATAGAAATACTGAGCAACTTCGTTTGAGCACTTTAGTTTCTTCTGGCATATTGGAAGTAAGTATAGAAACCTTAATTGAGGCAGACTTAATAAGAAATTCAACCAAAAAAGTAAAAGTATTTTTGGATACCGATTCGTCCACAAAGATGAATCTTAAGGGCATACATACAACAGCTTCAGTTAAGAAATTAATTGAAGAAGCAGGAGGCTCTGTAGAGGTCTAAATATGTCAGTCAATCCTTCAGCTATAGGACAAAATAAAGGTCTTTCCGAGTTGTGGAAAAGACTTCGTTTTGTTTTTATGGCTGTAATCATTTATAGAATAGGAACACATATCCCCATCCCGGGTATAGATCCTGATAAATTAGCCAATATCTTTCAGCAGAATCAAGGAACTCTATTAGATCTATTCAATATGTTCTCTGGAGGTGCTTTAGAAAGAATGAGCATCATGGCATTAAATATAATGCCTTATATAACTGCTTCAATAATCATGAGTTTACTTGAAGGTACGACCCCTTCATTGAAAAAAAGATTCAGAGAAGAAGGCGAAGAAGGAAGGCGATTAAGAACATCCTATGTTAGATATGGAACTGTTTTCTTGGCATTTATACAAGCAAGTGGTCTAGCGCTAGGTTTACAGAATCAAGGATTGGCATTAGAGCCAGGCTTAATGTTCCAAATCATTGCAGTGACATCTTTGGTTTCAGGGACTGTATTTTTAATGTGGCTTGGTGAACTAGTAACTGAAAAAGGAATCGGTAATGGAATTTCTATCATAATATTTTCAAGCATTGTTGCAGGTCTCCCAAGAGCTGTTGGGCAAGCATTTGAAGGTGCAAGACAAGGTGATATAAATTTAATTATGCTTCTTTCAATTGCTTTAGTGGCTATTGCCGCTATTGCCTTTATTGTCTGGATAGAAAGAGGACAAAGAAGGATTACTGTCAATTATGCTAAACGACAACAAGGAAGAAAAATGGTTCAAGGGCAAGCATCTTATTTGCCTATGAAAATTAATCAGGCAGGGGTTATACCGGCTATTTTTGCCAGTAGTTTGCTACTCTTCCCTGCATCTGCTTCTACTTGGTTTGGTCAAGGGGAAGGTTTTGAGTGGTTGCAAGAAATCTCACTGGCTTTAGGTCCCGGACAACCTTTATATGTCATTCTATTTTCAGTTTTGATAGCTTTCTTTTGCTTCTTCTACACTGCTCTCCAGTTTGATCCAAAAGAAATTTCAGAGAACTTAAGGCGCTCAGGAGCTTATATGCCTGGAATAAGACCAGGAGATCAAACAGCCGATTATATTGATGGTGTCATGACTCGTCTTACGGTCTGGGGCTCAGGATACTTAATTTTGGTATGTCTTATGCCTCAGTTCTTAATAGTTTCTGCAAATGTACCTTTTTATTTAGGAGGTACGTCACTACTAATCGCTGTAGTCGTTGTAATGGATTTTATGGCTCAAGTTCAATCACATCTTATGTCGCATCAATATGAATCACTTCTCAAGAAAGCAAATTTGAAAGGATACGGTGGTAATCCCTTAGGTGGTAGGTAAAAAATGAAAGTAAGAGCTTCGGTTAAGAAAATATGCAGAGATTGCAAAATTGTGAAAAGAAAAGGAACACTTTTCGTTATTTGTTCAACAGAACCTAGACATAAACAAAGGCAAGGTTAAAGGAGAAAGTAATGGCTCGTGTAGCAGGTATAAATATTCCAGATAATAAACATGCAGAGATTTCATTAACTTATGTTTATGGGATAGGTAAGACTAGGGCACAGGATATTTGTGGTGTTATTGGTATAGATCCATCAACTAAGATCTCAGATTTATCTGAAGACCAATTAGAGCTCATAAGAGCTGAAGTTGGAAAATTTCTTGTTGAAGGGGATCTCAGAAGAGAAGTAGCAACTAACATAAAACGATTACAAGATTTAGGTACAAATAGAGGTATCAGACATAGAAGACATCTTCCCGTAAGAGGTCAAAAAACAAAAAATAATGCAAGGACAAGAAAAGGGCCTAAACGTCCAATAAGAAGATAAAAATATGGTAACAAAAAAGACAACTAAAAAAAGAGTAAGTGAAGGTATTGCACACATTCATGCTTCTTTTAACAATACTCTAATCAGTATTACAGATAAACAAGGTAACGCAATTGCTCAGTCCAGTTCAGGCGCTCAAGGGTTTAGAGGTTCCAGAAAAAGTACTCCTTTTGCTGCTCAACGAGCCGCAGAAGCAGTTGGAGATAAAGTAAAAATGGTTGGCATTGAGAGCTTGGAAATTCAAGTTAGGGGGCCTGGTTCAGGTAGAGAGTCAGCTATACGAGGTTTAAATTCAAAAGGATTCAAGATAACCAAAATAACCGATGTTACCCCCATACCACACAATGGTTGCAGACCACCCAAAAGGAGGCGAGTCTAATGGCAAGATATATAGGACCTAAATGTAAATTATCCAGAAGAGAAGGGAGAGATCTACTTTTGAAGAGTGGTATAAGATCTTATGATTCAAAATGTAAATCTGAGACCGTACCTGGTCAGCATGGAAGAACCAGACGCCCAAGAATTTCAGACTACGGTGTTCAACTTCGAGAGAAACAGAAAGTTCGAAGAATATACGGTGTAATGGAAAAGCAATTCAAGACCTACTATAAACATGCAGCTAGAATGAAAGGAGTTACAGGTGATAATCTACTTCAAATCCTTGAAAGCAGACTCGACAATGTAGTGTATCGTATGGGTTTCGCTTCTACCAGATCTGAGGCAAGACAACTCGTAAGTCACAAAGCAATCTTGGTCAATGATAAAAAGGTAAACATACCTAGTTATATGATTGCGCCGGGTGATGTGGTTTCACTTACAGAGCGCGCAAAAGGCCAAAACAGAGTCCAACAGGCTATAGAAATTGCCAAAAATAGAGAAGATTGTGATTGGGTAGATGTCAATACATCTAATTATTCAGGGATATACAAAAATATTCCCGAAAGATCTTCACTTGATACCGACATAAATGAAAATTTAATTGTAGAGCTTTATTCAAAATAAAAGAGGAAAAGAAATGACAGATAATTACGATATTATTAAAGATTTTTTAACACCAACTGAAATAGTAGTTGAAGAATCAGGTCCTACAAGATCTAAGATAGTGCTTGAACCTCTTGAACAAGGTTTTGGACATACCTTAGGTAATGCACTTAGAAGAATTATTTTATCTTCTATGCCTGGTACGGCTGTATCAGAGGTTAAAATTGATGGTGTGCTTCATGAATATAGCACTATAGAGGGTGTGCAAGAAGATGTGATCGATATCTTATTAAACCTAAAAGACCTTTCAGTGAGACTAACTGAAGTAGAAGATGCTGAACTAACTCTATCAAAGTCCGGAAGTGGAGTCGTAACTGCAGCCGATATAGAACTTTCAACTGGAGTAGAAGTTATTAATCCAGATCATCATATTGCTACTTTAAACGAAGAAGGCTCTATAAACATGACAATGAAAGTAACAAGAGGTAGAGGCTTTGTACCTGTTAGACCTCTTGGCGAAGATGAAGGCCAAGAGACTGGACTTCTAAGATTAGATGCAACTTACTCACCTATTAAAAGAGTGACATACCAGGTAGATAATGCCAGGGTTGAGCAAAGAACTAATTTAGACAGGCTTACAGTAGATATTGATACAGATGGAACTTTAGAAGCTGAAGAGATTTTAAGAATATCGGCAACCATTCTCCAGCATCAATTATCTGCTTTTGCTGAACTTGGAAGATTAGAGGAGGTTATTGAGGAAAAAGAGGAAGCGAAGATAGATCCAATTATGTTAAGACCTGTAGACGAACTAGAACTCACAGTTAGGTCTGCAAATTGCTTGAAAGCTGAGAATATACATTACATAGGTGATTTAGTTACCAGAATGGAATCAGATCTTTTGAGAACTCCAAACTTAGGAAAGAAATCCTTAAATGAAATTAAGGAAGTTCTTTTGTCTAGAGGCCTTTCGTTAGGTTTAATTCTCGATAACTGGCCACCAGAAAATAATTAAGAGAAAAAAATGAGACACAGAAAATCTGGAAGAAAGCTTAATAGAAATAGCCCTCAAAGAGCTTCCCTAAAGAAAGGGTTGGCCATTTCTATCATCGAACACGAGTCTGTTAAGACTACCTTAGCAAAAGCCAAAGAAATAAGAGGTTTTCTAGAACCGTTGGTCACTCTTGCTAAAGAGAACACAGTTGCTAATCAAAGACTTGCTTTCTCACGATTGCAATCTAAAGAGGCAGTAGCAAAGCTTTTTGATGAGCTTGGTCCCCGTTATAAAGATAGACCGGGAGGTTATTTAAGGGTCATTAAAAGAGGTTTTAGACCAGGTGATAAAGCTCCAGCTGCTCAAATTGAATTTGTTAAAGAAAATGTTTCAGATTCAGAAGAACTTGAATCTTTAACTGAAGAAACAGCCTAAGATCAGAGTTCTTTTTTAAGGTGCTTTCCAGTGTGAGAGGCCTTTATCTTAGTTAGTGCTTCTGGTGAACCTACAGCGACTATTTCTCCTCCATTTGATCCTCCTTCAGGGCCAAGATCTATAATCCAATCACTTGTTTTTATAACGTCCATGTTGTGTTCTATTACAACAACTGTATTTCCGTTATCTCTTAGCCTTTTTAGTACTTTTAGTAGTAATTGGACATCGTGCATATGAAGCCCCGTGGTAGGCTCATCAAGAATATATAACGTATGATTTAAGGAACTTTTTGAGAGTTCTTTCGCTAGCTTAACTCTCTGAGCCTCACCTCCTGATAGCGTGGTAGCCTGTTGCCCTAATTTCACGTAACCCAGACCTACATCCATTAATGTTTCTAACTTTTTTCTGATTGACGGAATAGAGTTAAAGAACTCTAAAGAATCTTCAACAGTCATATCTAAGACTTCATAAATATTTTTGCCTTTATATTTAATATCTAAAGTTTCTCGGTTATACCTATGTCCGTCACATACATCACATTTAACGTAAACATCTGGTAAAAAATGCATCTCTACTTTAATTACACCATCTCCCTGACAAGCTTCACATCTACCGCCCTTAACATTAAAACTGAATCTTCCTATTTTATAACCTCTTGATCTTGCTTCTTGCGTTCCTGCAAAAAGCTCTCTTAAAGGAGTGAAAAGACCTGTATAAGTCGCTGGATTTGATCTTGGTGTTCTGCCTATAGGACTTTGACTTATCTCTATGATTTTATCTATATCATTTATGCCTGAAAGTTTCTTAAACGGTTTTGTGTCTTTCTTTTCTGCTTTAGATATTTCATTTGAAATTGCAGGGAGTAGGGTTTGATTTATGAGAGTAGATTTCCCAGAACCCGAAACTCCTGTTACGCATACAAACAAATCAAGAGGAAGATCTAAGTCAACTGATTTGAGGTTATGACCATCTGCACCTGAAAGTTTTATTAAACGTTTATTATCAAGCTTCTTTCTTTTTTTTGGGATTTCAATTTTCCTATTTCCAGATAAGAATTGACCTGTTATGGAGTCTTTTGATTTTGAAATTTCTAAGGCAGTTCCTTCGGCACATATTTTTCCACCATGAACGCCTGCACCCGGACCTATATCGACTACATGATCCGATGCATACATGGTTTCATTGTCATGCTCTACAACTATGACAGTGTTTCCCAAGTCTCTAAGCTTTTTAAGCGTTTTTAAAAGTTTTTCGTTATCTCTCTGATGCAAACCAATAGATGGTTCATCTAAGATGTACGTCACTCCGACGAGACCTGCCCCTATTTGACTTGCAAGTCTTATTCTTTGTGCTTCTCCTCCACTTAAACTTTCTGCACTTCTTTCAAGTGTCAGATAATTGAGACCAACATCAATTAAGAACTCTAATCTTTCGTTAACTTCTTTGATTATTCTATCTGCGATTTCCCTTTTTGAACCTTGTAAACTTAGCTCTGAAAAGAATTTAAATGCTTGATCAATAGTATATGAAGTAATTTGAGGAAGGTTTACATCTTCTACAAATACATTTCTTGCTTCTTTTCTTAGTCTCGTGCCATCGCAACTTTTACAAGTTGAGAGGGATATAAGTTTAGATAAATTGTCTCTACTCCAACTAGATTCAGTTTCTTTATATCGCCTTTCAATATTATTCAATATCCCTTCAAAAGCAAAAATTCTCTCAACAAGGCTACCTCTCTTATTTTTCCAGCTGAAATCAACGGGTTTACCTTTACTACCATTGAGTAGAAGGTCTTGTATATCTTTTTCAAGGTCTTGATATGGAGTTTCTAATGAAAAATCGTATTCTTTTGATAAACATCTTATCAGATGATAGTGATATCTATTACTGACATCCCAACCGACTATTGCTCCTTCACTTAAACTAGCTGTAGGTTCATGAATTACTTTCGAAACATCAACATATTGTTTAACACCTAATCCTTCACAATCTGGGCATGCACCAGCAGGATTGTTGAAAGTAAAAAGTCTAGGTTCCAATTCAGGGATACTATAACCGCAAGTTGGGCATGCCATTTTTGAGCTATAAGTAATGTCTTCGTTCGAATCCATTAAGAAAACAATCAGATTTCCATCACCTAAACTAAGAGCATTCTCTACTGACTCTGCGAGTCTCAATTGAAAGTTTTCATCATGTTCTTTTGGAAGAACCAATCTATCAATTACTGCTTCAATCGAATGTTTTTTATTTTTATTTAATTTGGGACTATCTTCTACGTCAACAGTAATGCCATTTACCCTCATCCTTACATAACCTTGCATTTTGAGCTCTTCAAAAATATGCAAGTGCTCTCCTTTCTGTTCTTTAATAAGAGGAGCTAATATCATAATCTTAGTTTCTTTAGGTAGCTCTAAGAGCTTGTCACAAATTTGATTGGAGGTTTGGCCTTCCAGGGAGATATTATGATCAGGACACATTGGTGTACCTGCTCTAGCAAATAGCAGCCTCAAATAATCATAAATTTCTGTAACAGTTCCAACAGTTGATCTGGGATTATGAGAAGTAGTCTTTTGCTCAATTGAAATAGCAGGAGATAAACCTTCTATGTGATCGACATCTGGTTTTTCCATCATAGATAGAAACTGTCTTGCGTAGGCCGATAGAGACTCTACATATCTTCTTTGCCCTTCTGCATAAAGAGTATCAAAAGCTAGACTAGATTTACCTGACCCAGATAACCCTGTAATGACAACAAGTTTGTCTCTTGGTATATCTATATCTATATTTTTAAGATTATGTTGTCTGGCACCTCTTACTTTGATGTGTTTCATTAAAAAAAAATAATGTTTTGGAACTTATGTTTAGAAAAGTGATTATAATCGGTGTTAGTAATATTAACTAAAATTAAAAATACATATGGCTAGAAGTGGAATCAATAAAGTTATTTTAGTGGGTAACTTAGGACAAGATCCTGAAGTAAAGTACACAGCTGGAGGGGCTGCTGTAACGACATTAAGTTTGGCAACATCAGAATCTTGGAAAGATAAAGATACGGGGTCAGACCAAGAGAAAACAGAATGGCATAGAGTAGTCCTTTGGAGAAGATTAGCAGAAATAGCTGGAGAATATCTAAAAAAAGGATCCAAGGTTTATATAGAAGGGCAACTTCAAACTAGAAAATGGGAACAGGATGGACAGACTAGATATACTACAGAAGTCGTAGGTAGGGATATGCAGTTTTTAGATAGTAGGGGTAGTGCTTCATCAGATAGTTCTTCTTATGAAGATACTAATCAAGATATGAGTTCTCAAAATTTGCCTGATAGTGGGATCACGGATGACGATATTCCGTTCTAAATTTTTTCGAATATAAGACTTGCATTAGTTCCGCCAAATCCGAAACTATTGCTCAAAAAACTCTGTAATTCTGTAGAGAAATTTTCTCTTAATATTGGAAAAAGTTCTGCACCCTCGTCAAGGTTTTCAATATTTGCAGAACCGGCTATAAAACCTTCATCCATCATAATTAAGCCATAAATAGCTTCTTGAACACCTGCAGCACCTAATGAGTGACCTGAAAGTGACTTTGTGGAGCTTATCCAAGGGACCTTATCTCCAAAAACATTTTTAATTGCATTTAATTCTGTGATATCTCCAGCAGGAGTACTTGTGCCATGAGCATTGATATAGTCAATATTTTTATTACCACTCATTTCCCAAGCAATTTGCATGCATCTCTCTCCACCCTCTCCAGAAGGACTAACCATATCTGCCCCATCAGATGTTGCAGCATAACCAGTAAGCTGAGCATATATTTTTGCCCCTCTTTTAATTGCATGTTGCTTTTCTTCTAGGATCATTGATCCTGCTCCTCCAGCGATAACAAATCCATCTCTATCTTTATCATAAGCTCTTGAGGCCTTTTCAGGTTCCTCATTGTACTTAGTAGATAATGCTCCCATTGCATCAAATAAACTTGTCATACCCCAATGTTCAGCTTCACCACCTCCGGCAATTACAATATCTTGTTTTCCTAATTGAATTTGCTCCATTCCTGAACCGATGCAGTGAGCACTGGTAGCGCAAGCAGATGAAATCGAATAATTTATACCTTTGATACCGAAGGAAGTTGCAAGACAAGCTGAAACAGTACTACCCATAGCTTTGGTAACTCTGTATGGACCTATTCTTTTTAAACCTTTTGATCTTAGAATATCGGCAGAATCTATTTGATCCTCTGAAGAAGCCCCTCCAGAGCCCATAATTAAACCAGTCTTTTGATTAGATAATTCAAAATCGTTTAAAGATGCATCCTTTATGGCTTCTTCTGTGCTTAAGTAAGCATATGCTGCAGCGTCCCCCATGAATCTATATAGTTTCCTATCTATTAGTTCTTTTGGATCTAAGTTTTGAATAGAGCCTGACACATGACTTCTTAGACCAAGTTCTTTATTGATTATATTTTCTGAGATACCTGAATTTAAATTTCTCAGAGAATTTGTTACTTCAGAAATATTATTTCCTAAGCTAGATATAATTCCTATTCCTGTTACTACTACTTCACGCATTTAAAAATTAGACGTATCTTGGAAAAGACCAACTTTTAGGCCCTTTGCACTATAAATCTCTCTACCATCTACCAGCATAGACCCTTCACCAATTCCTACTGTTAAATCAAGATTAAGAATTCTTTTCATATCAATTTTAAGGGTTACGAGTTTGGCTGAGGGTAGAACTTGCCCAAAAAATTTAACTTCTGAAGCGCCTAGTGCTCTACCTCTACCAGGATTATCCATCCAACATAAATAAAATCCAACCAGCTGCCACATTGCGTCTAATCCCAAACAACCAGGCATCACAGGATCACCTTTGAAATGACAATCAAAAAACCACAAATCTGGATTTATATCTAGCTCAGCAATTATTTGGCCTTTTGAAAATTTACCCCCGTCTACATTAATCTCAGTAATACGATCAAACATGAGCATGTTTGGGGTAGGTAGGCGACCATTTTCCTCTCCAAATAAGTTTCCTTGTGCGCATTCAAGTATTTCTTCCTTGTTATAACTATTTTTAGGTGAAAAAGACATTTATCTCCCAAGTAATAGATTAATGATACATTAAAATTGACAACATAAAATTAAGTTAATCTAGAACCAAGATTTCTAACTATATTTTCAAGCGCATCTCTGTATTGATTATGAGGTAATTTTTCTAACTCATTTACACATTCATTAGAATAATGAGTAAAAATAGTTTGAAGTTGCTCAGTAGTCTTTTCACTCTCCATTAGAGCAAGTATCTCAGCAAAGTCTTCAATTTTTCTGGTTTTAAAGAGTGATAATAATCTCGTTTTATTTGTTTGATTCATAGTCTTTAGAGACAAAATAATAGGTAGAGTGAATTTTCCTTCTTCAAAATCTTTTCCGACTTTTTTTCCAGTCAGATTTTCTTGCCCATAATAATCCAGAATATCATCTTGTATTTGAAAGGCTAAACCCAACGAAGTAGCAAAATTATTTAGACTATCAAGCTCCGGTTTTGCACATTCACATAAAATGCCTGCAGTTACTGCAGATACCTTAAAAAGTTCTGCCGTCTTTCTGTCAATAATATTGAAATAATCTTCTTCTGAAAGATTGGACTGCTTTCTCATCGAGAGTTGTAAAACTTCACCTTCCGAGATTCTGTTAGTAGCATTAGCCAATTCTCTTATAATTTTGGGATTATCAAAACTGGCCATCAATTGAAAAGCTTTGGAATATACAAAGTCTCCAACTAATACTCCGTGAGCATCATCCCATTTAGCCTGAATACTCTCTTTACCTCTTCTAATAAGGCTTTCATCGACTACATCATCATGTATTAGGGTGGCCGTGTGAAGAAGTTCAATGGAGCTTGCAAGCCGAATTAGATCCGACTCAGAATATCCTAAGTTTTTGGCAACTAAAATACATATCGCAGGTCTTATTCTTTTTCCTCCAGAGTTAACAATATAACCAGAAACCTCTGTGGCTAATTCAATATCAGAGTTTATAGATTCACTTAGAGTAATTTCTAATTTCTCTAATTCATCAAATATGACTTTTTTGTATAACAATTCCATCAGTCTGTGTATTTTAAATTAAGTAAGGTTAATCGAGGAATTATATTGCGAATACTTCATCTTTTTCGTATAGTGCACATCCTTTAATTCCTCTTAGGAGATACATATGTTTGCCGTAATAGAATGCGGAGGAAAGCAACACACAGTTTCAGAGGGCGAAAGCCTCAAAGTAGAACTTTTATCTGTAGAAGAAGGTTCGACCATTGAATTTGACAAAGTCCTCATGATATCAGACGGAAGTGAATCTAAGATTGGCAATCCTTATGTTGAAAATGCGAAAGTTACTGCTAAATTAGTTTCCAACGGCAAACACGACAAAATTCGAGTTTTTAAGATGAAAAGAAGGCAAAACTACAGAAGAACCTATGGTCATAGACAAAAATTTAGTGAAATTCATATAGAGTCTATTAGTTCATAATTGAGAGAGTAAGATGGCACATAAGAAAGCTGGCGGAAGCAGTAGAAACGGAAGAGATTCCCAGTCTAAGAGACTTGGAGTTAAGAGTTATGGTGGTGAATTGATTTCTGCTGGTTCAATTATAGTTAGACAAAGAGGTACAAAATTCCATCCAGGAAAGAATGTTGGTTGCGGCAAAGACCATACTCTTTTTTCGAAGGTCGACGGTAGAGTCTCTTTTGTCAAAAAAGGTCCTAAGTTAAGGCAGTTTGTAAACGTAGATCCTGTTTAACTTATAAAAGTACCTCTTTAATTTTCCAATTAAGTAAATCAATGAAGTTCATTGACGAAGTCACTATTGATGTGAAAGCTGGTGATGGCGGAAATGGTCTTGCAAGTTTTCGGCGTCTTAAAAATATTCCTAAAGGTGGACCTGACGGCGGTGATGGTGGACACGGAGGAAGTATAATCTTTCGAGCTGTCAACAATCTCAACACCTTATCAAAGTTTAGATTTCAAAGAAAATTTGAAGCTGAAAATGGTAAAAGAGGTGGGAGTCAAAATAAAACCGGATCAGATGGAAAAGATTTCATTATAGAAGTTCCATGTGGCACTCTTTTGTATGACCTTGAAACAGAAAACGCCTTAATAGATTTAGTTAATAATCAAGATGAGTTTCTTATTTGCAAAGGTGGAAAAGGAGGCTTAGGAAATTTACGTTATAAGAGTTCGACAAACAGATCTCCTACAAAATTTACTGAAGGTAAGTTAGGAGAAAGTCTCTCATTAAGATTAGAGCTCAGACTATTAGCAGATATCGGATTACTTGGAAAACCAAATGCTGGTAAATCATCACTTGTAAGGGCGGTCTCTAGCGCAAAACCTAAAGTTGCAGACTATGCTTTCACCACACTCCATCCCAGTTTAGGAGTAGTAGATTACTCTGAAAACTCTAGTTTTGTTATCTCCGATATTCCTGGACTAATAGCAGGTGCATCTGAAGGAGTTGGTCTAGGGATTCAGTTCTTAAAACACTTGTCTAGGACTAAAGTTATTGTGCAGATAGTTGATTTATATGAAAAAGGACCTAACGAGATAATAGAGGAGATAAAAGAGCTTTCAACAGAAATAACTAATTTTGATCCGATGCTAATAAATAAAGTCAAATGGTTAGCTTTAAATAAGATTGATCTAATCAGTGAAGACAAGATTGAAGAATTAAAATCAGAGTTAGAAAATCAATATAAGGACAATTTAAATATATACTGTATTTCCGCTGCAAAAAAAGAAGGCACGCAGCAACTAATGCGAGATATTGGAGAATTCATGGAGACATCTGATGAATAAAGATGATAAGTGGGTAATAAAGGCAGGCAGTAGTCTGGTATCAGGCAATCATGATGGTGTAAATATAGACTTTTTATCTCAATTAGCTTCTCAAATAGATTTTTTAAGAAAGAATGAGCAAGAAGTTATCATAATTTCCTCTGGAGCAATTGCTAAAGGTATGAATGATTTAGGTTTAGAAAAAAGACCCGATCAGCTGGCAATGCTTCAGGCTTGCGCTGCAGTTGGTCAAAGAGGTATCTCAGAAATTTACCAAAAAACCTTTGAAAAGCTTGGATACACTACTGGTCAAGTACTCATAACACATGATGATATTGCTAATAGAACTCGATACTTGAATGCCAAAAATACCATAGAATCACTCTTGGAACTAGGAATCATCCCAATTGTTAATGAGAATGATTGCGTCGCAACAGAAGAGATTTCTTTTGGTGATAATGACAGATTGGGAGCAGCTCTAGCAGGATTGATCAGAGCAGATAGATTCGTGATGTTGACGGATCAAGATGGAATTTTTACTGATGATCCTTCAAAAAATAAAGAAGCTAAATTATTAGATTTAATAAACTTAGATGACGAAAATATCGATCTTTCTCAACAATTAAATAGTACCTCAGGCCTTTTAGGTCGAGGAGGGATGAAAACAAAAATCGAAGCTGCCAGGATCTCTCTCAACTCTGGAGCTGCTACATGGGTAGTAAGCGGATTAGGGGATGATGCTTTATTGAAGATTTATAATGGAGAAGAGGTTGGAACTCAAATAACTACAAAGAAATCTACTCTATCTTCTAGAAAACTTTGGATTTCGTCATTTGGTTCTGTATCAGGAACCATAAAGTTGGATGATGGAGCAATTGAAGCCTTATTAAGAAAAGGTAAAAGTCTTCTATCTGTTGGAATCACCGACGTAGTAGGTGATTTTAATAAAGGTGACTTAGTAAGATGTACTGATAAAAGCGGAAATGAAATTGCTACAGGACTCATTAATTTTAACAATAAAGAGGTTAAGGCAATTAAAGGCCTGAATTCCGAAGAAATTTCTATTACTCTAGGCTACCTCACCCAAGCAGAGGTAATCCATCGTAATAACTTAGTTTTAAGTTAAAGGGCTTTAACTTTTTTTGATAGTCTAGATTTAGTCCTAGAAGCTTTGTTTTTTGTGATCACTTTTTTACCAGCCATAGAATCGAGCGTCTTTTCTGCTCCAGCCAATGCACTTTTTGCTGTTTCTTTATCATTTGCTTCTATAGCGTTTAGAACAGACTTCACTGCTGTTCTGGCAGATGCTCTTTGAGAGCTTTTAAGAGCATTTCTTTTGACATTTTGCCTTGCTCTTTTTATTGCTGATTTAATATTTGCCATAAATCTTGTATATCACTGAGAGGCGCGCATAATGCATTCTGAAGAGCAAAGTGTCAAGTAACAATGTCAGATATGTCTAATAAATATTTAATTGTAATACTGCGATTTCATGGCGATGTTCTGCTTACTAAGCCCATGATTGATAACATTAAGCTAAATGATCCTGACGGCGAAATAGATCTTCTTGTTTATAAGGGTACGGGCTCTATTTTAGAGCAAGAAAGAAATATTGCGGAAATTATAGAAATAGATAATGCCTCTAAAGAGAATTTCTTTTATAGGATAAAGAAAGAGATCAAGTTGTGGGCTAAAGTTAGATCAAAAAACTACAAATATGCTTTCTTTTTAACTACGCAATGGAGAGTGGTTCCTATTAGTTGGGCTACAGGTAAAGCAATGAAAGCAGCGGTAGATGATAAAAAAAGAAGAAAGAAACTATGGACCAAATCTTTTTCCACAATTTTTCCTGAAGCTTTAGAGAATCATATCGTTCAAAGAAATCTCTTAGCCTTGGAGAGTTTAGGATTACAGATCTTTAGAGAGGATTTAGCTCTAGATCCAACTCATTTAGAAATAGAATATAAATCTCTGTCTGATAGTTTTCCATATCTAAATCAAGACAACTCCTATTGTGTCATTCATCCTACTTCCAGAAGAGAAAAAAAATTGTGGGATAAAGAAAAATTTGCAGAGCTAATCAATCTATTAGTTAAAAAAAATTTTTCAGTTGTCATAACCTCTGGCCCGGATTTAGAAGAGATGAATTATGTAGAGGAAATATTAAGTAGTACGTATATGGTTGAGAATAAAGTTTTAAATCTAGCTGGCAAAACAAGCCTTTTAGGTTTAGCTGCTCTCATTAAAAGCGCTAAATTTTTTATTGGCTTAGATTCTGTTGCATCTCACATAGCTGCTTCAGTCAATAAAGATTCTATAACTTTATTTGGACCAAGTAATCCTATCAATTGGAAGCCTTGGTCTGATAAAGCAAAAATTATTGTACGAGATGATATTAAGAACATCGAGGTTGGAGATGTGATTAGTCTTGTAGAGGAAATCCATCAATAACTAGAGGAGAGAGTGATGAAAAGAGAACTGAAAACATTAATGGATGGTCTGACCTTTGGAGAAGGTCCAAGGTGGTATAGCAACAAATTCTATTTCTCTGATTTTTATAGTCACAAGGTCTATTCTTTAGATCTAAAAGGAAATTATGAAGTTGTAGTTGAAGTTCCTAATCAACCTTCAGGATTGGGCTGGATGCCAGATGGGACAATGCTAATTGTTTCTATGAAAGACAGGAAATTACTTAGTTTCAAAGATGAAAACTTAAAAGAAGAAGCTGACTTATCTGAATTTGCGGGTTTTCATTGCAATGACATGGTTGTGGATCAATCTGGCAATGCATATATCGGAAATTTTGGATTTAATACTTACGCAGGAGATGAAATAAAGCCTACGAATTTGATACTTGTGAAGCCAGGTGAAGATCCAGTTATTGCGGCAGATGACTTACTCTTTCCAAATGGTACAGTCATCACTACTGATGATAAAACTTTGATAATAGGTGAGACTTACGCAGCTAGATTAACTGCTTTCGATAAGGCAGATGATGGTAGCCTAACTAATCGTAGAATTTGGGCAGATCTAAAGGAAAATGCAGAAGAGGGGTTAGTGCCATTACCCGATGGAATGTGTTTAGATGAGGAAGGAGCAATATGGGTCGCCTCCCCATCAACTGCAGAAGTCATTAGAGTACACGAGGGAGGTAAGATCTCTGAGAGAATTCCTGTTGAGACCAATGCATTCGCTTGTATGCTTGGAGGAGCGGATGGAAAAACGTTGTTCATTTGCACCTCAAATGGTTCTGGTGTAGATCCCGATGCTGCACTAAGAGAAAAATCTGGAAAGATAGAAATAGTAAATGTAGATGTACCTGGAGCAGGAAGACCCTAGATGTATATCATTGTCTTCTTTCTAATTTCCAATTTATCACACCCCTTAAATTAGTCAGTTCAATAGGATTATTCTCTATTAATAGAGTTTTATATCGATGACTTCTTAACATAAGATTGAGATATAGATTTGCCTGTTTTTTATTCATGGAACCAAAACTCTCTTGTACCTCGAGGTCTTTTATCTGTCCGTCTTTACCTATTGAATAGTAAAAAACAGCATAATTTATTCCCGAAGGAAATTTATCTAGCTCTCCTAATATGTTTCTTTTTACGGTGTCTGTAGGCTGACAAAATATTCTTTTACAGAGAAGAACTTCCTTTTCATTACCTTCTGGCCATATTTTCATAGAACATGCTTCTTGTGTGCATTCAAGACAGTGTCTTGCTGCAGTTACTCTAAGTTCGTCCAATCTCATTAAAATAGATTGTGGAATTTTCGACGACCAATCTGTCATGCACATCATTTTATTTTGTTTGTTTTTATAATCTCGATACAGAATTTGGCCATCTGAATTAATTAAAGTATCTTCTCTTACGAGGACTAATTCACTCTCTTCATCGGGAGATTGAGATAGTTTTTTTGAGAGGTTTACAGTGAACAAGGGCTCTTCTTTCATTTGACTTGTCTTGTAATCAATCTCATGAGCTACAAAATTATCATCTTGGATAGATAAATTAATTATTGTTTCGGGGTTTGATGCTCCTATCCAATTACCATCTAATGATTCGTCTGAAGTTATCACATATTGAGAAACCAATAGTGAACCTATAAAAAGAACTCTAATATTCAAATGCATAATCCAGATAAGAATTATAAGAGACCCAATTTTTTATAAGATTCCCCGGTTTCCCTCAAAGTTTCATCTATTGAGTAGGTCAATAACCCAAGTTCCTGGATTGCTTTCTGACAATATGAACGAGGAGAATCATATGTGGGTTTTATGGGTTTATTATCTTCCATCCTTTCTCCACCTATAGTTTTAATTTCAGGAAATAACTCCTTGAGTTTAGCTTGTAATTCCCATGTGAATAATTCTCCTGAACGATCTGTTGCTGAAAGGATAAACCTAGAACCATTTTTGGCATTACTGCTTTCTGCAGCAATTCTATGTGCCTTAGCAACATCTCTTACATCCACCATATTCCATAACATTCTATCGCTTCTAATTTGTTTGTCCTCTAGAGAACCAAAATTGTTTCCTTGTAGTAGTTGCCAAATGAAGTATTGCCAACTGAAGAATTGGTTATGATTCTCGCTCATCAAGGGTCCTATGACATGTAAAGGATTGATTGATATTGCCTCAAACTCTCCGTCATCTTCAGCTGTTTTATATATCATCTTCTCTGTATTGGCTTTAGCCATTGCATAGGCAATATCTCTATTTTTTGAGATATTTTCTTCAGTCCAAGCACCTTTATAGGCCTCTACGTTATCTCCACACCAATCCTTTTCACTGAACACATAACCTTCTGGTCTTGGGTGAGCTACAGCGGCAAAAGAACTTGTAAATACAAAGCGTTTAACGCTTCCTGATTTTTTTACAGATTCAACTACATGTTCATTTTCTGTGAAACAACCATCATATACTTCTTGAGGGGTTTCTCTATTAAAGCCTACTGTCGCACCTGCATGAATAACTGAAATACAGCCTGAAAAAGCATCATCATAGCTTCCTTTCTCAAAGAGGTCTCCTTCAAACAATTGAACATCGCAATTATGGGCATCCTTTCCTAACTTAATTAAATGATCTACTTTTTTGCCATTACTAGCGTCTCTCACGCAGGCATGCACCTCATAACCTTGACCCAATAAGTCTTCTACTATCCTA
>CACLAF010000010.1 GCA_902604855.1 uncultured SAR86 cluster bacterium | reverse complement strand
ATTAAATTGAATATAAGAGGTACAAACATAACCACAGATAAAAACTCTCTTATTGTTCTTCCTTTTGAGATACGAGCAATGAACATTCCAACAAAAGGAGACCAAGAAATCCACCAAGCCCAATAAAATATTGTCCAATCTTGATACCAATCACTATCTTCAGGTCTATTCCAGTTACTTAATGGAACTATATCCTGAAAATATGCTACTAAGTTCGCCCCATAAGAAGAAATTATTTGATATGTTGGTCCAGCAAGAACTACGAAAAGTAATAACAATAAAGCTAAGGCTATATTTAAATTACTCAATATACGCACACCCTTATCAAGACCTCTATAAACTGAAAAAATTGCTACAGATGTAATAAAGATTATGACCAAAGATTGACTGGCTAAATTATTGGGTAAGTTAAATAAATAAAATAAACCAGAAGATGCTTGTTGTGCCCCTAATCCTAGGGAAGTAGCTAAACCAAATAAAGTAGCCAAAACAGCTATTATGTCTATTAAGTCTCCCTGCCATCCCCAAATTTTATTACCAAGAAGGGGGAAGAATATTGAACGAATAGTTAAAGGCAATTTCCAGTTATAACAAAAGAAAGCAAGTGACAGTCCTATGATTGCATAAACAGACCAACCATTTATACCCCAGTGAAAAATTGTGGCGCTAAAAGCTAATCTCCGTGCTTCTTCAGTCTCTGGAGTAATATTTAATGGCGTTCCAAAGACTCCTGTAAAGTAAGAAAGAGGTTCAGCAGCTCCATAAAAAGTCATTCCTATACCAACACCTGCAGCGAATAACATGCAAATCCAAGATAAGAAACTAAATTCTGGAGATGCATCTTTTCCACCGAGTTTTATCTTTCCAAAAGGGGATACAATTAAAAAGAAAATTATGAAAGTAAAAGACAACATTGAAACTGTAAATAAAGTATCAAACTGACTAACAACAAATTGCCTACTATTTGAAAGCAAGGTATTTGAAGCTTCTGGGAAAATTAATACCAAACAAGAAAAAAGAATTGCCAACCCAGAGCTGATAAAAAAAACTGGAAAATTAATATCTAAGCCCAAAAACTTTGAATTTTTGAGAGATTTTGATTCCATAATTAGTGGACTTTTTAATTGTTCATTCATAGATGTCCTAACCTCTTATATAAGCAATATCTTCTGGCTTAAGAAGATCTTCTTCTATGACATCGATTAGTGGTTTTAAATATTTAGCATAAGGTTTCCATCTTCCCATGCCATCTTTATTAACGGGTTTTCTAACTTGTTCAGAGCTAGGCGTTCTTATCAATCGATCTGTCTCATAAAAAGAGATACATTGTTCCTCAAAAGGTATCTCTAGAAATTCAAGTAGTCTTGAGACTTGATTCTCAAGATCTTCAACAACATCTTCATTATTACATCTCAATATCTTACCTGGTAAGACTCTATCCCAGTGATCCATAAGTTTTATATAGCTATTGTAATAGCTACCTGCTTCACGAAGTCCATATGTAAACTCTTGTCCCTGTGCAAAGAGTTGCTTGAACATACTAAAACAGCAATCTAATGGGTATCTTCTTGCATCAATTATCTTTGCATTTGGCATAATTAAATGTATCAAACCAATATGTCTAAAATTATTAGGCATTTTATCTGTGAACATTGGGGCATTTTTTCTATGCATTCTTGTTTCTTCAATAAAGCTTTTTCCAAAATTCTCTCTTTGTTGTAATGTCAAAGACTCCATGGCCTTAGGATAGTTGCCGTCTTTTCCATAGATATCATCTCCTCTGAGGCTTTGAGCCATCGAGAGGATATTAGGAAGTTCAAGAGTTCCATCAATCATAGAATGTGATGCTAGTATTTGCTCTACTAATGTTGATCCAGCTCTTGGTAAACCAAGTATAAATATTGGATCTTTGGTATCGTGGCCACCTTGACCTAATTGTTCAAAAAAAGCTTCATCGCAAACATCTATTTGCGCTTGAAATTCTCTCTCCATGTTTTCAATTGAATACTTACTCTGATCATTCTTTATCTGATTACCTCTTTCTAAATGAAAAAAGGCTTCTTCGTATTCTCCGTTAACTTCGCAGCCTTGTGCTAGAGCAAAGTGAAAATAAGCCTTATCTCTTAGAGATAGATCAACTCTCTGCACTTGATCTCGCATGCTATCCATTTCATTTTTAGAAAAAGAATAAGTTTTCAAATTTGCGAGAGAAAAGAAAGCTTCTCCGTGATCTGGTTTTATTTGATAAGCAGTTTGATAGCTTTTAATAGCTTGATCAGTGACACCCAAGGTCTTTTGAGCATGACCTTTAGATGTCAGAGTACTAAAGTTATATGGGTTCATCTTGAGGATATCATCAAACATTGTTATGGCCTTTGCATGATCTCCGCCTTGCATAACATCACTAGCCTTTTGAGCACGATAATTGAGGTTATCAGGAAACTGATTACATAAAATATCTACTTGTTCTGTGGTCTGGGCAAATTTTTGTTTTTTTCTTAGAATAGAGGCATATTTCATCCTGAGATCACCATCTTTGGGTTTAAATTCAACAGCCTTTTGAAGCAAAAATTCTGCGTCATCAAAATATCCAAATCTGTTAGCAATTTCAGCTAGCAAGGACATGGCATATGTATGGGTAGGGTTCTCTTTAAGAAAAGCTCTACATTTTGTCTCGGCAAGTCCTAATCTTCCTTCATTGAGAATCTGCTCAATAAACAAGAGTTGTCCTGGTAAGGTCTGTAATTTCTTGATCTGCTCTAAAGCATGATCAGCTGCAGGTTTGTTATTAACTTTTTCAAAGTATTTGTGTAAGGCATTCCAGGATGCAGGTAGGGCTGGATTAAGTTCACATGCTTGCCTGTAATGAGTAATTGATTTTTCTTCATTGCCCATGTCTCTATTAAGGTGACCGAGTTCTTGATAGGCACGACCCATATCAGGAGCATTGAAAAGTAAATGTTCAATATGTTTCCTCGAATCATCAAACTTTTTTAAAAATCTAGTTGAAACTGCTGTCAAGTATAGAATATCAATATGATCAGGATTCTCTTTGAGAAGAACTTTAAGTAAATTAAAGGCATCTTCAAATCTACTCTCTTTTACTGCTTGAGTAGCATTACTCAAATCCACGGAAAGCGTGGTCTCATCTATATTGAATTGGTTATCATTCATATCTTAACTATTCTAACAAGACTCATAAAATCACTTATCTTAAAAGAAGCAAAAAGGGAGCCATGGCTCCCTTTAAAAAAAACTTTTTACAGCTAAAAGTTAAGCTTATATCTAAGACCAATAGTCATGGGTCTTATTACGGCAACTCTTTGTCTGTCAAAAACATAGTTGTTACTTATCTCGGCTCTTTCATCTGTAACGTTATCTATATACATTTCAGCTACCCAAGAATCATTACTGATACCAGCCCGAATATTCGCATAACTGTAACTGTCTTGTTTTGCTTTATTGGGCTCTATAATGTCAGAGTAACTTTTATCTGATGCTACAAGTTGGCCTTGAATATGACCTAAGTTACCGGAGGTCATGTCCCACTCGTATCTTGCTGATATATTAGCCTGCATTCCAGGAGCAAAAGCTAAGTCTTTTCCAGCTATTACATCATTGGTTGTGAGAGATTTTTTAATCTCCGTATCTAGTAATGAAAAAGCTCCAGATATCATTAAACCATCAATATTTGGGTAATAAATAAAGTCACCTTCCAAACCAGATATGTCTGCATCTGCGGCATTATCAGAGAAGAATAAATTAGCGATACTTGGATCGAAAATAGTTGTTTGTAAACCTGAGACATCGACCATAAACACACTACCATTAAATCTCAATCTTCCATCTTGTAAAACTGTCTTCCAACCAAATTCATAATTAGTCACTTCATCAGAATCAGTTACAGGTCTTACAGTATAAGATCCGTCTGGGGTGGATTGACCTGCCGGACGATTTAATAGTCCGGGCCTAAATCCCTCAGACCAAGTTACGTAATACATGACATCTTCTGACTTATTCCAAGAAAGAGTAGCTTTTCCGATAACTCCATCCGATTCAGCCTTATCTGGATAATTCAATTCATCTATGAATGGATTACCTGTAACAACACCAGGTTCATTAAATGCTGCCGATAAATTAGTACCAAATCTTTGTTGGTCGCGATGATCAGCTCCAGCACTCAGAAAACCAGTTGTAAATCCAGCATTTGCAGCTCCTTCTAGATCCACTGCAATATCATACCAACGAGCACCTACCGTTAGTTCAATAGTGTCTGACAAATCGATAGCTAGTTCGCCAAAAATCCCTTTTTGTTTATCTGTTCTTTTAATATCATTCACGAACATTACAGGTGGCAAATAAGGACCTCTACCAGAATGCCATCCAGCAGCTGCATATTGTTTAGACTTTAGATTTCCATCACTATCTAGTAAAGCTTGATAACCAGCAACAGAAGTATCTGTCAGGGCATAATTTGGGCCCCATCCAATATCACTTTCCACTGCACCGGGATAAGTAAACATATTATGTTCTTTTAATTCAAGGTCACTCATAAATGCACCAGCTGTGATACTCATGTTCTCGCTAATGGGAGCATTGATTCTGATTTCGTGTGTTTTTACTTTTGAATCTGTTAATGAATCAACAAACATATCGGGGGCTGGACAAGCACCAGTAGGAACATTTCCAGGCGCATATTTTGTGTAAGTTACATAATAATCACAAATGTAATAAGGAAGATATTGGCCAACAAAAAGGTAATCTGTGTAATCAATGATCTGATCAGAAGTTCTGTCTGTATAAGCACCAGCGTAAACTACTTCTAGGTCACCAATTGAACCTTCGATGGTCAAACTCATATTATCGAATTCATCTTCTAAAGTATCGTTGTGATATCTTTGAATTTCAAGGTCACCCAAAGTTGGGTCAGTAAAAAATACTCCATCTGACTCAATTGTTTGATTCGAAACTGATACTAAGGCATCCCAGTTATCATTTATTTCTTGAGCTAAACTTAATCTAAAACCTTCATAAGTGACTTCATTAATATCTTCTTTGACGATAGCATTTGCATCAGCAAATGTTACTCCGGAAAGGTCTGCACCAGCCTGAAAACCATTTCTTGCTTCAGAAACAGGAAGTCCATTGCTTCTCATAGTACCTGAAGGCCTGAAGCGGGCTGATTGGCTAGCATCTACTTTGCCAGCAACTTGATCAATGTAACCACCTCTTCTATCTCTATAGGCTACCAACCTAGCAGCTGAGGTATCACCAAGAGGAAGATTTGTTACGAACTCAACTTTACCTCCAGTATCACCTTCAGACATATATCTAGATTCTACTTCGATATTTGTTTCGGACTCACCTATTATGGGTTTATTAGTAATCATTCTTACCACACCTGCTTGTGAACTAGCTCCAAAAAGTGTTCCTTGTGGTCCTTTTAATACTTCTATACGGCCAATATCTGCAGCATAAACATCTAGATTCCTACCGGGTTGAGCTAGGGGTTGCTCATCAAGATAAAATGATACGTTTGGGGCCAAACCACCAACACCTGCTGTTGTAAGATTTGGAGTTGTAGAGGCAAGACCTCTAATATAAATAGTACTTGTTCCTGGACCAGCTCCACCAGCTGTTACGCTTGGTAGCTGAAGTAAATAATCTTCAAAAACATTTACACCAAGATCTTCTAGAGAGCTCTCTCTAAGAGCTGAAACAGACAAAGGTACGTCTTGTAAACTTTCTGCTTTTTTCCTTGCAGTAACTACAATCTCTTCTAAAGCATCTTGAGCTAAAACATAGCCACCGAATGCAGAAGCATTTAATAAAATAAAAGTTGAAAGATAAAAGGTTAACTTTTCACGAATTTTTTCAAACATTTTTGGTCCCCCAATAAGCGCGCAAACTTAAGTAATTTAAAATTAGTACGTAAAGTGTAGTATGTAGTTAAAAATTATCAAGTAATCAATTGGTGCTTCTTTTTAAAAGTCAACCTTTTCGTTTAATTTCCGTAATGATTGTTACTTGTAACCTCAATCACTAATAGATTACGAGAAGTAGCAGCGGAAGAATTAAAACTGCACCTAGAATTGTGATAATTTTACTCGGCTTTAATGAAACTATCAGGCAGATAAGAAATATAAAATAGCAGCGACGAAAGATGAAAATTCCATGGTTATTTCCTTTCTATAAGCCTAGTAAGTAAGTTACCTTTCATACATGAATCAATATAAACCGTTTTCTTATCATCAGATACTTTTAGTATCTTAGCGCCTTTAATTTTAAGTAAATCTATTTCTTTTTTCAGATTGGAAACCTTAAATATCATTTCTGCCACGCCATCACCTCGTTGTGCTAATGAATTTTTATAAATGCTGTCTTTTTCGGCCTGTATCAATTCAAAAAGTACATTACTCACATAAAATTTTTCAGAGGTTATTTTCCATTCTTTTCTGACCTGCTTTTCTTCAATTCTCTTAAAACTTAATTTCGAATAGTAATCAGAAGCAGACTCCAAATCATTAACACATATTCCTAATCCTAAAAATTTCCATTTATTCACTAGAGGATGAGATTCATTATTTTTTCGCCAAGATTTTTCCCAATTATCTGCCGGTGGCCTTAAAGAAATCATCAAATCTCCATGTAATCTAGTATCTATGTAGTTTTCTACAGTTTTGCCATTAGTTGTAACATTAAAAACTAATTCGCAGCCTCTATCTAAAAAAAATTGAGTATCTCTTTCAATATCTGTCGTATTAAAAGCTATGTGATTAATTCCATCACCCTTCTTCTCTAGATATCTGCTAATGAACATGCCGGGTCCGGGTCGCATGGGATAAACTTCAAGCTGACAATTTCCAATTTGTGATTGGCCATCTTTGAAGTTATGCACTCCGCCAGTTACGAATCTATGAGAGACAGGTTCGCCATCTAGTTCTTTAAAAAAAGTTATCTCTCCTTCACCTTCTATATATGGCAATAGAGGTTGAGGTCCTACGCTAACTCCAAGTCCAATAGACTGATAGTAGCTCAATATTTCATCTCGATCTGTAACCATCATTCCAAGATGATTAAATTCCCAGTCAATTATCATGCCATGTATCCGCCATCGACATTTAAGATAGTACCGTTTACGTAACTAGATGCATCAGATGCAAGAAAAACAGCAGCATTGGCCATTTCATTAAAGGTAGCGACACGACCTAAAGGAATATTTTCTGGTCCAGTGGACCATGCTTCAAATTTCTCTTTTTCAGAGATATCTTTTTTTTCTTCTTTTTTAATTGTGGTTTTATTTTCTTTATTTTCTTGACCCGGGAATTCTTCCCACTCCACTAAAGAAGGTGCAATTGCATTGACTCTTATATTATGAGGTCCAAGATATCTCGCATACTGTCTGGTCATCATTGCTATACCTGATTTAACTATTGCATAGTTTCCCATAGCTTTATCAGCATGTGCCTTAAGTCCGCCCCTCGAAGTAAGGTTTATTATGCTACCACTTTTTTGTTTCTTCATTATTGGGGCAACTTGCTGAATAGTGAGCCAGTAACCTTTCAAATTTACATTGCTAAGCATATCCCAACTCTCTTCATCTAGATCAACTACAGATTTCATGTGATACATGACAGCCACATTCATCAAAATATCGATACCTCCAAATTCCTGCATAACTTGGTCAACCATACTTTTTACATCTGATTGTGAAGAAATATCTGTCTTGACGCTGATAGACTTTCTGTTCATTGCCTTAATTTCTTCACAAACAGAATCAAGCTGACCAGATTCGATATTTAGATCAGTAACAGCAACATCGGCTCCTGCTTCAGCAAGTCCTAGGGCAAAGCCTTTCCCCATATTTCTTCTTGCTCCGATGACTAATGCCTTTTTACCTTTTAATGAAAATTCTGAGAGAGACATAAATTTCCCTAGTTATAAAAAAACAACCATGAATAAGTAGAATACTATTACTGCTCCCCAAATATTTAGTAAAAAACCAATTCTTCTTCCAACTTGCTCTCCTTTCGAATATTGCCAAAGAAAGAATAAAAGGCTTATAAATATTAAAGAAATAATAATTCCAATATGCATAACGCAACTTTAATAGCTAAGTTATTAGCAAGCAACCTTGTCCTAATACAAAAATCACTCTTATAGAACTTAATGATTTAAAATACTCTAGCAAGTTAAAAGCAAAATGCTTAACCGAAATCCATCCATTGAAAAAATCATATAAACAAACCTCTAAAGTACTTAGAGGGATTGTAAAAAAATCTAATAAATCTAGAGGATTTTATATCGATGATTCCAAATATGATTCTCAATTTAAACTTGGAAAGAAGGAACTTTTTAAAGCAATGCCTGGAGACTTAGTTAAATTTTCTCTTACTCCAAAAGGTTGGGCAAAAATAGATAAAGTCATCTCAGAAAATACAAGTGAATTTATTGGAAAGATATTTAGAAGGGGCAAAAGGTTATACACAAGTCCCATGGGCTACGAAAATGATTTAAGGGTTTTAATCAAAGAGCCGTATCCTAAAATGATAAAAGATGGTGGCATCGGTAAATTTTCGATGCATAAACAACCCAGTCTAGAAGCCCTGCCTGAAGCAAACCTTATTTCTTTATTCGATTTAAATAATGAATTTAGTTTGGCATATGAGATGGCTGTAACTAATCATAATCTTAAACGTGAATGGCCTAAGGCGGTAATTAATGAATCGAGAAAGTTAAAAGACAAGAATTTTGATATTGAATCCGTAACAGATCTCAGGAGTAAAACTTTTGTGACTATAGACGGAAAAAGCGCTAAAGACTTTGACGACGCGGTGCTAGGAGAGAAGGATGAGGATGGAAATCTAATTTTATACGTAGCAATAGCCGATGTTGCACGTTACATAAATGAAGGAAGTCATCTAGATAATGAAGCTTTTGATAGAGGGACCTCAGTTTATTTTTCGCAGAGAGTAATTCCTATGTTGCCAGAGGAATTAAGTAATGACTTGTGTTCATTAAAACCTGATGAGGATAGATTCTGTATAGTTTGTAAAACTACTGTCAGCGAAGATGGAAGTCTCACAGATACTTCTTTTTTTGAAGCAATAATCAATTCTAAGTCTAGATTGACGTACCCTACAGTTTCGCGGGAAATAGAGAAAAAACAATTTAAAAAGCCCTACGCAGATTCTTTAAGAGTTCTATTAAAAATTTATAGAAGATTAAAGAAAAATAGACTTGAAAGGGGCTCACTAGAGCTCGAAGTACCAACATACATCCCTAAGATAGAAAATCAGAAAATTGTAAAATTTATTGATTCACCAAGAGAGATTTCTCATATGATGATCGAAGAATTCATGCTAGCTGCAAATATATCAGCTGCTGAATTATGTTTGAAACATAAAATGCCATCCGTTTTCAGGGTTCATCCAAAGCCAGATATATTAAAAATTAAAACTCTCGAAAAATTTTTAAGGAGTAGAAAAATTAATGCTTCTTTGGATGACGGTAGCGACATAAAAAAATTAACATCTCTTGCTGAAATAGCTAAGGGCAGAAAAGATAAGAGCATCATTCACTCGCAAATTTTATATTCTATGAGTTTGGCAACTTACGAAGCTGATGTTGCAATCCACTATGCCCTTAATTACTCAAACTATTCTCACTTCACTTCTCCAATAAGAAGATATCCTGATTTACTTGTTCATAGAGCAATAAAATCTCTAATAAAGTCTAATCATGGAAATATAAAAATAGCTGAAAATCCCATAAAAACTAGACCTGTTTATAGCCATGACCAGTTAATAGAATCGTCAAAAAGTTGTTCTACGAAGGAAAGGATTGCTGAAAAAGCTGAAAGAGAAGCCCTAAACCACCTGAAGTGTGCTTTTGCTTCTGAGAATATTGGTAATACTTTTAATGGTCAGATAATTGGTGTTACTAATTTTGGTCTATTTATTCACTTAAAAGAGATAAATATTGAAGGTCTCTGCCATATAAAGTATCTACCGCGTAATGAGTATTATGTCTTCGATGAAGATAGTAAAATGTTACAAAGTAATAGCTCAAGACACTCATACTCTCTTGGAGACGAGGTTAAAGCAACAATTGAAAAAGTAGAAGTCTTCTCTCAGAAAGTAGACCTTAGATTAGTTAAATGAGTTCAAATTCAGATCAGGAATTGGTGTGTGGCTTAAATGCAGTCAACCAAATAATCATCTCGAGACCTAAATCGGTTCAATCTCTATATATTGGCGAAGTGCTAAATACAAGGATCGAGTCAGTTGTTGATGAAGCTGAAAAAAATAAAATAAAAATCACTAAAAAAGATCCTGAATTTTTTGAAAATGAATTTAAAGATATTAATCACCAAAATATTGCTGTGACATGTAATAAGAGATTAGAAGAATCTGAAGCATTCATCCAATCAATAATTGAAAGACCTAACCTTACATTACTTATTTTAGATGGACTCTCGGATCCTCACAATGTCGGAGCATGCTTAAGAAGTGCGGCTGCAGCAGATGTCGATGCAGTAATAGTCCCAAAGAATAGATCTTGTCATCTTACCTCTACAGTTAGGAAAATATCCTGCGGAGCTTCAGAACTTATTCCATTTGTTATTGTCACAAACATAGTGAGGACAATTATTAATCTACAAGAAATGGGAGTAGCAGTATATGGAAGTGATCTGAAAGCCTCATTAGGTCATAACGAAATTAATTACCCCAAGAAGATGGCATTGATAATTGGATCTGAAAATAAAGGCATTAGAAGGCTAACTAGAGAAAATTGTGATGAACTCATAAAGATAAAGATGTCGGAAAAAATGGATAGTTTAAATGCATCAGTGAGTGCCGGGATAATGCTGTTTGAGATCAAAAAACAAAATAATTCTTTTAATTAAGCTTTATCTATAGAATAACAAAATGCTCACTCAAAGAACCCTGCAAAATCCTATTAAGGCATTTGGTGTAGGTTTACATACGGGAAATCCGATCATATTAAAGATACTTCCTGCACCTACAGATACAGGGATTATTTTTAAAAGAGTTGATTTAGATCCTGTTGTTGAAATAAAGGCTTCGGCAGAGAATGTTGGCGATACTTCATTATCGACTTGCCTAACTTCAGGAGAGACAAGAATCTCAACCATAGAGCATCTCATGTCTGCTATAGCAGGACTAGGTATTGATAACGCATATGTTGAAGTAAATGGACCTGAGATTCCTATAATGGATGGAAGCGCTGCACCATTCGTTTTCTTATTAGAATCCGCTGGTTTACTTGAACAAGACCAAATAAAAAAATTCATAAGGATAAAAGATACAGTGAAAGTATCGCATGATGATGCTTGGGCTCAAGTATCACCTTTTGATGGATTCAAAGTAGATTTTACAATGTTATATGACCACCCAGTTCACAAGGATCATGCTACAAAAGCCTCAGTTAACTTTAATAGCACTTCATTTGTAAGAGAAGTAAGCAGAGCAAGGACTTTTGGATTTATGAGTGAGCTAGAAACTTTAAATGAAAATAATCTTGCCCTAGGAGCAAGTGTAAAAAACACAATCGCCATTGGTGATGATTGCATATTAAATGAAGATGGTTTGCGGGTTGAGAACGAAATGATCAAGCATAAAATTCTAGATGCTATTGGGGATTTATACTTACTTGGTCATAATTTGGTAGGCTCTTTCGAAGGCTATAAGTCAGGTCATAAAGTAAATAATGCACTCCTAAGAGAACTCATTGCTAGACCAGATACATGGGAAGTTAAAACTTATGATGATCCAGTGAATTCTCCCATCAAATACCTCGAACCTATCATTGATCCTAGTTCGGGATAATTTTTTATCTGATATTCGTTAGCAACTGTTAGAATTGCGCCTAACAAATTTTTATGGGTTTATTAGATAAAATATTTGGTTCAAAAAACCAGAAAGTATTAAAAAAAATTCAACCTTTGGTGAATTCTATCAATTCCCTTGAGGATGAGTATTCAAAGCTCACCAACGAAGATCTCAAAAAAAAGAGAGAAAATTTTATTGACCGCTACAAGAATGGAGAATCTTTAGATGATCTACTCCCTGAAGCTTTTGCTGTCGTTAGAGAGGTAAGCACAAGACAACTTGGTTTAAGGCACTACGATTGCCAGCTCATAGGTGGAATAGCCCTTCACAATTGTCAAATAGCTGAAATGGCTACTGGAGAGGGTAAAACACTTGTAGCTACCTTGCCTTCCTATCTCAATTCCATAACAGAAAGAAAAGTTGTATTAGTTACAGTGAATGATTACTTAGCAAAAAGAGATGCAGAGTGGATGGGGCCAATATATGAAAATCTAGGTATGTCTGTATCTTTTATCATTCCAGGACAGCAACTAGAAGAAAGAAAAGCTGCTTATGAAGCAGACGTTATATACGCAACTAATAATGAGCTTGGGTTTGATTTTCTTAGAAATAATATGGTCGTGAATACAAATGATAGGATGATGAATGACTATTATTTTGCAATCATTGATGAAGTAGATTCTATTCTTATAGATGAAGCAAGGACTCCTCTTGTTATTTCTGGACCAGCAGAAAATACAGCTCAGATCTACCAAAAAATTAGCAAATTTATTCCTAAATTAGAAGAACAAACTATTATTGAGGCAGATGAAGAGGATGACCAAGATCAAAATAAGGAAGATGCGGGTCATTTTATTATAGATGAGAAATCAAAGCAGGTTGAGCTTTCCGATTCCGGACATGATTTCATCGAGCAGCTATTAAAAGATGATAATCTGCTAGAAGAAGACCAAAGTCTTTACTCTTCAGGAAATTTAAGACTTCTTCACTATATTCAATCCTCATTAAGAGCTCACTTTCTTTTCAAGAAAGATGTTGACTACATGGTCCAAAATAACCAGGTAGTATTAATTGATGAAAATACAGGCAGAGCCATGCCGGGAAGAAGATTGGCTGATGGTTTACATCAAGCAATAGAGCAAAAGGAAAATGTACCCATACAAATGGAAAGTCAGACTCTGGCATCTTGTACTTTCCAAAATTATTTCAGGCAATATGAAAAATTATCTGGGATGACTGGCACAGCAAGCACAGAAGCTGAGGAGTTTGCTGAAATCTATGGTCTCAATGTCCTGGAAGTTCCAACAAATGAACCTATGGTTCGTGATGATAAAAATGATCTTGTGTATTTAACCCAAGCTGAAAAATATAAAGCTGTAATAAATGAAATTAAAGACTATAAAAATAAAGGTAATCCCATACTCGTTGGCACAGCATCTTTAGAAAGTTCAGAGCTTTTATCTAGCCTTTTAAAAAAAGAGAATATTGAACACCAAGTCCTCAATGCAAAAAATCATGCAAAAGAAGCTGAAATAATTTCACAGGCTGGTAAACCTGGTGTTATTACTATAGCTACCAATATGGCAGGTAGGGGAACAGATATAGTTCTGGGCGGAAACTGGGAAGCAGAGCTTGAAAAGCATAAGGATGATTCGAAAAAAGAAGAATTGGAATCTAAATGGAAAAATCTAAATTCAGAGGTTATTAATTCTGGAGGTTTACACGTCATTGGGACCGAAAGAAATGAATCTAGAAGAATGGATAATCAACTCAGAGGACGTTCAGGCAGACAAGGTGATCCAGGTTCTTCAAGATTTTATATTTCTCTTGAAGATAATCTGATGAGAATATTTGCATCCGATCAATTCAAAAATATTATGCAAAGAGTAGGTTTGGAGGAAGGAGAATCTATCGAACATAGGATGTTGAGCGGGGCGATAGAGAGAGCGCAAAAAAGAGTTGAAGGAAGAAATTTCGATATTAGAAAAATGCTACTTGAATATGATGATATGGCAAACGAGCAAAGACAAATTATCTATTCACAAAGAAATAATATTCTTGAGGCTGACGTTATAACTGAACTACTTGACTCTATGAGAGAAACCATAATTTCAGATGAATTAGATTCTGTTTCTCTTGGAGATTTAGAGCCTCATGAATGGAATACTGATGTGTTGGAAGGTTCTTTATCAAATATATTTGGACTACAAATCCCAATCAAACAATGGATTGCGTCAGAGAGTAATATGACGCGAGAAGATGTAGAGCAAAAAATACTCATGTCTGCAAATCAGGCTTATAGTGAAAAGAGCAATAGCATAGGTCCAGTCATGAGAGATTTCGAGAAGCAAATACTCCTTCAGATAATTGATAATGCTTGGAAAGATCATCTGGCAGAGGTAGATGCCTTAAGACAGGGTATTGGCCTTAGAAGTTATGCCAGTAAAAATCCCAAGCTTGAATTTAGAAGAGAATCATTTGAACTATTTGAGAGCCTTTTGAATAAGATAAGATTAGAGGGCATAAGATTCTTATCAAGAGTGGAAATTGAATTAGAGGATTCTGGAGACTTGAACCTTCCGAAACAAAATCAAGCTCAGAGTCTAGACCATCCTAGTCCTGAATCTGCATTGACTCCAGCCAGGCAAGAAGAAGCAACTTCTAAAGAGCAGGGCAACAGAAGGCTGAGAAGAGCTGAAGCAAAAATGGCTAGGAAAAATGCTAGAAAAAAATAATGCCAAAAAGAATATATAAGATTCAAGGTATAAGCCTTGGTACAGCTACAAGTAATACGCGATATGGGAGAAAAGAAGATAGCCTGCTAGTTACCCTTCCTCAAGAATCAATACTTAGCGGAAAATTTACCTCCAATAAACTAAAAGCTGCGCCAGTTAAATTAGCAATTGAAAATTTATCTAATTCTAAAAAAGCCAAAAAGGTTTTATTGATTAATGCTGGAAATGCAAATGCTGCAACTGGGCCAAAAGGTTTAAAGGATGTTAGAAAATACTGTAAAGAGATCGCACTAGATTTTAAAATTAGTCAAGAAAACGTTATACCCTTTTCAACTGGTGTCATCGGTGAACCATTAGCTACAGAAAATTATCTAAGTGCCTTTAGAGAAGCATCAAAAGGTTTAAGTGAGAATAAATGGAAAAAAGCTGCTGAGGCCATTTTAACTACTGACACAAAGCCGAAGATAATTTCTAAAGAGGTCAAAGTTGGCAGGACATCTTATTTTGTCACTGGATTTGCAAAAGGCTCAGGGATGATCAGACCCGACTTTGCTACATTATTAAGTTTTGTATTCATAGATGCAAAATTAACTCAAAAGTCTCTAAACAATATCCATGCTAATGCTCTCAAAGTTAGTTTTGAAGCTATTACTGTTGATGGCGATACTTCTCCAAATGATTCTTCTTTATTGGTTGCAAATGGTAATAAAGAAAAAAGCATAAAAGCCGGTTCTCTTGAAGAAAAAAGACTTTCTAATGAAATTACAGAAATTTTTAAAGATCTTGCTGAACTACTCGTAGAAGATGCAGAAGGCGCTACAAAAAAAATTAAAATCAAAGTAGATAAAGCCAAGAATACTGATCAAGCTAAATCTGTAGCGTTCACAATAGCTGAATCACCTCTAGTTAAGACAGCTATGTTTGGGAGTGATGCTAATTGGGGAAGAATACTTTCCGCAATTGGTAGAAATAAAAATATTGATAGAATCGATAAAGTTAAGATTCAATTAAATGGACAACCACTGGTCAAACAGGGCTATATTGATTCTAAATATTCAGAAAAACGCGCATCAAAGGAAATGAAAAAAAAAGTAATTCTAATCGAAGTGAGTCTCGGATTGGGTAAAAAGAACTTTGAGGTGATGACTTCTGACTTATCTGAAGATTATGTTCTAATCAATAGCGATTATAGGAGTTAATGACGCGTTTCAAAATCTTCTTCTGGTTCAAAAATTTTTTCTCCTGCTATCTTTCTATCTTCACTTGCCCAAGCTCCTAAATCAAGAAGTTGGCAGCGCCGGCTGCAAAAAGGTCTATGCTTATTTTTATCAGAATATTCTGCTTGCTGTCCACATTCTGGGCATTTGACATATTTCATAGTTCAGCAATAAATTGTTGATGAAGTTTTTTCACGGCTAATTGCAAAGCCTCGAGAGTATTATCATTGATGATAACTTCATCTGCATGCTCCAATCTCTTTTGTCGAGAAATCTGAGCTTTAATAATAGAATGAACTTGCTCTTCAGATACGCCATCTCTTTTCAAAGTTCTTTCAACCTGAGTTTCGACAGGAACATCTACCACTAAAACTTTATCGCAATAATCTTTTTGACCTGTCTCAAGTAAAAGGGGTGAAACTAAAATAGAATAAGGGCTTGTTGAAGCTTTGAGTTCGTCTTGTATTTGTCTTGCTATGGCTGGATGCAATAAAGATTCTAGCCAATCTTTCTCTTCATCAGAGTTAAAGATTATTTCTCTCAATTTTGCTCTATCTAACTCCCCTGCTTCATTTAGGATATCTTGACCGAAGCGTTCAGATATTTGTTCTAAGCATGGTTTACCTTTTTCGACTACTACTCTTGAAGCTAAATCAGCATCTACTATAACTATCCCGAGCTCTTCAAAGCAGTCTGAAACTGCAGTCTTGCCGCTTCCTATTCCACCAGTTAAACCAACTATCATGTGATTGATATTATCAAAAGGTTCTCTACATTACTCTGAATTTAAGGTCTTTTGTAGAAAAGAAATAGCAGCATTAGCAAAAATATCATTTCTATCTCCAGCTATCATGTGAGCAGCATGATCTATCTCAATGAAATCAGCATGATCTATAGTTTCCAAGAAATCATCGACCTCTTCCTGAGTGACAACATTACTTAAAGCTCCCTTAATGAGCAAAGTGGGAATATTGACTGATTCAGCATATATTTTCTGTCTTAATTTATAATCACTTTTGTTGCTTGTTCTAGATTCTATGAATCTGGGATCCCAATGCCAATAATATCTTCCATCTTCTTTCAATCTTAGATTCTTTTTTAAACCTGAGATATCTTTAGGTTTTTCTCGATGCGGGAGATAAGAAGCTATTGAATCAGATGCTTCTTCTAATGAACTAAAACCTTTAGAACCTGAACTCATAAAGTTAAGAATTTCATTTGATCCATCTTCATTTGGATAAATCCCAATATCAACCATTACCAGGGCATTACATAAATCTCTACATTCTTTATCACCTGCGGTGCACAAAGAAACCATCCCGCCTAGAGATGCACCGATCAAGGAGGCAGACTTGCCTAATTGATGGATAATACTTATCAGATCTTCTTTATAGCTCTCAATTGCATAATCTCCTTCCTGGCTCCAATCACTATCTCCATGACCTCTTAAGTCAATAGCTACAGCATAGAATCCTGCTCGTGATAATTTTTCAGCTGTACCGCCCCATGCATGTCTTGTTTGACCGCCTCCATGAAGCAAAATTACAAGAGGATCGTCAGGATTACCTAGGGCAGTTGCTTCAATATTTAGGCCTGAACTAACTTTAAATTTCATTGGTATTAATTTTTCTGAAAAGAATTAAGGAATTGTTCCATATTTAGTGAGAAAATCTATACAAGAATGCAAGAAGCACCTAAAACCTTTTTTGAAAGATTAAAATTTATTGGCCCTAGTGTGGTTGTCACTGGGAGTGTTGTAGGCAGTGGATCGATAGTGATGACACCTTTACTGGGAGCAGCCGCAGGGTTCATGCTTTTATGGTGGTTGCTATTAAGCATGTGGAGTAAACCTATCATCCAAGCTGAAATAGCTCGATATATAGTTGTTACGAAAAAAACATTTTTAGAAGCTTTTGCCGATATGCCTGGCTTCAAGACAACCATCCAGGGAAAAACTACATCCTGGTTAGTCTGGTTCATGTTCATTGGAGTCATACCTTCAATTGCGGGTATGGGCGGATTAGCAGGTGCTGTGGCCGAAGCTGGCAATACAATGTTTCCCTTTCTGACAGTAGAGATATGGGTTGTAATCTCTTGTTTAGTTACTTGGATATTGTTGTATTTTGGGTCCTATAAAAGCTTAGAGAAGACCTTGCTTGTGATGGTATTGTTCTTCTCCTTCATGACCATGATTATCGCAATTGCAATGCAATCTACTGATTATCAAGTCAGTGCTGCGCAAGTCTCTTCTGGTCTTAGCTTTTCTTTTCCATCAGGTTATTTACCTTTAGCTCTAGCTGTTTTTGGTTTTACCGGAATAAGCTATGGAGAAATAATGGCTTATACGTATTGGTGTTTAGAAAAAGGCTATGCAGAAAATAGTGGAAATAATGTTGAGGAAACAAAACATTGGATAAAGACCATGCAAACTGATGTTTGGGTAACGGTCTTTTTTATTACTCTTGGAACACTGCCCTTTTTCTTTTTAGGCGCAGGCGTTCTTTACAACATCCCTGAATTACAACAAGCTTTAGCAACAAGCTCTTTTTGGGATATAGATGTTATAAGTTCGCTTCAAAATATGTTCTCTCTCGTGTTGGGCGGTTGGGCTAAATGGCTTTTTATCATTCTGGCATTCTTTGTTTTGTTCTCTACCCTCTTATCAGGAACAGCTGCATTCACAAGGACCATATCTGACTATTTAATTTCTATGGGTCTAGTAAAAGAGCAAGCAAATACAAGAAAAAAGTTAATAAAGCTGATAGCTTTCCTTATCCCATTTCTATCCGGTTTATTCTATTTTGTTTTACCAAATCCCTTCACCTTACTTCTCATAGCAGGCATATGGGCCGCCATGGGGTTACCAATAGTTAATATAGGTGCGCTTTATTTAGTCAATAAGCTTGAGCCAGAGTTACAACCCAGATTTACAACTAAATTTATTTTATGGGCAAGTTTAGTATTACAATTGAGTATGGCAGTTTTAATCATAGATGACATACTTTTAGCGTTCTAAGGTGGATTGATGGAACAGATAAAATGGCCTTTTCTTAAACAAACATGGGGAATAGAATTTGAAAGTTCTAAGGGAGCATACTTATATACTAAAGACGGAAGAAAAATTCTGGATGCAGCCGGCGGAGCGATAGTCAATAATATCGGATATGGAAGGGAAGAAGTCGCTGAGGCTATTTCAAAAGCAGTAATAAATAATTCTTACATACTCCCTCCTTTTCTCACTCCTGAAAGAGAAGCTTTACTAGACGAGTTGAGGAATCACTGGCTTCCACCACATTTAACTAGAATACATCTCTCTTCAGGTGGATCGGAAGCAAATGAATCTGCAGTTAAACTGGCTATACAATATCAAGCGAGCAGAGGTAAGCCCGAAAAGAATATCATTCTTACAAGAAGTCTCTCTTATCATGGCACTACATTAAATATGTCAGGTATTTCGGGTCATCAAGCTCGAAAAAGAGGACTGGAAAGTTATGTCCCTTCGCCTACCACAATAGAAACGCCTTACCCACTTAGATGTCCTTTAGGTATTTTTCATCCTGACTCAAAAGATTATTATTTAGATAATCTGAGACATACGATTAAAAGAATAGATCCAAAAAATATAGCTGCCCTTTTAATGGAACCTATAAATGGATCTAGTGGTGGAGCAATTACACCTCCAGATGGATATTGGGAGGAAGCAGAGAAAATACTTAAGGAAAACGATATTTTACTGATTGCTGATGAGGTCATGACAGGCTTTGGTAGAGTAGGAACAGACTTCGCAAGTAATCTTTACAATACTCAACCAGATATCCTTGTAGCAGGTAAAGGAATGGGTGGAGGATATGCAGCTATTGGAGGAACCTACAGCACTGATGTGATAGCTGACTCTATTCAATCAGCAGGATATGAGGTGATGTTTCATACTTTTGCTGCACTACCTCAATCATGCGCAGCTTCTGCTGAAGTCCTAAAGATCCTTAGAGAGGAAAAACTATGTGAAAGAGTTCAGCCTCTTGGTGAAAGGTTATTACAAAAACTCAATTCTGAAGTAGGACAACATCCAAATATTGCCGAGATAAGAGGAAAAGGACTTCTAATAGGGATCGAAATTGTTGAAGACAAATCCAACTTAAAACCATTTGATGAATCTAAGAAAATTACCAGCAAAGTCATGCAAAAAGGTCTTGAAGATGGAGTTTTTCTCTATCCTGGAGGTACTGGACAATATCGAGATATCATTTGTCTGGGCCCGGCATTTATTATTGGAGATCAAGAAATTGATTTAATGGTAGACGTACTTAAACGATCAGTTGATTTTGCTGTAGAAAACCACAGCAGTAACTAGATTTTCAAATTTTTTCAACGTATTTTGAGATCACCGGAGCAACTTCATTGATAGACTCTAAATTTCCTTTTGCATATGAATCTGCCAGCTCAAATAACTCAGCAAATAGAACTTTTTCTTGATTGGTCTTTAAAACTTGTACCTGATCGGATTTTTCCAAAGTTTTCTTCCAGAAGTTACGAACTTCAAGCCAAAAGAGATTTGTTTTGTCCCAATATTCCTCGCCAGCAGTCCAATCAAAATCGCTTACCATTTGATATCTAGCAAGACCTATTTCTTTGGAAAGTATTGAGCCATTTAATAAAACCTTTGAATTATTCTGCTCATGAACCCATCCAGAAGGAGTAATAGTGTGGACATTAGTACCTGAAAGTAAATCATAGTCATCTCTGATGGTAGTCTCTCTCCTTGGCAGAGGTCTGCTTGTTTCTTCGCTAACCCAAGTAGAGGTATTTTTATAATGTTTCCATTCTCCATATCCTTGATATCTAGGAGAATCATCGACCTGATAGACAGATTGAGACCATTTACCCTGACTTTCCTGGTCTGATACAGTTTGTTTTTTCCAGATATTATTTCCTATATAAACATATATCGTTTTATCTTCATAATGCCAGTCCTGTCTCCAATGTTTCACAACGATTGGATCAGAAATAGAACCGTCATCTTGTTCAAAAAACATCACCATGATGTGTTGAAGGCTGATGAAATCTTCTTTATCTTCTATGACTTTCACAAATTCTGTTCCCCAAGATTGATACGGTCTTGAAGGTGTGTAAGTTTCAGAGAAACCCATCGTTTCCATAAAATCAAAATTTGCTTTGTAACCTCCCTGCATGCCCAGAATGGCCAACCTATCCTTTTCATATTTTGACAGGCCTGGATCTTGGAGTTCAAGCCAATAAGAGTTAGGATCTTCATCTATCTCAATCTCAGGACCTGTGGTTGATCCTCCTACTGGTGTCTGCAAATCTGGATCAGCTAAGTGCGTCCAGCCAAATACATAGCCAGGTTCTTCAGTACTCACAATGCTAAAGAAAAGAATTGAAATAAGTATTGCTGATGATTTCATTCTAATATGGACTATTCATTTAATCCGCATAACAAATGATAATTCTTGTAATAACTAGCATAGTAAGTTGAACCCACTTTAGGCATAGAATCTCTACTGGCTTTTAAACTGCTGTAGTAATCAGAAATTGCCCCTATAGTACCAACTGCTCTGATAGATTTCTCGATTTTTGGTCTACCCTCTAATATTTTGTCCATATTTGGAAAAACTGCTGCACCCCACCATGAGATAGCAGCGAAAAGAAGAATATCTGCACACGAGGGATTAGAGCCTAATAAGAATGGACCTTCATCGCTCATGGCATTTTCTAAAAAATCAAATAGATTTGCGAGTTCTCCAATTCCTTTTTCCATTCTAGGATTTAGAAAGTCATCTAAAGTACCTTGACCTAACATTGTTGAATATAAGGGCGCCGTTTCCATAGAATCTGTTCCATTTAGACCTATTAAAATAGGCCAGATATCTTCCATCATATCCATAAAACCATCCACTCTTGCAGAAGTATCGGGCTCTTCTGGGTAAAGGTAATTTCCTTCATACTTAATCAATTTACCTAGGTATCTAAGAATAGCTCTTTGTTGACCAATAGTTTCACCTGAGGGCAAGAGTAGAGTTGGCAGAGTCCCCCAAGGAGTTTGTGGTTTGAGTTCACCCCAAGTACCATCATCAAAAGGGGGAGGATTTTGATTCTCAGGATTTTCTAAGGGTAAAGGTAAGGGAACAAAATTATTTTCAAACTTTATTCCGCCAAGGGCTAGGATCACTCTTATGCTCTCTCCACGACCAGGTATATTCCAATAGTTCAAAACATATGACGTCTGGGCCATCTAATTTTCTCCAAATAATATTGAAACAAAAGTATATCAGTATAAAAAAAAGAGTAGAAAGTTCTCTTTAAATAATATCTTAGAAAATTTCTTTAAGAGTCAGGAATTGATGGGCAGAAACTCTGCCCATCATAGGTTTATATTAGTTGCTTGAAGCGCGTCTTTTATTTGAAGCTTGATAAATTTCTTGGTCTTCACAACTAACTACATCTCCGTATATAGATGCTTGTGCAATTCCTCCATTATTATCAACATACTTTTGAGCATTAGCCCCCCATTCTTCTAATGAACTTACAGCAGTCATTTGCCAAAAGTCTTTGTCGTCATCCTCTTCAACAATACCAGCCGTTGGAAATAACCTGTAGACTCCACCTGAAAATCCAGATGAATCTGAAAAAGCATTCCATTTAGCATCAGCTTCAACAAGATCAGTTAAATTTTTACCTTCGTTAATTGTACAGCTCTGAAAAGAAAGGACACCGCTATCATTATTTGGAGTGGGATTTGACCTAACTACATATAATGCGGTTAGAGAATGATTGGAGCAATCCCAAACTTTATTAAAGCCTTCTGCTTCTTCTATTGCATTAGAAAAATAGTTATTCAATTCACTACCCATGTTAGACCAGCTATTCCATGTACCCATCCATATAGCTGTTTCACCATTTAGGTTAACATTGGAATGGAATATAGGAGTTAAAACCCAAGCAGAATAACTGTCATTCCCTGATTCGTCTTCAAATTTATTCCAATCAGCAATGGGGTCCTCTAAATCGGTAACATCCTTTCCCCTTGAAAATTCACAGCCGTGATAGAATTCGACCGGGTAGAAGCTAGTAGCTTCCATATGATCATCACCAGCTACTGGAAGTAGCATTGCAGCAAAAAACGGTACTATCATTATTTTTAATATATTTTTCATTAAGTTTCCTCTTTTGGTTGAAAGCGATAATATTATTGAACTTTTAATTAAATACAACAATTCATTAATCTAATCTTAAAATGGTTACTCTTCTGCCTTTATACTTGATTAGATGACTAATATTTCTGATTTAGGAATCAGATCCTTCAATCATTTTATAGTTTCAATTTAGTTAGTATCTTATGAATACAATCCTCTATATCTCTGTTATTAGTAACAGTATGGTCAGAGTAACGTTTGTATAATATTTCTCTTTTCTTGTAAGCATTTTCGACGGTTTGATTTGGGTCTTTAATAAAACCTCTTTCTTTAAAATCCGAAACTCTATCCATAATTGTTTCAAAATTAACCTCTAGGTAAATAACATAAGATTTTTCTCTTATGAATTTCATAGCTAAATGAGAAAAAACTGCACTACCACCAGTAGCTAACAGAGTTTCATTAAATTTTGTTGAAAGCAATACTTCTTCTTCAATAGCCCTAAACCTATCTTGACCTTCAGAATCTATGATATCTTTAGACTTTCCATAAAGATTTTCAATTATTTTGTCAGTGTCCAAAAATTCATAACCAATATGTGAGGACAAGGCTTTTCCTACAGTCGTCTTCCCTGCACCTGCCATTCCTATTAATGATATTGAGTTTTTCAAAATAGAGGTAGTGTTTCAAGTAAATGGTGGAGCCAGTCGGGATCGAACCGACGACCTCATCCGTGCAAGGGATGCGCTCTCCCAGCTGAGCTATGGCCCCACTTAGGGATGCGTAGATTACCAAAAACTAGAGACTTAGAAAGAATTATTTTCTTTTTTAAGAAAAATTAGCCATCTCTTCAATGGATTTATTAATCCTTTCTAATATTTCTTTTTGATCCAGATCTTTTGTTAATTTGTAATGAGGATGACTCAAGGTAGCCAAATCTTTAGCAACCTCTAGAGACTTTGACATTAAATCTTCAGGATCAACAACTTCATCTAAATAACCTGCATCCACTGAATCAGATATTGGATAAGCTTCAGCAGTCAGTATTGCTCTATACCAATGATTTTTCAGAATTCTAGATTTGGATATTTCAAGAATAGGAGTAGGTATAGACATACCATTTCTAGTTTCATTTGCCTGGACTATAAATTTACCCTTAGCTCCTATCCTATAATCTGCGCAACAGAGTAAAAATGCCCCTAAAGCAATAGCATGACCGCTAGCAGCAGCAATAACAGGTCTTGGAAAACTATAGATTCTAGATAATAATTTAAATCCAGCGGTGGTCATTTCAACTGCAGCCTTAGGGTCTCCGCCTGAAATGGTTTTTAAGTCAAACCCAGCAGAAAATAATCCTTCTTTACCTGTAATCAATATGGAGCCTTTATCATCGGGTACTTCATCTAATAACGAATTAATAGTATTACTCATGGCGGTAGAGAAAACATTTGCCTTTCCGTCATTTAAAGTAATGATTGATACATCTCCATCTTGGGTTAAAGTCGCTAATTGATCCGTCATGATTTTTCCTTTTAATTTATATTTGTTCCTATAATCTAATAAGTAGTTCAATAACTCAAATAATTTAGGTATGAATTTATTTAAAAATCTCTCAAGATCAGTAGAAGGTAAAATAGCTATCATTACTGGAGCAGGAAGTGGCATGGGCGAGGCTACGGCTAAAGTTTTTGCAGCTGAAGGTATTAAGGTTGTTGCAACAGACATAAACCTTGAAGAGGTTGAAAGAGTTTCCAGTGAAATAAAATCTTCAGGAGGAAGCTGCATGCCAATGCTTCTTGATGTAACCGATAAGCAATCTATTGAGCAATGTGTAAAGAGCTCTATAGATGAGTATTCCTCTTTAGATATCGTTATAAATAATGCAGGTATATCTTCTGTCACAACTGTGGATGATGAGAATTACGAAAACTATTGGGACGACACTCTAAATGTAGTTTTAACTGGCCAAATTAAACTTATAAGAGCTGCCCTTCCTTATCTTTTGAAGTCAGATAATGGTCGTATAGTAAATATTTCCTCCACAGAAGGGTTTGGTGCATCTCCATTCCATAGTCCTTATACGGCAGCTAAACATGGAGTGATTGGATTAACTAGATCCTTAGCACTCGAACTTGGACCTCAAGGTATAACGGTCAATTGCATATGCCCTGGCCCAATAAATACCAATATGACATCTGCCATAGATGACAAAGATAAAAACATATACGCTAAAAGAAGAGTTGGACTGAAAAGGTATGGCGAACCTGAAGAGGTAGCCCATGCAACCTTAAATCTATGCTTACCCTCTTCTTCTTACATTAATGGAGTTTACTTACCAGTTGATGGAGGTCTCTCCATAAGACGTGCTTAAAGGGATGAATGATATGAAAAAAAAAATTATTATTGATACAGATCCTGCAATGGGTACGAAGGGAGGAGATCCTGAAGATTGTTTCGCAATTATGCTTGCAATGAATTCTCCCGAGCTTGAAATATTGGGAATTACAACAGTTCAAGGTAATGTTCCAGTAGAAAGAGGCTATAGCAATGCTAAATATTTAGTTACAGAGTTAAGTAAAGATATACCTGTTCACACCGGTAGACCTGGAACTTATGATAAGGATAGAAATGAGAAGAGAAAATGGTTAAGCCAGCGTCAAGAAATGGAACAAATAAATCCTTTGTTGGATATTGAAGAAGATTCCAAAGGTGCTCCTAAATTTATAGTAGAAACTGCCGAAAGACATTCTGGAGATATTGAATTAGTAACAATTGGTCCATTAACTAATATAGCTCAAGCGCTGGATATAGAACCTAACTTATCTAAACATATATCCCGAATAACGATGATGGCAGGTGCAGCAACAGTCCAAGGTAATGTCACTCCTGCAGCTGAATTCAATGTGTGGGCAGATCCTGAATCAGCAGGTAAAGTTTTTAACTCTGGAATTCCAGTCATAATGGTGCCATTAGATGTGTGTCATAAGACAAGATTTGGGAGAGAAGATTTAAATAAAATTAGTACTAATGATCACCCCTTTTGTAAGTTTGTACAGGATGCAGTGGACCCTTGGTTAAAAATAAATCCAAATCAGGCGATTGTCGATCAGGGACTGCATTTATATGATTCTCTGGCCATGGCATTATGTTTCATGCCCGAACTGGCTGAGTATAAAAATGCATTTGTTTCTATAGAAACCAAGGGAGAATATACAGATGGAGAAACTGTATGCGAATTTAATGAATCCATTATGGGTCAGATTTTTAAACCTAAACCAAACTCTGAAGTAGCTCTCGATATTGATGTTGAAGCTTTTAATAAAATATTCAAAGAGAGAGTTATTGATTTTTTGGTAAATCTATAAATTACCAAAACCTTTTCTTGACCAAATTTCTTTGGATTTTTCCTGTTGGTAGACGAGGTAAATCTTCTTCCCAAAATTCATAAGATTTAGGCTTCTTGAAGCCAGATAAACTCTCTTCAGCTAAGGCTAATAATTCTTTCAGGACCTCTTCCTCATCAGCCCCTTCCTCTAAATTAATAACTGCTTTTATTTCTTCACCCCATTCCTCATTTGGCACACCAATACAACATACCTCGGCTACTTGGTCATGCATTAATAAAACATTATCGATTTCTTGAGGGTATATATTGGTTCCTCCAGAAATAATAGTGTCTGCACTTCTTCCGGTTAGAAAATGGTATCCATCAGAATCACAATAACCTATATCTCCCATTGTGAAATAATCACCCCAATATGCCCCAGAGGTTTTTTCTTCGGCTTTGTAATATTCAAATCTACCTTTTGAAGGAGCGCTGAAATAAATGGTCCCTTCTTTTCCAGGATCAACCTCTTTAAAATCTTCATCTAAAATTTTAACTTCAGTCCCTTGATTTGCCTTGCCAACACTTCCTGGCTTCTTAAGCCATTCTTCAGGTTGTATGAAACATCCGCCACCTTCAGTTGCAGCATAATATTCATAGACTATGGGACCCATCCAATCAATCATTGCCTGCTTCACTTCTACAGGACATGGTGCTGCACCATGTAAGATCCATCTCATAGATGAAATATCGTATTTAGATCGAGTTTCTTCAGGTAATCTCAGAATTCTGTGGAACATGGTGGCAACCATGTGAGTATGAGTACATTCATATTCACTAATGAGAGACAACATCTTCTCTGCATCCCATTTATCCATCAAATAAACTCCTACTCCTGACATTAAGGATGGATTTATATTTAATCCAAGAGGAGCGGCATGATAAGCGGGTCCCGGGCATATACTAAAATCTTCTTCAGGATTAAAAGCTGCGGTTTCAAGAGTCAATTGTTCAGTTTGAGAGGGAGGAGGATTTTCTTTTCTAAAAACTCCTTTTGGTCTTCCTGTGGTACCTGAGGTATAAAGCATAGAGCGACCAGCGATTGGATCAGAAATATTAGAATTATCGTACTTCTTAATAGTCTCCATAAAAGGGAGGGCCAAAGAATTCTCCCCATCTGCAGCCATTAAAATAACTTCAGGAAGGTTTTTTGTTATTTCTTTGAAGAAATCAGAAAATATTGCGTCGCAAACTACTACCTTGGCTTCACAATTCTCGACAATGTAACAGATTTCTTCAGGAGTTAGGTGCCAGTTTATTGGCGTAATTCTCATACCTACCCTCAATGGACCAAATAAAGCTTCTAGAAACTCTGGTCTGTTCTTACATATAATTGCAACAGAATCACCTGGCCTTAAACCCTTGGAAAGAAGGAAATTAGCGTAACAATTACTGTTAGCATTTAATTCCTGAAAAGTTCTTGCACCGTATTCGCTAATTACGGCATTTTTATCTGGAATATTTTTAGCATGAAAGGCGATGCCCATTCCAAGGGCAATATATTCAGGCAAGCTTTGCATTTAATCAATCAATGATTTTTGATAATCATTAAGTGTGGGTTTTTTAGGCCACTTATATTTATTTCTATCTTGGGCTTCTAAAATTAATGGGAATTCATCTGCATTTCTGAAGCTATTAGTCCAATTTGTTGTAGAAATGAGTTTCTCCACGGCCTCTCTTCTCTTTTCAAGAATATCTTCACTTGATAACTCTTTTGGCATCATGCAAATCAACGAAGCGGCCCTGATGAGATCTGTTGTGTCGTTGTCGAGCTTAGATCCCGAGTTACTGCAATGAATTGTCCTTGAATCCCATAGAAGTAAGTCTCCAGGTTCCATGTGGCACATTACTGCTTTTGATGAAGAAAGTTTAGGATCATCATTTGGGAATCTAAAATGATCAATATCTAAAGGCAGCCTTGAAAGTCTTTCTTCATATTCGTCTGGCAGGTTTTTGAAGAACTTGTGAGAACCAGGAATAATTACATTACCTCCTATTTCTTCTGAAGTAGGTAGTAAATTAACTAGTCCTTGAATGCATTGTTTACCAGGTTTGGAAATAGGGTGTTGATCAATATGGAACCAGGACTGTCCCGATTCAGTTTTCCATTCCGGATTTATATTCCATGGTCGCCATAGCGAAACACCATCAAAACTTGTGAGTAATTCATCGGTATCCCAAATCTTAGCAAATGCTTTTTTAACATTGGGAATACCTCTCAAAAACCATTGTGCTTCAGAATGCCCTATCCCATAACTGGGCATAATGCCTCCATGAGCACATGTTGGCCACCTATCATCTCCCCAGGTAGAGGGATTACGTCTATCTATTCCTGTTCCAAGTCCCTCTAAATAGTCCCATAAAAGTTCTAAGGTTTTTGCTGCTTCGTCAGAAGATAAAGCTTTCTTTATAACTGCATAACCATGCTCTTCGAGATAAGAGATACTCTCTTTTGAACCAGACTCCAATCTCGGCACATGTTTATATACTATTTCTATATTGAAATGTTGGCTCATTGCTTCCCCTATTAGTGCCAAGATTAAGTTGTTTGTATGAATTTTACAACTTCATCTTTGGTAGGCATTGAATTTGATGTACCCTGCTTTGTTGTAGAAAGAGCGGCAGCTTGATTAGCAAAATGAACGGACTCAAACAAATTTTCTTTTTCCAGATAACTAGTTGCCATAGCGCCTATGAAACAATCACCAGAACCTGTGGTATCTACAGTGCTAACTTTATGCCCTGTCATAAATTCATCCTTTTTGCCTTTCTGTACATAAGCACCTTTTGCACCAAGAGTAACCACTACAGATTGTGAGTCTTGTAGATTTAAACTTTCAACAGCAATAACTACAGAATCCAGATTATCTTTATCTACTGAATAACCACTTAAACTTTCTAATTCTAATTCGTTAATTACCAATAGGTCTGTTTCTGAGATTAAATTCTTTTCAAAGGAAATGATAGGTGCGGCATTTAAAATTCTAAAGCAGTCATGATTTCCAGCTCTAGAAAATAAATCCTCTATTTGATTTGGTGGAATCTCTAACTGGGAGATCAAAATGTCAGTTGAACTTAATAGCTCATCTGATACTTGGCTTGATTCAACATAAGAGTTTGCACCTGGAACTACAATGATGTGATTTTCAGATGTTTTCTCAAAAACAGTAATTAAAGCAATACCTGATTCGCCATTGCTTTCCTCAAGATATTCAATATTTATATTTTCTTCTACTAAGTTATCTCTAAGTTGCTTACCAAATAAATCAACACCAATTTTACCTATAAAAGAAACATCAATTCCCAACCTAGAAGCTGCAACTGCTTGATTAGCTCCCTTTCCTCCTTGAAAAGTATGAAAACTAGTTCCAAAAATTGTTTCTCCATCTTTGGGTTTAGCAGAGCTATAAACCACTAAATCCATATTGATGCTGCCAAAGACTGCAATTGGATTTTTCATGAAATTTAACTTAGATCAGCTACAGAAGAAAATTTATCAACAAGCACACATGTTCTTTTAACCAAGCTATTAAGATCGAGTTCTCCAACTCCTGCAATCGCTGTTTGTACTCTACCTTGCCACGGAGATGTCCATGATTCCGGTATTGCTCCCATATCTAAGCCTAGTAATCCTCCTACTGTTGCACCTGTGCAGTCAGTATCCCACCCACAACATATGGTTTCTCCGATTGCTTCATCAAATGAATCTTGAAATGACAAAAATGCCCACACTACTACTGCTAAATTATTTAAGCTATGAACGGGTGACATATCTCCATAATATTGATGAAGATTAGAGGCAGGTTTATTTTTATATTTAATTCCTACTTCAACGGCCTCATAAGCCAAGGAATCTTTTTCTATTAAACCTAATGCTGCTTTAACAGCCTCTTCTCTTGAAGAAGAAACTGGAACCAATGCACACAATGCAGCGATATAAGCTGAGGCCTCTACAGCACAGGACCTATGCGATAACATTGCATCCCTTCTTGCTAAGTCTGCAGCTAATTTTGGTTTTCCGGGTAACAACCATCCATACATATCAATCCGGATCTGAGCTCCTATCCAGTCGTTATATTCCCCATCATTTATTTCCTCTAGATCAAAGCTGCGCGGGCCACCAAATTGATATGCCATATTTGATTTTTCAATAAGCTTTAAATATGAATCTCTTTCTGCAGTAAATGTAGCTCCGACTGGCAATAAGTTAATCCATGATCTTGCAACATCATCTGTACTTAAATCTAAGCCATACTGCTCCATCATCATCAGGGCCAGAACGAGATAGGTTATGTCATCATCAACTTCAGCCCTTTCCATCATTCCTAAGCAACATCGTTTATTAGCACCCCTCAGCAATTCATGCTCCATATAGTTGACATAGTTGCGAAGAGGAAGTGATCCTGAATCCTGTAAAAAGGTATTTAATCCTTGTGGACCTTCTCTCATAGAAATCATTTCTACAGGTTTTCCTAGCAAGCAACCCGATATTCTCCCCTGCCAAGCTGCTCTAATTCGTTCTTCATTTGTCATAATTTTTCCTCTATCAATCCAAGACTTCTTCTTTTAATTCATCAAAAACCATTTCGTCCTCAAACATTAAAGTCTTTATATCTTTCATTCTATCTACATAAAGTTTTCCAATTAAATGATCCAACTCATGTTGAAAAACCGTAGCTAGAAAATCTTCAGCTTCAATAGTTCTTGGTTCCGCATTTTCATCTAAAAAATCTACTCTGATACTCCTCGGTCTTTCAACAAAACCTCTTAATCCGGGAACACTAAGGCAACCTTCCCAAAAACCTTGTTCAGTTTCATCCACCACAGAAACTTTTGGATTAAAGATGACATAAGGCTCACTATCCTCCATGTCTGGATATCTATTTGATTCTTCGGATAACTTTATTACAGCTAGTTTTTTTAAAATGCCAATTTGAGGAGCTGCTAATCCAATTCCACCAGCAACTTCTAGAGAGTCCCACATATCTTCAAGTAATAATTGTGTCTCTGGACTTTTGATTTCTTCAATAGTGAAATCTTCAGCCTCTTTTCTTAAAAGAGGGTTACCCATTTTTAATATTTCTTTAACGCTCATAAAAATCTACTTTACAGAGTATCTGAGAATAAATCTCATTAGTAATTTTATCTAGAATTTATGTTACTTTTTTTTTATGAATAATCCAAAAGTAGTTCAAAAGTTTCCTTATAAGGTTGCCGTGGAGTCTGAGAAAAGTTACTGGTGGTGCAGTTGTGGAAAAAGTTCTAAACAACCTTTCTGCGATGGCTCCCACGAAGGAACTGAATTCTTACCATTGAAAGTAAAACTCGATGAGGAAAAGGATGTTTTTTTCTGCGGATGCAAGATGAGTAAAAACGGCGCTTTTTGTGACGGAACTCATAAAGATCTTTAAACTTATTCGGGATCAGCTATTTTAAGAAGTTGCTTGCCTTTATTTTGGCCTGTGTAAAGCCTCAATAAAGTATCAGGAGCATTTTCGATACCCTCCTGTATATCCTCTTGATAAATAATTTTTCCTTCTTGGACCCATTGCATCAATTCTCCAATTGCCTCAGGGAACCTATCCATATAATCCAGTACTATAAATCCTTCCATTCTAGCTCGCTGTATTAATAAAGCAGTATAGTTTGATGGTCCAGGAGCCGGAGTCTCGTTGTTATAGCCTGAGATGGCACCACAAATTGCCACACGTGCATTTTGGTTAATATTAATAAGTGACGTATTTAGGAATTCTCCTCCAACATTATCAAAAATAACATCTATGCCTTCTGGACACAATTCAGGAATAACTTCCTCTAAATTTGCGGTTTTGTAATCTATTGCTACATCGATTTTTACTTCTTCAGTTAGCCATTTACATTTCTCAACTCCGCCAGCAACACCTATAACACGACAGCCTTTTATTTTGGCAATTTGTGCAGCAATAGATCCTGTGGAACCCGCTGCTCCAGATATGAGAACTGTATCCCCCTCTTTAGGCTGTCCAACATCTAATAAACCAAAATAAGCAGTGAGTCCTGTAATGCCAAAGACGCTTAAAGGTGCTGTGAGAGATGCTCCTTCTGGAATGACAGTAGCGTTTAAAATACCCTTTCCATCTGAAATGGCGTACTCTTGCCATCCAAAAGTACCTTGAACTTTATCACCTACAGCATAATTAGGATTATTTGATTCAATGACTTGGCCTACAGAGCCAGCTCTCATTACCTCTCCAATTCCAACTGGTGGTACATAGCTTTTTCTATCTTCCATCCAACCTCTTTGAGCAGGATCAAAACTAAGATACAAGTTCTTAATAAGAAACTCTCCATCTTCAATATCTCTAACTTCTTCTTCTTCAAAAGCAAAATTATGTTCTCCAACCATTCCAACTGGTCTAGTAGCTAAAGTCCATTTACGGTTTCTTAAGTTTTTCATAACTACCTTGGATATCTAATCATGGGATGTGCTGGAGGTGAATCTCCAATTTCTATCCTCTTAATGGTTTCGAATCCATGTCTTTCATAAAGACTCATATTCATAGGATTGGAAGATTCAAGATATGCAATCTTTCCTTGCTCATCTGCCTGTTTTAAAGATTCCTTGAGAATTAAAGAACCTATGCCTTGTCCTTGTTTTGAGGGATCTAAACCTATGAAGGGTAAATACCAATGATCTTCTTTAGGATGACACTCATCGAACTCATCGAACATTTGTAAGGCACTTTCAAACCTATTAGAAGGGATATCCTCAAGCGTTGGTCCTAGCACCTCAGGATCTAAATGAATTCCAGGAGGATGCCAAATTGCCCCTCCATAATAATTTTCATCAGTAAATATAGAATCTGTATCGAGTGCAGGCTTAGAGAAAGCATCCATCCAAAAAGCAAAATTCTTTAGAAATTTATGAGGATCGGGGAAAAACCATCTCAGTAAAGGATCAGCAGCAAACCCAAGAGTAATTGCACTTTTTACTTCTTCAACATTCGATGAATCTGCTTTTATAATTTTTGGCGTATCCATTCTCTTCTCCCCATATCTAATTCAAACTTACAAGGAGTGTATATAATAAAACTATACCAATCCAGCCTACCCAAAATGTTCGCGCCAATTGCCTCAGTGGAGGGAGATCCATATATTTATCATCATCTCTATCCTTTGGTCTCTTTGCAAAGTCATAAATAATGGCAACCCAAAATAAGAGAAATACAGAATATAAAATTACTGAATACAAATTTCTATCTCCCTAAACAGCTTCCCTTTTTATCATCCAAGTCCAAAGCAGCAACAATGGCATAATAAATATCAGTATTATCAAGTGTTCCTGTGAAGTTTTCTGAGCCTGGTCCGTAGGCATAGACTGGAACCGGAACACCGGTATGAGTTCCACCTCCTACAGCAGTGTTAAAAGAAAACTTTACATCATCTAATGAATTATCTATTGGATTAGCAGGTTCTATCAATAGACCACCAACCTCATGATCTGAAGTGACTAAAACTAAAGTATCTTTTCTTTCCTTTCCAATTTCTAAGGCTAAGTTTACTGCTTCGTCAAAATCTTCCATTTCCCTTATAAGATAATCAAAATCATTCGCATGGCCTGCCCAGTCAACTTGAGATCCCTCTGCCATGATGAAAAAACCTTCACATCCTTGGTTTATCAATAAGTCAGAGCGTTTAATGGCATACTGAAGCATTTCTGCTAAAGAAGGTTCAAGATCATGATTATCCTTTTTATCTTCATCTCTCAAATGCTCATCAGCAAAAAGTCCTAATACTTGCTTATCAAGAGAACTAGAGATTTCGGACAATTGATTTTTTTCAGTCAGCAGAATATGAGAATCCTTGATCTCATCTAAAAGATTTCTTCCATCCTCTCTCTTTCCGCCCTCTTCTTCTGGTGTAAAGAAGTAACGTCCTCCACCCAAAATAGTTGCAACTCTGGAATCAATCATTTGTGAGCTGATAATATCTGTCATCCACCTTAAATCTATATGAGCAGCAAATGCTGCTGGCGTAGCATGCGTAACCTCGGAAGTGCTGACTAAGGAGCTCACAAATCCAAACTTGTCGATTGTTTCGGTTAAATTTTCAAGTTCATTGAGATCTTGATCTAATCCAAGTACACCATTATTTGTTTTGAAACCAGTGCTTACGGCAGTAGCATAAGATGCTGAGTCAGTAACGGCTGCATCATAAGAATGAGTTAAAACAATACCGGAATAAGGAAATTTATCCATTGAAATGCGCTCATTGGGACTACCCTGCATCATTCGATAAGCAGTTATTTGACTAAGGCTCATACCGTCTGCGATAAGCAAAATGATATTTTTTGCTTTATTTTCTACATAAGATAGTTCTTTTGGAGAGGCGAATACACCGTCTTCTATTTCAGTCACGTACACATCTTTCTCATCGAGTGTAGCAGTGTCAATTGGAAGGTTTTGCATAATATATTTTATAGCAAAAGTTTCCGTTAATTTGAAACCAATAAAAGAACCTACCAGTAGAGCAACTATTACTAAAAAATATCTATTCTTTAAAACCATATTATTTTCCTTGATACCTTGAGAGCGTTCTCCACGCAGTTTCTTGTAACTTTCTTTGATTTTCAATTCCAATCCCGTAATCATAAGAATTATCTACTGGGGATACATTATATATTGAGGAATAAATCACTGCTGCCATCAAGTATGTGCCTGCCTTGCTCGGATGCCTCTTATCTGGTGTAAAAAGTTCTATTGAAGGGTTTTCCTTTTGAGAAAGCTCAAATGCAAGACCCACGGGAAAAACAGCTATGTTATTTTTATTCCCTGCTGCGATATAAGTTGACGCAAGTCCTTCTAACATGTCCGGCTTATCTTTATAGGCCCATGTCATCAAAAGAGAAGGCTCTACATCATGCTCGCGGAGTGTTTTGCTGTGTTGGTCGACATAAAAATTAAATAAATCCTTTCTATCTGGATGAATCGGACATTGACTGCAATCCATCATAATTGCTAAATCATAATTTTCTGGCTCGTACTTTTTATATTTATTTTTTGAAGTGATGGAAAAAGAACCTATCTTTTCATTAGTGACATATGATTCAACATCATGCCATTCTAAAGAAGAGCTGTTGATTGTGATATTTCTAAAACGATGTCCTTTACCCAGATCTGAGTTAGCTTTGACCATGCCAAGAGTAGGCTTATGGACACCATTGTTATAGTAGAAAAAACTATTTCCAATAAAAACCACAGACTTTGGATTATCAACTAATGGACTAGTCAATAGTGGTTTCTCTTCTGCAATTAATCCTCCATGTGAGATAAGAAAGATAGTGCAACAAAGTAAGCCTAATTGATAAATTTTCGCTTGCATATTGGATATAGAATAGCAAAGATATAGTTAAGGGGAGAAAAACTATGGAAAAAATTGATACAGGAACTGATCACTTAATTTTTGAAAAAGCTAATGGCGTCGCTTTGTTGACAATGAACAGACCGGAGGCCAGAAATGCTATGTCTGGAGAGATGAATCAAGCAATGCAAGAAGTACTAGCTGAAGTCGAATTGGATAAAGAAATAAGATGTGTTGTTCTGACTGGAGCTGGAAAAGGTTTTTGCGCAGGAGGAGATGTAAAAGGAATGGCATCATCAGGAGATGGAACAGTTGGAGATAACACCATTGACTCAGCTATTCACAAGCAGAGAGTTCACCAAAGAGCGACATCCGGTAAGTTATTTAAAATGCCAAAACCAACAATAGCTGCACTTCCAGGAGCTGCAGCAGGAGCAGGACTCTCTTATGCTTTAGCATGTGATTTACGAGTCATGTCTAGTTCAGCAATTATGACAACTGCATTTGCAAAAGTTGGTTTTTCCGGAGACTATGGAGGTTCCTACTTCATGACTCAACTCTTAGGGTCAGCTAAAGCAAGAGAGCTTTATTACCTATCAGAACGAATAACTGCTGAGGAGGCTCTAAAACTGGGATTAACAAATTGGGTTTGTGATCCTGAAGGATTAATGGAAAAAACTATGGAAATTGCTACTCAATTGGCTTCAGGTCCCTCCGTAGCGTATCGGTATATGAAGGAAAATTTGAATAGAGCTATGAATGGTGAAATAGATGATTGCCTCGACTTAGAAGCTACTCATCACATTCATTGCGGACAAACAGAAGATCACCGCAATGCAACAAAAGCCTTTGTAGAAAAAAGAACACCTGTTTTTATAGGAAAATGAAGGGGAAAAATCATGAGCAAAATATCTGAAGACAAAAGAATAGATAAAAGGTTAAAAGGAATGTTTATGACTGAAATAGACAGCATAGACATAATGCAAAATGATTTAAAAACCAGGGAAGAAATAATGGAGGCTCAAGAAACAGAACAAGCCAAAATAGGACAATCTCTTTTAGACATGGTTTTCAATTCAACTCATTACAAAGAGACAGTTCCAGAGGAAGGTTTGATAATAACGACAGAAGAATTTATTTCGCAACCTGATGGTAATAGTGTGAAAATTCAATACATTAGACCTGACACTGATGAAATAGTCCCATGCGTTTACTATATACATGGCGGAGGAATGATGGTCATGTCTTGTTTTAACGAAATGTATGCGTGTTGGGGTAGATGCATAGCTAGACAAGGTGTTGCAGTTGCGATGGTAGATTTTAGAAATGCGATGTGGCCTTCAACCGCACCTGAAGTAGCTCCCTTCCCTGCAGGTTTAAATGATTGTGTATCGGGTCTAAAGTGGGTCAAAGATAACTCCAAAAAGCTAAAAATAGATAGTGAAAAGATAATAGTTGCTGGTGAGAGTGGTGGAGGCAACTTAACTTTGGCTACAGGATTAAAGCTCAAGCAAGAAGGTAATCTCGATCTCATAAAAGGTTTATATGCTTTATGTCCATACATAGCAGGCTATTGGCCTCTACCAGAAAATCCCTCTTCCGAAGAAAATGAAGGTATTTTATTAGCTTTACATAGCAATTCAGAAGATTCTTTCGGAGCACTTGTCTACGGTATTGAGGAATATAAAAATAAAAATCCCCTCGCATGGCCAAGCTTTGCATCTGAAGATGATGTGAAAGGATTTCCAAAAACTTATATTTTAGTGAATGAATGTGACCCCCTCAGAGATGAAGGAGTAAACTTTTACAGAATGTTAGTTGAAGCTGATGTTGACGCGCAATGTAGACAAGTCATGGGAACACTACATGGGAGCGATGTTTTCTGTGGATTGATGACGGTAAGCGATGAAACAGCTATGAGCATAGCGAACTTTGTAAAAAACTAGAGAGATCCTTTTTCTTTTAGGTGGGTAATTAATTGCTTATCGTGGGTTGTAACTGCTGAAAAACCTTCTCTCAAAGCTGGATTCCATCTTGGATTTGATGATCCTACCACTTCATCTCCCATGATAGTTACTCTCTGAATAATCCGCTCACCTACGAAATCATTTACAACATAATGTTGGGTACTTCTGTTGTCCCACATAGCAATAGTACCTGGAGTCCATTGATAACGAACGGTGAACTGAGGCCTAGTCACCCACTTTGTTAAGTAAGAGAGCAGCATATCGCTCTCTTCAATATTCATTTCTACTATTCTTCTTGTAAAGTGCTCATTTACATATAAGACTTTCTTTCCAGAAACGGGATGTAACCTCACAACGGGATGTATAGCAGTTTTTTCAGGTTTTCCATGGGGTCTTGCGTCATGAAGGGCAGTTATTCCTTCACATAAATCTTTGATTGGATCAGATAAAGCTTCGTAGGCAGCATTTAAATTACTCCACATTGTATCTCCACCCAATTCAGGACACTTGACCATATGAAGTACAGACATAATAGCTGGAGAGTCTTGAAAAGTTATATCCGTATGCCACTCATCAGCTATTCCACCGGAGCTAGCAGCAAGTTCAAAGATCTTTGGATGAGTCACTGTTTTATTTTTTAAGTTTGGATGACCTTCAAGTTCACCAAACTTAGCACCGTATTCAACATGCTCATCTTGACTTAACTTCTGACCAGGAAAAAAGATTACCTTATGCTCAGTTAAAAGAGATTTAATCTCTTCCACTTGATCATCCGATACTTTTGCTAAATCGACTTTAGTAATTTCTGCACCAAGAGCAGCTGAAATCTGTTTAACTTCCATGCTCACTATTTATGACTCTACATGGAACAATTTATTATAAATCTTCCATTCACCATCTTTTTCCAAAAAAGAAAGAGTGTCTAAGAAAACATGACCAATGTAACCATCTCTAACTGAGACGGATGCTGTGGAGCCTGCAATATCACAAGAGACTATTTCAAGAAGAATTTCGTCACCCTTTTCCTTTGGCGATGGATTTTGACTTTCTACAAATTCTGCAAATTGATCTACACTCATTTCTGCAAGACCTGTTTCTAAATAACCAGTGATCATCGCATTTGAATGAAAGGCTTGTCTTACTTTTTCGGGATCTGATTCATACATAGAATCAAAATATAACTGCACACCTTCTTTAATTTTTTCTTTAGCGTCCATAATAAACCTCTTTAATATAAGTTACTGGGTTCCATCTCAACTTGTCAGGGATATGTTCGGCTCCCGGTATACCCCTTTCAATCATGTAAGGCTTCAAAGCCTGTATAGCTTTGGCTTCATCATAGTGACAAATTCTAGGATACATATGATGCATAGAGTGTATTTGCATTGAATGATTTAAAAACCTTGGAATTTTATTAGTCCAAAACCTAGTATCTTTATAGCGCTCGCTATCCAAACCTGAATGGGGCAAGTAGGAGAACACTACGCCTAAGTAGGATGTTGCAACTCTTTTTGGTATCCACCATAGCAGCAATGTTTCAATCGGATAGAGAATAGCGACAAATATTTGCGCAAAGTAAAAAAGCAGAGTCCAAGCTCCTCCTTTTTCCAAAGCAGCTTTGAATTTCGGATCCTCTTCCATATGTTTTTCTATGCACTTCATCGCCGGACCTTCATCATTGAAAGAAACATTTACATTTCTAACCGCTCCGAGCCAGCTTTTCGCATTACCATGGAAAAAATCTGGATCATTATCTGGATCATTAGTATGAGCATGATGTTTTAAATGAGTGGCCTTCAATGCATCATGAGACTGAGCCAAAGGTATTACGCTTATTTGCCCTACCCAAAAATCTAACCATTGAAGATTCTTCCTACCTCCTGACAAATGACCATGCTGACCAGCATGAGATGGAAGATAGGCATTACAAGCGGTAAAAAGGGCTATCGCAAATCCCACAAGAAGCGGAATTATTCCTTTTACCACAAGCACCCATGTGACAATCCAGGTTGTAAATTGTCCAAGTCCTATTAGAATCATCTCCCATTCAATGCGTCCCATGAACGTTCTAGCAACTTCTCTCTCTGCTTCTATGGACAAAACTACTGAATCATTGCCTAAGTAATCCATGTCCAACCTTTATTTTTTGCTAGAAGACCAAAAAGAAGTCCGAAAGCATAGCCAACTAAAGAAATAAGAAGACTTACTTCAAAAAAATAGAGAAGAGTAGCTCCAAAAATACTTCCCCAAAATAAAAAGCCGAACCAAACTAACGCCCATTGTTCAAGATGTTGACTTAACCACTCCATCCTTTCATTCTAGCCTTTATATTCGTTAGCATCAATTTTAAGGAGCACTTCTCTTGGCACCAATAAATTCTTTAGCTTCCTCGAATCCACCAATATTTATTACCCTAGTATAGCCTTCTGCTTCAAGTATTTTCTTAGCTTTCCCAGACCTATTGCCGCTTCTGCAAAACAAAAAGATTTCCTCATCTTTTGAAATAAACGTCTGAATATCTGAAATATTTTGCCATTCAATATTTTGTGTATTCACTATCGATTCGTTTTCAAACTCTTCAGCTGTTCTGACATCGATAAATACAGCACTAAAAATTAAACTTGGCCAAAAAAATATTAAGAGTAGTAAGCGATACATTGCTATTCCTCGAATCCAATGAAAGTAGCCACTTCTGAAACGGGCCTTCTTTTAGAAACGACCTTATTGGCTGGAAAATTATCATCTGGATAGCCCATAGCTACACAAATCATAATGACTTGATCATCTGGAATCTTTGCATGCTCTCTAACAACCGGAGACTGCATAATTCCCTGACTATTAATAACTGACCCCAGTCCTTTAGACCAGCCAGCATTAACTAATCCATTTACAGCCGCTCCACAATCAAACTTCGAAATATCTTCATCGTTTAATTCTTTATCAAAAGTCACGATTATGGCTACTGGTGCATCAAACTGCCTAAAACCTCTTAAAACCCAATCTTGTCTAGCATCTTTATCATCTCTTTCTATACCCATTTCTTTGAAAAGCTGAATGGCGATCTCTATTTGTCTTTCTCTGTGCACACCCTCATAACCCATGGGTGGTCTAATTTCTCTTGAAGGCGGAACACCTTCAATATTTCTTTTTGTATTCTCTTTTCTTATGTTATCCAAGGCAGTGCCGGTTATGACATGGAAATGCCAAGGCTGAGTATTCATAGAAGATGGAGCTCTAGTAGCCAACTTTATGACTTCTTCCAAAACTGCTTTTGGTACAGGTTTATCTAAATATCCTCTTGCACTTCTTCTATCATTTATGACTTCTTCGTATCTCATGATTCATCCTTTTTTGTGACTTTATACTAAAAAAACTATTTTTTATCTTGAAAAAAATTTAATTGCCCTTAAATAATTAATTGAGCCGCTTTGCTAATAATCTTGGAAAATTTCGGGCACGCATTTCCTTACACATTGTAGACGCTCGGCTCTAATTTCACCTAAGATCTCATCGCTCATGGATGAGCGAGTTATGAGAAATCATAATCTTGAGAAAAGTGGTTGGTCAATTTAATCGTATCATTGGCCATCCACTTTTTCTTAAGTTTCTATTGAATGAAGGCTAACTTCAAAAATTAATAAGGAGTTAGAAGGAATACCTGGTCTGCCTGCTGTTCCATACGCAAGGTCAGGATGTATAAATAATTTCCAACTATCCCCAACTTCCATTAAAGATATTGCTTTCTGGCATCCCGGAATAAGTTGACCAAGAGTTATCACTAATGGTTCTCCATTTTCAATGGAGCTCCAGAAAACCGATCCATCTAATAAAGTACCATGGAAGTCTGCATTAATTACATCTTCTAGGCTTGGACTTATCCCGCTACCACTCGTTTTTATTTTTTCATACTGAAGACCAGCCTCAATTTCAAAAACTCCAGGATTACTTAAATTATTCTTTAGGAAATTATCACTCTCTAACAGGTTATCTAAATTATTATCTCCTCCTGAACAAGAAACGATGACTAAAGCTGACATGATCACCAAAAATATATTTCTCATGATGATAGTTTACACTTAAAAAAACCTATAAATGTTAGGTAATTAACTTCCCGATAACCATATTGGAGAAGACCAGGCTCTTTCCTGTATTGTCATGGGTATATCTTGTCTTGGTTTCTCTCCTGCTCTGATCGCATCCCAAGTTGACCACCTGCAAGTAGGATTTTCTAAGACTCTTGCATAATAAAAAGTATTTTGATCTTTTTTAAATTCAGGGTCTTTCCAAAAGGTTTTTATCTCTGGATCCCCTGTTTTAAGGTCTATGGAGCAATCATCTAAATTAATATTAGTATCATAGTCTTCGCACCTATGAGTTGTTGGATTTATATTTGCATTCTCAGAGCAAGCTATGTCAAAAACCTTTTCTCTATGCTCTCCTTCTTCCAGCCATCCTTTGATTATTTGAACTCTCTGTAAGGGCGCTCCAAGAGGATCAGAAATAGCCCAAACAAGAAATCTAGGACTTTCATCACCCACTTGATTGATTGTTCCTCCCATAGGGATATTTTTAACATAAGCATCTTTTATGAGACCAAGGTCACTCAGCTCAGCATCCTCTAGGTTATAACCAGCAAAAAAACGTACTTTTATTCTTGGTCCGCTGGTGCCAAATGTTTCCTTGCGTCTAAAAGCGTCATAAATCGACTCACGAGTATTTTCCTCAGCCCATACACCTGCTAGGCCTGAAGATCCAAATCTAATAAGGCGTGTTCCAATATTTAAATAACTCTCGCCCCCTATCTCACTTACTGTTTGAGGCCTAAAAACTTTTGATATAAATCCATAAAAACCTCTAAAAGGAACCGAACCTCGTAAATATGGCTCTCCATCTAAAAGTCCGATTTTGGAAAAATGCGTTTCCTCGGTATAGGAGCCACCTGCAACATGAGTATCACTCGATCCAATTACTCCGAATTTATATGGATTAGATAAACTCATTTCCTCAAACATTAATCCTCTTAAGTATGCGTCTCTTACATAACTTCCTTTTAAATTGCTCATAAGGTTCTCACCTTCAACATTTGTTTTTGCTTCGAAGTTTGCCCATTCATCATTCTTGGATAAAAATGGATGAGTCTCAGAAGTACCTTTTGCCTGGGTTATCTCAGTTAGAGGTTCATTCCGAAGTCGCTGATTTACATAAGCTTCATCTATCGGACCTCCGTTATAATCATTCATAGAGAAGGCAGATCCTCCTGAGATATTTGAATTATGAGGAATGGCCAAGCTTTCTACACCGCTTTCCCTTAATCCATCCATCCAGTCCCATAGTTTTTCAGGATTGAGGCTATCTGCTCTTGAGAAAATTCGTTCAGGAAGGTTCTTTGTATTCTTGAAGATCACATTCCGATGAAGATAGTTATCATATAGCTCTACACTTGAAGTAAATTCATAGCCAGCGAATGTAGTAAATATTCCTGGTTTGTATGCATCATTGGCTGCCTTAATAGTTTTTTTCCAAACCGAGTTGCCTACATTCTGAATTATGTCTCTATCAATACTTCCATCTTCTACACCTGCAGCAAGTTCAGCACCGAAGGCTCTAAAAAGACCATTCCTCTTAAGAATTGAAAATATACTATTACTTACTGTTTTATTAAGGTCATGCATAGGCTTTGAGAGTTCATACTTTGAGAACTCAGTACTCGTATCTGCTGATTCTTTTAATAGTCCTAAAAAAACTGCATGATCAGTTACAGCATAGAAATCCAAAGGCTTTTTTAGTTGTATTTTGTATCCAGTAGGATGCGGTATTGCTTCACCTTGAGCAAATCTATATGCATCTGCAGGTGTGCTTATAGTCCCAAAAGTGTATGCATCAAATGAGTTTGCTGTATGAACATGTAAATCACCAAAATAAGCATTCTTATCTGGATTAGGTTTTGGTCTAGGATATATATCCTTCTTTATTTCTTGTGCATATTGCTCAGTAGATATCTTTTGTTCTGATTCTGAACAAGCATTGAGAATTAAAAAAATTAGAATCCAGAAACTTTTAAAGTTAGGCATGTTTTTCCCCAGTTTTTATATGCAATTTTTAAGAATTACATCCTGATTTCTTAAAATATTAGATAATTAAGCTAAACGCCTATTTATCTCTTCTTTCAGAAGCCACATCCTATCTTGGCCCCAGACATAAAATGGATCAGCACCATCTAAGTCAGTAATTTTAAAGCTAGGCACTCCCCAACAGTTTCCTGCGTACATATCCTTAAGATTATCATCCAAAACTCTTTTCCATTTCTTAGTATTTAAATCTTTCTTAATTATAGACCAGTCAAGTTCAAGTCTTTCGACTAGGGATTCTAAATACTCGTCTTCACCTATGTTTATGCCGTCATAAAAGGAGGCCTTCAGTAATTCATCGATATACTCAAAGCCCTTACCTGCCTCATCGACGATGGGAAATAAAGAATAAGCCTTTCTTGCAGGTTTACCGATTGGTGAATAAATGGAACCCATAGGATATCCATGCTTTCTTGCCTCACGAGCCGCATCAGAAATAATGTACTTAGCTTTAAGATCAATAATTTTCATATTTCGCATCAACATTGGCAGAACTGGTTTTGTAACCAAATTAATTGGATAGTCATCTCTCATTTCTCCGACTCTTTTTGCACTGGCATAGGTATATGGGCTGTTCAAAGAGGGATAGTAATATAAATTAACTTGTTTATCTGATTCCAAAGATGGAGGAGAATTTAAAATAGGAGCACAAATTGGTTCATTGTTTGTATCTTTCTTTAGACCAAGTTCCGATAATCTATCTTCTAAGTGATCAATCCTATCTACACCCCAATAAAGTTCTTTTTCATAATAAAAGGCTGATCCAAAATAATAACCTTTTGCATTTCTTATCGAATTACCTGAAGCTAATTTCTCTGATACTTCTTTCTCAGTGGAGCTATAAACCTTAGATAAAGAACTCAAGGTATCTTCATCCCCTTGCCATAATGCATTACTTACTTCTTTAGCAACTTCTGAAAACTTATCTTCTTCAACCGAAGTCAAAATAGCATTAGACAAATCAACTAATTCCTTTTTTGGATAAGATGTTGGTTTAAAGTCAATACCATAGTAAGGAGCTATGCGTTTTGAATCTTCTAAACAATAAGCATTATATAAATTAGGCTCATGAATGGTTTCAGGGTTTTCATCTCCAACTAATATAGGTTTTAAGACTACACCATAAGATGCCTTAATTTTGTCTATATACTGAATGGTTAAATGTGAGTAAGGGTCATCCACCTTATGAAAATATATCACTTCGTGTGGTCTATTTTCTAAGTCCCTTTTAGCCTCAGCATCTATTCTTATCTTTTTAAAAAGATCATAACTGGAGAAAGTATTCATGCTGTAATTTCTAAGCTTGCTACCTATGGTGCGTTTCGCTAAGAAATTTCTAAGTACTTTTTTTATCATATAAATCCTTTGCGATTGGAAGGAGCCATAGCCCTAGCCATGTATTTACTATCAGTTTCACTGTAACCATTATGCTTGCTGGGAGGTTCCAGACAAAATTTAAGAAACCATTCCAGAACCAAGAATACATCCAAACTTTGATAGGTTTAAGGAATGTAAGTTCCAAGAAATCAGAAGTACTAAAAGTCATTAAGCTATAATCTGGAGAAAAAAGGAAAGAGTAAGTCCATAAGCAAAATGCAATCTGTATCGGTGTAGTGAATACCAAAAAGTAAGCAAACCATAGTAATGTTCTACTCACTAGAATTTCTCTTATAAAAGGATTCTTCATTCTTAAGAATCTCTTTGAGAGCAGACTCACTTAGCTCAGATAGTTTAGGATTGTCATAACCCCTACCGACCAACAACTTTAGGTATGTTTCTTTTCTTGTCTCCACATCGTGAAATATATCTTAAGTGTTCAATATAGACCAATCGAAGAGTCCTTAAGATGAGTTATCTTCTTTTTTCTTCTGAAAGAACTTCAAGTAAAAGGTTAGGCAATCCCTTTCTTTTTTGAAGCGTAAACTGATCATAAAGCTTTCCAGTTGCTTCGTAAGCTTTATAAGTAAGGTTTTTATCATCAATATTGATAATTTGATAAAGCTGTGTATTTTCAGCTACTCGCTTAGCATAATTACCTTTAGTAAAGCCATACATCTTCGGTCCACTTACAGATACAACATAAACTGTTCCAATATCAGGATCATAGGCTTGCTGATAGCCTGAGGGAACATTTTCTAGATTTTCAGTGTCTACCTTACCAGTACGAGCATAGGTATGATCATGCCCACTTAGAACTAAATCTACTTTAAACTCGTCCAAGAGAGGCTTCCACAGTTCGCGAAGCTCTTTATTATCTCGATCTGATCCAGGAGAAAAGACTGGATGATGAAAAGTAACAATAGTCCATCGATTAGGGTTATCTTCTAGTACTTTTCTAAACCAAGGAATCTGTATCTCTATGGCCTTATTTGAATCCAATGAAATAAAACGGACACCCTGATAATCAATGTAATAAACAGTCTCTTTTAGAGTTTCATCAGGAACATCTTGAATAGGAAAAGCAAATTGTGGACGCCAATGATTACTAACGGCTGGGGTTCCTCGATCTCTTTGTCGATCATAAAGGGGCTTGGAGTAAAAACTTGAACCAACTAACTCACTCTTCTTGAATCCTGTAATGGATTCAACTTGATCATCGACAAAAATGATATTACCTCCATCGTTAAACTCAAAGGAGGCACTATTGCCTTCTGGTCCAGTAAATGAAACTTTATAGGTCGTTCCTTTATCAGATGGCACAGGTTCAAATGAGGTCATCATGATATCAATAGTCTCTCCATCTTTTGTCTGCCAATAACGTTCTGATTCAGGACCTTGATTAATCCGATAATATTCATGATTACCAGGAGTTGCTATAACAGGAATCGTACCATTCACCCAGTCAGGGCCTTGATGCCAATCTCCCCACTCAGCATCCCAATTAGGATTATCAATTAAATCACCAGCATGCAGCGTAAATGCAGCTCTTGGTGCATCTCTAAATGCCTCCCTAAAAACTCTCGACCAATGTGTACGCACTTCATTTTGAGCATCACCAAAATAAATGAAGCTAAAAGGTCTAGGTCTATCACTGGCTGTTTTGAAATGGTAATACTCAGTCCAATTTACTCCATCGCCCACACGATAGGTATAGAGAGTATCTGGATCAAGATTTTTGAACGTTACACTGTGATAATTAGCCTCATTAATATCGCTCTTAAAGAAAGAAGTTTCAGCTATAAACTCCTCTGTTTCCAAAGCTCTTCCATTTGCATTTGCAAGTGCCAAATGAGCCATTCCTTTTTTTATTGAGACATCTGTACGCCATGTAACAGATTGAGTTGTTGCTGGATCATCTTCCCACGTTAACACTACCCGATCCGGAAGTGGTGAGGGTGCGTGAGCTAACTCCGAAGAATATTTAGCAATCTTACTTTCATCATGAGAGGAAACACCGTAGCTCAAAACAAATAATAAGAGAAAGGTAAATTTGGATAAATATTTTGTAGAGTTCATAAAAACATTATATTTGAGTGAATTTAAAATGGTGGGTCTGGGAAGACTTGAACTTCCGACCTCACCCTTATCAGGGGTGCGCTCTAACCAAGCTGAGCTACAGACCCACTTACGTGGATCGCGCATCTTACTAGAAATTAACTATTTACGTAAGGCTTTTACTGCCCAGATGATCGGCCCCGAAATGACATAAGCAAAGGCACATAATGCGAGTACGATTGGTGGATCGATAGAAATGAGAACAAATATGAAAACAACAAATAACATACTAAAGAAAGGTACTCTTTTTTTAAGTTCAATCTCTTTGAAACTATAGTAAGGAATGTTAACTACCATCAGAAGAGAAACGAATCCTGTCAGAATAGCGGTAAATATTGCTAAGATTCTTCCAACTTCTACTCCTTGAATACCAAAAGAACTCATTGCCCATACAAAATATACCACTGTAGCGCTAGCTACAGGACTGGGTAGTCCTTTGAAGTAAGTATCCTCTGAACCTATGAAGGTATTAAATCTGGCAAGTCTTAATGCTGCAGCAGCAACATAGAAAAACGAAAAGACCCAGCCAGTTTGACCGATGGAGTCTAAGCCCCAAAGAAAAACAATAATAGCCGGTGCAAGACCAAAAGAAATGACATCGCAAAGACTATCATATTGCGCACCAAATAAACTCTGAGAATTTGTTAATCTCGCAACTCTTCCATCCAGACCATCTAGCATTTGAGCGGCAAATAGGGCCATTCCTGAAGCAATGAAATTTCCATTTATGGCAGAAACAATTGAGAAAAATCCTGAAAAAAGTGAAGCGGTTGTGAGCAGATTCGGGAGTAGATATATTCCTTTTCGAGTAACCTTCTTACCATCCTCGGAGACGACCTCTTCATGATCATCAAAGAGATCTAGACTTTCTTGATGGTCATCAGACATAGGCTTAATTTTTGGCTTTATCTACAATTTTGTTTTGAGCTATCCAGGGCATCATAGCTCTAAGTTCAGATCCTACTTTTTCTATCGAGTGTTCTGAAGTTTGCTGGCGATATTCCTTCATCCTTGGTCCGCCCTTTCCATCATTACTCTCTCTGCAATCGCTCATAAATTCTTGAGCAAATTCACCTGATTGAATTCTCTTCAATACAGCTCTCATCTCTTCTTTGGCATCTGAATTTACAACTTTTGGTCCACTTACATAATCACCAAACTCTGCTGTATTAGAAATACTGTATCTCATATTTTCTAATCCACCTTCGTATATAAGATCTACTATAAGTTTCACTTCATGCAAGCATTCGAAATACGCCATTTCAGGTGGATAACCATCTTCAACTAATACCTCGTAACCATTTTGGATCAATTGTGTAAGCCCGCCACAGAGAACTGCCTGTTCTCCAAATAAATCAGTCTCTGTTTCATCCTTAAAGTTGGTTTCAATAATGCCAGCTCTCCCAGAACCTATAGAAGAAGCATATGAAAGACCTATTTCTTTTGCATTACCAGAGATGTCTTTGTGAATAGCAATAAGGCATGGAACTCCAGCACCTATTTCATATTGAGATCTAACAGTATGGCCAGGACCTTTAGGAGCAACCATTATCACATCAAGATCTTCCCTGGGCTCTATCATGTCAAAATGGATGTTAAATCCGTGTGCGAAAGCCAAAACAGCACCTTGTTTAATGTTATTTTCTATCTCACTCTTATAAGTAGCAGATTGCAATTCGTCAGGCATTAAGATCATTACCATGTCAGCATCTTTTACAGCCTCTGCAACTTCTTGAACATTCAATCCAGCTGCTTCAGCTTTTAACCAAGAGGTAGATTCTTTCCTGAGTGCAACGGTTACATTACCACCCGAATCTTTGAGATTATTTGCATGTGCATGACCTTGTGAACCATAACCAACTATGACTACTTTTT
>CACLAF010000009.1 GCA_902604855.1 uncultured SAR86 cluster bacterium | reverse complement strand
GTCAGTTTCTGATGAACCCAAAAAACCAAAGTCGAAACTTTCATTTTGCAACGTATACCTTATCGCATAATCAATATCATTTATCCCAACTTTAGATTTATTACAAAACTCTGCTACAGAAGGAGTATATTTTGAACAATCATAGTCCGGCGCACCACCTATTCGCCTTGTATTTACAATATAGAAAAAGCTCATCCCTTTTACATCGAAAAGGGAATGATTTTCGGAAAAAAAAGGCCTTTTATCTGAATAGAATGTTTCAGATGAAGAGAAATTCACTACAAGCTCATCACTCTCAACTTGTCCAAAATCTGGGTTTATAGCAATATTGAGTTGTTGACCAGAATTAATTTTCCAAAATATCTCTGCGCCAACTTTTTCTGAACTTTCATTTCGGACTCTATCATCCGATAGAGTAAAGTAAGGGAAAAAATCGATTTTCGAAATACTATAATTATTGAATTCATACGCATGAAATAAAGACATGTACTTCTCTTGTCGTGCATTGCCTTTGATAGATGAATTAACTTTCCAGTCAGCTGCTAAAAGTCTCCAAAAATTGAGTTTTACTTCTCTTTTAGGACCCTCTAAAGATTTCATGGGAGCAATAGTCCAAGGTATAAAAATTTCAGCGTACCAAAAATCTTCTTCTACATAGACACCTGATTTCCAATCAGCATCCCAATCGTAATTTATTTCATTCTCATTTCTGTAAATACCATCGCTTATTGATCCTCCCGCGGAAACAGAAAAACTATATGCGACAAGACCATTTCCATCAAAATCAATTGAAACACCAACTTTATCTGCGTTTGACATCTCATCATCTCGTTCATGTTTATTGGCTCTTACTCGATCCTTCTTTTGCTGATTTATAAATCCGAAGTATATTCCATCTGAATCTTCATGTATCAAGACCTTTTGAAAATTACTTGGAGAATTAAGTGTAAAAGGAAAGGTCTCGTAAAACTTTGTATATTCTTGGGCAGATTCCCAAGAGGGGTCATCCAGCTTTCCATCGATGCTTATCTCATATGAATAAGATAAAGTTGATAAGCTGCAAAAACAAAAAAAGGCTATATAAAATCTTAGCCTTTTGAGAAAAGTTATAGCCCTAATCAAGATGCGGCTATTCTAGATGTGTATAGCTTTAAAATCTATATCTAAGTTTTATAGTGAGATTTTCATCTGTAGGATCTTTCCAAGGTCTTCTATAAAGTTGTGAAAGACTATCCTCATCATCATCAGCGGTTATTCTTCCGCCTTTAGAGTAAACTAAATACAGATATGCTAAAGGCATAAGCTCATATCTATACCTAATTTGAAAGGCCAATTCACTTATTGTAATGTCAGGAATTTCAAAATTTGCGGACATAAGATTACCATTGGCATCGCCATAATAAGGACTTGGATTTCTACCTGTGAATGCAACCATTTGAGACTTGATTCTTAATTCATGTTTAGCACCATAAAACCATTGCATACCTAAGATACTTGTCCTTTGTTCTCTTTCAAATGTAGCAAGAAGGTTATCTTGTATCCAATTCAGCCATAGATCCTCAGTCGCCTCTTGATGGAATAGAGAAAAAGATAGAAATTCGGTAGGCATGTAACTAATCATTCCTCTATAGGAATTTTTCCAACCAAGTTGAGGAGAGTGTTCACTGCCTTTTTCTCTCTGCATTCTTATGCTATAAAAGAAAATAGGATTCCTTGGGCCGTTATACTCAATATATCCGCCATATCCCTCAGGCATATTTATGTAAGGTGCGAGAGGTGAACCTCTTGTAATTCTAAAATCTCTACCGCTTGTTCTATAAAAAACTTCTGAAACCATATCTGATGTATCTATGAATGAGCTCTCTATCTTAAATGCTGTGTTACCAGCTTGTTTTTTAAAATTGGAATTAGCTTTGAATCCATAGCCCCACTCAAACATTCTAGAGGTAAATATGGATCCCTTAGAAAAATTTGTGCTTTTGAATTGAGTTCTCCCATTGAACATGACTCTATCATTGAGAGCTAAATACCCCATATCATTAAGATCTATTTTATTATCCAAATACAAGAATGAACCACCAAAATGAAAGTCCTGATTAGGATCATATCTATAACCAGTCCTGACACCAAAACCTTGTCCAGACTCAGTATCAGAATGAATAATATTGCCCGTGTATCTTTGCTCTTTAGAAGATCTATATTCAAAATCGAAAGAATTGACTTGAGCATTACTGCCAAAAAATGGTTTATCTACATATGTTCCTAAGTACCCATAGGTAAGTTCATTTCTAGTTGTATTCAATCTTAAAGCATAAAAATCTCTTCCTTTGCTGAATTTTTCATCTCTTTCGGAGGCTCCCAAAAAACCAAAATCTACCAAACCCTTTTGACTGTACCTAATTGCGTAATCAATATCATTTGAACCAATCTTATTATTATTACAATAAGTTTCTTCAATAAATCTAGAACAATCATAATCGGGTCTTCCTCCGATTCTTCTGGTATTTATAATTCTAAATAGAGAGTCTTTAACATCAAATAATGACTGGTTCTCTGAAAAAAATGGTCTCTTATCAGAATAAAAGGTCTCAACAGAAGAAAAATTAACTACAACTTCATCACTTTCTATTTGTCCAAAGTCGGGGTTTAAAGTAATGTTTAACTCCTTGCTGGAATCAATCTTCCAGAATAATTCGGCACCTCCCTTAGTGATAATTTCAGAATTTGCAATATCTTCGTTTAGGGTAATATAGGGAAAAATATCTATTTGAGAGGAATCAAAATTTTCTACTACCAGCTTGTCAAATACAGAAAGGAAAACATTCTGATATGGACTACCTTTTATTGTTGAAAAACCTCTACCAAGACCCATAGCCATCCTATAAAAAGCAAGCCCTATCTTTCTCTTTTCTCCCTCTATGGTTTTCATTGTGGCTACCGACCAGGGAATAAATATTTCTGAATACCATACATCATCTTGAATGCTTGTTTCAGCATTCCAATCTGAATCCCAATCCCAATTTCTTTCTTTTTCATCTTTTATGGTGGAGTCTCCAATTGAGCCACTTGAAGAAGTGAAAAACTGATATGCGTTTATTCCATCACCATCAAAGTCGATAGCAACTCCATTCTTATCTGATATGGATCTCTCCTCATCACGAAGGTGATTCTTTATTCGCATTGTATTTCTGGGTTGATAGTTTCTAAACCCAAAATACATCCCTTTTTTGTCTTCATATATTAGAACTTCAGTCTTGACATCCTCTACCTCCCTCAAAGAGTAAGGATAGACTTCATAAAATTTATTTATTTTTTTTGCAGTCTGCCATTCTTCCTCATCTAGTACACCATCGATACTGATCTCTCCTTTTAAATTAGTGCAAAAAACTAAACCCAGAAAAAGACCTGGTAAAAAGAAGCTTTTCATTTACTCAGTTACTGTTACTTGAATTTTATTCGAGACGAGTGGCGGCTGATGGGGAACGTGATATTTATCACCTAAAATTAATTGAAGTTGGTGCTTGCCTGGAGGCAAATTGAGTTCGGTCTCTGTCTGACCTAAACCAAAATGAATATGCTGACTAGATGAAGGTATGGGTAAATAGTAATCTATTGAATCTACATTTATCAATAAATGGTGATGACCCGTATTATCTATATCGACACCAGCTGGTGCTATACCCTTTCCTGTGAGGCCAAATTGAACGAGAAATGGAGACTGTAACTCATCCCCATCTTCAAGGTTAATGAAATAAACCTTGCTTTCGGAATAAATAATTAAAGGGAACAATAAAAAGATTGTAGTAAGTAATTTCATATTATTAATTTAAGTATTTTCCAGAACCATATATTAAAGGACAATCTTCATGACTACTTAGAACACTGGTTACATTTCCTATAACTATTGTATGACTTGAATGTACAACAAGGTTTGAGCACTCACAAAAGATATTTGATAAAGACTGTTTCGCATAAATAAAGTTATCGTTCTCTTTCCAAAGTTGACCTTCAAATCTAGCCTCCCCTTCTTCGCTTTTACTGCACACTTCTGCGAGTTCTTTCTGTCTGCTAGATAATATATTTATGCAAAAAGAGGACCCGTAATTGATAATGTTATGTATAGAAGCATCTTTGTTCACACAAACCAACATAGCAGGTGGGTCTAACGATAAAGAAGTTACCGATGTTGCAGTCATTGCATGTCTTTCACCATTTTCTTTGGCTGAGATAATGCTCACAGTTGAGGTAACACCTCGCATGGCATTAATATAGCTTTTTTTTAAATCTTCCATCTTGGGAAACCACAAATCAAATTTAGTTACTAGTGGTTTGAAAAAGCATAATATTGTTCATATGGCCAAAAGACAAGCAACAACAAGAATTATTGCCGGTAAATATAGAGGAACAAAGATAACTTTTAAGCCTAATAAAAGTTTAAGGCCTACTGAGAGCAAGACAAAAGAAACACTCTTTAATTGGTTACTAAACGATCTTGATAGTAAGAATTGTCTCGACATGTTTGCCGGAACAGGGTCCTTAGGTTTTGAAGCACTTTCTAGAGGAGCAAAAGAAGTTCTCTTTATCGAAAAACAAAAGAGTCTTTGTAACTCAATTGAAGATATTGCAAAGCAACTTGGAATAAAAAAGAAATGCAGAATTATTAATGCAAACTCAACTTCGATTAATTTTAATGACTTAAAAGGTAAATTTGATTTAATTTTTTTAGATCCTCCATTTCATCAAAAGCTCATTCAAAGATCATTAGATATAATTGATGAAAATGCCTTATTAGCAAAAAATGGATTGGTTTATATTGAATGCGAAAAGGACTTTGATATAAATTTACTCAAAACAAAATTGAGTCAAATGAAACAATCAAAAGGTGGACAAACAAAATTTTATCTCTATGAAAGCTAGATTGTTCCTCATTCTTATTTTTTTATGTATAACTTTGGTTATTACTTTCAATGATTCTCTCAATCTTTTTTCTCCTACCAAGATTGAGTTTTTAAATAAAGAAATAATCGTGAACTCAGAAATGATAATCTCTTTTATATCTTTTTTTACTTTGATTTTTGTGCTTTGTATCGGGATAGTTGAGAAGTTATTTTTCTTAAGAGGAACCGGAAAAAAGAAGGGAAAAGAGGAGTAATATTATTTTCTTTTCATAGACTCAAAGAATTCTGCATTAGTCTTGTAATCCTTAAGTTTGTCCAGTACCCACTCCATTGCAGCTGTATCGTCCATCTCATTAAGAAGTTTTCTTAGCACTGTAATGTTTCTTAGTTCAAGATCAGAAGTCAGTAGATCCTCTCTTCTTGTTCCAGTTTTACGGACATTAATCGCAGGAAAAACTCTTTTTTCTGCAATTTTGCGATCAAGATTGATTTCTGAGTTTCCTGTTCCTTTAAATTCTTCGAAAATAACTTCGTCCATTCTTGATCCTGTATCAATAAGTGCAGTAGCAATTATTGACAAACTTCCACCGCCTTCTATATTTCTTGCCGCTCCAAAAAATCTTTTCGGTTTTTGCAATGCATTTGCATCGACTCCACCTGTTAGAATCTTTCCAGAAGCTGCTTGAGTAGAATTGTATGCTCTGGCTAGACGAGTAATAGAATCAAGCAAAATAACTACATCATGTTTATGTTCAACTAGCCTTCGAGCCTTATTGATTGCCATTTCTGCGACCTGAACATGTCTAGTTGGAGCTTCATCAAAAGTACTTGCAATTACTTCGCCCTTAACAGAACGTTTCATCTCGGTAACCTCCTCAGGTCTTTCGTCAACCAGAAGAACCATAATTTTACATTCAGGATTATTTCTTTCTATAGAGTGAGCTATACTCTGAAGTAATAGCGTCTTACCAGCTTTGGGTGGAGAAACTATGAGAGACCTCTGACCTTTGCCAGTAGGAGCTGTAAGATCAATAACCCTAGAAGATAAATCTTCTGTACTTCCAGTCCCTAATTCAAAAAGCATCCTCTCATCTGGGAAAAGAGGTGTTAAATTTTCAAATGAGGGTTTATTTTTTGTCTTATCTGGTTGTTCAAAGTTTATCTCTTCAATCTTAAGAATTGCAAAATATCTTTCGCCGTCTTTGGGAGATCTAATTTTACCTTTTATTGTGTCTCCAGTTCTTAGTCCAAATCTTCTAATTTGACTTGGAGATACATAAATATCGTCTGGTCCGGCTAAGTAAGAAGAATCTGGTGATCTTAAAAAACCAAAACCATCTTGAAGGATTTCAAGAACACCTTCACCTTCTATATCTTCCCCATTCTTTGCTTTGCTCTTAAGTATTCCAAATACAATATCTTGTCTTTTTGCTCGCGAAGCGTTTTCTATGCCGCACTCCTCTCCCAGCTCAATTAGCTGTTCAACCGGCATTTTTTTTAATTCTGTTAATTGCATAAAATAAAGTTATTGCTTGAGAGAAGGGGTTGACCAAAGAAACTTTGATAGTTTTATACTAACCTTCTTAGTATTGAGAGTCTAGTTTTTTCTATAGATTTGATTCTATGAATTCTGTTAATTGGGTTTTGCTTAGTGCACCGACTTGTTGAGCAACTAACTCACCACCTTTAAATATGGCAAGTGTAGGTATGCTCATGACATTTTGTTGGGCAGCAGAGGTTTGATTTGTATCAACGTCTAATTTTCCTACTTTTATTTTGTCTGAAAACTCGATAGCTATTTCTTCAACAATTGGGCCTACCATCTTGCAAGGACCACACCAGGTTGCCCAGTAATCAACTAGCACAGGTTTATCAGATGAATTAACTTCGGTTTCGAAATTGTCATCCGTCAGCGTGACAACATTCATATTTCCTCCTTAAGATATTTTTGATTGGAATTTACAAAAAATCATTTAAAAAACCATTATTGGACTAAATAGTCAATTTATCAAGATTCTAAAAGAATTATTTTTTTGTAGTCACTGCTCCTTCAGAAGCAGAAGTGACAAGAGACCTGTACTTATCTAGCACCCCTCCTTCCTCTTCTTGCACAGGGCATAGCCATAGCTCTTTTCGCTTAGCTAATTCTTGATCAGACAAGTCAATATTTACTTGGTTGGTTGTTGCGTCGATGGAGATAAGATCACCATCATTAATTAAAGCTATAGGACCTCCGTCATATGCTTCAGGAGTAATGTGTCCCACAACAAAACCGTGTGTTCCACCTGAAAACCTGCCATCAGTTAAGAAAGCTACTTTGTCACCAAGACCTTTGCCCATGATTGCCGATGTTGGACTTAACATTTCTCTCATGCCTGGAGCTCCTCTTGGTCCTTCATATCGAATAACTAGGACATCGCCTTCTGATATTTGATTAGATAAGATACCTTCCATTGCATCTTCTTCAGAATTATAGACTTTTGCTTTTCCTTGGAAACTTAAACCCTCTTTACCTGAAATTTTGGCAACTGCACCAGAGGGTGCTAAATTTCCATACAAAATTCTTAAATGACTATCTGTTTTTATAGGTTTATCTGTTGAAGTAATTATTTTTTGATCTTTTGGGTAATGATCATAGTCTGAAAGATTTTCTTCAAGTGTTTTTCCCGTAACTGTCATTTGATTTCCATCAATTAAACCTTTTTCGAGCATACTCTTCATCAGAGGCACAATACCTCCAATTTCGATTAACTCGGACATCAGATAATTCCCGCTTGGTCTTAAATCTGCCAAGACTGGTGTTCGTTTACCAATTCTTTCAAAATCATTTAAAGACAGATTTATTTTTGCTTCATGGGCGATCGCCAATAAATGTAATACGGCATTAGTAGATCCTCCAAGGGCTATTACAACAGCAATTGCGTTTTCAAAAGCCTTCTTAGTCATAATATCGCGTGGCTTTAAATCTAAAGAAATTAAATTCATGATAGATTCACCCGCATCTGAAGAATCTTTTATTTTACTTGAAGAAACTGCCTCTTGAGCTGAGCTATTGGGAAGACTCATACCTAAAGCTTCAATAGCTGAAGCCATAGTATTTGCTGTATACATTCCTCCACAAGATCCAGGACCAGGTATTGCTGTTGACTCAATATCTAATAATTCAATATCAGATATAGATCCTTCAGAGTGCTTTCCTACCGCCTCAAAAACTGACACAACATCGGTACGATTAGATCCTGGTTTGATGCTACCTCCGTAAACAAAAATCGATGGTCTATTTAACCGCGCCATAGCCATTACACATGCTGGCATATTCTTATCGCATCCACCGATCGTAATTAATCCATCAAAACCTTGACCGCCAACTACTGTTTCAATGGAATCTGCTATAACTTCTCTTGAAATAAGTGAGTACCTCATGCCCTTAGTACCCATTGATATGCCATCAGAGACAGTTATTGTATTGAATATAACCGATTTAGATCCGACTGAGTCAGCTCCACTCGCAGCAGATTCAGCTAGTTGATTGATATGCATATTGCAAGGTGTAACCATACTCCAAGTTGAAGCAATACCAATCTGCGGTTTATTGAAATCCTCAGACTCAAAACCTACTGCTCTTAGCATAGCTCTTGAAGGAGCCTGTTCTACGCCATCGACAATCTCCGATGAATATTTTCTTTTATCTTTAGACATGACGGGGATTATAAATTAGAAACAACAGAACCTATAAATTAAGCTAATGATGCAGCTAGTAGCTCTTTTGTATATGCGTGTTTTGGAGACTCAAACAAATCTTCTGAAGTTCCATCCTCGACTATAATGCCGTCTTTCATCACATAAACATAATCAGATAAAAATCTAATGACCTTCAAATCATGACTAATACAAAGGAAGGCTAATCCCAGTCTTGATTGAAGATCTTTCAAAAGAAGTAATATTTGCATCTGAATGGAAACATCTAAAGCGGAAGTTGGCTCGTCTAAGAGTATAAGTTTAGGCTCCAAAATAATTGCCCTTGCAATAGCAACTCTTTGTCTTTGTCCACCGGATAATTCATGTGGAAATCTTGAAAAAGAAGATTTGTCTAATTCAACATCCTTAAGAGCCTTAATGATTTTTTTTTCTCTCTCCTCTCTGCTTAAACTAGGTTCATGAACTCTCAGCCCTTCTCCTACTATTTCTCCAATTGTCATCCTTGGAGACAAAGAGCCAAAAGGGTCTTGGAAGACTATTTGAAAATCTTTTTTTAATCTCCTTGTTTCACTGGAGTTCAACTGATGTATATTTCTTCCGTCAAAAATGATGTTACCTTCTGCCTTTTCAATACCTAATAGAGCTCTTGCCAAGGACGACTTACCGGAACCAGATTCACCAACTAAGCCTGTAGTGGAGCCACTGTTTATTTTTATATCAACTTTTTTTACAGCATTCAAAAAATCTACTGTTTTGCCAAATATATTCTTGGCTATTGGATATTTTATGTCTACTTTTCGACCAATGAGCAACTGCTCATTCTCAAGATTTAATTTCGCTTTCTTGCCAGGTATGGAATTAAGTAACTTGACGGTATAGGAATGCTGAGGATTATCAAAAATATCCTTAACCTTCCCTGATTCAACTATTTTTCCTTGTTTCATGACACAAACTTCATCAGAGAATCTTCTTACTATATTTAAATCATGAGTAATGAATAATATAGACATACCAAACTCTTTCTTTAAGTCAGATAATAATTCTAATAGTGCTTTCTCAACAGTTACATCAAGAGCAGTTGTTGGTTCGTCAGCAATTAATAGTTCTGGTTCGTTTGCTAGAGCCATGGCAATCATTATTCTTTGTCTTTGACCTCCTGATAGCTGATGAGGATAAGAATCAACTTTTATTTCTGGTTCAGGAATTTTTACTTTTTTTAATAGATCAATCGTCTTTTCTCTAGCTTGTTTTGATGTTAATTTTTTATGTATTATTAGCGTTTCATCTATCTGGAAACCTACTTTCTGATAGGGATTAAGCGATGTCATTGGTTCCTGAAATATCATAGAGATTTTATTACCTCTCAAAGCGGATAAGGTTTTTTTAGGACAAGCAATAATTTCATCATGTTCAAATTTAATTGATGATTCAGTAGAATACTGAACCGCTCCTTCAGGTAGTAATTGAAGTATGGATAGTGCTGTCACAGATTTACCTGATCCAGATTCACCAACTAAAGATAATGTCTTGCCCTTTTCAAGGGTAAAGGAAATATCATCTACGGCTCTAAAAATTGAGTCTTTTGATTCAAAATCAATGACTAAATTATTAATTTCTAATATTTTATCCACGCTTTTGTACCGTAAATTTAAAATTTATAGGATCTTCATCATAGACATTAAACGAACAGTCTAAATAGTTCTCAGTAGGGCCTCTCAATCCCCAAAGCATGACATGTTTCCCGCCAGGGACAAAAATTATTTTTTCAAAAGGAGTTAAAACAAATCTATCCCTTTTTTCCATTGTCATAATTCCTGCAGCATTTATTTTTGTTTCATGTATTTCAGCTCTGGATGACGAACATGATATTCCTGTTATCTCAAAAGATTTATTGGAAGTATTTTCCATACTTAAGTATCCACTAGTCATCATCGCACCTTTTAAGGGAACATAAAGATGAGCATCCTTTATAATGATTTCTTGAGGAGTTTGTTTAGAGCAGCCAATGATTATAAAAATAAAAAAATTTATAAAAATAACTTTGAAAAAATATTTTGTCATTGTTCCTATCTTTGCTTTCGCTTCTTACTCTTATCCTACAGAATCTTTTCTAGAAAAAATTACAAACGATAAGGTTCTTTCTGGCGATGAAGCTTTTATCTTTAGTGCTCATATACAAGATGATGAAAACATCATACTTACATGGACTATTAAAGAAAACTGCTTTTTGTATAAAGATAAATTTAAAACTTATTCAGATGCCGATCTTGTCGAAAACCAAAAAATTGAGGGTGATGCTATAAGGATCAATGATATTTACTTTGGGAATGTCGATGTCTTCTACAACAAGGTTAAACAGACTATAGACAAGACTGAAAATCTTGGGTCTGTAAAGGTAGTTTATCAAGGGTGCAATGAGAAAGGGTTCTGTTACCCTCCAATAAGCAAAGAGATTCAGGTTGACAATTTAAAAAATTTCTAAAGCCCTGATACCTTTTTCTTATAAATTCATTTAAAATCGCCGAAAATACCTTATAAAACTCTAATGACAAACTACATGCTTCTAAATGGTCCCAATTTAAATTTATTGGGAACCAGAGAACCTGATTTATATGGATCTGAAACATTGGGAGATATAGAGGCACATCTTGTTGAAATCTCTAAAGATAAAAAATGTAATTTAATATGCCATCAAAGCAATGCTGAGCATGAGTTAGTAGATCTGATTCATTCCGCAAAAGATAATCAGGTGAAATGCATCATAATTAATCCAGGCGCTTTAACTCATAGCAGTATAGCCTTAAGAGATGCATTGACAGGTGTCAACATTCCTTTTATTGAAGTTCATATTTCAAATATATACGCACGAGAAGATTTTAGACAAAAGTCTTACCTATCAGACATAGCTGAGGGAGTAATATCAGGTTTGGGTGTAGAAGGTTACGAACTAGCTTTAGTAAAAGCTATGAAAAAATTTAATTGATAATTTAGGAGATAGAATGGACATAAGAAAAGTAAAAAAACTAATCGAAATGCTGGAGAATTCAAACCTTGAAGAAATAGAAATACAAGAAGGAGAAGAGTCAGTTAGATTGGTTAAGAGTCATGGTAATCTCCAAAATATTGCACCTCAATCTATAGTGATACCCCAAGAAAATAAACAGGAAATTATCTCTGAAGAAACTCAATCTAATGAAGACACTAAAGAAGATAATAATTCAATTAATTCTCCAATGGTTGGTACATTTTATGCCTCAGCTTCGCCTGGTGCTAAGCCCTTCGTATCAGTTGGAGATATCGTTTCAGAAGGAGATGTGGTTTGTATAGTCGAAGCAATGAAAATGATGAATGAAATTAAGTCTGAGTTCTCCGGTAAAGTTTTATCTGTAAATGTTGAAAATGCTGAGCCAGTTGAATATGGTCAATCACTTTTTGAACTTTCAAAATAATGCTTAGTAAACTTTTAATCGCCAATCGAGGCGAAATAGCACTTCGTATCCTAAGAGCTGCAAAAGAGTTAAAAATTCCAACTGTTGCAGCCTATTCAGAAGCGGATAAAGATCTGATGCATGTGAAAATGGCTGATGAATCGATTTGTATAGGACCTGCAGATTCTTCTCAAAGTTATCTAAACATACCTGCAATAATAAGTGCTATGGAGCTGTCAGGATCTGATGGTGTGCATCCAGGTTATGGCTTTCTCTCAGAAAATCCTGATTTTGCTGAAAAAGTGGAAAAAAGTGGTTTTGATTTTGTAGGCCCGTCAGCTTCAGTCATTAGAATGATGGGGAATAAAGTTTCTGCAAAAGAATTTGCTTTAAAATCCGGCCTACCAATTGTCCCCGGTTCTTCTGGAGCAGTAGATGAGAATGTCCACGAGGAAGCAGAAAAACTTGGTTATCCAGTAATAATTAAAGCTGCTTCAGGCGGTGGCGGTAGAGGAATGAAGATAGTTTATTCGCCAGAAGAATTAGATAGTGCAATTGAATTAACACAACAGGAGTCTGCAGTAGCTTTTGGAGATTCAACAGTTTATCTAGAGAAGTTTTTAGAAAATCCTAGGCATATTGAAGTTCAAGTTCTGGCTGACAGACATGGAAATATAATTCACCTTGGAGATAGAGATTGCTCTTTGCAAAGAAGGCATCAGAAAGTGATTGAAGAAGCCCCCGCCCCTGGAATTAAAGAGGAAAAAAGGCAAGAAATATATATGCAGTGCATAGAAGCATGTCGTCAATTAGATTACGTAAGTGCCGGTACTTTTGAGTTTCTCTACGAAAATGATAATTTTTATTTTATTGAGATGAATACAAGAATCCAGGTAGAGCATCCAGTTACAGAAAGTGTCACAGGAATTGACTTAGTTAAACTGCAGCTCAGAATAGCAAGAGATGAAGAAATTAAAATTAAACAACAAGATATCATTTTAAAAGGTCATGCCATAGAGTGCAGAATTAATGCAGAAAACTCTGAAACATTTTTGCCCTCCCCCGGTAAAATTCTTGAATATCATGCACCTGGAGGAATCGGAGTTAGAATGGATTCTCATTTGTACAAAGATTATGTAGTGCCTCCATATTATGACTCTCTTATTGCAAAGGTAATCTGTCGAGCCAATGATCGTGAAGACGCAAGAGCCAGATTAGAAAGAGCTCTAGATGAAATGTATGTTCTAGGTATAGATACAAATTTAGAAATGCATAGAAAATTAATAAATGATCCTAATTTTATTAATGGTACTTTCAATATAAATTATCTAGAAAATCTCAATAAGGAAAAATAATGCCTGATAAAGATCTTCCTTATGAACCGGGAGACATAGAGCATCAGGTTCAAGAGTATTGGAAAGAAAATGAATCGTTTTCTGTAACCGAAGACCATAGTAAAGAAAAGTACTTTTGCCTCAGCATGTTTCCTTATCCCAGTGGATCAATTCATATGGGCCATGTCAGAAACTACACCATTGGCGATGCAATAAGTAGATTTCAAAGGATGCTTGGAAAAAATGTACTTCAACCTATGGGTTGGGACGCATTTGGTCTACCTGCTGAAAATGCTGCAATAGATAATAAGGTCCAACCATCAGATTGGACTTCAAAAAATATAGAAAGTATGAAAAAACAGCTTACAAGGCTGGGGTTTGCATATGACTGGAAAAGAGAATTTGCAACATCAGAATCAGATTACTATAAATGGGAACAATGGTTCTTCCTGCAAATGCTTGAAAAAGGCATAGCTTATCAAGAAGAAGCTGAAGTTAATTGGGACCCTGTAGATCAGACTGTACTTGCAAATGAACAAGTAATAGATGGAAAGGGGTGGAGATCAGGAGCAGAAGTAGAAAAAAAGATTTTGAAGCAATGGTTTCTAAAAATTACAGATTACGCAGAAGAACTCCTGCAAGGAACAGATAAATTAGATGGTTGGCCAGAACAAGTAAAAATCCAACAAAAAAATTGGATAGGGAAATCTGAAGGTATGAATTTCAGTTTTGGCATTGAAGACACAGAAGCAGTGATTGATGTCTTCACAACAAGACCTGACACCATAATGGGTGTCTCCTTCATAGCTATATCATCATCTCATTTTCTAGTTTCAGATCTTTCAGCAAAAAGAGATGATATAAAAGATTTTCTTGAAAAGCAGAGCAAGATAAAAGTATCAGAAGCTGAATTTGCTAAACAAGAAAAAGAGGGCATTTTTACAGATTTATTTGCAATTCATCCATTCACAAAAGAAAAAATACCTATTTGGATTGCTAACTTTGTTCTGAGTGACTATGGCTCTGGTGCTTTGATGGCAGTTCCAGCTCATGATCAAAGGGATTTTGAATTTGCCACTAAGTATAAGTTACCCATCTTGCAGGTTATAAAAAATAGTCATAGTGAAGTTAAAATTAAAGAGGCAACTATTGAAAAAAATGTTCTCATTAATTCAGGAGAGTTTGATGGATTAAACTTTGACGATGCTTTCCAAGCTATAGAAAAAAAGGCGACAGCCCTTAACTGTGGTTACAAAGAGACTAACTTTCGCTTGAGGGATTGGGGAGTTTCAAGACAAAGGTATTGGGGTGCACCGATTCCGATTCTGAGTGATGGTGAAGAAAATTTTCATGCCAAAGATTTACCTGTTGAATTACCTTCCAAGGTTGAATTCAAGGGTGTCAGCTCTCCATTGAAGGATATGCCTGAATTCTTAAACGTCGATCAAGAAGGTAAAGCCCTTATAAGAGAAACTGATACTTTTGATACATTCTTTGAATCATCTTGGTATTACGCAAGGTTTGCTAGTTTTGATAGTCATGATTCTATGCTTGATGATAGAGCTAACTACTGGCTTCCAGTTGACCAGTATATAGGTGGCATAGAACACGCCGTATTACATCTTCTATATTCACGTTTTTACTTTAGATGTATGAGAGACATCGGTCTAGTTGAAGGAGACGAACCTTTCAAAAATTTACTTTGCCAAGGTATGGTTTTGAAAGATGGTGCCAAAATGTCTAAATCAAAAGGAAATACGGTTGATCCACAGGGTTTAATTGAAAAATATGGCGCAGATACCGTCAGACTTTTTGTGTTATTTGCTGCTCCTCCAGAGCAATCTCTCGAATGGTCTGATCAAGGAGTACAAGGTGCTCATAGATTTATTAACAGAATATGGAAACTTGTTAATAAGCATATAGATGCAGGCCTACCCGATGATATTGATATAAATCATTCAATTAAAGATTTGAAATTAATGCGATCAAAGATTCATAAGACTTTATCTAAAGTAAAAGATGATTATTTAAGAAGACATAGTTTCAATACTGCTATTGCAGCTGTAATGGAGCTCTCTAATAACATTCCACAAGAATGGTTTGACTCAAGTGCTAGTCCAGAGATGAGAAAAGTTGCCAATGAAGCTATTGAATCAATTCTATTAATGTTAAATCCAATTACGCCTCATTTATGTCAGCACCTGTGGTGGCAACTTTATCCTCAAGAGTCGATTATTGATAAGTCTTGGCCAAAAATTGAAGAATCCTTGCTGATAGATGACAAATTAAAAATTGCTATTCAAGTAAATGGGAAGCTGCGATCTGAGATCGAGATAGATAAAGAAACAGAAGATGATTTTATAAAATCTATGGCTCTAAATGACGAAAAAATAATAAAGCATTTAGATGGTGCTGAAGTTAAAAAAATAATCTATGTTCCAGGAAAGATACTAAATATAGTTATATGAAAATAACTCAGGCATTGGATATTAAATTACTTTTGATTTTAATTTTCATAGTTAATTCGTGTGGCTATGAACTTAGAAATTACTCAACAAGTTTGTCTAATCAAGTCATAAGCTATGAAGCCAAAAAGTCAGAGCTGAACCTAGAATTAGAAAACCAGCTTAATTCAAAGAATTATGTTTTATCTAGAAATACAGATTCTGACTCGCGGCTCAAAATCATTAGTCATTCTATAGAAAAATTTGTTGGGTCTACTGGACAAGGTGCAAGAACAACACAAGTAAGATTAGATTATAAATTGAAATATCAAATAGGAAATGATGGCGGTAATTCAATAATGCATATTTTCGAAGACTCATCTTTTATTGATTTTAACCAGTCAAATCTTCTGGCATTTGAAGAAGAGATTCAATCAGTAACCATAACTTTTATCGCAAAAGCGATAAGGAATATAGAATTTATTGCATCTACTCAACTCAATGAAATTAAGTAAAGCTCACTTTATCAAAGACTTAGAAACTAAATTAGGTCCTATTTATTCTTTCTTTGCAGAAGAATCAATTCAAATTTCTGAGTTAACTGATGAGGTTATAAAGAAAGCAAAATTAGCTGGTTTTGAGGATAAACAAACTCATATAATTACTAAAGATACGGATTGGAGTTTCCTTAGTTCAGAAAATGAAAATTTTGATTTATTTGGTTCAAAGAAAATAGTTGAAATTAAACTTATTGGAACTGGTCCAGGAAACAAAGGTTCAAAAGCTATCAAGGATTATTGTCTTGATATAGATGAAAATGCACTGCTAATCATTTCAGCTGAAAGGCTTGAAAAAAAGCAACAAACCAGTGCCTGGGCTAAGGCCTTAGATGAAAGTGGCATTTTTGTAGTTGAACCACCAGTTAATAAAAGTTCTATGCCTAGCTGGATTAAAACTAAGGCCTCGAGCTTAAACCTTGATTTAGATGTTGAGGCCATTCAGCTTTTATCGGAGAAAACAGAGGGAAATCTGCTGGCTACATCCCATGAGTTAATGAAACTATCTCTTTTATTTCCGGAACAAGAAATTACATTAGAAAATATGGAAAATTCTATTTCTAATTCTTCAAAATTTGGAATATTCGATCTCTCTAATTCCTTCCTTGAAGGAAATAGAAAAAGAACAGTCAGAATCATTGAAACCTTAAGAGCAGAAGGAGCACAACCTCCCCTTGTATTGTGGGCACTTTCTAAAGAAATAAATAATCTATATAAAGTCTTGGAACAAGGGACTACAAAAAATATTTGGGGTCCTAGATATTACTTAGATTTACTATCTAAACGTTCTAATAGTCTTTCTTATTCTAAAATAAAAAATTCACTTAAAGATATTGCAGAAATAGATGCCGCGATAAAAGGTTTATCAGATAAGAATCCTTGGCAGTCTATTAGAGATCTGGCATTGAATTTTTAATATAGATTAAAAAGCTTCAGAGCTTTATTCCAAATTAATTGTTCAGTTTTTTTTGTAGGAATTTTATAGTCATCAATAAAAGCAACTGGTTGAATTTCTTTAGTTGAACTTGTCAACCAAAGTTCTTCACATTCATAAATTGAATCTACAGAAATTTCCTCTTCAAAGACTTCTATATTATTTTTTTTAAGAAGATTTATTATAAAATTTCTTGTTACACCAGGGAGAATATTTTGATTCAAAGATGGAGTGTAAACCTTACCTTGTTTTACCAAGAAGACATTAGACTTAGACCCTTCGTTTAGTATTCCATCTTTATGTAAAAGTATTTCATCCACTATTTCTAAAGAGGGATCATGCATAGACAATATATTGCCAATGAGGGCGGTTGTTTTGATATCGCATCTTTGCCATCTAATATCTTCTTCTAAACGAACTCTTAAACCTTCTTTATTGGCATTGCCTCTATAGGAGTTAATATCTAATTTTTGCGAATTAATGAATAAAGTTGGGACAATATTTTCACTTGCCATATGTGATCTTGAATCTTGAACTCCTCGAGTGATTTGTATGTAGAACGACTGGTTGTGATATTCATTCTTAACATGTAACTTCTTCAAAATATTCTCAAGATTATCAAGTTCAGATGGAGCAGGTATAAAAGTTTTAGCTAAGGATATCTTTAATCTTTGTAAATGTTCTTCAAACAAGAATAATTCTTGGTTATATGAAGGAATAACCTCATAAACGCCATCGCCAAAAGTGAAACTTCTATCAAGAGGAGAAATCTTTGCTTCATCAGCAGGAATTATTTCTCCATCTAAATAAACCCACATAAAACTTATTACTCTTCCATAAGAAATTGATATGTAAGTAACTTAATATTTGACCATGCTCTGCCAAAGAAACCTAGAGCAGGAACATCTTTCATAGCCACAAGATCAACAGATGCAAGGGAGTCTCCATCAAGAATTAGATCAACCTTACCAACCACCTGACCTCTTTGAATTGGTGCTTGAAGATAGTCATTTAACTTAATTTGAGGTTCGACTCTTGGAAAGTCTCTGGGTGAAAGGGTTAGATACAATTCTTCGGCGGAAGATAAATTTACCGAATCCGCTTCACCGCCCCACACTTGCTCATTGACAAGAGATAAATCAGCTTCAAGGATACGTTTGGTTCTGTAGTATCTGAAACCATAATCTAACAAACGTCTATTATCAGTTAATCTAGATTTTTCCGAGGCGCTTCTCATGGTAACCGCAATCAACCTTGTGTCATTTCTAACGCCCGAGGAAACTAAACAATATCCAGCACTTTCGGTATGGCCTGTTTTAACTCCATCAATAGATTCATCTTGCCATAGAAGGCTATTTCTATTTCTTTGTTTGATTTCATTGAAAGTAAAGTACTTCTCTTTATAAAGAGCATAGTGATCGGGAAATTTGTCTATAAGATTTTTTGTTAAAATTGCTAAGTCTTTAGCTGAAGAATAATGTTCGGGGTCAGGCCAACCACTGACATTTTTAAATTGGGTATTCTCCATGCCCATCTCTTCAATGTAGAGCTGCATAAGCTCAACAAAACCTTCTTCAGAAATAGCAACGTGCTCTGCGATAGCACAACTAGCGTCATTACCAGACTGTATCACCATTCCTTTGATTAGATCTGAAAAAAGAACTCTTGTTCCTTCTCTAATAAACATCTTTGAACCGCCTTTCTTCCAGCAATTCTCACTAATAAATACTTCATCTTCTAAACTTATAAATCCTTTAGCTATTTGATCTGCAGCAACATATCCTGTCATTATTTTAGTAATGCTTGCAGGCTCAATCCTTTCATCTGAATCATTTTCAGCAAGTATTCTTCCTGATACTGAATCCATCAAAATATAATTTGAGGCATTTAAGGAGGGAGGCTTTGGAATAAAACTCTCCTCAGAAAAAAGCGAAACTGTAGAAATGGCGCTAAGTAAAGCTATAAAAAAAGGTAATTTTTTTAATTTTTTCATTTTATAAAAACTTGGATAGTGAGTTGCTAAATTCAAAGACCGCCATCACATATAATTTACTTCTATTGTATCTTGAAATAGATTGATAGTTATCAAAACCAAGCCAGTATTCGTAACCATCTTCAAGATTTAGTGAGATAGGCACAAACTTAAGATTATTAGGAATAATTTTGGTAGCTTCTAGCCCAAATTTTTCTAGCTCAATTTCTGTCATATAGGGCTTGAATGAGGATGTAATTTCTTTTACTTCGCTTATGGCTTTAGCTCTGATGGCTATAGGCACATTCGGTTTCCATTTACCTTTCTTGTTGAGGAAATTAGCGACACTTCCTATTGCATCTATAGGATTATTCAAAATATCTCTCACTCCATCATTGTCAAAATCTACAGCATAGTCCCTATAGCTATCGGGCATAAATTGACCATACCCCATAGCACCAGCTATTGAACCTTCTATTTCTTCTAGATTAAAGTTCTCTTCTCTGCTTAGTAAAAGGAATTCTTCTAGCTGGACTTTAAAGAATTTAGATCTGCGAGGATAATCAAAAGCTAAAGTGGATAGCGAATCTATTACTCTAATATTTCCTTTAATTCTCCCATATCTAGTTTCTATTCCAATGATGGAAGCAATAATTTCAGCTGGAACACCATATATTTTTTCAGCTCTTTTTAGATCCTGTTTATGCGACTTAATAAAATCTTTACCTGCGGAAATTCTTGATTCATTAACCATAATCCCTCTATAACGTTCCCATGTCATAGTGCCTTCAGGTTGTCTATTCATTATCCTAACAACCCTTTCTTGATATTTTGCTCTTTGAAAAATAGCTTCTAGATAAGATTTTTCATATCCATGTTTTTGCGCCATATAATCTATGAATTCAACAGTTTCATCGTTTTCAGAATAGTCGGAATATAAGCTTTGCGAAGTAAAAAAGGCAATTACTAGGATTTTGTAATATTTTTTTATATTCATAACTGAGGTCTCTTGGCAGAAAGAATAACTCCAAAAGCCAATAAATGCACAACTATTGAAGTTCCGCCTTGGCTAATCAAGGGTAAAGGCACTCCAACAACAGGAATTATACCGATAACCATTGATACATTGATTAGAATAAATAAAAGGAAGATAAATCCCAAAGAACAGCAGGCAAGTCTTTCAAAAGGTGATTGTGCTGATAAACCAATCTTAAAAATTCGCCATATAATCATTCCATAAACAATAAATAGGCAAGTTATTCCCAATAAGCCAAACTCCTCTCCGATAACAGAAAAAATGAAATCAGAATGACTTTCGGGGATAAAATTAAGCTGACTTTGAGTACCCTCCAAGTAGCCCTTACCAAAAAAACCTCCAGAACCTATGGCAGTTTGTGACTGTGCGATATTCCAGCCATCTCCGAGAGGATCAACATTACTATCAAAATAAGTGAGGACTCTTTGTTTTTGGTAATCTAATAAGCTAGACCAAATAAAAGGAGAAACAATTGCCAACATGCCTACATAAGCAGCTATAACCCCGTAAGGTAAACCGGCTAAATATATTGGAATTATTCCAGACGTAAAAACTATTATAGAGGTTCCTAAATCAGGCTGTTCAAAAACCAAGTATGAACACATAAGGGCAGCTATAGTTGTATATAGCCAATCTTCTAATCTTATTTTTGATTCCTTCCTATGCAGATAAGCAACAATTGAAAGTGGTAAAATCAATCTTATAATTTCAGACGGTTGAAACTGAAGAAACCCTATATCTATCCATCTACTAGTTGTATAGCCTTCAGCTGGATTAAACAGAACATAAATAAGAAGTAAAAGACCGATCCAGTACGAATGCATCAAAATATTTTTATAAGAGTCAGGTTTCAAATGAGAAATGAAGATCATCATTATTAAACCTGCAAAAACATAAATCGACTGGCGCATGACCATCGAAAAGGATTGACCACTTGAGCTGTACAACATTATCAAACCAAAGACTAGGACAGTGATAAGGGCTAGTACCAATGTTATGTCCTTAAATAAATACCTTAAAGGGTTAAGGCTTGTAACTAAGGGTTTATTTATAGAATAATCAAGAGGATTTCTGTTGCTCATGATTCATTAATGTTTATTTGATATTGTTCAATAAGACGCTTTGCAATGGGTGCAGCTACGGCACTTCCAGATTCACCATTTTCTACAATAACAACAACAACTAAATTAGGATCAGGAACAGGGCCATAACTTGCAAAAAGAGCGTGATCTCTATTTTTTATATCTTTTCTTATTCCTTCGTATTCTTCTCTTACAGTAAGATCTTGATCAGTAAGACTTTTGATTTGAGCGGTTCCAGTTTTACCAGCTATAGTTATTCCTCCTTCTTCGTATAAATTATGAGCTGTACCGTTCCAAGAATTGATTACAGAAATCATTGATTTTTCAATAATATTCCAATGTCTTGGGTTTTCAATTTGTACTTCCATCAAAAGATCAGGCTCATAATCATCAAGCTGATTATTTCTTATGAGTTTAGGCTGAAAAATCTTTCCTTTATTTGCTATTGCGGAGAGTGAAACTGCTAATTGGAGTGGTGTAGAGCTTATGTATCCCTGCCCTATTCCAATATTTATCGTGTCTCCTACGAACCAGGCTTCACCAAAATTACCTAACTTCCAATTTCTCGTTGGTAAAATACTTTTAGATTCATTGATCAAATCTATACCGCTAATTTCTCCAAAACCGAATCTCATCAAGAATGATGAAATCCTATCAATGGTAAGTTTTGAAGCAAGTTCATAAAAATAAACATCTGATGACTCAACGATTGCCTTCTTAAGGTCTACTCTTCCATGCCCATCCTCTTTCCATCCACGATACTTTCTTCCTTCCTCTTTTAGCTGAAAAAAGCCTTTGTCTTCTACAATAGTTGACTCAGTAATTAGCTCTTCTTCAAGGCCAAGCAAGCCAATAAAAGGTTTTATGGTTGAAGCTGGCGGGTATAAACCAGATATTGCTCGATTAAAGAAAGGTGAGTCTTCCAAGGAAGATTGCGAAATAGGCGAACCACTTTCTGAGCCATTTAAAATATTAGGGTTATAGTCTGGTGAACTTACTAGAGCTTTAATAAATCCAGTCGTTGGGTCTAAAGCCACTACCGCTCCTCTTCTATTAGCAAGTTCTTCCTGAGCAATTTTCTGTAATTTTAGGTCAAGAGTGAGTTTTAGGTTGAAAGGCTTATCGGGGGAAACTCTATTAATTTCTCTAATCTTATTTCCGTATACATCTACCTCCATCAGGCTGATTCCAGCCTTACCTCTTAGAGCTTTTTCATACGACTTCTCTAGTCCTACTTTCCCAATGAAGGAATCATCTGGATACTCTACTCTTGATAGAGAAAGTCTTTCATTCATATTTATGAGACCTAAATGACCGATAACGTGAGAAAAGAGATTTTTATGCGGAAGATATCTTCTTAATTTGACTTCAAGTTGAATATTAGGCATTGAGTTTTTTTGCACTTCATACTTTGCTAATTCCTGTTCACTTAGATTTCGTGCAAGCCAAATTTTTTCTTCATCTTGCATTGGAACCTGTAACTGATCAATTTTTCTATTTTCATCAAAAACTTTGTCATGTAATTGTGTAACTTGGTCCATTGAGGTCTCGTATAATTTAGTTTTGATATAGAGATCTTTCGTAACTATATTTTCAGCAATAAGAGTTCCATCTTCCAACGTTATAAGACCCCTAGCTGGATATATAGGTATGTTGATTATTCTATTTTTATCTGATTCGGCCTCGTAATTAACTCTATCAAATACAGTTAATTGAAGAATTTTAAATACTCCTGAGATAATCAGAATCAGTAGAAAAAAAAATATTACACCCGATCTGCTTCTCAATGATTGAATATCTTTTTCATCTCTTCTTAAATCCTGGATGGTTCTCATTACTTTTACCTATGATAAGGATGATTTTGGGTCATCGACCAAACTCTATAAATTTGTTCCAAGACTAAAACCGGAACAATAGAATGGGGGAAAGTTAATTGAGATAAGGACCAGCAAAAGTCGCATTGCTTAATAAGCTTTCGACTTAAACCGTCAGGGCCACCAATAATAATAGATATATCTTTTGAGCTGGAGATCCAATTATCAAACTGAAATCTTAATTTCTCAGTACTCAAGCTCAATCCTTCTTTGTCTAGGGCAATCACAAATTCATTCTTCTTAACCTTTGATTGTAATAAATTGCTCTCTTTTTCGACAACGTCTAGAACATTATAGTTCCCAATACGGTTGACTGGTTTTAAACCAAGCCAATCAATGTTTATTGATTTATTAAATTTAGATTCATAAGTGCTAAAAGCTTTTTTTGCCCAGTCAGGGCGGCTCGATTCTATTGAGATTAACCTAATTTTCATTAAAGTTCAGGATCCCATAAACTCTCTAGATCATAAAACTCTCTTGCATCTGCTGACATGAGGTGAATGACTACATCTCCAGCATCAACGAGGACCCAATCATCTCCACCCTGTCCTTCAATCTTGATTCCAGAAATATTTGTTTCTTTTAGGTCCTCCAAGATATGTTCACTCATCGCCGCTATATGTCTATTTGATGTCCCTGACGCAATGACCATAAAATCTGTTAGAGAACTAATCTTTGTAACATTTATTGCGATAGGATTTACTGCTTTGATATCTTCTAAAGAATTGATAATTTTATTTTTTAGTTTTTGAGTCATTGCTCTTTATATAAATTTTGATCTTTTATAAATTGATAAACATCGCCGTCCAATAAAGAGGACACATCTTCATTATTTGATATCAACTCACGAATCTTAGTAGAAGTAACTTCAATAGGATCTATTGGCAAAATAAAAATTTTGCCTTTCGAATCCTTAAACTCTTGAAAATTTAAAATTCTTTTATCTTTTAATAGATTTTTTACGAATGAAGCTTCATCTACTTCATATCCCGGTCTTTCCAATATTAATAAATTAACTTCATCTAAGAAATTCTCATACTCATACCAAGTTTCTATCTCCAAAAAAGAGTCCATCCCCATTATCCATACTAAAGTGTCATTTGGATTCTCTTTCTGAATCTCTTTTAAAGTTAAGTAAGCATATGAGGGACTTCTGTTTAAAATCTCTCTTTCGTCAATTATTAAATTATTTATATGACTTAGCGCAAGATTAACTAACTTAATTTTATTGAGTTCATTAATTCTTTTCTCTTTGTGAGGTGGAGTACCATTTGGCAAAACAATGAGTTCATCTATATCGATTAAATTAAGAAAATTCTCTATTACTTGGACGTGTCCTTTATGGATAGGATCAAAAGTGCCGCCAAATATACCGATAAGTTTTTTGTTGGCTATTTTAAACTCCTCGTAAGTTTGAATTACCTTTCACAATAAACTTTTGTGAAGTTAGTCCCTCTAAGCCCACGGGGCCTCTTGCATGAATCTTATCAGTAGAAATTCCAACTTCAGCTCCTAGTCCATACTCAAACCCATCAGCCCAGCAGGTCGGCAAATTATGCATTACAGAACTCGAGTCCACGTTTTTAAAAAAGTATTCAGCTTTATTTTTGTCTTCAGTAACTATTGAATCTGTATGTTGTGATCCGTACTTTTGAATATGATCAATGGCTTCGCTTATATCTTCAACAACTTTTATGGAGAGTATAGGAGCAAGATATTCAGTTAACCAGTCATCTTCTTTAGCTTCAATTGCATTTATAACTTGAAGTGTTTTTTGACAGCCTCTAACCTCTACTCCTTCCAAAGAAAATCTATCTTCTAAGCTAGGTAAAAGTAAAGACGCAACTGACGAATGTAGTAAAAGCGTTTCCATGGCACCGCAAATTCCATATCTGTAGGTCTTTGCATTAAAAGCGATATTTTCAGCCTTCTTTAAATCTGCTGCCTCGTCTATATATACATGACAAATACCATCTAAGTGTTTTATTACAGGCACCTTTGATTCATCAGAAATGAGCTGTACCAAGCCTTTGCCTCCTCTGGGAATGACTACATCCAAATAATCATCTAAATGCAATAGAGTTTTTACTGCTGCTCGATCAGTGGTCTCTACGAGCTGAATACATTCCTTAGGTAAACTGGCTTTTTTAAGGCCTTCTTGCAAGCAGTTCCAGATAATCTTATTAGATAGAATAGCTTCTGATCCTCCTCTTAATAGACAGGCATTTCCAGATTTAAGGCATAGTGCTGCAGCATCTGCAGTAACATTTGGTCTGGATTCATATATTATTCCTACAACTCCTAAGGGCACTCTCATTTTACTAACTTCAATTCCCGAAGGTGTAGGATCTAAATCAGTAATTTCTCCTACAGGATCAGGTAACTCAGAAACAACCTGCAATCCAGAGATCATAGAATTAATTCTGCTGTCATTTAGTTCCAATCTGTCTATAAGAGCTGATCCTATAGATTTTTGTTTAGCTAAATCTAAATCTTTTTTATTTATGCTTAATATTTCATCCCTATCAGATTCTATTTGTTCTGAAATGCAGCTCAGTGCCTCATTTTTTTGCTCTAAAGAAGCTTGGGCTAAGATCAAAGAGGCTTCTTTTGCCTCAGATCCTAACCGATTCATATAAGTATTTATTTCTTTACTCTGAGTCATTGTTGAATATTCTACCTAACTATCTATGCTTTCAAAGACTTAAGATGTTCGAATTTAACGAAATAATAATTTGGCTTGAAGAAAATCCTCAATGGATTGGCCTAGGAATTATAGGAGCTTCATTTATAGAATCCTTTGCTTTAATAGGAATTATTATTCCTGGTGTTGTTTTACTTGCATTGATATCTGGACTAGCTTCTTCTTCTATAAGTATTTATGAAGTAGTTTTATTAGCATATGTATCTAGCTTTCTTTCAGATATTGCTAGTTTCTTCTTGGGCTATAGCCTTAGAAATTCACTTAGAAAAATCTGGCCGTTTACAAAATATCCGCATTTTCTTGAAAATGGTCAGGCATTCTTTAGAAAGTACGGGATGGTTGGTCTTTTTGTAGGAAAGTTTATAGGACCAATTAGGCCTCTTCTTCCCATTACAGCAGGTTCATTAAATATGAATATAAATAAATTCGTCTTAGTTGAGATTCTTTCCTGTTTTTTATGGGCATTGGTTTATACAGTACCTGGCTATTATGCTGCACAAGCACTAATCTCAGACAGTATGAACCTAGTTGACTCACTTTGGATTTTGATTGGGGTTGTTGTTTTATTCATATTAATAAGATACTTTAGTAAAAAATATACTTAACTATGACAAATTTATACCCAGATCATCCAAATTTAAGAGGTAATTACGCTCCTTTAAGAATGGAGTGCAATATTCAAGATCTCATTATTGAGGGAGAAGTTCCCAGAGATTTATTTGGTAGTTACTACAGGAATGGTCCAGATCCGCAATTTCCTCCCATGGGAGGAGATTACCACTGGTTTGCAGGCGACGGGATGATCCATGCGTTCCATTTTGAAAATGGTAGGATTTCTTATTTAAACCGATGGGCTCAAACCTCTAAGTGGAAACAGGAGAGGAAAGCTGGTAGATCACTCATAAATGCTCTTAATCCCATGGACCCTGATCCCGAATTTAATTTTGAAGGCGAAGATGGAACTGCAAATACCAATATAGTTTTCCACTCAGGCAAACTATTAGCCCTTGAAGAAGGCCATAAACCTTTTGAACTTGATCCTTTAACCTTAGAATCAAAAGGTACCTGGAACTATAAAGGAAAACTGGACTCAGCTATGACTGCACATCCAAAGATCGACCCAAAAACTGGAGAGATGATAGGTTTTAGCTATGGTTTTGGAGTAAATAAAATGAGCTACTTTGTAGTCAACTCCGAAGGAATAATGACTACATACAAAGAGTTTAAAACGCCTTACTCAAGTATGGTGCATGACTTTGTTGTTACCACCAAACATGTTATTTTCCCGATATTTCCTTTAATTATTGATTTTAATCTAGCAGCAGCCGGTAAATCACCTATTGCTTGGGATGTTAATCGCCCGAGTCAAATAGGGATAATGCCCAGAGACGGTTCAACTGAAGATATAAAGTGGATAGAGAGCGATCCATGTTTTGTCTTCCACCCGATGAATGCCTATGAAGATGGAGATAAAATAATTGCTGATATGATGCAATTTGAAGAAGCACCTATGTTTCCTCATTTAGATGGCTCCAGACCTGATCTTAAAAAAGGTGAAGCCAGACTGAATAGATGGGAAATTGATCTAAGTTCAAACTCGGGTTCAATAAAAAAGCAGTATCTTGACGAAAGTATTGGTGAATTTCCAAGGCTAGATGAAAGAAAAACAATGTCTAAGTACAGATATGGATATTATGCTTCAAATAAAGGAGATTCTCCTAAAGGGGTAAGCTTCAATACAATAACTAGTTATGACTATGATACAGGCTGCAAAGACAGTTTTACTCTGTCTGAGCTTGATGCTGTAGGTGAACCTATATTTGTTCCAAAAAATCAGGATTCTAGAGAAGGAGAAGGTTATCTCATTGCACTATCCTACCTAGGCATCGAGAATCGTTCAGATTTATTGATCTTTGATGCAGAAAATGTTTCAAGTGGACCACTTGCAAAGGCTATGCTACCCCATAGAATTCCTTATGGTTTCCATGGAAACTGGAGGCAAGGTTAACCGCCTAATCTTTTAATCAAAGCCTTTAAATAATCTAGCTTATCTCGGTTGTTTTCGAATTCTAAAATTGTTTGTTTCTCTTGAGGCCTCAGAGGAAGTACACTCGCTAGGATATAACAAACACTTATAGAACTTTTAAGATCTAGGTCCAGGTTAAGCTTCTTAATTTCAGGGTGATTTGTAATTTCTTTGACCATATTCCATAAATCTAGGTATTCAGGATCATTTGAAAGATTATCATCTTCTTCGTTAATTTTTTCTATTTTCCCAAGCAGTAATTCATCTTCCTGTTTCCATACATCCTCAATCCTGATCTTGTGCTTACCCTGAACTGTTATGCCTAGTAAACCATTATCTAGTTTATTGAAATCAACAATCTCAACATAGGTAGCAATATCATGATAAGGAAGATACTCATTATTTTCTTCGTTCTCGTCATCTTTAAAGAGGACGATACAAAAACCTTCAGAATTAGCTAAACATTCACTCACCATATCAATATATCTAGGCTCAAATATCTGCAAGGGTAGATAAGCACCCGGTAAAACATTCACAGATAAAGGGAACAATGCAGAAGAAGATATTTTTTCCATTAAATATATTTTTTCAAAAGTTTTTTAGAGAGGTTATCAAAATTTCCATTAGACATAATAAGTAAAACATCACCAGCAACAGATAACGAATCGATACCATCTACAAAATTATCTATATTACAAATGTCGGAAAATTTAGATGGATTCTTATCAATAAGCCCTTTGACTTGTTTAGAATCATCTCCTTTCCAGAAGATGAGGTCAGCTTCGGAAACTGAATTAAGTAATTGCTCATCATGAAAACCTGATTTCATTGTATTTGATCTCAATTCAATTGCTGCGAGTAAACGTTTTTTGGGAAATTTCTTCCTTAGACCATCTAGGGTTGTTTTTATAGCTGTTGGGTGGTGAGCAAAGTCCTCTATAATCATAAGGTCTTCTGTATCCAAAAGAATATCTTGTCTCTTTGAAACACCTTGAAACTTTTCTAGTGAAGACAGCGAATCTTTCAACGAAATCCCGTATTGTTTTACAGCTAAAGCTGCTGCCATAGCATTTCTTGCATTGTGTTCACCAAACATTTCCCAATCTATTCGTCCCTCTTCTTGATCAATCTTATAGGTAGTTTGCTTAGAGTCATCATTAAACATTACTGAATTTTTATTATTAATATTAACGTCATAACTTATTAATTTACTCCAGGTACCCATCTCGAGAACTTTTGAGATATTTGAATCATCATTTGGAAAAATAATCTGAGCTTCCTTGTTTAAAGTCCTTAGTAGGTTATGAAATTCTCTAAAGATATAAGTTATATCAGGAAATATATCTGCATGATCAAATTCTAGGTTATTTAAGACCAAAGTATCTGGTTTGTAGTGAATGAATTTCGACCTTTTGTCAAAGAATGCTGTGTCATATTCATCCGCCTCTATGACGAATATATCTTCACTCCCGAGTCTTGCAGACTTTTCAAAGTCTTTTGGTTTTCCTGCTATCAAGTAGCCAACATCAACATTATTATCTTCAAATATCCAAGCGATCATTGCTGTGGTGGTAGTTTTGCCATGAGTTCCCGATACTGCGATAACTTTCTTATCTTTTATAACCGAATCATAAAGCCATTCGGGACCCGAAATAAGATTAGACTTTTTAGAGAGTAAATATTCCAATGCTGGATTGCCTCTGGAGATTGAATTCCCAATTACATAGTAATCAGCGACAGGGAGTTCAGAGGAGTCATAGCCTTCGATTATTTCTATGCCCATGTCCTGCAGATGATCTGACATAGGAGGATATATATTTTCATCACATCCAGAGATCTCTATACCCTTCTCTTTCCCCATCAAGGCAAGACCGCCCATAAAAGTTCCACAAATACCTAGTATGTGAACTCTTTCTTTAGACATAACTTCATTATAACTATCAAGAATGATTACAAGATAGATTTGTTTTAAAGTATTATTCTCACGATGAAATCTCAGAATGCAATCTATGCTCAATCAGGAGGGGTAACTTCTGTTATTAATGCAACTGCTTCTGCGGTAATAGAGTCTTCAAGAAAGTCAAAAAAAATTAATAAACTTTATGCTGGCAAGAATGGAATCATTGGGATACTCAATGAAGATCTAATTGATACCAGTCTGGAAAATTCTTTCGATATCAAAAAATTAATGCACACACCGGGGGGTGTTTTTGGTTCCTGTAGGCATAAACTTAAAGACATCAATCAAAGCAAAAGAGAATATGAAAGACTCATTGATGTATTTAAAGCTCATAATATTGGTTACTTTTTTTACAATGGTGGAGGTGACTCTCAAGATACCTCAAACAAAATTGCCCAATACACAAAAGATGCAGGATTTCCCGTCACCTGTATTGGCATACCAAAAACAATAGATAATGATTTGCCCTATACAGATAACTGTCCTGGTTTTGGATCTGTTGCAAAGTATATTGCCACATCAACTAAAGAAGCGGCTTTAGATGTAAAAAGTATGTCCAAGAGCTCAACTAAAGTTTTTATCTTTGAGGTTATGGGAAGACATGCAGGATGGTTAGCAGCTTCTGCAGGTCTTGCTCAATCAAAAAATAATTCTGCTCCTCACATTATCTTGCTCCCAGAAGTAGCCTTTAATGAAAAATTATTTCTAAAAAGAGTAAAAGAAGTGGTAAAAAAAGAGGATTATTGCGTCATTGTCGTTTCTGAAGGAGCTAAATACAAGAATGGAAAATTTCTTGCTGACGCAGGGACAGTGGACTCATTTGGTCATAAACAACTTGGCGGAGTTGCGCCTCGTATTGCTGAAATGATAAACAATAAATTAGGTTTTAAATATCATTGGGCCGTCTCTGACTACTTACAACGCTCTGCTAGACATATTTCATCTCAGGTAGATTTAGATCATGCATATGCAGTGGGTAAAGCAGCTGTTGAATTCGCTTCTTCGGGAGAAAACGCAATTATGCCAATAATAGTTAGAAAAAAAACTAAGCCTTATTCCTGGGAGATTGGAAAAGTTGAATTGAGCAAAGTGGCGAATATAGAGAAGAAGATGCCTAGCAATTTCATCTCAAAAGATGGTTTTGGTATTACTCAGTCTTGCAAAAATTATCTTAGCCCATTAATTCAAGGTGAAGCTTGGGCACCATTTGAAGATGGTGTAATACAAACTGCCTCTTTGAAAAATAAACTTGTCAGAAAAAAGCTTAATAATTTTAAATTTTAAGTTAAAACTTTAAATTCAATTTCTGCATTTTTCAATCTATCAACTAATACCTCTCCTAATCCAACAGCAGAGGTTAGAACTCCTCCATACTCAGAACCGCCAGGCAGGTTATCAGAACGTGCAAGAGCCATTGCGGATTCACAAACTAATTTAGCCGTAGATTTATAACCCGGATCTCCAGACCCATACATTGAACAAATCTTCTTTTCATTATCTTCAGAAAGAGCTATGAAAGTAGCCCTAAACCAACCATTATCTTGTGTTTCTTGACTGGGTCCTTCTCCTGGTTTGGGAAGAAAAGGTCTTACTAGACGTTTTATTGGAGTACTTAAAACTATAAAACCGATTAGGAGTCCTATCGATGCTAATCTTGCATTTCTTTTTGAAGAAAATAAACCATGTTCTCCAAAAGTAAAGTTGTTACCATAGGGTTTTTGATTTTGCTCCATTAGAGCTGCAGATCGTCTTACAACTCTAGTATTGGCTACAGCCATTACACCTACTCCAGCCCATCCCTCCAGGCCATCAACTTTCTCTACCTTAAATCCATCTTTAGAATTTTCCCTCTGCTCATCTGATATTGTGTCTTTAGGATTCAAAACAAAGGGATCTCTCATCTCTTTTCCAACGCCATCCATAGTAAATATTGTCTCGGTTGTTCCGCCTGAGGCCCCGCCTTGAGCTTCATGATAGACGTCTACTCTTGATACAGGTTTGTCAAATTGAGAAATAGTAAAAAAAGCTCCGATATCAGAAGGTATAGAATCATAACCGCATGATGGAATAATTCTTATTCCTTTAGAAGCAGCTGCTTCATGATGTTTATCGATTAAACCTTTTACCCAATGATTCTCTCCAGTTATATCAGTATAGTGAGAGCCTTCTTCAACACATGCTTGAACTAGCAAAGAGCCATATCTTGCAAATGGCCCAGCAGTAGATAGCACAACTTTAGTTTGACTTGTCATTAGTTTTAAAGCGTCTATGTCTGATCCATCAGCGACAACTACGTCACAATTGAGATTAAAATCTGATTTAATTTGCTGAAGTTTCTCTTTATTTCTTCCTCCAATTGCCCAAAGCAAATCAGGATAATTATCTCTAATGTATTTACAACAAATCTGACCAGTAAAACCGGTAGCTCCGTAAAGAATTATTTCGTACTTTTTATCCATTATTTTTAATTATTCTTCCGACTCCTCCAAAAGTGATTATAGTCTCTCCATCCACAGTTATGTCACCTTCTGAAAAACCTAATGATTTACCAATTTTTTTTGGTTTACAGCGGATTAAGAGTTTGCTGCCTATAGGTGCAGGGGCTAAAAACTCCGAATGAAAGCTAACCGTCGTCACTAAACTATTTCTGTCTTTCATCATAGAAGATGTCAGACAAAAGTCAGCTAATGCCATGAGTGCTCCACCATGTGCTGAGTTGTAAAAATTACTATGCTCCTCTTTAGCAAAGAAGATCATAAATAATTGATCATCCTCTTTTTTATAAAACCCCGGACCTAAATTTTCTATATGAGGTTGGGGGATTTTTAACTCCTTGAAGCCGTCAGGTATTTCTTGATCTGTCATAGCTTGATTATAATCCTAGTATGCATGAAATAAATGGGGAAGTTTAATTTAAAGGAAACAAGTTTTATGAGTGGAATTTTAGAGGGCGTAAAAGTTTTAGATTTTGGAAGATACATTGCAGGACCTTTTTGTGGTGCACTGCTTGCAGACTATGGTGCAGAAGTTATCAGAATAGAAAGAGTTAGCGGAAGTGAAGATAGATATGTAACACCTGTAACAAAAGATGGACAGGGTGCAATGTTCCTTCAGCTTAATCGTAATAAAATGGGTTTAACATTAAATCCAACTAAAGATAAAGGTAGGGAAATAGTAAGAAGACTTGTAGAAAATTCTGATATTGTCATTGCAAACTTACCAGAACAGACACTCAAATCAATGGGTCTTGACTATGATAATCTTAAATTAATAAATCCAGGAATAATACTGACTTCAAACACAGCTTTTGGAACAACCGGTCCTTACGCAGAAAGAGTTGGATTTGACGGCGTCGCTCAAGCTATGTCAGGAGCCATGGATATGACGGGGCAGCCGGATCAACCAACCAAAGCATATGCACCTTATGTAGATTTTTGTAGTGCCTCACTTGCAGCCTTTGGAACTTTATTAGCTTATTTGGAAAAACAGAAAAGTGGTAGAGGCCAGAGAGTTCAAACATCTTTATTACAAACAGCGCTTACAACAACTAATAGTCTTTTAATCGAACAAGAAATACTAAATGTTAATAGGGTTGCATCTATGAATAGAGCCCAGACATCAGGTCCATCAGATACATTCAAAACAAAAGATGGATGGATCCTTGTGCAGACCATAGGAGGTCCACTTTTCGAAAGATGGGTCAACCTGATGGGAGAAGATGATTGGTTAACTGATGAAAGGTTTAAAGATGATTTAAGTAGAGGCGAAAACGGAGAGCTAATAAGTGCAAGGATGTCAGATTGGTGCGCAGAAAGAACATCTCAAGAAGCCATAGTTGCTCTAGAGAGTTCAAGAATTCCAGTAGGAGAAGTACTTAAAGCAAAACAGACCCTTAATGAAGAACATATTCTCAAAAAGGGTTCTTTTATTAAGATGAGTTACCCAACCATGGATAAAGAATACTCGGTAGTTGGTCCTGTAATAGAATTATCAGAAAATCCAGGACAAATAAAAACTAGATCGCCTGAATTAGGTGAACATAATGTAGAAATTCTCTCTAGCCTTGGCTACACTCAAGAAGATATCGAGCAATTTAAAATAGATAGAATTATCTAGGAGAGCAATATGGACTTTAAACTATCTGACCAACAAAAAGAACTTCAAGATATAGCAAGATCATTTGCTCAAAATGAAATGGTTGAAGTGGCCGACTCAATGGAACAGACCAGTGAGCCACTCTCCAAGGAATGGCTAAAAAAATACTCGGAAATGGGTTTTTTGGGCATCAATGTTTCTGAAGATTATGGTGGATTAGGTTTATCTAATTTAGATGCTCTACTTGTCATGGAAGAATTCGCTAAAGTTTCTTCAGCAGTTGCATTTCCAATATTTGAAAGCTGTGTTGGTCCTGTTAAGGCAATAGAGCATTTTGCTTCTGAAGAATTAAAACAAAAGGTTATTCCTGAAGTTTGTGCAGGAAATATAGTAGTTGCTGTTTCAATGTCAGAACCAAATGCAGGTTCAGCCTTGACTGATCTGACTACAAAAGCTGAAATTAAAGACAATAAATTTATTCTAAATGGTACTAAAAGATGGTGTTCTGGTGGAGGTCATTCTGAGGGTTATGTTGTTTACTGCAGAATGTCAGATGATCCAGGTGCAAATGGTATTGGAGCAGTTTATATCGAGAAAGATACTCCTGGAGTGAGCTTTGGTCAGCAAGAAAAGCTTATGGGTTGGAATGGTATACCCTCAGCAGATATTTATTTTGATAACGTAGAAGTTCCAGTTGAAAATATAATTGTTGAAGCTAATGGTGGTTTTAAAAAACTGATGGAAGCCTTCGATCTTGAGAGATGTGGCAATGCGATAATGTGTTTAGGACAAGCTTCTGGAGCATTAGAGAGTGCAATTGACTATGTTCAAGAGAGAGAACAATTTGGTAAACCCATTGTTGAATTTCAAGCTGTCCAAATGAAATTAGCAGAAATGGCAATGAAAGTAGAGGCATCAAGGCTTCTTATCCACCGAGCAGCTCATAATGCCCAAGAAGGTTTTCCAAGCATCTTCGAGTCGAGTGTTGGAAAATGTTTTTCAAATGAGACTGCTCGAGAAGTAGTTGCGTCTGCAATGCAGCTAATGGGTGGTTACGGATTTAATAAAGAATATTCCATGGAAAGAAAATACAGAGATGTTTGGGGCTGGGGAATAGCTGGTGGGACTATAGATATTCAGAAGATAAATATCACTTCAGCAATGGTGGGGAAAAGATTTAACCAAAGAAAGTAGTTACTTTAATTCCAGAATTATTCTCTCAAGATTTTCGACTAATTCTTCTTTTTCATCTTCAGTAAGAAAATCGCCTATTGGTACGCGCTCTCCTTTTGAAGAAACTACTATATGCGCTGGATACCAGGGATGCTCTGGTCGCTCAACTGAAACAAAAGACCACATCCTAAAATATTCCCAAACTTGGTCTCGTCTTCCTTGTCCTTTTTCAATCTTTAATGTCTCTTTTGTAAGGGTTATCACTTCTTGCTTATAAGTATTTTTCATAACTAAATAAACGCAAACACCAACAAAAAGTATTTCTAATCCTGCAAATGGAAGAATCATAGTGGCACCAGCTAAGGCAAAACCAATCCCAATGGATAAACATGTGAATGCTATTATGAGGATAAAAATCAAACTAGATTTCCAATCAGATGATTGATTGGGACGAAGCAATATCCTGTATATTTTATCTTCTAAGTTATTTTCAATTTTGACCATATAAAAAGGGTATCTATAATACTACTCTCTCGCCCAATAAACTTCAGTGAATGAAACAAAATAGTAAAAATAATAAATTAAGAGGGGTATATGACAACGTCATGTTGCCGAATTATTCTCCTGCAAATTTTGTGCCGAAAAAGGCAGAGGGATCTCTTGTTTGGGACCAAGATGATAAAGAATACATAGATTTTGGAGGAGGAATAGCCGTCAATTCCTTAGGTCATTCTCACCCTTCTCTTGTCAAGGCACTGACAGATCAGTCAAAAAAAATATGGCATCTTAGTAATTACTTAACAAATGAACCAGCAATTAAATTAGCTAATAAGCTAACTGAGTTAACTTTTGCAGAAAATATTTTTTTTAGTAATTCGGGATCAGAAGCTAACGAAGCTGCTATAAAAATAGCTAGAAAATATCACTCTTCGAGAAATGAAAATAGAAATGAAATAGTTTCTTTTCAAAACTCTTTTCATGGAAGATCCCTTTTAAATATATCTCTAGGAAGTTCTGAAATGCACAGGAATGGATTCGAACCCCTAATGCCTGGAATCAAGCACGGATTATTTAATGACTTGTCATGTTTAGATGAGCTTATTACGGATCAAACTGCAGCTGTTATTCTTGAACCAGTTCAAGGAGAGGCTGGAGTCTTCAAAGCGACGAATGACTTTATGACAAAACTTAATGAGGTGACGTCTGAAAAAGGTGCTCTTCTTATAATTGACGAAGTACAAAGTGGAGTTGGTAGAATGGGAAGCCTCTACGGATACATGAACTATGACATTCAACCGGACATAGTGACATCTGCAAAGGGATTAGGTGGCGGAATACCTATTGGAGCCACACTAACGACAAAAGTAATTGGTGAGAGTATGCAGCCAGGCACTCATGGCTCAACTTTTGGAGGCAATCCAATTGCCTGTGCAGTCGCTCATGAAGTATTAAATATAGTGAGTGATGAAAAATTTCTTAGTGATGTCAGTGAAAAGGAAAAATTATTTTTAAATCTTTTATCTGAGTTAGAAACTCAGGGAATCTTCTCAGATATAAGGTCGGCGGGATTATGGATTGGTTGCGATTTAGTAGATAAAAGTGCTAATGAAGTTTTAGATCAAGCATATGAACAAGGCTTAATCTTGGTTTCCGCAGGTTCAAATTGTCTTAGATTAGCTCCTGCTCTAAATATCTCGAATTCGGAAATAGAAAAAGGTGTTGAGATATTAAAACAAGTTTTATTAGGGGAATAATATGAAATATAGAAATTTAGGCAAATCAGGTCTGAAAGTTTCAGAACTATCATTTGGATCATGGGTAACTTTCAATAAACAAGTAGATACCAAGCTTGCTGAGTCTATGTTTGGAACTTGCTTAGACGCAGGTATTAACTTCTTTGATAATGCCGAAGGATACGAAAGAGGAGAGTCTGAGATTGTAATGGGTAAGGCATTAAAAGCCCTAACAAATCCTAGAGATTCTTATTGCGTCTCTTCAAAGGTATTCTTTGGAGCTAAAGAAAATCCGTTACCAACTCAAATCGGCCTTAGCAGAAAGCATATAACCGAAGCCTGTCATCAAGCACTGGAAAGACTACAAGTAGATTATCTCGATCTCTTTTTCTGTCACAGGGCTGACCCTGATACACCCATAGGTGAAACTGTTTGGGCTATGCATAATCTAGTTACTCAGGGTAAAGTTTTGTATTGGGGAACTTCAGAATGGACTGCTGAAGAAATTACAGAAGCATATGAATTTGCCTTTACTAATCACTTAACTCCTCCTTCTATGGAGCAACCACAATATAACCTGCTCGATAGAAATAGGTTTGAGAACGAATACGGACCACTCTACGAGAAGTATGGTCTTGGTACTACTATCTGGTCTCCTTTAGCTTCCGGTGCTTTAACAGGAAAATATCTTGATGGTATTCCAGAGGGCTCTAGAGCAACCTTGTCAGGTTATGAATGGCTGAAAAAAAGTATGGTGGAGTCTGATCGAGGTCAGGAGAGGATGGGAAGAGTTACAAAATTAGCGCCTATTGCAGAAAAGTTAAATATCAGCATGTCAAAACTTGCCATAGCCTGGTGTCTACTAAATAAAAACGTCTCGACTGTAATCTTAGGAGCCTCCAAACTTGAGCAATTAAAAGAAAATCTGGAGAGTACCGAAGTTATTCCTTTAATTGATGAGAATATACAAAAAGAATTATTATCTATTTAAATCTTTAGTCTTAAATCAAAGCCTACATCTCCCGTAGCCGAGTGTTCATCCAGCATTCCATTAAGATGCTGAATCATTTCATCTTTCATCTCACAGGATCTTCGTGTACTCATATCAACATTGACCAAAATATTTTCTGTTATTGCAGAAACTTCACCGGACTCATTAAGAATAACCCCTCCGTAATGGATTAATTTTGGTTTAATCGCAAAGTATCTAAAACAAGGCAAAGCAATTTCGCCTTTTTTCATCTCTTTCAAATATCTTATATTCATTTCAAGAGTAAAGAATGAATAACCTTCCTTAAAATAATCGGAGTTAAACCCTAAATTTGAATAAAAAGGAAACTCATCTTCAAAAATTTGAGCATAATAGATTACGTTCATATGACCGTTAAGATCACACATTTCTTCGGTTATAGTTACCTCATTACCTAAGGATGGAAATTTTTCTTTCATTGATTTCTCCAATTAAAAGTATATTTTCTTTCTCTTAAAATTAAGACTGTAAGTTCTATGGAGTGACTACCTCAACTTTATCGACTTTTCTAAAGCCTTTTGGTAAGAAGTTTCCTCTTCGTCCTCTGTTTCCATAAAAATTTTCTAAATCCTTAAACTTAATTGTGAAATGTCGTTTTCCACTTATCAACTTTAACTCTCTGCCTTCACTTATTACAGCCAACTCTTGTAAAAATTCTTCACCAGATTCAAAGTTTGCTTTTGGAATTCCAATAATTTTATTACCTTTACCTCTGGCTAATTGAGGTAATTCAGAATGAGGAAAGACTAGCATACGACCTTGATTTGATATGGCAGCTAGAACATCTCTTTCATCTTCGATTAGTTTGGGAATCAAAACTTTTGCATTCTCTTGAACTCTTATTGCAGCTTTTCCTGATTTATTTTTGGTTTGCAAGTCTCCGAGATTTGCTAAGAATCCATATCCTGACGAGGTTGCTAAGACAATCTTTCCTTCGGTTGTTCCAGAAATTACTCCCATGAAAGTTTCACCAGATTCTGCATTTAATCTTCCTGAAAGGGGTTCCCCTTGTCCTCTTGCAGATGGAAGTGAATGACAAGGTAAAGTGTATGCTTTACCTTTTGAATCAAAGAACACAGCATTCTGATTGTTTCTTGATAAGGCTGATGAAAAATAACTATCCCCTTCCCTATAATTCAATGATTCTGGGTCAATATCATGTCCTTTTGCAGCCCTTATCCAGCCTCTTTCTGATAAAACAACAGTAACTGGATCAGACGAAATTAATTCTGTTTCATCAAAAGCAGAAGCTTCTTCTCTTGTGACTATAGGACTATTCCTTTGATCTCCATAAATCTCTGCATCAGCTTTCAACTCTTTTTTTATAAGAGTCTTTAGGCGATTTTTGGAACCTAATAACTTTTCTAGATCTTTCCTCTCAGAGTCAAGATTACCTTGTTCTTCTTTTATTTTTATTTCTTCAAGCTTCGCTAATTGTCTTAGCCTTATCTCTAAAATAGCATCAACTTGAACTACGCTTAATTTAAATTTTTTCTGTAATACTTTATTGGGGTCATCTTCATTTCTGATGATATTAATCACCTCATCGATATTTAGATAAATAACTAGAAGACCTTCCAGTATATGAAGTCTATCTAAAACCCAGTCCAGCCTATACTGAAGTCGTCTCGTTACTGTTTGAGATCTAAATGTTAGCCATTCTTTTAAAACGAGCTTAATATCTCTTGTCTGAGGTTTGCCATTAAGGCCAATGAGATTCATATTTACTCTGTAGTTCTTTTGGAGATCTGTTGTGGCAAATAAATGGTTCATTACTGCATCTTTATCAACTCTGTTAGATTTTGGTACTAGCACTAATCTCGTAGGATTCTCTTCATCACTCTCATCTCTTAAATCAACTATCATCGGAAGCTTCTTCGTGTCCATTTGAAGCGCTATTTGTTCCAATACCTTGGAACTTGATGTTTGATGAGGCAAGGCAGTGATGATAATTTCACCATTTTCAATACTATAAGTAGATCTCATTCTTACAGACCCTCTACCTGATTGATAAATTTCTTTGAGGTCTTCTTCAGAAGAAATTATTTCAGCTTCAGTTGGGAAATCAGGTCCTGGAATAATTTTATAGAGTTCCTCAACAGTAACTTTAGGTTCATCCAGAATTTTAATACATGCATTTACAACTTCATTTAGATTGTGAGGAGGTATATCCGTTGCCATTCCAACAGCTATGCCAGTTGCGCCATTCAATAATAGATTTGGCAATCTCGCTGGCAATACAGTGGGCTCTAAAAGTGTTCCATCAAAATTACTATCCCAATCTACCGTGCCTTGCCCAAGTTCTTCTAAAAGACTTTTTGCATAAGACGAGAGACGGCACTCGGTATATCTCATTGCAGCAAAAGATTTTGGATCATCTATTGAGCCCCAATTGCCTTGACCGTCAATAAGAGGATATCTGGTCGAGAAAGATTGAGATAAAAGGACCATTGCTTCGTAAGCGGCAGTATCGCCATGAGGATGAAATTTACCTATTACATCTCCTACTGTCCTAGCACTCTTTTTATATTTAGCTGCTGAACTGAGCCCTAACTCGGACATGGCATAGATAATTCTTCTTTGTACCGGTTTAAGGCCGTCCCCTATATGAGGTAAAGCTCGATCAAGGATTACGTACATTGAGTAATCAAGGTATGCCTTCTCGCTAAACTGACTTAAAGATTGTTGTTCAAGTTTTTCAGACATTAGCTAAGTTTCCTTTATCTTCAAGCCACTCTTTTCTATCTTGAGACCTTTTTTTTGATAGCAACATATCAACCATTTGAGATGATTTATCTCCATTTTTGACTGTAAGTTGAACTAGCCTTCTAGCTCCAGGTAACATAGTAGTCTCTCTCAGTTGGGAGGCATTCATTTCTCCTAGACCTTTAAATCTTTGAACTTCTATTTTTGTCCTTTTATTTTTTTTCTGTAATTCGTCTACCAAGTTATCTTTTTCTGGATCATCTAAAGCGTAATACACATCTTTCCCTTGATCAATTCTGTAGAGAGGTGGCATCGAAACGTAGACTCTTCCTGCTTCTACTAAAGGTCGAAAATGTTTCAAGAAAAGAGCACACAAAAGAGTTGCAATATGCAGTCCATCTGAATCTGCATCAGCTAAAATACAAACTTTGCCATACCTAAGTCCGTCTAAATCATTGCTTCCAGGTTCAACGCCAAGAGCTATTGCAATGTTATTTACCTCTTGAGAAGCTAATACTTCACTAACATCTACTTCCCAAGTATTCATAATTTTTCCTTTGAGTGGAAGAATAGCTTGGAAGTTTCTATCTCTTGCCCTTTTGGCAGATCCGCCAGCTGACTCCCCCTCCACTAAAAATAATTCTCCTAGTTCTGGATCATCACTAGTACAGTCTGTTAATTTTCCTGGTAAAGCTGGTCCTGATACTATTTTTTTTCTATCAACTTTCTTATTACTCTTTTGTCTAGCCTGGGCATTAGCGATACATATTTCTGCAATAGTTTCACCTTCTTCTGTATGTTGATTGAGCCAAAGGCTGAAAGAGTCTTTGATGATCTGTGAAGAAATATTTGAGAATTCCTTAGATGATAATCTTTCCTTAGTCTGACCGGTAAATTGAGGGTCTTTTACTTTTGCCGAGATTATGGAGCTGCAGTTTAGCCATATGTCGTCAGCTGTTAATTTGACACCTCTAGGAATTAAGCTCCTGAAATCACAAAACTCCTTTAGAGCTTCAGTAAGTCCTGATCTTGTGCCATTAACATGCGTCCCTCCCTGAGAAGTAGGAATTAAGTTTACATAACTCTCAGATATAGGATCAGCTATTCCTTGTACCCATTGTAATGCCCAGGTAAGACCTCCATCTTCTGAAAGATACTCTCCTTCAAAGGGATCTGAAGGAACTACTTCCCCTCCTTGATTTGAAGCAGCTAGATATGAGGCAAGTCCATCTACAAAACACCAACTTTCTGTTTTTCCTGTATTTTCATCAGAAAAAGAAATTTTTAAACCTGGCGATAGAACTGCTTTAGCTTTTAAGGCAGCAGTAAGTTGAGATACAGATATTTTCGCATTATCAAAATACTGTGGATCAGCTAAAAAAGTCACCTTAGTGCCAGTATTCTTTTGTCCTACACTATCGATAGTTTTGAGATCTATCTTTTTTTCACTATCTTCAAATCTTATTGAATACTTTTTTCCATCTCTTTTTATCTCTGCTTCAAGATGGAGAGACAGAGCATTAACAACTGAGACACCAACTCCATGAAGGCCTCCTGAAAATTTATAATCTTCATTAGAAAACTTTGCCCCAGCATGTAGCCTAGTAAATATCAATTCAACTGCAGGTATACCTTCATCAGGATGAATATCAACCGGCATACCTCTTCCGTCATCCTCTACACTCAAAGATCCATCTTTGAACAAACAAACACTGATCTTAGAAGCAAAGCCTCCAAGAGCTTCATCAATACTATTGTCTATTACTTCAAGAGCTAGGTGATTTGGACGAGATGTCTCGGTGTACATACCCGGCCTTTTTTTGACAGGATCAAGTCCTGAAAGGACTTCAATTGACTTTGCAGTATATTCTCTTGCCATTTGGTTTTGTCATATTATAACCTCTGGGTAGCAAACTGAGTGACTAGAAATTAAATATTATTTAGAGATGAAGAATTATTTATTACTATCAATCATAGGATTATTATTGAGCTTCACTGATAAAAAATAATGTGAAAATAAAAATTAATCGTTTTGTTGATCAACCAATAATACCTCCATTTCTTGAGGAGGAGATCGGCTCTAATATAAATGGTCCTTCCTTGATAAAAGTACCTGATTGGATTGAAGACTCATTAGGAAAATACTATTTGTACTTTGCAGATCATAAAGGAGATAGGATAAAACTTGCATATTCGGATAAGCTGGAAGGTCAATGGAAAATTCTGACCGGTGGCACTTTAAAACTTGAAAATTCCCATTTTTTAAATCAGAAGCCATCAATGCCTGATGATTTCAACATAAATGAGTTGAGAGAAAGAGATGCTCACGTTGATCATATCGAACATATACCCAAAAAAATTGATGATTTGACCATTCCCCATATTGCTTCACCAGATGCACATGTTGATGAAGTCAATCAAAGAATAATTCTATATTTTCACGGTCTAGACGAATTTGGTCTTCAAAAGACGAGAGTAGCTACATCCTGTGATGGTATAAATTTTAAAGCTAAAAAGAAAATAGTAGGATGGCCTTATTTTAGGAAATTTACTTATAAAACTGATGATTACGCAATATCTATGCCTGGTTTCATATATAAAAACAATGGAGATATTGAGGATTTCACTATTATTAATCAAGTCATGGAGGAAGATACAAGGCACAGCGCTGTGATGGTTTATCAAGATCAATTACTTGTATTTCATACCAGAAAAGGAGACAAACCAGAACGTATACTTCTTTCAATAGTTGACCTTTCATTACCATCAAATAAGTGGAATGCTTCAAAACCTATTGAGGTTTTAAGGCCTGAAAAGGATTGGGAGGGTGCTTTTTTACCAAACTATGAATCTGTTGAAAGTGCAATCAACATACCGGTAAATCAGCTCAGAGATCCAGCAATTTTTTTTGAAGATGATAAAAATTATCTTCTTTACTCATTAAGGGGAGAAAATGGGATTGGTATAGTTGAATTTTCTATTGAACATTCTTAAAAACAGCCATTTTACAGGTTTTTCACAATATATTCACAATACTTATATACATATATAATTATAAATGATAAGATATATTTTTAACATATTAGTAACAAATGGAAAAAATAGAAAAAACAGCAAGAAAGGTATCTGAGGTAATATTACCCACACTTTATTTAGCACCAATGATAATTGGCGCTTATGGGTTCATATCTTTTGTGCAATGGACAAGTTAATCGATCTTCTGTTGCAGTAAACCAACTAGATCACTTACTTTCCTTCTTTGATGCATAGACCTAAATAGCTCGTAGGCACTCCGAACTTTAGCTCTCTGCCCATCACTCTCTAAAAACTCAACTTCATCAGATAAGATGCGTCTTAGTTTCTGATTATTTTCATCAAGAAAACTTATAGAGTTATCCTCTGAATCGGCTGATTTGAGTATTTCCAATTCATTTTCTTTAATTCTTGAATTTGATAATAACCATTCGATAATATCTTGATTTTCTTTATCTAAAGAAGCACCGGCATCATCAAGTTTCATAGCGGATATTAAGACGAGAGCGCCCCATGAACTCAAACGAGATCTCTCATATTCATCTTCAATTAGCGGGCTAAATCTACTAATTATTTCTTGGGCTGCATTTAAAAGAGCTATATTGAGATCTGGTTTCATATTTTACTTTCCAACGTATTCAAAATTACTTCTAAATGGATATCGCCAGGTATCCAAGCTGAAAATAAATTTATAGGATCAATATTTTTTCCAGATTTAAACTCATTTCCAGCTGAAATCCAGATAGCCATACCTTTGATTGCTGCGAACAGTTCCCACCACTCCAGATCTTTTTTATCAACTTTGCAATTACTGGAACTTTCCCAAACCTCTATCGCCTCATCTCTAGGTATCAAATATGCTGGACGGTCTTTATCTTGCCAGCTCCAGATTGGAGATAATGCCCAACCTAGGTCTTCCAAGGGATCCCCTAAATGTGCCATTTCCCAGTCAAGAATCCCAGTTATTTCATTCTTTAAATAGAGAAAATTACCACTTCTATAATCTCCGTGAACCATGCATATATTTTTAGCTTCCTTAGGAGGATAACTATATAAATATCTTATGCCTGCATCTAAAATTGGCTCTACTCCAATTGAATCTTCTTCTATCACTTTTACCCATTTATCTAATTCAGTTTTCCAAAAAGGTTTATCCAGATCTTTTGCAAAAGTATTAAAAATATCGTTATCTAATTTCCTTTTAGCTATTTCGCCAAGAATTGACCAGAATTGAATGCCAATATCCTGTTCGTAAGGAGAGTAGCCATTTGGAGTAAAAGGATTTGCAGCTTCACCATTCAACTCTCTCATCAACATGAATGGAGCATTGAAAGTTGAGTCATCTTCTGACATATCAATCAAGATTGGTACTGGAACATTGGATTTTTGGAAAGCAGAATAAGCTAAATATTCTATTCTTTGTTCCGTTTCTATAAGAGAGCTTTCTTGAGAAAGTCTTAAAATTAATCGTTCTTCACTACCCAAACTATCTTTGAGTCTAATTTTGTAAGTTTCTCGGCTTGCTCCTCCAAAAATTCTTTCAAAACTTAGTAAAGAAAATACCTTATTAGACAGGTTGGAGTAATAAGAGAGGAAAGATTTAGATAGCTCTTCAGACATGTACCTAGGTATCTAAAAGACTTTCAAAACCACTAGTTAGATGAGGACCTATAAGAAGTTGTTCTAATGCACCTATTCCCTTCTGATACGATTTTCCTTCCTGCAACTCTACATCACAAATAGCTTGAATATGAAGGAATGGTGGATCATGTGGATCTTCACTTAGATCATAGAAATCATAAAGTGATTGATTTTCGCCCTGGAACTGACCATGACCCCATTCGGGATGCATATAGCCTAATCCGCACATGAAAATATGATATTTGGGGGTTAAAGACCAAGTTAATTTAGTTCCATCCTTTTTTAAAGCTGAGAATCGGGCTTTAGAGATTCTCCTTGTTCCATCTTTATATTCAACTTCCTTTTTTAATTCATATAGTTTTATGCTCTCATTCTTATTTTGAAGGACAGAATGACAATTTGTAGCATATCCCTCCTCATCATCAACAAAATACAGATGAGAAGATTGATCTATAAAATTTACAGGAGCCCATAACCAGTAAAATTGGGGTAATTTTATTGGTGGAACAATCTGTGAATCTTGTGATCCAACAGGTCTTATGCCCCAGGATCTATCACGGGTACCTACATATTTTTTTTCAGACAACTCAACTTTATTACTTTTGAAATGTATAAAGCCACTCCAATTACCATGTTGTGTCATACGGGTTGAATCCATATAAATTCGAGGGCCATTTTTAATGGTCATTCTTGGTTCTTCCATAGGTTCAAATCTACCTACAAAAGTTAAATTTGCTGATATTTCTTTGTCTTTATCGTCTATAACTATTTTTAACTTCTTGAGTGGCTCTAATATTTCGATCTCAAAAGAACCTACCTTTATTTTCATTCTCTCGTGGTTCAATACATCTGAATATCTGAAGTTGTGTTGAATGCCCTCTAGCACCAAAATAAAACTGGCATCTTTTATATTAAGATTTGGGTAGACGCAAAACGCTGCTCCAAAAAATATACTCCCATCTTCGCTATAACCATTGAAAAAATATCTATCATAGAAGTTTCTTTCGGTCCCGACTTCGGCAATTGGTGAAGGTAATTGATGAATTGGAAAATCGTCCCCTTTTGAGATCATTTTATATCCTAACTTTTAGTTCTGAAATTCCAGCTAAAAAATTAGAAGGTATTCTTACCGGATCTGATATTGAGTGAATATTAGGAAAACGATCTAGGAGCTCCTCAAATAAAATCCTTATCTGCATATGACCTAATCTATTGCCTAAACAAAGATGTTCTCCAGCACCGAATGCAAGATGCTTTTTAGCATTCTCTCTATCTACTTTGAATAAATGTCCATCTTTAAATATATCTTCATCTCTATTCGCTGAGCCATACCACATTACTACCTTATCTCCAGCTTTTATGTCTTGACCTCTAATATTCGTATCTTTTGTTGCAGTTCTTCTGAAATAGATAACAGAGGTCACCCATCTCAACATTTCATCAGTAGCATTTGAAATTAAAGCCGGATCTTTCAAAAGCTTTTCTCTTTCTTCAGGATTATCAGTTAATGCCATCAAACCTCCAGTAAGTGTATTCCTAGTAGTTTCATTTCCAGCTATAACCATCAATAGAAAGAAGCCGTCTAGCAACTCTGGTGGAAGTTCTCCTCCCTCAATCTTCGTATTAGCAACCACGCTCATCAGATCATCTGTCGGATTTTTTCTTCTTTCTTCAATCATGTCCCTTCCCATCTTGAAAAGTTCCATATAATTTACCCATATTTGAAAGGCGTTATTAGGATCTTGCTGTATTGAGGCATCAGTAAGATTATTTACTAGATCTCTTATTTTAGGTCTTTCAGATTCCGGAATTCCCATCATTTCACAAAGTACCCACAGAGGTAATTGCTCAGATATTTCAGTAACGAAATTAAATTCTCCTTTGTCTTCAACATTTTCAAGAAGCTCACGTATCTTCAGTCTCATATCTCCTTCAAGTGTTCTAATGGCTTTTGGTGTAAAGCTTGGTGCTACCATTTTTCTGTAAATTTGATGATCAGGAGGATCCATTCCTATCATATTCCCAATTATTGCAGCTACAGCAGATGGATCTACCACCTCAGGATCGCCCATTGTCATTAAGTGTCCGCCGACTGCTGATGAAAAAGTCATCGGATCCTTAGAAACTCTTACTATATCTTCGTGTTTAGTGAGAGCCCAAAAACCAGGCTCAAAATCTAGACTTTCTTCGTGCCAATATATTGGCGCTTCTTCACGCAGTCTTTTGAAGATATCAAATGGTTGACCATTGATAAAAGTCTCCCATTTATCTAATTCGCAGATTTGTCCTATGTCATAAATAGGCTTGGTCATCTTTAAAGTTGTTCTAGTATCGTTTCAGCTGAACTAACATCTAAACCAGGACCAGATTCCACGTTTAAAATTGAGACTACTCCATCATCTATCACCATTGCATATCTTTGGGATCTTGTTCCCAGACCAAATCCACTCCCATCCATTTCTAGGCCTATTGCAGCGGTAAATTCTCCATTTCCATCTGATAACATCAAAACATCGTCTCCTACTTTTCTATCTTCACCCCATGCGTGCATTACAAAAGGGTCATTGACAGAAATACATGCAACAATATCAGCACCTTTATCTTTTAAATCGCTATTCTTTTCAAGAAATCCAGGCAAATGTTGCACACTGCATGTTGGAGTGAAAGCTCCAGGAACTGCAAATAAAACAACTTTTTTTCCTGCAGAAAGTTCTGTCAAAGAAACTGGTTTAGGGCCTTCAGAGGTCATGGTTGTTAAATTAATTGAGGGTAATGTATCTCCAACTTGTATTGTCATTTTTTCTCCTTAGTAAAATATCATTATAGGCTAAGAATTAATTTTGTTGCGAATCTAAGAGGTGTTATAGTAGACTAATACACCTAAAGATTATAAAAAATGCGTTTTAAAAACATAATAGTTCCTTTCTTTTGCTTGATCTTCTTAACAATGACAATCCCAATCAGAGGAGAAAATCTTTCTGAAGTTTACGAATTAGCACTTAAGAATGACCCCTTGTTGAGAGCTGCTGAGGCTTCTTACCGATCGGGAAAAGAGAATAGAACCCAAGGGATAGCAGGTCTCCTTCCAACGCTTAGTGTGTCCGGAAGCACTAACTGGAATGAGTATAGAGTTGAAGAGCAGCTTATAGATCAATACAACTCTAATGCTTACTTTGCGAATTTAAATCAACCAATTTTTAGATTAGATAAATGGTTTCAATTTGAGAGAGGAACAGCTTTGTCAGAAGCAGCAGCTGCAGAATTTGCTTATCAACAACAAGAAACTATGATCAGAGTAGCCTCAGCTTACTTCAATGTTCTTAACTCAATTGATAGCTTAAATGCAGCTAAAGCAGAAGAAAAAGCAATAGGTAGGCAAAGAGATTTAGCTAAAAAAAGATTTGATGTTGGTCTAGCAGCAATTACAGAAGTGCAAGAAACTCAGGCAGCATTCGACCTAACAGTAGTATCGAGAATTGCACAAGAATCGCAACTGGATACTGCAAAAGAAACTCTTACTTCAATAGTAGGTAGAGATATAAGTTTACTTTCTCCATTGATGGATGAATTTGAAATATCATTACCTGATCCATTGGATCGGGAGAACTGGGTATCCTTAGGCATAAAAAATAATTATCAACTCAAAGCAGCTAAACTTCAAAGAGATGCGGCGCAAGCAACAGCTAGAGCATCTGCTTCCAATCATCTTCCCCAAATAGACCTGGTTGGAAGAGTCTCAACAAGTACAACAAAACAGGGTAAATTCGGTGGTTTTATTCAAAATCCATTATTTGGAGTTGAACAAGACACCAGACAATATTCTATTCAATTTAACTTACCATTGTTTGCAGGAGGCGCCATTAGCTCAGCAAGAAGACAAGCTTACGCTAATTATGATCGATCTAAAGAGCAAGCTATTTACTCTGAGAGATCTACTATCAGAGATATTAGATCCAATCACTTTGGCGTTCAAACTCAAGTAGCTAATGTCACCGCTAGAAAACAAGCCCTCGCATCTGCAGAATCTGCACTTGAAGCTACGCAAGTGGGCTATGAGGTTGGTACAAGAAATACTGTAGATTTGCTGGATGCTCAAAAAAGAGTATTTCAAGCACAAAGAGATTACGCTAGCTCAAGATACAATTATATTATTTCAATGCTGAGATTGAAGGCTTCTGTCGGAATCCTAAGCCCTGATGACCTCATAAAAATAAGTAATCAAATGAACTGAGGATTCTATGAAAACTTTTCTAAGAATTCTCGTTCTCATAGCTTTTGCCTTAATTATCCTAAGTTTCTTTGTAACTCGTGATGGATATGTAGTTACTCCAATTGGTAATGGCCAAGTAGTTTTAGATTCTGGAACTTATGAGGCTTTTCCTCTACCAGTTTATGCTTCAAATATGGTTGACTCAAACTATAAAAGTTACTTTATAGAAGTCGAGCCAGGATTAAAGGTTCATGTTGTTGAGGCAGGAGAAGGGTTCCCTGTTTTTTTAATGCACGGTAATCCTACTTCAGGGTTTTTATATAGAAAAGTAGTAGAAAAATTACCTCTGAATAAAGTAAGGGTTATTATGCCAACTAGTCTGGGGTTAGGATTCTCTTCTAAAATACCAGCTAGTGAGCACACTGCAGAAAATCATATTTACTGGATAAATAAGGTCTTGAGGGAGCTTGAACTTAAAGAATTAGTATACGCAGGACAAGATTGGGGAGGGCCCATCGGTATGGGTGCATTGTCTCTATCTCCCGAATTGCTTAAAGGTGCTGTTCTACTCAATACAGGTTTTAATGCTCCTAAAGTAAATGCTGATCTGTCTCCGGCTCATGCATTAGTCAAAACTCCAGTAATTGGTGAACTTTTGCTAGAGGTGGTCTTTTCGATATTCGAGAGATTGAAAAGTGTTCAAGGAAATCCTGATTCATGGACCTCAGAAGTCGCTGAACTTTATGGAAGACCTGTTTATGAAAGTGGAAATTCCAAGGCGCCACTTGCAATGATGAGAATGGTACCCGACGGACCTAATCATCCGAGTGCTCCTTCGATGCGGCGAGTAGAAGAGTACGTAAATACATTAGAAATTCCTGCTGAAATAGTTTGGGGCGAAAATGATCCAATTCTTGGAAGAGCTCTTCCCTTCATGCAACAAAATTTTCCAAATGCACGTCTTACAAAAACTACTGCTGGTCATTTTCTTCAAGAAGAGGTTCCAAATGAGATAGCTGAAGCATTAATAAGGGTGGTTGAAGAAATAACTGGTTCACAAACTCAAATAAATTAGCTTGAACGCAAGTGCCTGAATTACCTGAAGTTGAAACAACCTTAAGAGGGATTGAACCTCACATAATCAATAAGACAATTAAATCGGTGATAATTCGTCAACCTTCATTGAGATGGCCTGTACCTAAATCTTTGATCAAAAGAAAATTAGAGAAGAAAAAAATTGAAAGCATAAAAAGAAGAGGAAAATATCTTTTACTTGAGAGTTCAAATGAAAATCTGATCGTACATTTAGGAATGTCTGGAAGTCTTAGGATAGCCAGAAAAGAGAATCTCAAAAAACATGATCATATCGACATTTGTTTTGAAGATGGGACCATTTTGAGATACTGCGATCCTAGAAGATTTGGTTGTTTTTTATGGTCAAAGGATATCGAAACGCATTTTCTTTTAAAAAACTTAGGTCCAGAGCCACTTGGTAATAGCTTTAGTGGCGATTATCTATTTTATAAATCTAGAAAAAGAAAAGTTCCCATTAAGAATTTTATAATGAATTCTAAAGTTGTAGTTGGAGTCGGAAATATCTACGCAAGTGAAGCTTTATTCGCAGCTGGAATTAGGCCTTCATGCATGGCAGGTAAGGTGCCAAGGAAAAAATATGATTTACTCGCCAAAGAAATTGTACATATTCTTAGAAAATCGATTGAGGAAGGAGGAACTACATTGCGTGACTTTGTTAGTGGAGATAGTAAACCAGGCTATTTCAAACAAAGTCTAAGGGTTTATGGCAGAGAAGGAGAAGAGTGTTATGAATGTTTTTCAATTATTAAAGGGAAAAGAATTGGACAAAGAGCCAGCGCCTATTGCCCTAAATGCCAATCTATTTTTTAAATTTTTCTTGTAAAGCTCTCATTACGATAGGATCAACGAATGAGTCAATTTTTCCACCCATGGAGGCTATTTCTCTCACCAAGGTAGAAGAAAGAAATGAAAATTTTGCTTTGGGAGTCAAGAATACGCTCTCTAAATCTGGAGACATTGCTCTATTCATATTTGCCAGTTGAAATTCGTATTCAAAATCAGATACGGCTCTTAGACCTCTAATAAGAATATTAGATTCCTGTTCTTTTGCAAGATCTACCACAAGGCCAGTAAATCCTATTGCCTTTACCTTTTTATTTCCTTCAAATATGTTATCGATGTGTTCAATTCTCTCTTCGAGAGTAAAAATGGGTTTTTTTGCAGCACTAGTTGCAATTGCCACTGTAACCTCATCAAATAGATGCAATGCCCTATCAATGATATCTATATGACCAAGTGTTATTGGATCGAACGTACCGGGATATAAAGCTTTTGCCATAATTTACTCCATTTGGTTATATTCTCTCATATAAACCAGATTAACTCATAAAGCTTTTAGAGTGATAAGAAGTGTTTTCACCCTACTTTGATTTTTTGGTTACTATTTAATTGTTCAGTAAATAAATCTATCAGACTTTTAATATCTCTATCACCTGCATAATTATTTCGTGATATTAACGCTATTTCTCTATGTGGACCTTTTTCATCCAATTTGGTTTCTTTCAGTTCAGGATTAGCAATCAATAATTGGTTTACGGCCATTTCAGGCACGAAGGTGGTCCCAATATCTCCTTTTACTAATTCTATGGAGGTGCTTAAAGTCGATGCATTGAAAGTGATTTTTGCAGTATTCTTTATTTTACATGCATCCAAGATGTGATCTTTTAAACAATTTCCCTCCTCCAACATAATTAACTCATCTAAATCTATCTCTTTTGCTTTTATGGAAGGTTTTTTTGATCTTGGGTCATTTTTTCTACTAATCCAATAAAAATCTTCAGTCCAAAACTTATTTACATTGAAGCCATTGGTATTGAAAGGCAGGGCCATTATTGCTAATTCGATTTCTCCTGATGATATCTTGTTAAGTAATACATCAGTTTGAGCCTCAATTATATTGAGATTCAAATTTGGATAATCCGACTTTAATTTAGGCAGCAAAATAGGCAATAGAAAAGGACCAATGGTAGGGATTATTCCTAGAGATATTTTATTTGAGAGAGGCTCTGCATTTAGCTGGCTAATTTTATTGATACCATCAATTTCAGTCTTGATAACTTTGGCTTTATCGATAACTAGAGAACCTAATTCGGTGAGTATTACCTTTTTGTTATCTCTTTCAAAAACCTGAATTCCGAGTTGAGTTTCCATTTCCGTAATTGCATTACTAAGTGTCGAGGGAGATACGAAACACTTGTCTGCAGCACGCTTAAAATGAAGTGTATCTGCTACAGCTAAAGCATAGTTAATTTGTTTAAGTGTAATCATTGAATATTCGATTTTATCGAATTATTTAGTAGAAAAATATATATTTATCAAAACTTAAAAAAATAGTAAATTATCAAGTTATTAGTTAACTACAAAAAATCATTATGGATAATACTGAAACCGATATTGAAAAATGTCCAGTCATGCACGGCTCAATGACTAAAAATACTACGAGCGGAACTTCAAACAAAGATTGGTGGCCTGATCAGCTGAATTTGAGCATTCTTCATCAGCACGATAGGAAATCTAACCCTATGGGTGAAGATTTTGACTATAAATCTGAATTCGAAAAACTTGATTATTATGCTCTCAAACAGGATCTGTTAGATCTTATGACAGATTCGCAAGAGTGGTGGCCGGCTGATTATGGTCATTATGGTCCATTCTTCATAAGATTAACCTGGCATGCTGCCGGAACATATCGTTCTACAGATGGAAGAGGCGGTGGTGGCACTGGTGCACAAAGATTTGCACCACTGAATAGTTGGCCTGACAACGGAAATCTAGATAAAGCAAGGCGTTTACTTTGGCCTGTTAAAGAAAAATACGGTAATAAAATAAGTTGGGCTGATTTGCTAATTCTTGCAGGTAATGTAGCTATCGAATCAATGGGTGGAAAAACCTATGGATTCAGCGGTGGAAGGCCAGATATCTGGTCACCTGAAGAAGATATATTATGGGGTGTAGAAGAGCAATGGTTAGAAAATACTCGATACAAGGGAGAAAGGGAACTCGACAATCCTCTCGCTGCAGTTCAAATGGGGTTAATCTATGTGAATCCACAAGGACCAGATGCTAACCCAGACCCTATGGCCAGTGCTCATGATATACGCACAACTTTTGGAAGAATGGCAATGAATGATTACGAAACCGTTGCACTGATTGCTGGAGGACATACTTTTGGTAAATGCCATGGAGCTGGTGATGCAGAATTAGTTGAGTCAGAGCCTGAAGGTGCTCCTATTGAGCAAATGGGACTTGGTTGGACCAATGGACACGGAACCGGACTTGGACAAGATGCCATAACGAGCGGTTTAGAAGGTGCTTGGACTACTAACCCTATCCAATGGGATAACGGCTACTTTGAGTTGTTATTCAAGTATGAATGGGAACTAGGTAAAAGTCCTGCTGGTGCACATCAATGGTATGCAAAAGATCAGGCTGAGGAAGATATGGCTCCTGATGCCCATGATCCGAGCAAAAAAGTACCTACCATTATGGCAACTACTGATATAGCACTTAAAACTGATCCAAGTTATAAGAAAATATCTGAAGGTTTCCTGAACAATCCTGAGGAGTTCGCTGACGCTTTTGCTAAAGCTTGGTTCAAACTGCTTCATAGAGACATGGGTCCGAGATCTAATTATATGGGTCCTGAAAGTCCTGAAGAAGATTTAATATGGCAGGACCCTATTCCTGAAGGTAATGCTAATTACGATGTCTCTGAGGTAAAAAGCAAGCTTGAGGCCTCAGGTCTGTCTTTACAAGAGATGATTGAGACGGCATGGGCAAGCGCTTCGACTTATAGAGGTTCTGATATGCGAGGTGGAGCAAATGGCGCAAGAATCCGCTTAGCACCTCAAAAAGATTGGGAAGCAAATAAGCCTGAACAACTCTCTAAAGTATTAGCCATTTATGACAGCATAGCAGCAGAAACTGGAGCATCTGTTGCCGACGTCATTGTCCTTGCTGGAAATATAGGAATTGAGAAATCAGCCGGTGTTGAAGTGCCTTTCACACCAGGTAGAGGTGACGCAACCGAAGATCAGACAGATCCAGAGTCTTTCGAATATTTTGAACCACTTTCTTGTGCTTTCAGAAATTATCATAGATCAGGTCTCTCTGTGAGTGCTGAAGAAATAATGCTCGATAAGTCACAACTTTTAGGGCTCACAGCTCCTGAAATGACTGTTCTAATTGGTGGCATGAGATCATTGGGTATTACAGGTAGTGACTATGGCTTGATATCAGAGAATATCGATGAGCTATCAAATGACTACTTCAAAACTCTCCTTGATATGAGGGTCCAGTGGAAACCAAACGGTACAGGTAATTCTTATGAGGCATTTGACAGAGTAACTGGAGAAAAGGCCAGAACTGCCTCCAGAGCAGACCTTGTTTTTGGGTCTAATTCTCAACTTAGAGCTCTTGTGGAAGTATATGCAACAGATGACAATAAAGATAAATTTGTTGCTGACTTTATTTCTGCATGGAATAAAGTTATGAATGCTGATTTATTTTAACTAAAGTAAAATATGAAAAGGGGTTAATTTATATTAACCCCTTTTTATTTGAAGCATAGATCTTTTCCAGGCCAGGTAACCAAATACTATTATTATTAAATAACCAGTAAAAAGAAAAGCCGTCATGTATAGCTCTCTTGAGATAAATAGAAATACTGATACAAAATCAATTACAAACCAATAAATCCAGTTTTCAAGTAATTTTTTAGCTACCATGTATGTAGCTACAACAGCTCCCCAGGTAGTAAATGCATCAAAATATGG
>CACLAF010000008.1 GCA_902604855.1 uncultured SAR86 cluster bacterium | reverse complement strand
TTATGTATATTCTTCAAAAAGGAAAAATGAAGCTTCAAGCTTCTCACCTTTCGACTCAAGAAAAAGGAGCTATCTCAAAATACTTATCTCAAAATGAAGTAGTTAATTCCATAAAAGGCTCGACTAAAAATACTTGCACTCATGCAATAAAGAAAAGAGATCTAGAAAAAAGCTCAAGTTGGCCGAGCTGGGGGTATGATAATTTCAACACAAGGAATCAACCACATTCTAATATCAATGCTGAGAATGTTGAGAATTTGAAATTCCGGTGGTCTTTCGGTATTAGTTCACAAGATGTAAGGGCCCAACCTATCATTATAGGAGAAGTAATTTTATTATCTGATTCAGATTCTCTCCATGCACTAAATAGAGAAAACGGCTGTACATACTGGAAATTTACATCCAAGGCTAGACTCAGAAATGCGCCAGTCTTAAATGAAATAGATGGTGAATCAATTTTTTTAGTTGATTCTGATTTTGAAGTTTACAAGTTAAATTTATTTAGCGGTGAATTGATTTGGACATCAAAAATTCCCGTTGATTATGAATCAAATATTCCTTCTGCTTCTCCAGTACAATCGGGAAAATATCTCATAGTTCCCATATCTACTTTTGAAACAGTACTCGCGATAGATCCCAGACACGAGTGCTGTAAAACAAGCGGAGGGATAGCAGCAGTTGATACTGATTCTGGTGAAATAATATGGAAGCATAGGGTTGAAGAGAGATCTAAAAGTCTTGGAAAAGGATTAATCACAAGAATTGAAAAGTTTGCACCAGCGGGATCAGCCGTCTGGAATGCTCCTGGTATTGATAAAGAAGATAAAAGAATTTTCTTCGGAACAGGTCAAAGTTTACAAAGTCCTGCGTCTAATTTTAGCGATGCTATCATCTCAATGAACCTAGAATCAGGGGAGAAAATATGGGCAACTCAGACACTCAAAGGTGATGCTTACAATATGGGTTGTGAGATACCAGGTATAAAAAGATTGGTCTGTCCAAAAGAAAATGGTCCTGACTTTGATTTTGGTGCTTCAGTAATCCAGTCCAAAGATAAGGAAGGGGAAAAAATCCTTCTTGCTGGTCAAAAATCAGGCTGGGTCTTTAGAATTGATATAAATACAGGAGAGATCTTTTGGAAAAGTAAAGTTGGAAATGGAGGTACACTTGGAGGAGTTCACTTTGGCATGACAACTGATAACAAAAATTTATATGTCCCAATATCGGATAGAAAAGTTAACAGAGACTATGATAGGGATGCAAAACCAGGTCTGTATGCTCTAGATTTTGAAGATGGAGATATTTTATGGGAATATCAGTTAGATGATATTTGCGAATCTAGAAAAGCTTTACATGGCGAGGGCAAATGCAGTACTGGTTTCTCAGCAGCCATTTCAATGACAAATAACGTAATTTTTGCAGGAGCATTGGATGGTAGATTTTCAGCGCATGCAAGCGAAGACGGTTCTAAATTATGGGAGTTCGATACCCTCAAAGACTTCGTGACAGTAAATGGAATGCCCGCAGTTGGAGGTTCCATAGATTCAGCCGGACCAGTAATTGTTGATGACTGGGTATTTGTAAACAGTGGTTACAGTCAACATGGTCAGATGGCCGGAAATGCAATACTTGCTTTCTCTTTGGATTAGGAAAACCCTATCCAACGTCCCGAAGCAGCTGTAACAACCCAAATAGAAAAAGACAGAACTCCCAAAATTTTCATGAGGAAGTTTTCTTCTCTTGAAAGAACTATTGGATTCCTTATGAAATAAACGAATATCGTTCCAATTAGTAGGCACGAGATCTTTATCCAAAATGCTCTGCTGTAATAACATTTCACTGCCTCACTTAAAAAAAGTGGGATACCTGTGAGAATCAAAATAGAAAGTCCAAAGTTAAACCAGGGCTTGGTGACTTTTATTACATAGCTAGTGGTTTCAGTTTTCATTAAAATTCCCAATAGTCTAAAATCTCCGATAACTACAGCACCACCTAAAATTCCTAGGCCTATAAGATGAAAGGACTGAATTACTGGAAATAGCCACAACGAACTTCTTACATATTCACCAATATAGCTGTCCTCAAGAAAATAGATAATTTGCAGTAGTTGGTTAGATTCCATTTAAATACTCATAAATTTCTGGATCAACGGTACAGCTAATTAAAAAATTGACTAACTCAGATTGAGGTTGCTTGTCGCAATCAAACCAATTGTAAGCGATCATCCTGCCGGAAATGATCACTAGTCCCCATAGAACTAGAGAAATAGTTGCCGATGCCTTCATCCAAAATGGAATGAAGCTGTTTTTATCCCAGGCCTTGCCCTGTCGATTCATAGTTCTGTGAAAATGCCAGGCATTGAGACCTGCGAGCAACATCAAAAATAACTTAATCCTAAAAAACAGATTATGATAATTTCTTATAGGCAATGCATAAAATAATAATAGACCTGTAGTTATCATCAAAATAAAACCGATGATAGTTAAAGGCAAGATCTTAGAGTTCATTTGACTGATGGATAAGTTTTTGAAGCCATATCCTGTCAATCTCAGATCAACAAACAATAAAGTACCAAAAAATATAGCTATAAATAGGACATGAGCAGATTCTATCCAAGGGTACATATATAGTGACTCACGCAGAGCAATGCTTCCCGAAGTTGAAGCTAGCCAGTCAACAAAGTTCAACATAAAATTTACTTTTTCATATATACATTATGACAAGCTACACATGCCTGATATAAATCTGCACCAACTGAGAAGAGTTTCTCAGAGTCCTTGCTTTCGGCAGCTTCTAGAGCTTTTTTACCTATCGGTTCAAGCAATTCGGAAAATCTTATCCAGTCTTCTCTTCCTTTCGCACGATCAGGTCTATTTAAAATAAAAGTGCTCTCCATTATTACTTTGGCACCAAAAATAACTTCATTCCACTCTTCCTGATTGATCGGCTCAAGACTAAATTCCCCCTCTTTCGTAATTATAAAACCTGATGCATTCCATATTTTTTCAGATGCTGGAGTCAAAAGATGAGCCATGACATCATGCATATCTGCATGGTGATCATTATCGGCAAATGAATTGAAAGAAATTGAGAGAATTAAAATAAGAAAAAGGGTAGTTTTCATACAACCATTACCTTCTCTCTCTAGGATCAGCTCCATCTCTTGGAGCTCCAGTACCGGAAGATCCCATAAACACCTTTCTACCATCTGGGAAGGTTACATCTCTTCCGTTTGCTATGCAGCGTGGTAAACAAAGTTTTCCCTTACTTTGGTAACCTCTTACCACAATTACCGTACCTGGTTTAATGCTCTGTTTAGTAATACCGTTTCGTATTAAGGTATTAGGAGTTCCTCCTTCGACCATCCAAATAGTTTTTTTGCCAGCCTCTTCAACTTCTATATGAACCCAGGCATGAGGGTTAATCCATTCAACTTTAATCACCTCACCAGTGAGATTTACTGGGGCATTAGCATCAAATTCTGCTGTGAAAGCATGATGGGAAAAACTATTGATACTTAATATTGAGAGAAATATTGTAATAATTGATTTACACGCAAAGTTTATCATCGACTTTCCTCCGCTCTTGCACCTGCCAGTATATTAGCCATTGCATAATTTCCTTCATGACAAGCATATTCATAAATCTTTGCGTCGGTTGCCCTTAGGGGCATCTCTCCTTTCCAGATGTCTCGGTATGCTTTCTTATCATTAACTTCGAATTCATACAAAATTTCATTATCACTTGTTCTCGTAAATCTTTCTATTACCTCTGCGCCATCCATCATTAAGATTTGATGCCTTATAGCAGCTCTAAATTTTTGTTGAGGATGATGATTCTTAGTTTTAACAACAAGAGTGTCTCCCTCCCACCATCCTATGGAATCTCCCAACCAAGGACGCATCTCATCAGGATTATGCTCTGATTCAAGTCTTATAATCCTAGCGTCGTGATTCATCTCGACCATTATCAAGACATAGCCTGGAGATTGAACGATTTGATAATGGTTGTTGTAAAGAACATTCAACATAGGCGGTCCTCCACTGGAACCAAATCCAACAATACATCTTTCCCCAAGACTTCTCTCTTCTGGATGATCTGCACTGTTAAACATTCTATAAATTGAAGGACCTTCTATTGCCCATCTAGTAAGTCTTCTGGGCAATTTTCCATTTTCGGGATACGTTAAGATCGAACTTCGATATTTTCCATTAAGTCTGATGAAATCATTTCCAGGATCCATCCAGGCTACATTATAACCACCAACATCCCCACCAGATTCAGGTGTTTCTCCTTCTTCATAAGGATTATCAAGTATTTCATTAAAATCTTGACTTGCTTTTTTTGCATAATCAGCTACTTCATCACTTATCTCTAGGGTGTCAAAATGATCAGGTCTCTCTAAAGTAGTTAGACTTGCATTTGTCCAAACTCCTTGAAGATCAGGATCACCATACCAGGTCTTTTTAACTTTAAATTCTTCAGAAAATACTGAGAGTGTGAAGATAGATAGAATTATTATGAATATATTATTTTGCACGCCATTCTCCATAAATTAACTCTTCAACAAATTCAACGCATTTAAATTGTTGAAGTTGCGCATCATCTCCTACTTTTTTATATAGCTTCATCTTTATTTTCCATGGTCTAGTAAAAACCTCTTCATCTTCAATAATAGCTTCATAGTCCATCAGATACGGATTTAAAAGAGTATATCTTTCTGTAACCTTTAGTTTATCTGAATGATAATTTCCTGACCTATCAAACCAAGTTTGATCATTAAATCCTGTAGCTTCCACAACAAAAGTATTTTCTTCCCAATAGCCCCAAGATTGCCCCATCCATGAGTCAACTGGTGGTTCTCCGGGATCTTCTAGGTATATATTTCTTGTAGCGCCAGCATATTCGTAAGCGAAAAAGAAAGCTTCCTCACTATGGAATATTTGGAAGGCATAGGGCATATAAGTTGCTCTGGGTACTCCGGGTAAATAGCATTTGATTTCAGGATCTCTATTTAACCAATCATTTCGGTTCTCATCTCTTTTTCTTAGAGCATCTCTCTTATAAGGAATTTTGTTTCCTTCGACGACACTTAACCCACCTGGTACAGATCCAACTGCACCTAATGCAAGAATATCAGGATGCGGTATAGAAACTACAGGGCCTTCGACGAGATGCATAGCTGCAGAGGCTGAGTGAGCTTCTAAGTTAAAATTAGCCCTATTCATAACTTGCCATACTCCGTTTAGATCAGGCTTTCCATTCGGACCAGTTGGAATAGGCTCTGATAAGAGTATCGATTGAAAAGTAAAAAGAGCTCCCAAAAATAATAATCTTAAAAATCTCACGAAAATTCTCCCTAGTTTTTTATAACTCCTAATCCGTTAAACATCATTTGATAAATTTATCCGCCTATGGCGACAGGTCTTATTGGTGATGCCGCACTACCTCTTGAAAGAAGAGGTAGAATCATAATGCAAGATTCTATAACTGAATCTTTGGCTAAATTATTTAGTTTCAAGTTTTCTAAAGTATAAATACCTACTTGCGTAAGAAAGTAATGATGAACTGGAAAGCCTAATCCGTCAGGCATTCCTCCGGGCATCTCAAAGATTTTCTCTGAATTAGGGTTTGGTACCGCATCTACAAAAGGCGTATCTAAACCAACTGCGACAACTTTCTTAGTGCCCAAGAACTTGGCAGTTTCGTACGAAATACCCGGAGCATAAGAATAATAAACTTTAGATATATCAGGATCTTCATAATGATCACTCCATCCAGTGTTTATAAGGACAACATCGCCAGGCTTTATTCCTCTCTCAGACAAACCGGACAATTCAATAGTCTTTTTAAGATGATCTACAGTTACATATTGGCCGGCTTCCATAGATTTGCCTTTAAATATGAACTTCCTTACATCTAGTAAGATAGCGCTAGTAATAATAGGCGGAACGGTTTCCATTCCTAGCTTTAAGAGAGGTGAATCAGGCGAAGGTTTAACTTCCTTTTGGTTAAAACCTCCAAAATATTTCGCATCTTCTGTCTTAAGATCTGACTCTCCATCCCATTTTTCTTGAGTATGAGAAAAATGACCAAAGGCATCCATCTGAGTACCTTGATTACCATCATTGACATTTTCATTTAAGACATCCATGTTATAAATTTGCTTCGACCCTGCTAATCCGACTGGTGGAAGAAACTTAGGTTCGTATTTTCCTGCAAATGGTGATTTTGGCATTGTTGTTGATCTTTCATACGAGAGCTCATACTCTTTTGCCTCTCTGGAAGCTAACTTTTCAGAACATCTGGACCAAGTCTCTTTGCCTATTAAATTTCCCATACCTCTCTCTGATTCATAATCTTTTGAATGCAAAGAGCTGAAAAGAAAAAATGAAATCAAAAAGAAAATATATTTTTTCATAATTCAAATAAATCTTTAATTTTACCAAGTTCCAATATTTTCCATAGATAACCAAGGCTCAGCTGGCTCTAGTGCATCTCCCTTTTGCAATATTTCAATAGAAATATTATCCGGAGACTTAACAAAGGCCATCCTTCCATCTCTAGGAGGCCTATTTATTTCTACCCCTTTTTCCTTAAGCCTTTGACAGACATCATAGATATTTTCTACTTGGTAAGCTAAATGACCAAAGTTTCGAGATCCCTCACCTAGATCATCACCATCCCAATTGTAGGTTAATTCTATTTGAGACTCTTCATCGCCTTCTGCCGCCAAAAAGAAAAGTGTAAATCTACCCTCTTCTACGGGTATTCTTCTAATTTCTTTAAGACCAAGAGCATCAACAAAAAACTTCAAAGAAGTTTCTTCATCTTTTATTCTGAGCATTGTATGCAGATATTTCATGTTTAATCCTGATGATTAGCAACCTATGTGTTTATCCATAGATTATGTCATGTAAAATAGTTTTATTCATTGAATAAGGGAGAAAAAATGTCTGATAGAGAATTTGATGTAGTGATTTTTGGAGCAAGTGGTTATACCGGTAAATTAGTAGCAGAATATATGCAAGATCAGTATGGAGATGATATATCCATCAAATACGCAATTGCTGGTAGAAATACGGAGAAACTTCTCGAGGTAAAAAAAGATCTAAACCTCAATGAAGATATAAAAATACTGCAAGTAGATAGCAATGATCTTGATTCTCTAGACAAAATGACTTCTTCAGCTAAGTGTATATTAACCACAGTAGGTCCTTACCAGCTCTACGGCTCAAAATTAGTAGAGTCGTGTGCTAAAAACGGAACAGATTATGTTGATCTCACAGGAGAGCCCGGTTGGATGTATGAGATGATAAATGCTCATAAAGAAACGGCTCAAAAATCTGGAGCCCGAATTGTGTTTTCGTGTGGTTTTGACAGTATTCCTTTTGATTTGGGGGTCTATTTTGTACAAAAAGCTGCAAAGGAGAAATTTGGGAAACCAGCTCCACATGTTAGGGGAAGAGTTAAAGCGATGAACGGAGAATTTTCCGGGGGAACAATTGCTTCTCTAGGAGCGACCATGTCAACTCTCAAAGAAAAACCTGAACTAATAAAAGTATTAGCAAATCCCTTTTCATTAACGGAAGGATTTGAAGGACCATCCCAGCTTGATGATTCCAAACCTCTTCTAGATGAAAAAATGAATATGTGGTTGGCACCATTTGTAATGGCCCCAATAAATACAAAAAATATACACAGATCAAATGCGTTATTAGAACACGCTTATGGAGAGGATTTTTGTTATGACGAGATGATGATTGCAGGAGAAGGTGATGAAGGAGAGCAGATAGCTAAAGCAATGTCTTCTGGAAACCCAATGGGTGGTGACAATGTACCCCAGCCCGGTGAAGGCCCTTCTAAGGAATCTAGAGAGCAAGGAAACTATGATGTCTTGTTTTTTGCAGATCTAGAAGAGGGATCAATAGGAGCTAGAGTAACTGGGGATATGGATCCAGGTTATGGATCAACATCAAAAATGATTGCTGAAAGCGCCCTTTGCCTCGTTCAAGACTGTTCAAATCTTGCAGGCGGAATATATACTCCTGCACCATCGATGGGTGAAAAGTTAATTGATAGGCTGATAAAAAAAGCTGGATTAACTTTCAATATAGTATAAATATAACTTATACATAATAATAAGTTTAGTATATAATGCGCGCATGAAAAAGCTCGCATATATACTATTTCTTACTCTATACACCCTCTCAGCCTTCTCGCAAGATCACGTCGTGAAAATGCTTAATGCAGGCAAGGAAGGGATGATGGTTTTTGAGCCAGCAGTTCTTTCCATCAAAAAAGGTGACACAGTAAAATTTGTTGCAACCGACGTTGCTCACAATTCTTCCTCGGTAGAAGGCATGATTCCAGATGGAGCTGAACCTTGGGTAGGTGCTATGAATCAAGATATAGAAGTCACTTTGACTGAAGAAGGTGTATATGTCTATCAATGCACTCCTCACAATATGATGGCCATGATAGGAGTTATAAAAGTTGAATCTTCTTCTAATCTAGACTCAATCAGAGCGAAAGCTGAGTCTTACAAAAAAACTTTTCTGATGAATCAAGAAAGGTTAGATGACTATCTTTCTAGGATATAAATTATGTCAAGATTAAAAATTGTGAAAGAACAGGCTGATGAAAGCACTTATCAAGACTGGAGGGAGGAAGATTTTATGAATAAGATGAATTTTAACCCTCTTGTGATGTTTGTAGTGATTCCCACTGTCGTTCAGGCGGCTTGCCTTGTATTTATGGGAGGAGCGATGCTCCTTAATACTTATATCTTCGTTTAGTCGCTAGTTCATCCTATCAAATATAAAACCTTTGTAGTCTTCATTGACTACTTCTTCAATCATTTCTGTATAAACAGGCACACCGATAAAAGGTAAAAATGCCTTTGCCTTTTCTTCTATATTGGATCCGTTATACCAGGACTTCGTGTCCGTAAAAACCGTCATATCTGCTATTTCATTTACCAATGACATCCATTCTTCTTCGGCTGTCTCGGAAGACTCAATAACTGCTTTATTATTTTTAAGCATCCAATCTATGCAATCAGTTATCCAGTTAACATGTTGTTCTATAGAAGGCATCATATTAGATAAGACTGATGGGCTCCCTGGACCCGTAATAGTAAAAAGATTTGGAAAGTTTGAAATACCTATTCCCAAATATGATTTTGCTCCCTCCTCCCATTGATCTTTTAACTTAATATCTTCTCTTCCAGTAATATCAATATTTGTAAGAGCCCCAGTCATAGCATCAAAACCTGTAGCTAATATCAAAGTATCTATTTCATAACTTTTATGTGCTTCAATTGAATTAGAACTTATTGTTTGTATTGGATTTGCTTTCAAGTCTACTAAATGAACATTCTCTTTATTGAATGTTTCAAAATAACCTGAATCGACACATAACCTTTTACCTCCGATATGATAATCTGGACAAAGTAATGAAGCAGTGTCAGGATTTTTAACGATTTCTTTAATCTTATTTCGTACAAAGTCTGCAGCTACTTCATTTGCATCCTTATCAATAGGGATATCGGCATATCCTCCAAAAAAACCGAGTCCAGCACTTTGCCAATTTTCTTCAAGTTGGTGGTGCACCTCATGTAACTCAGTTTCAGAAATTAAAGATTCATCGGAAATACCTGCTATACCAAAGCCATTCAAATAGTTTTCTTTTCTAAATTCTGAATATCTAGCCTTTATTTCTTTCTCTATGCTCTTATCCATAGGACCATTATTAGATGGGATTGAATAATTAGGTGTTCTTTGAAAAACAAATAGTTCTTCTGCTTGTTCAGCAATAATAGGTATCGACTGTATGGCAGAAGATCCTGTTCCAATAATTGCAACTTTCTGTCCAGTGAAATCCTGTTCTTCGTGAGGCCAATTTGATGTCTGAAGTAATTTTCCTTCAAAGTTTTCCATACCATCAAAATTAGGTTTATTAGGAATAGATAAACAACCCGTAGCAAAAATACAAAATTTTGTTTGATATGTGGCTTTATTAGTAGTCAGATTCCATTTTAAGTTATCCTCATTGAATTTAGCACTCTGTACCTCTTCCTCAAACTGAATGCCATCTCTTAACTCATACCTATCTGCAACATGATTTAAATACTCAAGGATCTCTGGTTGAGCTGAGTACTTCTCAGTCCAATTCCATTCTTGTTGCAAGCTTTCATCAAATTGGTATGAGTACTCAAGAGACGGAATGTCACATCTGGCTCCAGGATATCTATTCCAGTGCCAAGTTCCTCCAACTTGATCAGCCTTTTCTAGGATAATTACATTCAACCCAAGTCTTCTAAGTTTTATCAGTTGGTAAATTCCTGCAAACCCGGCGCCAATTATTACAGCGTCAAATTCTTTTACTTCATTAATATTACTCATAATTTTCTCTCCAAGAAGTAGTAACGAGTATATATAAATTCATAGATATTTTTAATCGAAAAAGTTATTTATATATCCTTCAGAAAAATTAGAATTTTCTCAATGGAAATTCTTCTTTTGAAGCGATGTCTTCTGCTCTTAGAATAATGTAATAGGCAAAAGTAATTTCCTCTATGCCTTTAGCTTTCTTTTTTGATTTATTTAATAAGATAGGATCAAAAAAATTCCTATCGATTTCTTCCATGACCATTCCTATATGGAAACGATTAGCTTGCATGAGTAATTTTAGAAAAATATCCTTTTGTTACTAACTCTCAATTGTTAATATTCGGTAACTTATTTTTGGACAATTTTTAAAAGAGCGCTTTGGAGAGCATTATACAGTCAAGATATGAAAAATACCCTTTTAGCACCTGCCTTGGAAACTAACATCGATAATAAATCTGATGAATTTAATCAATATAAAGATGCTATGTTAGAAAAACTTGATGGCATTGAAGACTTACTCGATTACGTTGAACTTGGTGGAGGAATGCATCACCATGAGAGGCTAGCCGCTAGAGGCAAAATGTCTGTCCGAGATAGAATTGCAAACTTTTTAGACCCCGATACACCTTTCTTGGAGATAAGCTCTCTAGCAGCTTATGCATCTGATTATCCTGTTGGGGGAGGTGCGGTAGCTGGCATTGGAATAGTAGCAGGAACAGAAGTAGTTATTTTTGCAAATGATCCTACTGTTCTGGCTGGTGCTATGCATGCTTTTTCAGGAAAGAAATGGTCTAGAGCAATGGAAATTTCGAGAGTCAATAAAATTCCTTATGTTCAATTTGTAGAGTCAGCTGGTGGTGATTTGAGAATGGGTGGAGGCAAAGGCAAAAAAGGTGCTGCTGGAACTATATTAGGTGCTGGTCACTTTGCCGAATCAGGAAGAACTTTCTACGAAGTTACAGAACTATCAAAATTAAGAATCCCAACTATATCAATTGTTTTTGGTTCTTCTACAGCTGGAGGGGCTTATCAACCTGGCATGTCTGATTATAATATTTTCATCAAGAAGCAATCAAAAGTGTTTCTCGGTGGTCCACCACTTGTAAAAATGGCTACTGGAGAAGAATCAGATGATGAAACCCTTGGTGGAGGACAAATGCATGCCGAACTTTCAGGGCTAGCTGATTATCTTGCTGAAGATGAAATGGATGCTCTAAGGATAGGAAGAGAAGTTGTGTCTCACTTAAATTGGAGAAAAGAAGGTAAAGAGCCTGCTATGAAATCTGATGATCCAATTCTAGATACTGAAGATCTTTTGGGATTAGTTGACCCAGATTTAAAAAGACCTCTTGATGTTAGGGAAGTTATTGGACGCATTACTGATGGCTCTAGATTTGAAGAATTTAAACCTCTCTTTGGGCCCACCTTAATATGCGGTTTCGCGACTATTCATGGATATACAGTGGGTATATTGGGCAATAATGGGCCTATTTTTCCAGATACAGCAGCTAAGGGTGGTCAATTTGTACAATTATGTAATCAAATAGACATACCTATTATCTTTCTGCACAACATTACGGGTTTTGTAGTTGGAAAAGACTATGAACAAGCTGGTCAAATTAAAAGAGGAGCTCAATTTTTAAATTCAGTTTCGAACTCGACCGTTCCACATCTCACTATTATTTTAGGGGCCAGTTACGGGGCAGGAACTTATGCAATGTCTGGTAGAGCTTATGATAATAAATTTACCTTTTTATGGCCGACAGCGAAGGTTGCAGTTATGGGTCCTCAGCAAATTGCAGGAGTAATGTCGATAGTTCGTAGAGCTAGAGCTGCACGAACGGGAGAAAAATTTGATGAAAAAGAAGATGCCAAAATGGTTGCATTTGCTGAAAAGGCACAAGAGGAAGGTTCTCTAGCCTTAAGAGCAACTGGTGCAATTAGTGATGATGGAATTATAGATCCTAGAGACACACGTACAGTGCTTGGAATGTGTTTGTCTTTGGTTAATGGAAGAAATATCGAAGGTTCACCTGGATATGGAGTATACAGACTATGACTTTTCATAAATTATTAATAGCCAATAGAGGTGAAATAGCTTGTAGAATAATCAAAACTGCCCATGAAATGGGCATTTCTTGTGTTGCTGTCTATACAGAGGCCGACACCTATTCACCGTTTGTTCGAATGGCAGATCAATCCATAAAGTTAAGTGACTCTTACCTAAACGGTAACGAAATAATAAATGCTGCTAAACGAACTGGTGCTGAAGCAATTCATCCCGGTTATGGTTTCCTTTCTGAGAATGCAAAATTTGCCAGAGCTGTTCGAAGAGAGGGCTTGATTTGGGTAGGACCTAATTCAAGAGTTATAACTTCAATGGGAGATAAGTTGAAAGCTAAAGATATAGCTGAAAAGGCCGGAGTCCCTACTCTACCAATGACCACTGATCCTAAAAAAGCATACACAATAGGCTATCCAATCCTTATAAAAGCTGCGGCAGGCGGAGGTGGAAAAGGTATGCGGATAGTTGAAGATAAAAAAGACCTCAAAGAAGCAATTGCTGGAGCTCAAAGAGAAGCTAAGACTGGTTTTGGAGATGATAGAGTCTTTATAGAGAGATATGTAGCTTCTTCCAGACATATTGAAATACAAATTTTAGGAGATTCTCAAGGAAATGTAGTTCACCTTGGTGAGAGAGAATGCTCTATACAAAGAAGACATCAAAAGATCATAGAAGAATCTCCTTCTCCAAGAGTTGATTCGGAGATGAGAGCTGCAATGGGTGATGCAGCAATTAAGCTTGCTAAAAAACTTAAATATGAGTCCGCAGGTACTGTTGAATTTTTAGTAGATGATAAGACAGGAGAGTTCTGGTTTTTAGAAGTTAACACTAGATTACAAGTTGAGCATCCTGTCACCGAAGAAGTTACAGGAAAAGACTTAGTCTATGAACAATTACGCATTGCCAGAGGAGAAGAGCTTGGCTATTCTCAAGATGATATTACTTGGAAAGGTTCATCTATAGAAGCTAGGTTATATGCAGAAGATCCCTCTAACGACTTTTTACCTGCGACAGGAACTCTTATTGCTTATGAAAGTGATGCAAATATTGATGCACGATGGGATACAGGTATAGAACAAGGATCAGTGGTAGGTACAGATTTCGATCCGATGCTTGCAAAGGTTATAACTAAAGGCAAAACTAGGGTGGATGCGGCAAATAAACTTGCCTTAGCCCTAGAAAGCTTACACATTGGTGGAGTGACTACAAATAGAGATTTTTTAGTAGCGTCGTTGAGGTCAGATGACTTTTTAGAAGGTAATACAACTTCAGACTTCATTGAAAAAAGTAATCCTCAAAGAGCAGTTGTGCTTGAAGGATCTTCTCTAGAAAATGCAACCTCAGCCGCAGCTTTGTGGATTCAAGGTCAAAATAGAGAAAATGCAAATATCCTAAAAGAAATACCAACTGGTTGGAGAAACTCTCGCCTTCCTAGACAAAAAATAACTCTAAGTTATTTAGATAATGAAGTTGAAGTAACTTATAAGGCTAATAGAGATGGGTCTTTTGCTGTAAATGAAGAAACAACTGCAAAAGTAATAAACTGGACACCATCTGGTATAGATATTGAAATTAACAACTCAAGATTCTATTCAAAAATTACTCAAGATGATGACAACATTGTTGTGCATGGGCCATGGGGTGATGCTCTCTTTAAGATATTGCCTAGATTTACCTTACCTGGTTCAGAGGTTCAGGCCGGTGGATTGATTGCACCCATGCCAGGAAAAGTTATTGATTTAAAGGTTAAGGTAGGCTCGAAAGTTAAAAAGGGAGACACCCTAGTGATACTAGAAGCCATGAAAATGGAACATCAGGTTAAAGCTTCTGAGGATGGTAAGGTTACCAAAGTTTTAATTAAAAAGGATGATCAATTAGAGAATGGTGCTCTATTAATGGTCGTAGATAACTAATTGTATGGCAAACTCTAAAGATAAAATAATCATAGGAAACTGTAGTGGTTTTTATGGAGATAGACTTTCAGCTGCAAAGGATATGGTTGATGGTGGACCTATAGATGTTTTAACAGGTGATTACCTTGCTGAACTAACTATGACAATCCTCTACAACCAAAAGATGAAGAGAGGAGAAGATCAAGGGTATGTAGGAACCTTCTTAAAACAATTCAAAGATGTAGCTGTAACTTGCCAAGAAAAAAATATAAAAATAGTCACCAATGCAGGAGGCCTAAATCCCTCCTCTATGGCAAATAAAATTGAAGAAATTATTCAAGAATTAAATTTAGACCTAAAGGTTGCTTATATTGATGGAGATGATCTTATTCCAAGGTTTGAAGAGTTAAAGAAAGCTAATGAGCCTCTAGCTAATATGGAAAAAGGTATTTCTTTGCATGATTACTCAAAACCACCTCTGACAGCAAATGCATATTTCGGTGCCTGGGGTATAAAAGAAGCCTTAGATAATGGCGCTGATGTAGTTGTATGTCCTAGAGTGACCGATGCTGCAGTAGTAATTGGTCCTGCGGCTTGGAAATATAATTGGTCAAGAGATAATTTTGATGCCTTGGCGGGTGCTTTAGCTGCTGGTCATATTATAGAATGTGGAGCCCAAGCGACTGGTGGTAATTACTCTTTTTTTCATGAAGTCCCCTCTTTCTTCAATATGGGTTACCCAATCGCAGAAATCTATGAGGATGGAAGTTTTACGATAACAAAACATCCGGGAACTGGTGGGTTAGTATCCGTTGGAACTGTAACTGCCCAACTGTTATATGAAATTGGTTCACCTGCTTATATGAATCCTGATGTTATAGGACACTTTGACACCCTGAAGATGGAACAAGAAGCGGAGGATAGAGTATTTGTCAGCGGATGCAGAGGTTCAAGTGCTCCAAAAACTCATAAAGTTTGCGTTAATCTTGCCGGTGGTTTTAGAAATGGAACAGAAATCCTATTAACAGGGATTGATATAGAAGATAAAGCTAAACTAGTCACAGATCTAATATTTGATAATGTCGGAGGGAAGGATCAATTTGATCATGTTGATATTCAACTCATAAGGACAGATCATGATAATCCGATATCTAATGAAGAGGCACAAGCATCTCTAAGAATTTCTGTAATGTCACAAAATCCTGATCTTGTTGGACGACTTTTTAGTGCAAAGATAGTTGAATTAGGTTTAGCGAGTATCCCAGGTTACACGGGAAGATCAGGAATGCCTTCAGGTCCTTATATTCAATATTGGCCTGCTCTAATCGATAGTAAATTTATAAAAGAAAATGTTCATTTTGAAGGAAAAAAAATAGAAGTAGAACCAACCAGTCAAATGGATTTCGAAGAAACTTATTATCAAAAGGAACCTTATGAAAATGAAGTGCCGTCGTATGAAAATGTTTCTAAGGCAAAATTTGGAAGCCTATATGGAACCAGATCTGGAGATAAAGGAGGATGTGCTAATTTAGGCGTTTGGGCCAAAACTCAAGATGCGTATTCATATCTATATGAATTTCTCTCAGTAGAAAAGCTAAAGGAGCTTTTACCAGATTTGAAACAATATGAAATTGATAGGTACGAACTGCCCAATATACTTTCACTGAATTTCTATGTTCATGACATCTTACAAGATGGAGTTTCCTCCTCGACTCGTCTAGATGGCCAAGCAAAATCTTTAGGCGAATACTTAAGAGCTAAAGATATTGAAATACCCGATTTTTTAAAAAATTAATATGACTATGGAAAATAAATTATCTCTTGAAGGATTAATATTTCAAGCTACTAAAATAAATGTAGATAATAATGTACTCACCATCACCCTTAATAGGCCCGAAAAGAAAAATGCTCTAAATAATGTAATGATGAATGAAATTTGTTATGCATTATCCTATGCAAAGCAAGAGAGGGAAATTAGAGTTGTAATAATAGCTGCTGAAGGAGACGTTTTTTGTGCGGGAGCTGATCTAAGAAGAGAACAGGCAGAATCAAACGTACCAAAAATAGAAGGATCTGATGATATTAGTCTTCTCATTAGACATTTATACAAACCTGTAATTTGCAAGATACAAGGATCGGTTCATGCAGGTGCCCTTTTAATGGTAACAAATTGTACACATGCTATTGCAACTGAAGAGGCTAAGTTCTCGGCTCCAGAGATTCTTAGGGGTGTCTGGCCTCATATGGTTATGGCTGGATTATTTAGAGTTATGCCAAAAAGGGCTGGATTAGATTTTTGCATGAGGGGTCAAGCAATTGATTCTAAAAAGGCTGAGGAATGGGGTTTGATTAATCAATCTGTACCTAGCGATCAATTAGATAAGACTGTTGATAAATTAGCATCTGATCTAGCAAACTTAGCTCCTGGAACAATGCAGTTTGGTTTAGAAGCTTATGTTAAGCAAGATGCTATGAATTTTGATGAAGCTCTTCCATATCTCGGTAAGAAGAGTGCTGAAACATTTGCCGGTCCTGATGCGCAAGAAGGTATAGCGGCTTTTCTTGAGAAAAGAGAACCAAAATGGGATTAGCTTATTTTCTGGAAGCTAAATAAATAGCAGCCAAAACTATTAATCCCCCGGCCATTTGTAACGGGCTCAACAACTCTTGCAGAAAAAACCATCCGTAAAATGCAGCCGCCACAGGTTGCATCAAAAGTACTAACGAAGATAAATGGGCGGAAACTTTTGAAATTCCTGAAGTTATTAAACCTTGTGCAAAAGTTTGAGAAAAAATAGCATAAGAGATGAGTATAAAAAACTCTGATTTACTAAGATTCAAGCTGTCCGCTTCAATCAAGCTAATGGGAAACAGACAAACAGTAGTTATTATTGTTACATAAAAAAGAGTCTTAGCTGGTTGAAGAACATTGGTAAGATCTTTTATAGATAATATATATCCGGCATAAAAAACAGCAGCTAAGATTCCCAATGAATCACCGAAAACCATTATTTTCTCTCCTGGCAAAACGACAAGAAATACCCCTAGTAAGGCAAGCAATAAAGTAACTATAAAAGAAATTTCAATTTTGTAGCCAAGAAATAAGACACCGAAGATAACAACAAAGACTGGTGCTATATTTGCCATGAGTGTTGCGTTAGCGACTGAAGTGAAGGACAAGGACCAATTCCAAATTGACATATCTAAAGCAAAACATAATCCACCTAATACCAGAAAGAAAAATGTTTTTTTATCCCAAATTATGTCTTGGGAATTATTTCTTTCTTCAAATTTCATCCATGCATATAAAAAAGGCAATGCAAAAAGGGATCTATAAAACGCAATCAAAGAAGGTGAAGAATCGCTTAGTTTTACAAAAATTCCGGAACCTCCCAGCATTAAAGCGCCAATAAGTAATAAGAAAATACCTTTAACAAGCTCTCTCGATATATTTTTTTCTTCGTTCAAAATCTTCAGTTATACTTTTGTAACATGAGCCAAGTTCCATCGAATAATCAAGAAATTGTTTCGGTATCTGACATTAATAACCTTGCTAAAGGTTTATTAGAAAAGGATTTATCTAATGTTTGGATACAGGGCGAAATTTCTAGCTTCACAGCTCATGGATCAGGTCATTGGTACTTTACCATAAAAGATAAGAAGTCCTCTTTGAGTTGTGTCATGTTTAAATTTGAAAACCAAAATGTTTTATTTGATCCTAAGGTAGGAGATGAATTAATTCTCAATGGCAATATTAGTATTTATGCACCTTCAGGAAGATATCAATTTAATGTTAAACATATCGAAGTATTTGGTGAAGGGGCATTATTAAAAGCGTTTGAGGATCTAAAACTTAAGCTAGAAAATGATGGTCTCTTTGATCAAAGTAGAAAAAAATCAATTCCTAAACTTCCCTTATCAGTTGCTGTAATTACATCGGAAACTGGAGCAGTATTTCAAGATATCATAAATGTGCTTAGAAGAAGATCACCATTCATAAAGCTCACTTTACTGGAATCTCAAGTTCAAGGAAGAACGGCAGATAAAGAAATCGTTAAAGCAATAAGAAGAGCTAATGAAGTAGAAAATTTTGATGTGATTATTTTAGCTAGAGGTGGCGGATCAATAGAAGACTTGTGGTGTTTTAATATGGAATCTGTTGCAAGAGAGATCTCAAAGTCACAACTTCCTATAATTAGTGCCATTGGTCACGAGACTGACTTCACAATTAGCGATTTTGTCTCAGATTTAAGAGCTCCAACGCCGTCTGCAGCCGCTGAAATAATAAGTCAGAATCATACTAATTTATTTGAATCCTTCTCAAGGAATAAAGACTCCCTCGAAAAGGGATTACTAAATAAAATTGGAGCCCTAAAGGAAGTTCTCGATTTTAAAATGGCTCTCATAAGACATCCTGGAGAAAAATTAAGAGAGACATCACAAAAATTAGATAATTTTGAAACAAGGATGAAAGACCTTTTATTGAATATAACCTTAGATAAGAAAAATAGATTAGAGAGAAACACCTCACAACTGAAGGCCTCATCTCCAGCAACAGAAATCAAATTTAAACAAACTAAAATAAACGAAAGTTATTTAAATCTTATTAACTCCATAAAATTGAATATTGAGAATGCTAATAAAAACTATCTTAAAAATATCAATACTCTAGAAGCGGTAAGTCCTTTAGCTGTATTGAGCAGAGGCTACTCAATTGTTACAGATGATACTAATAAAATTATTACCTCTTCTGAAGAATTGAAGGTAAATCAAAAGATTAAAGCAAGATTTCAAAAAGGAGAAATTCTTGCTCAAATACTTAATAAGATTGATGAAAAGTAGGTCTTTAGTTTTATTGATATGTTTATTATCATCTTGTGCATACCTTCCTACTCTTAATAAAAAAAACGAAAGCTGTTATTTTCCTATTGATAAAAATTATCCAGGAGGATTGGTTAACTACTATCTGAAGTCGAATGATTCAGATTTAAAGAATAAATTACAAATGGGTAATCTCAAATTTATGATTTGTAGAGATGATGATTTGAATGCGAACATTCTTGCTCCAATCCCACTTACCTATAGTAAGAATAAAATTGAAGTAACTCTTAATGATGAACTTATAGACACACTAAGTATTGAGGATAAATTTTATAGGGAATCTAGGATACTGATACAGAATAAAGACTTAGTCAATCCTCCAAGTTCAATGCAAGAAAGAATCGAAAGAGAATATCTACAAGGTTTGACCGCGAAAAATACTTTATCATCCTCAGATCTCAAGCAAACAAAGATGGATATTCCCGTAACAGGCATAACTAGCAGTGAATTCGGAGTTAGAAGGTTTATAAATGGGGAGCCTAGGAATAGACATATTGGTTTGGATATTGCTGCCAATGAAGGCGAACCTATTAGGGCTCCCTTGGATGGTAAAGTAATTCTCATCGGTAATTTTTTTTATAAAGGAAATGTCGTTTACCTAGATCATGGAAATGGCTTAGTAAGTAGTTATTCTCATATGAGTGAAGAGACTGTCGTTATGAACCAATCGTTGATTGCAGGAGAAGTACTTGGATATGTTGGAAGCACAGGAAGAGTTACGGGACCTCATTTACATTGGGAGGTATATTTCCTGGGTGTACCGATAAATCCAGAAATATTTATTAATTAGTTATTTTAAAGCCCTATTAGAGCTTCGAGGCTCTCCTGTGTTTGAGGTCCTATTAATGTGTGGATGAGCTTACCTTCGGGATCAAGAACATAGGTAGCTGGTAAGCTTGGTGGAGACTCCCATCCAAACAATGCTCCAGGATCATTTAAAATACTTGGAACATTTACACCAAACCTGATAATTTGGTTTTGCAATTCTTCACCTTCAAGTCTATCGAAGTTATAAGTTAATACTAGAGCCTGTGCCTTATTATCCTTATAAAAATTTTCAAGTTCCGGCATCTCCTTAATACAGGGTGGGCACCAGTCTGCCCAATAATTTATGATTAACCACTTACCTAAAAAGTCATCCACTTTCCCAGAACCACCATCAACGAGCCTGTAATCTGGTTCTGAGCAAGCACTTAAAAATATAAGAATTGTAAGTAAAATATATTTTGTCTTGTAATATAGATTTTTTAATGTCATTTAATTTTTTATCCTATGAAGCATTTTATCATTTACCATAATCCTAGGTGTAGTAAATCCAGACAAACATTAGATTTATTAAAGCAGGAAGGTATTAATCCTAAGATCGTCCTATATCTTGAAGAGCCACCTTCAGAATCTGATTTAACGAAAATTTTGGACTTCTTAGGAATTGAACCCAGAGAATTACTTAGAACAGGTGAAGTTGAATATAAAGAATTAAATTTGAAAGACAAAAATCTGGACGACTCAAAACTTATTAAACTTATGTCCGAAAATCCAAAATTAATTGAAAGACCAATTGTTGTTTCAAGCAATCAAGCTATCATAGGTAGACCACCAGAAAATGTCTTAAAATTAATAAACTAAAAAGAATATGGAACAAAAAACTCTCATAGAAAAATTTAAAAGTAATCCACTTTTTTGGCTTTTTTCAGGAAAATTATTTTTTTTATCACTGAATATAATTTTTTCAATCGTCATAATCATGTCAATATTTTCTTTTATCAGTTCTTTGTTTGTAAGTGAATTTAAAGATCCAACTAATAAAGCACTTGTAATAAGCCCAATGGGTCCGATTGTTGAACAAATTACAGGGTCAAATGATCCTATTGATCAACTGAGTGGAAATTTGCCAAGGGAGTTATACGTTGGAGACTTACTAGAAGTTCTTGAATCTGCTGCCCAAGATGAGAGGGTACAGAATGTACTTTTAAGCCTTGATAATATAGATGGGACCGGGCAGGCTGTTTTGTATGATGTAGGAGTTGCTTTACAAAAAATTAAAGACGCAGATAAGACCATAATTGCTGTCGGTGATTATTATTCTAGAAGTGGCTATTATCTTGCGTCATATGCCGATGAGATAATTATGAATAATGATGGATTGATTGGCATAGATGGATTCGGACGAAGTAGATTATTCTTTAAATCTTTTCTTGATAAGATCAAGGTAGATTTTAATGTTTTTAGAGTTGGCACATACAAATCTGCAGTAGAGCCTTATCTAGATAACAAAATGTCTAATGAAGCTAAACAAGCTAATATGGCTTACTTAAATGTTCTCTGGGATTCTTATAAAGATGAAGTTTCTAAGAATCGAGAAATGACATCTAATGAAATTCAGTACCTAGTTGATAATGCCGATAAAGTTTTAACTGATAAAAGTGGTTCAACATCTGAAGCTTTTCTTAATTATGGCTTGGTAGATAAATTATTGCCTAGAACAAAGACAAGATCTTATCTTAAAGAATTATTTGGTGTATCTGAAGATAAGAAATCTTTTGCTGGAATTTCTGGCTTTGAGTATTTTCAACTTATTCGTTCAGAAAAAAAAGATCAGCAAGACAAAAATAAGATTGCGGTCATAGTTGCGAAAGGAACCATAGTTGATGGAGTGCAACCACCAGGGACAATTGGAGGTGACTCAACCTCAAGACTGATTAGGGAAGCACATGAAGATGAAAATGTTAAAGCTATTGTACTTAGAGTCGATTCAGGTGGAGGTGGAGTATTTGCTTCAGAACAAATTAGACAAGAGCTTTTAGAGGCGAAAGAAAAGGGTTTAAAAATAATTGCTTCCATGGGTAATGTTGCTGCTTCCGGTGGATATTGGATTTCAGCTAATGCGCATGAAATTTGGGCTTCACATAACACCATAACTGGATCAATAGGAATCTTTGGTCTGCTTCCTACATTTAATAGAGCGCTGAATGAAATTGGTATAAACAGTGATGGTGTCAAAACCTCAAAGATCGATCTATCAGGAGACATCACTCAACCTCTAAGTGAAGGTCTCTCTAATATAATCCAAAGTGAAATAGAGTATGGCTATAAAAGATTTATAGGATTAGTAAGCGAAGCAAGAGATATTCCAATAGATCAAGTTGATCAAATTGCCCAAGGTAGAGTATGGGCCGGTTCTTCTGCAAAAGAACTAGGCTTAGTTGATGAAATTGGAAATCTGAAAATGGCCATTGGAAGAGCTGCTGAATTAGCAGAAATTACCGAATACTCAACTTACTATCCTATTCAAACTATTGACTGGAGAGCTCAATTAGCAAAGAGATTTTCAGGTTATATTGGTTGGATGATCCCCCCATATATAAAAGATAACTTCGTACTAAAAAATGTAATAAATGTCCTTAAAGACATAGACCAATTCAATGACCCAAAAGGAATCTACATTATTTGTGAGGATTGTCCGATCTAACCTTTAATAGTTGTCTTATAAGTGATGGGGTAACTTTTTTCTTTTTCTTAAGTGAATACACATCTAAATCATTCAAGAGCTGTAACAAATCGGATAAGCCTCTTGAGGTATTATTGATGATAAATTCTTTTGTTTTTGTGTCCAAATTAAAGCCCTTTCTTGCTGAAGACTGAGATAAAGCATCTAATTTTTCTTCATTGCTAATTTCAGGCATTTCGATCGCAGTAAAATAGGACAATCTTGACTGTAAATCTTTAAGGCTAATTTGCAGATCTTTTGAAACTTTACATGAAGAAAGATAAATTTTTATTTTGCTTGTAAGGGCATTATTAATGAGTGAAAAAATTTGAGTTTCCCATTCTTCGTCTTTTGGAAGACTATCTATGTTCTCTATTAGTATCACATCTAAGGACTCTAAGTTTTGTAGAATTTCAGGAGATGAAACTCTCTTATCATTGAGAGATAAATGAAAGGTCCTTTTATCTAGATTGATAAATTCTCTGTTTAGGGCCTGCATAATGTAAGATTTTCCTACCCCTTCTCTACCCCATATATAAAACAAATTTGAGATAGAGTCTTCTTTTAGTGTATTTCTGAGGAAGTTTAAACAATCTATATTACTATCGCATTGAATAAACTTATCCAAGCTTACAGAATCATCAAGTTTGATGTTCAAACTAAGCTGATCAGGTGATTCGCTCATAAAAATTGTTCAAAAATTAATTTCCCTTCACTCTTAAAGTAATTAAAAAGACTTAAGAAAGTGAAAATTATCACCCCAGTCATAGCTATCCATACAAAGTAAAAAGGTAAAATTTGAAAAGCAGATTGAATTAGAAGAATAATAAATAATGCTATTGTCCATCCTGTGTAATGTTTTCCCCATCTATTAGAAAGAGCTTGTTTATTATTAAAAAGAAGAAGGTGAAGCATTGCTCCTATCAATACAATTCCATCTCTTAAAATGATTATATAGACAAACCACAAAGGAAGTTTATCTGAAAAGGCTAATGCTAAAAGTGTTGCCATGATCAGACATTTATCAGCTAAAGGATCAGCAAATTGGCCAAAGTCACTTTGCCAATTAAATTTTCGTGCTAAATACCCATCTATACCATCAGATAGACCGGCTACAATAAAAAGAATCAAAGCCAAAAGATCATTGCCTTGATAAATACAAAAGCTTATTGGCACAACCAAAATAAATCGCAAAGACGTGATGATGTTTGGGATAGCAGATAACATGATTTAACTATTATTATATTTGTAAGAAACCACTTTCACAGAACTATTATCTATTCCTTTAAAATCGTCATTGATATTTAGTAAGTTTTTGAGATCCTCTGTTTTGCCAAAATGTGAAAGTAAAATATCCAAAGTATCTCCTTCAACTTTTTTTAAAGTAACTCCGTATACAAGCACTTGCGATTTCAAGTTATTCAAAACATTTTCTAAATTTTTAAGATTAGTTATACCAATTACCCTAATAGAGGTTTTATTTTTAATATTTTTGTCTACGACTAGAGATTTTTTTGAATTAACTTTATCCAATAAATCATTGAGGACTTCAGATGGAGAGGACTGTTTCCCCATAGACGAGAGACATTTAGGATTATCTAGCAAAAGACCAAATTCATCTTTGATCAAACATAATAACCAGGAACCCACTTTATATCTTCTGGATATTCTTTTCATGAATCTCTCTATTGATATTGATCCTAAAGATTCTAAATAATTGATATCTTTTAAATCCATTAATGGATTAGCAATTATAGAATTTCTCCTACTAGATATATCATTCAATGTTTCCTCTAATTGATTACATTTCTCATTCTCTTCTTCTGATTTAATGGTATCGCTTTCTTCTTTACATGGGAGATAAGACAAAATTAAATTGTTATTAGACAGCCAAAGGGGTAATTCGTTTTCTGAAAGATAGGATCTAATTGGGTCTCCTGCAAAAATAAAACTTGCATAAATTTTTTTATCTGCCGAGCCTAATTTATATTGAGTTACGTATTTTTCTGGACCTTCCATCATTATCCTTATAGATTTTTCATCTACTATTTTTGAATTTCCGCTGAGGTTCACTAATAATGATGATAAAGCAAGTTGCATGCCTTGTTTAATTGAAACCTGATCTGTTCCTTCTATAAAAACTTGTGAATCGTATGACTTTTTTAAGCTGAATATTTCCTGGGAAGAAACAAAGCCTGTCAAGTGCAAAAATGCAATGCAGAAAAGAAATTTTTGTAACATCTTTAATTAATTCAGAAGTATTTACCCAAGGTTGATAAAATAAAACAAAATTTAATCTAAGTCGATGACTACAGACGATAAAGAACAAAATCATAAAGAATTGAGCTACAGACAATCTGGTGTCGATGTTGAAGCTGGGTATGCTCTTGTAGACAAGATAAAGCCTTTTGTAGAAAAAACAAAAAGACCTGAAATCTTGAGTGGTCTTGGTTCATTTTCAGCTCTAAGTAGAATACCAAAACATATAAAGAATCCCATCTTAGTTACCTGTACAGACGGTGTAGGAACAAAGATTGAGATAGCAAAGGAATTAAATAACTTTGATACTATTGGGATTGATCTTGTTGCAATGTGTGTCAATGATTTAATAGTTTGCGGTGCCGAGCCACTAGTATTTTTGGATTACTATGTAACTGATAAGCTGAAAGTTGAAACAGCTGCAAATGTCATCAAAGGGATTGCAAAAGGTTGTGAGCTTGCAAATTGTTCCTTGGTAGGCGGTGAAACAGCGGAGCATCCCGGTGCCTTTCCTGAAAATAGTTTTGACCTTGCAGGGTTTGCACTAGGTGTTGTTGAGGAAACCGAAATTCTAGGTATAGAAGGTCCTAAAAATGATGACATATTAATTGGGATAGAATCTTCTGGATTTCACTCTAATGGGTTTTCCTTAATCCGTAAGGTTATAAATGACTTTGATATTGATCTAGAAAAAAAAATTGGTCGTGAAAAACTAGGGAACATACTTCTAAAACCAACTCACGTGTACGTAAATGAAATCTTAGCTTTGAAAAAAATAACAAGGATCAATGCCATCGCACACATAACAGGAGGTGGATTCGATGAGAATATTCCACGGATGCTTGGGGAAAATCAAAAGGCTATCATTCAGCATGACTTTGATGATTGGCCTTCTGGGAAATATTTCAAATGGCTAATGGAAACGACTGGTATACCTAAAGAAAATCTAGTTAATACATTTAATTGTGGTGTAGGTTTGATAATCTCTGTAAATAAATCAAATGAAGAGAATGTTTTAGGTGCCCTGAATCAATCTTTATTTGCAAAAACCATTGGAAAAGTTCAAGAAAAAGAACCGAACGAATCGCAAGTCTTATATGTCTAAATTTAATGAGTAAGTTTAAAGTAGCTGTCCTTATATCGGGCGGTGGTTCTAATTTACAGGCTATAATTGATAAATTCCAATCAGACGAAACTATTGAATTGTGTTGCGTTTTAAGCAATAAAAAAGATGCATATGGATTAAAGAGAGCTTCCAAAGCGAATATTGATAATATTTTTTTAGACCATACTAATTATCCTTCTAGAGAGGACTTTGATAGGGAATTAATAGAAACTCTTGAAAAATATAAACCTGATTTAGTTGTTCTGGCAGGATTTATGAGAATTCTTAGTCCTGTATTTGTGAATAGATACTTAGGTAAGTTAATAAATATACATCCCTCTTTATTACCTAAATACAAAGGCCTAGATACTCATAAAAGAGTATTGGAAAATAGTGAAGAATATCATGGCGTTACAGTTCATTTTGTTGACAATACGTTAGATGGAGGGCCAATATGTGCCCAATCGAGTTTAAAAGTAGAAACAAAAGATATAGATGAACTGCAAAGAGCTATCCATGAATTAGAGCACGAGCTTTATCCACGGGTTATTCATCAAATAGCAAATAAAAAAATCTTTTTGTCCGATGGGGAAATAATTAAAAAAGTATAGATAATGAAAACAATACACTCCTTTGTATTAATAATTGCTGCATCAATGCAAATATTAACTGCTGCAGAAGAAATCAAACCTTCTCGCGCTACTTTAGAAAGTAATGTGGGAGAAATGCAGGTTGAGATGATCAAGTTAGATAATGGCTATTGGAAGTTAACATCTTTATTGGATGGGGGTTCAATAGTCAGAAGGGAGGAATCTGAGGTTTTTGAACTTATTGATAATCAAATTAAACCTCTAAGCTATAAATTTAATCAAAGGATATTATTCAGAAGGTATAAGGCTTCGGCTGAATTTGATTGGAATAAAGATGAAGTTTCATTTATTGAAAATAAAGATCAAGGAATTATTGTTCTCCAAGATAACGTATTAGGCCCTAGTTCAGCATCATTGCAATTACGTCTAGACTTTAGAGAGTTTGGTGAAGAAAATATTCCTGATGAGATTTCTTATATTGTTTATTGGAAAGGTGCCATCAAAAATAGAGTTTACAGTGTAAAAAAAGATAAAGAATCTATCGAAACTTCTTTTGGCACCTATGAGGCTTATAAAGTTTCTAGAAAATTTAATGACGAAAGTGATCGATCACAAGTATTTTGGCTAGCACCTGATTTAGATTACTCAGTCATTAAAATTTATGACAAGAATGATAGAGAAGTTGAAATAAAGATTAAAGACTTTCAGGAGATAGGTTAGGCCTTAGGAAGGGTTACGCCTCTTTGGCCTTGATATTTGCCACCTCTATCTTTATAACTGACTTCGCATTCTTCATCAGATTCTAAAAATAGCATCTGAGCCACGCCTTCATTGGCATAAATTTTAGCAGGCAGGCTAGTGGTATTGGAAAACTCCAAGGTTACATGACCTTCCCATTCTGGTTCTAAAGGAGTTACGTTCACTATAATTCCACACCTTGCATAGGTAGATTTTCCCAAACAAATAGTTAAAACATTTCTAGGGATTTTGAAATATTCAATAGTACTAGCAAGCGCAAATGAATTAGGTGGAATTACACAAACCTCACTTTGAACATCAACAAAACTATCCTCGTCGAACCTCTTTGGATCAACGGTAGCAGAATTAATATTGGTAAAGACCTTAAATTCATCTGAACATCTAACGTCATAGCCATATGAAGAAGTACCATAAGAGATTAATTTCTCCTCATTTTTTCCGAGCCGTACTTGTTCTAATTCGAAAGGCTTAATCATTTCGTGATTAATTGCCATTTCCTTGATCCACCTATCAGATTTAATACTCATGTTTTTTATAGATTTTTGCTACGTATAATACTGCTGAGTAAATAAAAAACATAAATATTTATTTCAAGAACGAAGTGACTTAGCTATTTCTTTTAAAAAGCACCTAAATGTTTTGGCTTTACAAACTTTGATAATAAGTAGCCTGATATCAGCCAATTTATCGATTCACCAGTAATCATTATCAAACTCCAAGTTAACGAATTATTAGACCAAAAAATATCAACTTCGTTATAAATAGAAAAAGAACTTCCCAGAAGAAAAATAAATAATATTCTTTTTTTTGGTGTATCTAACGTAGACATCACTCTGTACATTATCCAAGTTAAAATCATAATAACCGTAAATTTCAGAAGGAAACTCCATAAAAAGTCATAAGTGCTAACAGTATGTTGATGTTGAGGAACAAAAGAAATTAAGAAATTACTCGCTATGTAAAAACCTGCAAGTCCACAAGTAAAATTTACTAGTGTTGTAAAAAGAAGACCAAAGAAAACCTTCATTTAATCTTCAATTCGTATGTTTTGTCTTCCACTAAACGCATGCATTATAGTTCCTCTATCAACATACTCTAATTCTCCTCCTAAAGGAACACCCCTAGCTAATTTTGTAACCTTAAGATTCTCTATAGTCTTGATTTTGTCATAAATGAAATGAGATGTTGTTTCTCCTTCTAGGGTTGAATTGGTAGCTAAAATAATTTCTTCTATCCCCTCTTCCCTAGCTCTTGTAAATAGTTTTTCAAGTCCAAGCTCTTCAGGACCAATATCGTCAATCGGTGAGAGATGCCCATGCAATATGAAATATTGACCTGTAAATTGGTTACTCTTCTCAATTGCAAATACGTCTGAAACAGATTCAACGACACATATTTGCTTCTTGTTGCGTTTTTCATTTGAACAAATTTGGCAAATCTCATCTTCAGTAAATATTCTGCAATTAGAACATTTACCCACACTTTCCAAGGCATTACTGAGCGTATTCGCTAATATTAAGCCAGCATTCTTATTTCTTTCAAGAAGATGAAGAACCATCCTCTGTGCTGACTTAGGGCCTACGCCGGGCAAGCACTGAAATGCCTCTATTAAGCTATCTACTAGAGGGCTAACTTTACTCACTTTTCTGTTCTAGGTTCTATTGACGACTCAACCACCTTGGCTCCAAAAGCTTCAACTAAACTTTGAACATTAGGATCTTGCTCAATTTCTCGTTGAGCCTGTTTTAATTCTTTTCTTTTTTCTTCTTCCTTAATCTGATTTGGAGATTCCTCTGAGTACTCTCCCTCCTCTAAAAATAAGTTACATTGAGTGTTATAGTGAGAAGAAAGAGCATCTTGAAGTTGTTTTCTATGCTTTCCACTAAAAACACTCAGTTTTTCACTAGGCATAGATAAATAAATTACCGTTTCATCAGACTTGATAAAGGAACAATGAGAAGCTAATTGCTTAGTGCCCGGATCGAGTTTTAATTGATCAAACACTCTCTTCCAATCTGTTGAACTGATATCTATTTTTTGAAAATTCTTTACTTCAATATCTTGATTTATTTCTTCTTTTTCTTCTTTTAAATCAGAATTTTCAGTCTTACTTATTTTTGAAAAAGTATCAGTTTTATTTTCTAATTCCAATGACTCAACTTTTTTTTTAACTTCCTCCATTTCATTTGGAATAAAAGAGACCATTCTGAGAAGAGCCATATCGAAACCACCAGACAAGCTTGGAGCTAATTCCATATCACGTTTAGCAATTAGTCCTATTTGATATAACATTTGGAGATCCTCTTCAGAAAGAAGCTCCATCAATTTCAATGCTTCCGCTTTATTGAGATCAATTTCATCAAGAATATCTTCAGAAACTTTGGCGAAAGATAGTAATTGTAGGTTTTCTAAAATTAAGTCCATCAACCTAAAATAATCAATACTTAATTGGTTGATTTCATTTAGATTATTCAATAAAGACTTTGGATCCCTTTGTGCAATATTGTTGATCAATTTGAGTACATTGTCTGAAGGAAGTGTACCTAACATATTAGCTACAGCTTCATCAGAAAGCTTACCTTCACAAAAAGCAATGGCTTGATCGGTAATTGTTAGAGAATCTCTCAAACTTCCTCTTCCTGCTCTAGCTATTTGCTCTATAGCGTTCATATCAAATTCGATGTCCTCTTTTTTCAAAATATAAGAGAGTCGGTCTATTAATTGTTTGTTAGTGAGATTTTTAAGATTAAATTGCAAGCATCTTGAAAGAACAGTAGCAGGGATTTTCTCAGGTAAGGTAGTAGCTAAAATAAAAATAACATGCTCAGGTGGCTCTTCTAAAGTTTTAAGTAGCATGTTAAAACTTTGAGTTGAAAGCATATGCACTTCGTCTAACAGGTATACTTTATATCTTGAAGAACTAGGCATATGCATAACGGTTTCTAAAAGTTGTTTAGTATCATCAACTCCTCTACTTGATGCAGCATCTATTTCCTGGAAATCCATAAAACTTCCATCAGCAATTGATAAGCACGTTGGGCATTTTCCGCAAGGTTTAGAATCTAGTCCTTCTTCACAATTGAGACTCTTAGCTAATATCCTTGCAATGGTAGTTTTTCCAACACCTCTGGTACCGCTTAAAACAAATGCCTGATGAACCATTTGATTATCTAAACTGTTAGATAGGGCCTGAACAACATGTTCTTGCCCGACGACTTCTGAAAAATCATTGGGTCTCCATTTTCTAGCTAAAACTTGGTAACTCATGTTGTCTTCATTAGTATAGTTTAAGTAATAAGAAGTTTTATATTTTTTCCTTATTGAATTCTGAAAAAGCTTTGTCTATATCCTGAAATTCGTAACCTCGGTAATTTAAGAATTTTTTTAATTTAAGAATTTCCTTTGATTCCATAAGATCTTTTCCATTCATTTTCTTTTTTAAAGCTTTCAAAGCACATGCCGTCCAATCAGTATCTTTTTGAATAGAATCAAAAATACTTTCTTTTATACCTCGTTGACTAAGTTCATTTTTTATTCTGAGAGGGCCAAAACCTTTATTTTTTCTGCTATGAAAATAACTTTCGGCAAATCTTTCATCACTTAATAAGCCATCCTCCACTAAATCATCAATGACTTGAAGCAACATATCCTGAGATTCAACTCTGTAAGAAAGTTTTTGAAAAATCTCTTTTGCGGAGTGCTCTCTTCTTGAAAGAAAATCCATAATCTTTAATCTTATTGTTTTTGGTTGATCTAAAATTTTCATTCCTCATTAAGTATATTCTTTCTAAATATATAAAAACATATAGAATTATGTTCTTTATTTGGAAGAAAATTATGCAGCTAAATTATTTAAACAAACCTTACTTTGAAAATGGATCAATAAAAAATATATCTTTAGTATTACAAGAACTTGGAGTAAAAAACCCACTCATATGCACTGATCCTGGCCTAGCCTCCATTGGGATGTCCGATAAGATTAGGGGCCTTCTTTCAAATGAATTATCTCCTACTTTCTATGAAGAAACTCCTGCTAATCCTACTGAAGAGGCAGTAAATATTGCTCTCAAAGCATACAAAGAAAACAATTGTGACGGTGTAATAGGTTTTGGAGGTGGTTCAAGTATGGATTTAGCTAAAGCAGTTGCATTAATGGCTAATCATGAAGGAGATGTTGTAGATTATTCTGTAAATGAAGGGGGTGTAGGAAAAATCAATGAAACTATGCCAATGATAGCTATACCTACAACTTCAGGGACTGGCAGTGAAGTATCGGTTGGAGCAGTGATTATCATGAATGATGGAAGAAAGCTTATTTTAGCTAGTGACCATTTAAGACCTGATGCTGCAATCTGTGATCCGGAGCTTACCCTAGGATTGCCGCCTGTTCTTACGGCAGGGGCAGGAATGGATGCTTTAACGCATTGTATAGAAGCGATTCTTTCTCCAGTTATAGACCCACCTGCCGAAGCGGTAGGTTTAGATGGAGTTGAAAAGGTTGTTGGTGAAGAGAGCTTGATTAGGGCAGTAAAAGATGGCCAAGATAAAGAAGCAAGATGGAACATGATGATGGCCTCTACTGAGGGAGCAATGGCTTTTTCAAAAGGACTGGGCGCTGTTCATTCTATGAGCCATGCAATTGGTGCAGACCAAGAACTTAGACTGCATCACGGAACATTAAATGGTGTTATCTTACCCACAATCTTGAGGTTCAATAGAGATCATGTTGGCAATAAGTACTCAAAAATATTGCGTGCCATGGGAAAAGATAAATCTAATGATCTAGCTGAGGAGATTGAAATTCTGAATAAAGCTATCGGTTTACCTAGCGGTTTGAAAGAGATGGGAGTTACAGAAGAAATGATTCCAGGACTTGTAGCTCATTCAATGACTGATCCTAGTAATGCTACAACACCAAGACTTCCATCGCAGGAAGAGTGGGAAAAATTGTTCTTAGATGCTATGTAATCGGTTTATTTATCTGAAAAATCAGCATCATCAGAATTAGTTTTATTATCCTTATCTTGGTAAGGGATGTATTTAGACCATTTAGGCCTGTTAATTCTATTGGTTTGTTTTTTGGAAGCCTTAAACCTGAGAAGGTAGAAAAAAATTAGGAAAGATAATATTCCTAGTATCGCAATAAAAGTATTCAAATCTTTATCATCTTGATCTTAATTTCATTAAAAGTCTAAGAATTTCAATATAAAGCCATATTAGAGTTGCAACTAAAGCCATAGCACCAAACCACTCCATGTATTTTGGAGCTCCCTGCTCATCCGCTTGTTCAATAATGTCGAAGTCCAGGACCAAATTGAGTGCCGCAATAGCGACGACGAAAAGGCTTATACCTATACCCATCCAACCAGTATCAGAAAAAATTGAGAAGGAGCTTCCGGTGAAAAGACTAAAAATAAAACTGGAAAAGTAAGTGAGAAAGATACCCAAAGTTGCTGCAAATATCATCAATACAAAATTCTGTGTAGGTCTAATTATTCCGGTCTTGTAAGCCAGTAATAAGGAAGCTGCAACGAAGAAAGTTAGAGAAACTGCCTGTATAACAATTCCAGGAAACATTGCTTCAGCTTGTTGAGAAATTATTCCAATCATAAATCCCATTCCTACAGCATATATTGGGCCAGTTTTAGGTGCCAGATGTGGTCTGGGATTAATTATCCACCCTATAAAAAAGAAGTAAAAACCAAATGTTGAAATAGCAGCTATTAGACCGGAAACAACACCAATAGTTGAAACTAAAGACATAAAAGGTCCTTGAAAATTCCAGCTGATAGCTGCAGATAAAACTGTTAAAAACAATAAAATACCAGTTTTATTGACTGCACCTTCTAGTGTCATCTTTTCTCCACTTATTGAAGTTTCCTGAAAAGCTGATGACCTGATTATTGGATTACCTGATCTTCCAAAAGTATCTAAAGCTTGATGTCTTGACATAATTTTATTAGTTATTAAAAAAAGTTAATTATATTATCTATTCCTATTATCAAAATTGCTAGTGCAATTGACCATATTAAGCAAGCAAGTATTGAGCTAATAAAAAAGACAACCGATGTCATGGATGAAATGCCGGCTATAAAGGGAATAAAAGGTCTTATTGCTGGTATTAGTCTTCCAATTAAGATTCCACCCCAACCATATTTTTTAAAAAAATCTTCTCCTCTTATAAAAACAGCTTGTCTTTTTTGTAAAAACTTTAGTCTCTTCAATCTTGGTCCAAAAAATAATCCAGAGTAAAAACTTAAAGTATCTCCTACCCAAGAACCTAATCCTGCTCCTATACAAATGAACGCAAGCTTAATATCAGATTCACTAAGTCCAACTGCAAATAATAAAAGAATTACACTAGGCCATACAGCACCTGAAATAAAAAAAGATTCAAGAAAACCTATAATGAACATTGCAAGGCCAGCATACTCAGGATTGCTTATAATCCAATTTAAGAACTGTTCTGAATTCATTTGAGTTAGGATAATTATTAAGAAACTTTAATTTTAAGGTAAGTACATGATAAAGAAATGGGAAAAAAATTCTTCTAAATATTTATTAGAAAATAAAATCTTTAAAATGAGGGAAGATTTAGTCACTTCTCCAAAGCTTGGCACAGAACATAAAGTTTGGGTGATGGAAGTACCCACTTGGGTAAATATTATTCCTATGACCTCTTCAGGAGAGGTGATTTTGGTAAATCAATATAGATTTGGTCTAGAAAAGACATCCTTAGAAATACCTGGAGGAATGGCTGATTATGGAGAGGACCCAAAACATGCAGCCATTCGAGAGTTGAAAGAAGAAACAGGTTTTGAAGGAAGTGAAGTTGTTGAAATAGGAAGAGTAGAATCTAATCCTGCCATTATGGCCAACCATACTTATACATACCTTGCTCTAAATTGCGAAAAATCTGCTGATCAGAATTTGGATGGAACCGAGGATATTGAGATTATCAGTAAAAACATTGACGAAATACCCTCTTTGATAAAAAATCGGGAGATTGAACATGCTTTGGTTATAAGTGCCTTTTATTTTTATAACTTATATAAGCTAGGTGAAGATAGTTAATGTGGACTGATGAAGATAAATTAAAAGGGAAAATTCTTTTCTTTTCTCCGAATGAAGAAGGAACATCTTATTTTACAGACTCATTAATATATATTTGTGATCATAATGAACAAGGTTCACTTGGCTTAATTTTTAATAGACCTTTAGACCTTGATTTAAAGGAGCTACTAAGAGGCCTAAAGATTAGTGAAGTTGATAACGCTAAAGGGAATGTATTTTTAGGTGGGCCAGTAAATCCTGGAGCAATATTTATACTTCATAGTTCAGATAAATGCTGGAAGGGAACCTTAAAAGTGAGTGAACATGTATATATGAGTACAGATTTTGAAGCTATAGAGGATATTGCTAGAGGAGATGGACCAAAAAATTTTAGGTTAACACTAGGTTATACAGGCTGGGGTCCAGGACAGCTTAATACTGAAATCTCAGATAATGCTTGGATTGCATTCGATGAAAATAGTAATTTAATATTTAAAATAAATCCAAGTGACCAAATCAATGAAATGTCAAAAATTGTTGGTTATGATATCCGAATGATAAGTCCCAATTTTGGTAACGCATGAAAATAAGCAGATTAGTATCAATATTATTTGCGCTTACCTTTTATGGGTGCTCTGATGATATTCAAATTTTAGAAGAAAGAATTAAAATTCAAGCAGAGTTAAATAATACAGAAATTTCTCCTGTAGAGATAAAAAAGACTGCACTCTATCTCAATGCTTGGAGTAAAAAAGATTTTTATGAGGATGCCATAGCTGGATTCTTAGAAGAAGATAAGTTAGATTTTCCTAGAGAAATTGAAGTTCTTTTTACAGGTAGTTCTAGTATAAGATTTTGGAATTCTTTGGAAGATGATATGCAACCTCTCAAAGTTTTAAACAGAGGTTTTGGTGGTGCTCATATTGCCCATGTCAATCATCATTTTGAAGATGTCATTCAGCGTTACTCTCCTAAAGCTATTGTTTTCTTTTGTGGAACAAATGACTTAACTGCTCTAAAAACACCTGAGGAAACTATTCGAGATTTCGAAATCTTAAAAGACAAGGTTCATCAAGCTTTACCTGGTGTTCATCTATTCGTAATAGGTATAAAACCATCTCCAGCTAGAGTTTATTTAGAAAAAGAAGAGATAACTTATAACGAGATGATAGCCGAAATAGCTTCCAAAGATGATTTGGTAACTTTTATTGATATCTGGGATGCTATGTTATCAGCTGAGGGAGTTCGTATTCCTGAACTTTTTGTTGAAGATGGCCTACATATAAATGCTAAAGGTTATGAGATCTGGACGAAACTAGTCAGAGAGCATTTAAAAACAATGTTTACTCTTTAGGTAATAAACCAAACATCTTATAACCGATAAAATCATCTGAAATACCATTTTTTGGTCTCTCAGGAAGGCTAGTAATAGGAAAAGCAATAGGAGTTACATCACTATCAATTTTTTCTCCTACCTTTATGTTAGATCTATCGACACTAAAATGAAATTTGTCATCACCTCTAGTGCATCCATCAGCAAAAAAAATCGCGGTATGAACTATTCTGTCATAATTTGAAACATTTGATTTAGCTCTGTGAAAAGTCAAACCATGGTGAAAGGAAACATCACCCTCTTTCATAGCTTGATAACTTATCTGATCTGGACTAACGTTGGCAGTTTCCAAAAAATTATTTTCATCAACCTTGCCTGAGAAAATATTGATAAATTTTTTGTCCTTAATCTTATGAGAGCCTGAATAAAATCCCAATTGACCATTAGTCTCATTAATATCACATAATGGAATCCAGGCTGTTATTGTTTTGGTTTCCTTTATAGGCCAGTAAGGCTGATCGTGATGAGGATCAGTTTCTCTACCGCCCGATTCTTTCAGTAAAGCTTGATCATGCCATAATCTGATTGCCTCAGTATCTAAAAGCTTTGATGCTATTTTGCAGACCCTTTGATCGAAAGTTAGCTTTCTAATATCTATGTAATCTTCCCATAAATTTTGACATTGAGTAAATGACTGTTCATATTCTGATCTGTCTTTTAAAACCCTTTCGTCAAAGTGTTTTCTCTCTTTAATAGCTTCTTTTATTACTTCTCTGTAAAATTTAATTTCAGAGCTATCAAATAAGTCTCTTACGACTACAAAACCGTCTTCGTTAAAACTTTTTTTTAAATCTTCAAACATGCTTAAAGAGATTAATTACAAACTTAATAAGAATATCATAAAGTTCTTAATTCTTTGTGGAGTTATCTTTACGAATCACAATGTATTTTCAGAAGCAAAGTACTATGAAAGTGACTCGAGCATCGAACTAATTTCAGAAACATACTCCATTCAACCTGGAGATAGTTTTGTGTTGGGTGTTAAATTTAAACTTGCAAAAGATTGGCATACCTATTGGGAAAATCCAGGTGATGCCGGTGAAGGAGCTACTATAGATTGGATATTGCCAAAAGGTTTAGAAGCTTCATCAATTCTTTGGCCAGGACCAGAAAGGATTCCCGTTGAGCCCTTAATGACTTTTGGTTACAACAATGAAGTGGTTTTGTTAACAAAGATATCTTCTTCAAATGACATTGAGTTTCCTATAAATATTGAAGCGAAAGTTGGTTGGTTTACATGCAAAGATATATGTATTCCTCAAGAAGGTATCGTAGACATCCAAATAAATGAAGGTTTATTCATATCTTCATCTGATCGAGAAGAAATAAATAATTATTTAGAGACGGTTCCTAGTAACTTTAATCAAGAATATCGAATTGAGAAATTAGATGATAGTTTCTTCCTTCAGACTGATATAAAAGACGGAGAACATTTTGATGATATCTATTTCTTTCCCAAGGAATATGGCTTAACCAGTTACGTTGAAGAACAAATTTATGAAAAGAATCAAAATAGTTTCATTTTAGAAATTAAAGCTTCTAAAGCTGATCTTAATTTAAGTAAATTTGAAGGTGTAATAGAGGCGTCAAACAAAGAAGGTAAATCCTATTATCAAATATCATTCCCTCTGACTGCAGATTTACCAAAAAACGAACAAGGAATATTGCTATTGATTATGTTTGCTTTCCTTGGCGGATTGATCCTTAACATCATGCCATGTGTATTTCCCATACTAAGTATCAAAATTTTGAGATTTATGGAACATGGTGAAAATTCATCCTCACAAGCCTATAAATTTGGATTATTTTATACCTTAGGGGTAATCTTGAGTTTCTTGTTAATTGCTCTACTTTTAATCTTATTAAAATCAAGTGGTGAAAATATAGGTTGGGGATTTCAGCTACAGTACCCCTTAGTCATAAGTATTCTTTTTTATTTATTTGTTGCATTAGGCTTCATGTTTATGAGTAATTTAGTCTTTGGCAGTCAAATGGGGCAATTGAGCTCTATGACCCAAGTAAAGAATGAATCCTTTGAATCTTTCCTTACAGGCGTCTTGGCTGTAGTAGTGGCCTCGCCTTGCACAGCTCCTTTCATGGGTTCTGCAATTGGTTTTGCATTGCTACAACCCAGTGGAAATTCATTTCTTATTTTTCTTAGCTTAGGACTTGGATTTGCACTTCCTTACTTAGTGCTCAGTGTAAAACCTTCATTATTATCTTTCTTACCGAAACCTGGAGCATGGATGGAGACGTTCAAACAATTTATGGCATTTCCTATGTGGGCATCCGCACTTTGGCTTTTGTGGGTATTAAGCGGTCAGGTAGATAGCAATACAGTTTTATTGGTCTTAGTTGGCGGTCTAGTTATCAGCCTTTCATTATGGATATTAGAAAAGAATACTTCATCTCAAAAGTGGATAAGGTGGTTGGTAAGATTTGTTGTTTTGATTTTGGTTGTAGTTTCAATATCAATTGTTCCTACTGAATACAGCACTAAAGATACTCAAGAAGAGATAGTTTTTAGTGAAGAAATATTGAATGAATACAGAGAAGCTAAAGAACTTGTCTTTTTAAATTTTACAGCTGACTGGTGTATTACTTGTAAGGTAAATGAAAGAGTTGCTTTGAGTTCAAAGAAAGTGACTGAATTAATGAGTAAACGAAATATTATCTATCTAGAGGCGGATTGGACTAGGAAAGATGGAGTCATTGCCAAAAAGTTAGAACAATTTGGTAGAACTGGTGTACCTCTATATTTACTGTATCCTTCAGAGGGGGAACCCATTATCTTGCCAGAAATTCTTACAGAAGATATTCTATTAAGATATCTAAACGAGCTTAGCTGATGAAAAAATTTATTACTCTCACTTTCCTGATTTTCTATTTTTCACAATTCTTATCGAGTTATGTAGAAAATGAGGATAGCGCACCCGAATTCAAATTATCTGATAGCTATGGAAACGAAATATCTCTAAGTTCATTCATAGGTAAAAAGGTTGTAATGGAGTGGACAAATCATGGATGTCCTTATGTTGCAAAGCATTACGAGACAGGAAATATGCAGTCTACTCAAGAATTTGCCAAAGAAGAAGAAATCATATGGTTGAGTATTATTTCCTCAGCTCCAGGTACCCAAGGATACGTTTCATCGGATGAAGCCAATGCGCTAACCATTACAAGAAATGCCTATCCATCACACATTCTATTCGATCCAACAGGCGAAGTGGGTCGAATTTATGATGCCAAGACTACTCCTCACATGTACATAATCAACGAGGAAGGCCTAATGAAATACCAGGGAGCTATTGATGATGCTGGTGGTAGAGGGTTTATGAGTAGAGATCTTCTTAAAGCAAAGAACTATGTAAAAGAGGCCTTGAAAGAGATGGGCACCGGCGAAGAAATAACTTCACCAGTTACAAAGCCTTATGGGTGTTCTGTAAAATATGCCTCTTGAGAGATTCATTCCGGGGCTTTAAATACTGATCCTAGCTTTTGTCCTAATCCCATATCTCCTGAAAACTTAACTTTTCCTTGCATAAAAGCTCCCATTGCCGCTTGCTGATCTCCAGAAAATACTTTTTCCATAGTCTCTTGGCTGTCAAAAGTTAAAGTTAAACCTGGATCTTCATGCTCAGACTCTACAACAGATAAAGCTCCATCATTTATATCCACATAGAAATTTGTTAGATCTTCAATATTAATTTGAATTGTTGCTTCTATTCCTTTAGCGCCTTCAGCATCAAAGGCAGTTTCAAGTCCAGTTTTTAATTCTTCAAAAGTTGCCATATTTACTCCATTTCTTTTTTATGTAAACTCATCTTCTCAAATTAAGTGAACTTAAACCACCCTATGTGGAAATAAATTGATAAAATTTTTGTCATGAACAGAAAAGATATAGATCAACAATCTAAAAAAGATTTCTCAAGTAAGATTAACGAGCAAGTAGGAAGAACTTCTAGCAGAGAGTTAACTCTCACAAAGCATATGACTGAAGAACAGAAAAAAAGTTGGAATGATACAGGCTATATTTTAATACCTAATTTTGTTGACGATAACTTCTGTAATGAGATGAATGATGAAGTAATAAGCATCATTAAATCTATTGTTCCTGAGGATAGTGCTTTTAGTCATGCCTATGCTGGAGATGGTCACATAGCTATAAGAGAAATGAAACCCAGTAAAAATGCTAATAGTATCGAGGATGAAATATCCAAGCTTTTTAGAATTCACTCAAAAGGTATTTTTAATTCATTTATCAAAGATGAGACCTTGTGCAATCTACTGGAAGATATAATTGGACCTGATATAGATTGTTTTTTAAGCCAATTTATATTCAAGAATCCAGGTGCATGGGGACAACCCTGGCATCAAGATTCTTCTTATTTTCCTTTCGACAGAGAACCGCAAGTTGCGGCTTGGTTAGCAACAAGCGAAGCTACACTGGATAATGGATGTTTGGTAGTTCTTCCTGGTTCACATCATGAACATCTTCATGAACATCTTCCAGATGATAGAAAAGAATCAAATTATGGATATACCGAAATAAAGGATCATGATTTCAGTGATGAAATACCTATGACCTTAAATAAAGGGGATTTATTATTGTTTCACAGCTTCCTAATGCATAAATCCTATGACAATAAGTCTGATTCTAGAAGAACAGCAATGGTTTATCATTTTGCTGAAACCGGTACTGATTATGGAGCTATTGATAGTCCAACTAACGAATGGATATCTATTAGAGGTCGTGGACTGAATGCTTAGAGTCTTAAAATTAATAGGATTAGTTTTAAGTCCTTTTCTTTTAATATTTATCTATGTCTTTATTTCCTCTTCAGGCCTAGTAGGCAATCTTCCTGAAGATGGAGAATTAGTCTATTCTCCTAGACCAGTTGACAATACTCCATTAAGTGAAAAGCAAATATTCTTTGGCGATTTGCATGTTCACACTACCTTTTCACAAGATGCTTTTCTCTTCAGCTTACCCATGCTTCAGGGAGAAGGAGTTCATCCTCCAGCTGATGCATGTAATTTTGCTCGTTTTTGCTCCTCTTTGGACTTTTTTTCAATTACTGACCACGCAGAAGGCATGACTAGGAAGATGTGGCAAGATTCCCTAGAATCTATGAGGAACTGTGATTCTATTTCAGATGAAAACAATAAGGATCTGGTTGTTTTTGCCGGTTGGGAATGGACACAAATGGGGGCTAATCCAGAAACACACTATGCTCATAAAAATGTAATCCTTAGAGACTTAAATAATGTTCCTGATGTACCAATTGGAGCAGGCCTAACCGGTCTTGATTTGCTGATTGAAAATGGCCTAACACCTTTTTTACCCTTAGTTGCTGATTTTCCTCCTGAAGCAATTGATTTTGATTTCCTTAAATTCAGAGAAGAATCCTATTCGATTCCATTTTGTGATCAAGAAAGGAATTTAAATGAGGAATGTAAAGAAAGAGCTGAAACTCCGAAAGAACTATTTACTAGACTTGATGAGCTTGGGTTAGAAGCAATCGTCATACCGCATGGGACAACATGGGGAATACACTCTCCAGCGAATTCTAGTATGAGCTCCCAACTCTATAATGGTAATCATGATCCTGATAAACAAAGACTTATGGAAGTATATTCGGGTCATGGAAATTCAGAAATCTACCGGAAATTCCTTCATGCTGAAGAAATTTCTTCAGGAATATTCAAATGCCCTCCTCCAACAGATAACTTTGAGCCTTGTTGCTGGAGGGCGGGATTAATAGTTAATGAGCAATGTAAAAAGGAAACTGGTGTTGCATGTGCAGATAAAGCAAATGATATTAAAGAACAGTTTGCCAATAATGCCTCAGGATTATTAAGATTTGGTCTAGTTGAAAATGCAACAGAAGAAGATTGGAATCAATGTGGACAACTAAAAGATTCTTTTCTTCCAGCCTATACCTACAGGCCTGCTATGAGCTCTCAAGCTGCATTAGCATCTCAAATTAATACAAGTGGAGTCTTAAATTCCTTTAAATTGGGTCTCATAGGATCAACAGATAATCATAAGGCCAGGGCTGGAGCTGGTTATAAAGAATTTGCAAGAAAATCGATGGGAGATTCTTGGGGAGCTAAAGATAATTTAACTTGGATACTACCTCCTGAACGAGGTGCATCTTTTTATTCAACAGGAGGTTTAGTTGCAGTTCATGCTGATAGGCTAGATAGGAACAAAATTTATGATTCTTTATATGAGAGAGAAGTATATGCAACATCGGGTGAAAGAATCTTACTTTGGTTTAATTTAATTAATAGTCAGGAAGAAGTTCCTATGGGAAGTGAATTAGCTTTTTCTGAGAATCCATTTTTTGAAGTAAGAGCTGTTGGATCCTATAAACAGCTTCCCGGGTGTCCTGATTATGTAAATAATTCTATGTTAAAAGAAGAGGTGGAACGTCTATGCTTAAATGAGTGCTACAACCCAACTAACGAAAGAAATTTGATAGATAGAATTGAGGTTATTAAAATAACACCTACCGAAAATTTAGATGCGTTGGATAGTGCTATTCAAGATCCATGGTTAGTTTTTGACTGCAATGATACCGGCCAAGGTTGTTTAGTGTCTTTCGAAGACAAAGAATTTAGTAAAGACAAAGTTAGTTCGGTTTACTACATAAGAGCCATTCAAGAAGAAAGCCTTGCTGTAGGGGGAGATCCTCTTCGTTGTGAATACAACGAAAAGGGAGAATGTATAAAAATTAAACCCTGTTATGCAAGTGGACCAGAATTTGAACCTTCTGATGACTGTTTGGCTCCTATTGGAGAAAGGGCTTGGTCATCCCCAATTTTCTTAAACTATCTTAATTAAAGCTAAAGATGATAAGATGCCATTTCAAAAGTTAGTAATAGATGGATTTTAGCGGTAACCACATCCTCTCTATAGATCAATTCGATCGTAAAGGCATAGAAAAATTATTTTCTGTTGCAGACAAATTAGAACCTTTCGCTTCCAAAGAAAAAATAACAAGAGTGCTTGAAGGCGCGATCCTAGGGAATATGTTCTTTGAACCTAGCACAAGAACTAGGATAAGCTTCGGAGCCTCATTCAACCTACTTGGAGGAAATGTTAGAGAAATTACAGAAGTAGGAAGCTCTTCCCTTGCTAAAGGTGAATCTCTTGCTGATACAGCTCAAGTTCTCAGTGGATATAGCGATATTATAGTTATGCGACATCCTGAAAATGGATCTATAAAACGCTTTGCAGATTCAAGTAGAGTTCCGGTGATAAATGCCGGGGATGGATCAAATGAGCATCCCTCTCAAGCTCTTCTAGATCTCTATACTATTCAAAAGGAACTATCAGAAAATAATAAAAATTTAGATGGCCTTAGAATTGCTTTAGTGGGAGATTTGAAATATGGAAGAGCTGTTCACTCATTATGTAAAATTCTCTCTTTTTATTCTAATGTAAAATTAAATCTCATTTCTCCTAAAGAACTAAAACTTCCTCCAAAGTTATTAAATCAGCTAAATGAATCTGGTCTAAATCTCTCTGAGACTGAGAATCTTGAAGAAGGTATATCTGAAGTTGACATTATTTATGTAACCAGAATTCAAGAAGAAAGATTTAAAAGTAAATCCGATGCCAATAAATACAGAGGACTTCTTAGCCTTAATCAATCTATTTATACTGCCAATTGTGAACCTAATACTGTAATTATGCATCCCTTACCCAGAGACTCTAGAAGTGATGCAAATGAATTAGATAGCGACCTATACGAAAATCCCAATCTAGCAATTTTTAGGCAGGCAGATAATGGCGTTGTAATTAGGATGGCCATGTTTGCTTTAGTTCTGGGTGTAGAGAATAAAATTGAGGAATCTTCAAGAAGAGTCAACTGGAAAGTAGGTTTAGATAATTAGGTTAAAGAATTTTCTATATCTTCCAATAAATCGTCGATAGACTCTATACCTACTGAAAGTCTCACCAGACCATCACTTATTCCAATCTCTTCTCGAATTTCAGGTGGAATTGATGCGTGAGTCATAATTGCTGGGTGCTCAATGAGACTCTCAACCCCCCCTAGACTCTCTGCCAAAGAAAATAATTTTGTTTTTTCAAGAAAGTTAGTAGCACTTTCTAAACCGCCTTTTATTACCACCGAAATCATGCCTCCAAATCCATTCATTTGCTTCTTGGCAATATTGTGCTGTGGATGACTTTCTAAACCAGGATAAATTACCTTCTCAATTGAAGAGTGGGACTCTAAAAAAACAGCAATATCCAGCGCATTTTTACAATGTCTTTCCATTCTAACTGGCAGGGTCTTTAAACTTCTCAATAGCAAAAATGAATCAAATGGATTCATAATTGAACCTACAGCATTTTGTAGATAAAGAATTTCGTTAGCTATTTTTTCTTTATCTGGTGAACAAACTATAATTCCTCCTATTAAGTCCGAATGACCATTCAAGTACTTAGTTGCAGAATGAACGACAATATCAAAACCTAGTTCTATTGGATTCTGAACAAAAGGAGAGCAGAAAGTATTATCGCAAACTGAGATTAAGTTATGTTGTTTAGCAAAAGCAGAGATAGCAGATAAATCAGCGATTTTAAGAAGAGGATTTGTAGGGCTCTCAACCCAAATCATTCTTGTCTTATCATTAATGGATGCTTCAAGGTTGTTTAGATTGCTTAAATCACAAAATGTAAAATTGAGTCCAGCAGAGCGTTTTCTTACATTCTCAAAAAGTCGATAAGTTCCCCCATACAAATCATCCATTGCAATCACATGATCACCGGCATCTAGAAGTTCTAATACAGTCGCACTTGCTGCCATACCTGAAGCAAAAGCATATCCGAAAGTACTACCCTCTAGATCAGCTATGCAAGATTCCAGTGCTTTACGAGTTGGGTTAGTACTTCTTGAATAATCATAGCCTTTGTGCACTCCAGGACTTTCTTGCACGTAAGTTGAGCTTGTATAAATAGGAGTCATTATGGCCCCAGTAGTTGGATCGGGTTCTTGTCCAGCATGAATGGCTCTTGTTTCAAACCCTTGTTTATTCTTTTTCACAGACATAAAGACTATTTGAATTTATTACGATAGTAATTAATTAAATCTACTTTAGTTACAAAACCAATAAAAGTTTCACCGTCATAAATTATGGCTACTTTACCTTCGGTAAGTATTGAAAGTAATTCATCTTTCGATGCATCAAATTGTAATGTGTCTAAATGATCCATCATGTAATCAGAAACATTATTAGAGAAAGAAGATTGATCTTTACTGACAGCAAAAAGTAAATCTTCTTCATCGAGAATACCCATTAACTTATTGTTATTCATAACCGGGATTTGAGATACGTCCGATGCTCTCATTCTATTATATGCAACAAGAAGAGAATCGGTTTCGTTCACACTTATCATTTCTCCTTGATCAGCTCTTCTGTTGATTAAATCCCTTAAGTCTCCATAAATCTTCAAATCAAGGAGATTGTTATCCTGTAACCAGGCCTTATTGAAAGCTTTTGATAAATATTTGTTACCTGTGTCGCATATAAAGGTCACAACATTTTTATGTTCCTTTTGCTTACGACACCACTTTGCTGCAGCAGCAACCAAAGTGCCTGTGGAAGATCCGCCAAGAATACCCTCTTCTTTCAAAATGATTTGTAAGACTTCAAAAGCTTCTTTATCTGAGACCGTTTCAGCATCATCCATAAGAGATACCTCGAATGTATCAGGGATAAAATCTTCTCCTACACCCTCTACTAGCCAGCTTCCACCATCGTAATTATATTCACCTTTGAGAACTGCATCTGAAATTATGGAACCTTCAGGATCGGCTGCAACCATGCAGATAGATGGATCTTTAGACTTGAAGAACTCTGCAAGTCCTGTAAGTGTTCCACCAGAGCCTACCCCTGCTACTACTGCATCAATATTCCCTTGCATTTGCTCCCATATTTCAGGTGCTGTGGTTGTCCTATGAGCAGTTGGATTAGCTGGGTTGCCAAATTGATTTGCAAGAAATGCTCCTGGTGTTTCTTGGGCTAACTTTCTAGCCATATCTTGATAATATTCAGGATGACCTTCCGGAACATCAGATCTTGTTAAAATTATCTCAGCGCCGAGACCCTCGAGATGTAAGATTTTTTCTCTACTCATCTTGTCTGGAATTACCAAAATAATTTTATAACCTTTTAAAGCTGCTATTAATGCTAACCCAATTCCAGTATTACCTGCTGTAGCTTCTATAATTGTTCCACCGGGTTTTAGTTCACCCGACTTCTCTGCTTCCTCAATGATAGATAGACCGACTCTATCTTTTATGGATCCTCCAGGATTGTTCAATTCTAATTTCACATAAAGGTCGCAAGGCCCTGTATCAAGAGACTTTAATTTCATCATAGGTGTATTACCTATTAGATCTAAAAGGGAGTCATTCACGTCCATACTCATAAGGTGCAAATCTTACATTAATTCTTATAAAATGATATGTATCAATATAAGGATATGACTATGGAAGAAATAAATTTAAAACAGAAACAATTCTGGTCTGGTTCAGGTGGTGATGTGTGGGTAAACAAACAAAGTGAGATGGATATTATGCTTAATCCATTGGGGACTAAAGCAATAAGTAAACTAGATTTAAGTGGAGTAACAAAAATAATAGATATTGGTTGTGGTTGTGGCGCAACTACTCTAGAAATTGCCAAGCAATTAGGCGAAGGAGAGATCATAGGGGTAGATATATCCGAGCCTATGCTAGCTAGGGCAGCTCAAAATGCTTCTGATCAATCTTTATCTAATGCTAATTTTCAAGTTTTAGATGTGCAAGTTGACAATATGCCATCTGATTTTGATATTGCCTTTTCTAGATTTGGCGTTATGTTTTTTGAAGATCCATACCAGGCTTTTTCAAACATATACAAATCTTTAAAAGAAAATGGTCAACTCAGTTTTGTATGTTGGCAAAATCCATCTTTAAATCCTTGGCAGAGTTTATCTTTACAAGTTATAAAAGAGTACCTTGATCTACCCTCTCCTCCACCAAAGAGCCCTGGACCCTTCGCTTTTGAAGATAAAAGTTATATTTCAGATATTCTAGATCGATCAAGTTTTAAAGATATAGAAATAGAAGATAATCAAGAAGACATAGTTATGTTTTCAGGAAAATCAATTGAGGAAGCTTGTGAAGACTACTTAACTATTAATCCGGTAGTAACTGAAATGCTAAAAAATTCAAAAGAAGAACTGAAAGATGAGATTCTTCAAGCATTGATTCTTAAGTTTTCAGAGTTTCATAATGGCGATGGGCTTTTGTTTCCAAGTGCAACCTGGATAGTTACTGCAAGAAAGTAGCAATTGTTCGTTTTTTATACAAAAGAAATTATATTTGCACTAAATTCGCACGAATAAGGATAACAATAGCTTAAAAGTTTTGGCATAGAAATTGCATACTATTGTGTATGGAAACTAAAAAAACTTTAAAACTTAGAACCATAGGCAAAATAGGGAAAGAGATCAGTTACTTCATTCCTTTGGTAATGGGAGTCTATTTCGTAGCAAGCTTTGTAAGCTGGACTTAGAATCATGTCTGCAGAAATAACACCTAATAATACCAAAAAAAAATGGGGTATTGAAATGAGTGATTCATTAAAAACCACACTCATAATAAGAATATTACTAGCTTATGTGATATTCGACACTATCGCTGATCTTCTGTAAAAAAATTAGCCAAACTTACAAATAGTAAGTTTGTTGCCGTCTAAATCTCTGACATATCCACCATAAAAAATTGGTGCCCTTTGACCCGGAGCTCCCTCATCACTAGCGCCAAGTGACAAAGCTTTTTCATACAGAGCATTAACATCTTCTTCGGTTTCCATAGTAAAACCTATCATACTTCCATTACCCACAGTGGCCTCTTCACCATCATAAGGAACAAATACAGCAAAATTCGTATCATCTCCAGGGATGGTCCAAAAAAAGCTTCTTTCATTGGGTCCGAAGCTAGTAGCTCCCATATCCTCGAACAAGGCATCATAAAAACTTTTTGCTCTTTCTAAATCATTAGTTCCAACTGTCACGTATTTAGCTATTTTTCCCTTCATACCTTCTCCTTAATTTTTAATTTATTAAATTCGTCCCTAGTTTTGAATTCTAAAACTGTAGCATTAATACAGTATCTTGGTAAACCGTTTGGCCCATCTGGAAATACGTGACCTAAATGTATATCCGAGGTTACCGATCTTATTTCAATCCTTCTCATTCCATAGCTATTATCTGCAAGTCTATATACAGAACCTTCAACAGGTCTCGTAAAAGATAACCAGCCTGTTCTAGAATTAAATCTATATTTTGTATCAAATAAAGGAGCACCGCTTAATTTATCAATGAAAACTCCGTCGGGTGTATTTTTGAAGATTTCGTATTCCTTACAATATCTTGCATCGGTACCTTCATTGAACGCCACTCGATATGCCTCAGTATTTCCTAATTTAAATAGCCCCAGAGCCTGATAAAATTCTTTGGGAGATAAGTAACCTTGATGTCCGAAAACTTCAGAACCTCTCTCTAAAAATAGTATGGTGGGCGTAGCCCATGTTGGAGTCTTTATAGCCAAACCCTCTAAGTTAGATGCATCTCTGTAGACTAAGGGTATCGTCCCTGCATATTCATTAGAAACATCTTCACGAAATTTTTGGCAATATGGGCAAAAACCTTCAGGTTCAATGACGACTATACTCTTCCCAATCTTTAAAAGATTATTGTCTTTTTTGGGTTCATAATCATTCCTGGCAAACTTAATTCCAGTTGAATGATCTGGGCAATAACCATTAGGATTCTTCTTTATATAGTCTTGATGAAAATTTTCTGCAACAAAGAACTGTGATAGTGGTTTTACGATTGTTTGAATATCTCCGTATCCACCTTCTCTAAGCAATGTTTGATATTCCGACATTAATTCCAAGATTTTGCTCTGCTGTGCCTCATCTGAATACAGAATTATTGATCTATACTGGGTCCCAATGTCATTACCCTGCCTATTTAGCTGAGTGGGATCATGAGATTCCAAATAATGAATTATTAATTCTTCAAGTGTGATCAAGTTTTTGTTGTAGGTAACCTCTACAACCTCAGCATGGTTATTTGGATTAAATTTATTAGAGAACTTTGTAATCTCTCTATAGGTTGGTCTTACCCCTTCACCATCAGCATAACCAGACACAGCATCCAAAACACCTTCTAGTGCTTCATAACCTTTCTCTGCCCCCCAAAAGCAACCAGAACCTAGTACGATTTTCTCTATATGGCTTGTAGATTCATTTTCAGAAGAAAATACAAGTATACTCACGAAGATAGTAAAAGTAGTAAGAAACTTTTTCATCTTTAACTAAAGCCCCCAATTATTATTCGCCATCCAAGTTATCGAAATAATAAAGCCCCAGATGGATTGAGTAATCAAAACTATAAGACTACCAATAGTCCCTAGTGCTCTGAATATGCTGCTTGCCCCTTCTCTTGTGATACCGTAGGCATGAAATATTCTAGAGATTAAAAAAACATCTCCAAGGATACCGATAGCTAAAGTTGGAATATTTCCTACTGTCTCAAGAAGGAATGAAAGAATAAGAAAAAGTAGAGCATTTTCTAGCAAATTAGCGTGTGCTCTTGATATTTGTAACAATTCAAAGCTATCGCCTAAACCTAGATTAGTTCCAGTTTTGAACCTTTGACGACCAGTCAAATAAGCTAATACTAATGCAAGTATCGTCAGTGCACATGCATAAAAAAGTGTGATCATTTTAATTCCTATAATTAAATTTGATAAAAGTGTATTGTAATAAAGTTATTTAATTAGGGGTATAAAATGAAATCTTTCTTTTTAATTTTCATGGTATTTTCTTTATCAAGTTGTGCAGTGGCTAGTTTAACTACAACAGCTGTGTCAACAGCTATCAAAGTGGCTGAAGTTCCTTTTAAAGTTATTGGAGGTGTATTGTCAGATAAAGAGGAAGAAGCAGAAGAAGAGCAGTAAACATATTGGTAGACACGAGTGGACTCGAACCACCGACCCCCACCATGTCAAGGTGGTGCTCTAACCAGACTGAGCTACGTGTCTATTGTCAATTTTTTAGCATTATATAGAGAATTCCGTCATATGATCACAATTGTTAAAAGTAAATCTGTTATAAATATCCTAAAATAGATCGATACTTATGTTGATAATCTTATTCATTATCATAGCTGCTTGGGAAGTATATTGGACTTACCATGCTTGTTGGATTGCATCCAAACTTAATGACAAAAAGTCTTTTTTATTTTTCCTAATTTTTAACTTGTTAGGTATTCCTGAAATGGTCTACATTTATAGAAAGAAAAAAGAATATACTAATTTCAATGAATAACTGGGTGAATTGGGTAATAGGTATTTGTCTTATAATTGGACTTGTAATTGAATTCTTTGTTTAAAGAAATATGATTGAATTAATTCTATTAGCTGTATTAATTTTTATCGGAGTTTTGTGGTTTCGAAATTTATCAGATAACTCTAATAAAGAAGAAAATCCTGATATTGAAAAAGTAAGGAAACAAATGGCAAATAAATGGAGTGTCTATATCTCTATACTAGTAGTGAGTGGCTTTTTTGTATGGTTACTTATAACAAATGGTAACTTTAGTTAATGATCATGAGTCTGTGACAAAGAAACTTTATAAAATCGGTGATACAAAAAAAGATAGGAAAGGTAGGACAATTTTCTTTAAAGGTTACTCAACTGAATGCTCAAAGAAAGGCTGTCCTATAGAACTTTGGGAGCCTTTTGAATAATGTTAAAAAAATTGCTTAAATTATTTTGGAGAGCCGGCGTTGATGAAATTAAGCCATCTATGCGTCAACTAATGTCAGAGGACGAATTTAGTAAAAGGTCTCTCATAGAAGATGAACAGGAATATGATGATATGTCACAGTTGATTGATGAATTTGGTGAAAGCCTCGAAGAAGAAGAAGTTGATTCAGTATTCAATAACCTAAAGGGGAATCAACGAAATTAGGACATTTCTATGAAGAAATTAATGTTTTTACTATGCTTTCTGTCTTCTTATAGTCTGTCTTCTTTTTCTTTTGAAGATCAACTCAAGAATACTATAAATACCGATGATTCTAGATGGAGCAAAGTTGAGGAGATAAGAAAGAAAAAGTGTGATAGAACTTTCCCGAATTATGGAAATAAGCTCAGAAAGAAATGGGTAAGTTGTAAAAAGGATAAATGAGAATTATCCCTAAACACTCAATTCTTAGTGCTATTATTAATTAAATTATTTTTGGAGTTAATATGAGATATATTTTAGGAGCCTTGTTGTTATTGAGTTCAATTAATATTTTCACAATGCATCATGCATCGAGTGAAATGTTAATGCCCGTTGCAAAACCTGGTCAAGTCATCGTTATTTATAAAGGTGAGTGTCCCTCAGGAAAAGTTGATGAATCGATTGAGATTGTAAAAAGGACAATCGCTTATGAAAGAGTTAATAGTCCTATCTCCTACTCTTCTTCTCCGGGAGTTTGGTCAGATGGAACCATAGGAGCAGTTGACCTACATGACTCGATTGAGGCCATGGAAAAAGCATTTGATTGGCAAGCAAATGATAAAATATGGTCTGATCTTTACGACCAAGTAGCGCAGAAATGTGGAACTACAGTTGAAGAATTTGCAGTTGTGAACTTAATAGCTAGATAAATTCGCGGATATGACAGTAATAAAAAATGTTAGTGTTGAAAAAAACGCTAACTTTTATTTCGATGGAAAGGTAACAAGTAGAAATATACTTTTTTCAGACGGAAGAAAAAAAACTCTTGGAATAATGCTTCCTGGAGAATATGAATTTAATACTAGCCAGAAAGAATTAATGGAAATTACCTCTGGCGAAGTTGAAGTATTGATATCCGAAGAGGAAAGTTGGAAAGAATTGAAAGCTGGTATGTCTTTTGAAGTACCTAAGGATTCTTCTTTTAAAGTAAAAGTTTTAAGTATATTTGATTACTGTTGCTCTTACGTCGATGAATAAGGACCACATTATTTGTTAAAGTTATCAAGCATCTTAAACCCTTAATTGATATGATCTTTTAAGGGTTTAAAGCTTATAAGATTTATTTGACCATCATTGGGTTATCAAGCACGACTTGGTTGAGAGAGTTAGCCGAAATCTTTCCTTGGGACATCACTTCTAAATTAAAAGCACTTTGCTCTTCTCTGATGTCTTCCATGAATTTGCCCCAGGCTGAGAGAGATTCGAAACTTATATTGTATTGCATATTACCTGCATATCTTCCCCCGATTATTGTCCATGATCTGACTAATCCTCCATGTTTCTCATGGATTTCTCTAGCTTTAGCAACATTTCCATAGAATAATTCATAATCAAGAACTTCCCAAACATTGCCTACAATTACTCCTTCAGAAAGTGATGTTGCCCTTTCATAACCAGGCTGTAAGTCCATCATGAATGAATCAATACCATGAGAAATTCTCTCATTAGCAGCCTTGCCAAACCAAGAAATAAAATCAGAAGAGGATCTCACCTCATCCATTTTCTCTCCGAATTCTTTTGCGTCTTTTGACATAGTGACTGCGTAGACATATGGCTCAGGATCTCCTGAAACTGAAGATTTGATACTATTTGCAATTCCTTTTGAATTCATTATTTCAGCCCATTCCATCATCCATGCTGTGTATTCAGATATTTTTCCATCTGCAACCTTACTTATATTTGCTCCACAAAACATATTTCCTCCTTGTTTATTAAAGGATTTACTATAAAGGTTTTTGGATAATTTCAAAGAGTTTTGAAGTAAGGCTGTTAGTTGATTTGTACAGCTCTTGAGGCTTGTGCATTCGATTGCATAAAAAAGCATAACCAATTTGGTTTTCTGCATCACCAAAAGCTACACAACCTCCAACCCCGCAATGGCCGAAAATCGTATTAGGATGATCTGGTTGACCTATTGTTGTTATACCAAGTCCGAGATCAAAACCTATTCCAAATTTTATACCTGCGCCAAATAAAACTGTATCAGGACCTTCGGAAAGAGGCTGAAGACATTTGTTAAGAGTTGCTTCAGAAAATATTCTATTACCTTCTCTTTCGCACCCTGTGCTCAAAATTCCAAAAAGCTTGGCCAAAGATTCTGCGGTGCCATGTCCATTTGCTGAAGGGATTTCTGCTTGTCTCCATTCAACAGAATTAAACATTTCTTGATCTCCTTCAAAGCTCTCAAAAGCGACTTGATAATCTCCTCCTTTGAGAATTTGCTTTAGAGCCTTTAATTGTCCTGGGAGCATAAAATCAGGCATGTATGGCAATAACTTCATTACCATAGATTCTGATCTTGGATCTGGAAGAATATCAGCACACCTATCTATTTCTTCCAAACTAAGTCCAATCTGAAAATCAATTCCAAAAGGTTCAGCTATTTCTTCTTGAAAATACTGACCAACTGATCTTCCATCAACTCTTCGAATAATTTCTCCTACTAACCAACCATATGTTAAGGCATGGTAACCTTGAGATGATCCTGGATCTCTAAATGGCGATTGAGATGCCAACATTTTAGTCCAACCCTCCCAATCAGATAGGGGTAAATCTGGCATTCCTCCTTTAAACCCAAACATTCCTGCTCTGTGACATAAAAAATCACTAACCTTTGTGTTCTCTTTGCCTAAACAAGCGTATTCAGGCCAATATTCTGAAACCTTTTTTGATAAATCTAATTTACCTTGATCCATGAGCCTTGCTATACAAATAGCTGTAACTGCTTTAGTTGTTGAAAAGACATTTAGAATAGTCTTATCAGTCCAAGGGATTTTACCTTCTCTATCTTTTGAACCGCCTATTAGATTAACAACCATTCTGCCTCTGTGTTCTATCGCTATATTGGCTCCCGTATCGAAACCACTCTCCAGGGCCTCTTTAAAAATGTCTTTTATCTCAGAAAATTTTGGATCACAAGCTCCAGATATATTTACTTTACTCATTTAATTCTCCCCTATTAATAAAGTTTCTTCTTGAATAACTAATTAGAACTTCTACTAATATTTTTGTAAAGCTCTAGTAAAAATATTGATAGATATACGAAAAAACTTAAATTTTCTTTTTTCTATTTAGAATATGAATGGCCTTTTGATTCATCGCAAGCGTAGCCTCGTGAAGTGATTCAGAAACAGTAGGATGGCTGAAAATAGTTGAACTGAATTTTTCTGAAGTTATTTCATTATCCATTGCTATCAAGCCTTGTTGCAAAATCTCCGATGCAGAGGGTCCAAAAACTTGTATTCCTAATATTTTATCAGTTTGATTGTCCGCATGAATAGTTACAGAGCCAATTGTTTCTCCTGATGCTAATGCTCTTCCGCTGGCTGCAAAAGGAAAAGATCCAGATTTGTAATCAATTTCTAGGTTGTTTAACTCCTTTTCGTTTATACCCACCCATGCTATTTCAGGATGGGTATAAATTACATTTGGGATGTGGGTATAGTTTAATTGAGTATTTTTACCAAATATTCTTTCTACAACCATAATACCTTCTTCGGATGCTTTATGAGCAAGCATTGGTCCTCTCACAACATCTCCAATCGCCCAAATATTCTTAGTATTAGTTTGACAAAATTCATCCACGCCTATGAAGCCTTTATCATCCAAGGAAACTAAATCTTTGCTGAATAAATCAAAGGTATTTGGCTTCCTCCCAATTGCTACAATTATTTTTTCAACTTTTAGATTAATTTCTTTTCCTTTTTCTTGGTATGTTACCTCTACCTCGGTATTGGTCTCATTTATATCAGAAACAATAGAACCGAATTTTATATCCAATCCCTGCCTATTAAATTCTCTCAGAATTTGTCTAGACATCCTTGGGTCTAACATAGGCAAAAAATCTTGTTGAGCTTCTAAAATTGTTACTCTGGAGCCTAATCTTGCCCAAACACTACCTAACTCTAATCCAATTATTCCTGCTCCAATGACTAATAGATGTTCAGGAATTTTTTCAAACTTCAAAGCGCCTTCGCTATCAACAATGTTACTTGTGAACTTAATGTTATTGAGTTCCACAGGACATGAACCTGTAGCAATGATGGTATTCTTTGCTTCAAGCAACTCACTTGAACCATTTTTAGTAACTTCGACTGAATTGATTGAAGTGACTTTTGCTTTACCTTCGATCAGATCTATCTTACTGGATTTAAATAATGTGCCTACTCCATTTGTGAGCTGTTCTACAACAGCATCTTTTCTAGACATCATCCTTTTCAAATCAATACTTACATCATTTACCTGAATACCATGGTTTGAGTACTGGTCTTCCAATTGATAATGCTTATATGAAGAATCGAGTAACGATTTTGATGGAATACATCCAATATTCAAGCAAGTTCCACCTATAGATGACTGCTCTATGCATCCTACTTTCATTCCAAGTTGAGTAGCTCTTATTGCAGCTACATATCCTGCTGGTCCACTACCTACTATTAAAATATCGTACATAAGTATGAATTTTTAATCATAACATCTATATGTAACCCTATTTAGTTCTTTGTTTCTGAAAAATGAGAAATTTAGATAGAACAGATTACAGAAATTTCAAATAATCAAAATAAATAGGCTATGAAAGAGTTTTTTTATTTATAAAATTAATCTCTGGTAACAATAGTCTCTTCAGATTGGTCGGCATATTTTGAAAGTTCTTCCCTCGCAATAACTCTTCTATGCACTTCATCAGGTCCATCAGCTAGTCTGAGTGTCCTCATATGGGCATACATGCTGGCTAAAGGAAAGTCTTGACTGACACCTCCGCCACCGTGCATTTGTATTGCTCTATCGATTAACCTACAAGCGACAATAGGTACATGTACCTTTATTTGTGCTATTTCACTTCTGGCTACCTTATTTCCAACTGTATCCATCATATGCGAAGCATTTAAAGTTAGTAATCTTGACGTTTCGATATCTATTCTACTTTCAGCTATATAGTCATAGTTAGCACCTAAAGTCGAAATTTTCTTTCCAAATGCAACTCTTTCTTCAGATCGTTTGATCATAAATTCAAGTGCTCTTTCCATCACTCCGATAGTTCTCATGCAATGATGAATTCTTCCAGGCCCTAGTCTTCCTTGAGATATTTCAAAACCTCGCCCTTCACCGAGAAGTAAATTCTCTTTTGGAACTCTTACGTCTTTAAACGAAACACGACCGTGACCATGAGGTGCATCATCGTAACCAAATACGTGCATCATTTGTTCAATTTTTATTCCAGGTGTATCCATTGGAACAATAATCTGTGATTGTCTTTGGTGTTTAGGATTGTCCGGGTTTGTCATACACATAAAAATAAGAACTTTACATCGAGGATCGCCTGCTCCAGAAGTCCACCATTTCTCTCCATTTATCACATATTCATCTCCGTCTAATACAGCAGATGAACATATATTTGTAGCATCAGAAGAAGCGACAGCAGGTTCAGTCATTGCAAAGGCAGATCTAATCTCCCCATTCAATAAAGGCTTTAACCATCTTTCTTGTTGCTCTTCATTTGCATATCTTGCCAAAACCTCCATATTTCCAGTATCTGGAGCTGAGCAATTAAATATTTCTGAAGCTAAACCTGATCTTCCCATAATTTCAGCCAAAGGTGCATAATCTAAGTTACTCATGCTTTCACCCATAGGATTTTCTGGAAGAAATAAATTCCAGAGACCTTCAGACTTG
>CACLAF010000007.1 GCA_902604855.1 uncultured SAR86 cluster bacterium | reverse complement strand
GTTATTAAAATTTAAAGCTAGGTTCATAGCTGTTGCTTCACCAACCTCCCTTATTCCAAGAGAATATATAAATCTTGGTAAAGTAGTTTCTCTGCTTTCTTGAATAGAACGAATTAAATTTGTAGCTGACTTCTCACCAAATCCTTCAAGATCAATAATATCCCTAATTTCTAGTCTAAATAAGTCAGCGAAATTCGATACCAGATTTTTATCTACCAATAATTCAATTATTCTTTCACCTAATCCATCTATATTTAGAGCATTTCTTGAAACAAAATGTATTAAAGATCCAATTCTTTGTGCAGGACAATCAAGTCCCATGGTGCATCTTAGGATAGCTTCCCCTTCTATTTTTACTAAATCCTTCTTACAGCATGGAAGTCTTTTTGGTAAAGATACCTTTAAAGATCCTTTTTTTCTTTTATCCAAATCAACAGAAATAATCTGAGGTATGACATCCCCGGCTCTTTTAATATCGACTGTATCACCTTCCCTCACATCCAATCGATCTATCTCATCAAAATTATGAATGCTGGCATGTGAAACGGAAACTCCTCCAATATTGACTGGGATAAATTCGGCTACAGGAGTGATGCTACCGATTCTTCCAACCTGATAAGAGATTTTTTTTACTATCGTAGTACCTACTTCAGCAGGAAATTTTCTTGCAATAGCCCATCGGGGTGCCCTGGAGACTTTTCCCAAAGAAATTTGCTTATCTAGGTCATTTACTTTGAACACTATGCCATCAATTTCGTACGGAAGATTCTCCCTCTCATTCGAAATTTTGAGAAAATATTTTTCACATTCTTTCAAACCAATAGCTACATCACTAAAAGGATTAATTGGGAGTCCCCATGATTGGTACTGTTTTAACATCTCTGATTGAGAGTTAGGAAGCTTAAAGTTCCCTTCCTCAATATAACCAATGCCATGAGCGTAAAATTTTAAAGGCCTTGAAGCAGCAATAGAAGGATCCAGTTGTCGAAGACTACCAGCCGCGGCATTTCTTGGATTAGCAAAAGTTTTTTCTCCTATTTTGATTGCTTTTTTATTTGCTAAATCAAAATCCTTTTTTTCAATAAAAACTTCTCCCCTTATCTCTATAAGACTTGGCAGTTCAGAATTATCATCTATGAGTGATAGAGGTATTGAATTGATGGTTCTTATATTATGAGTGATATCTTCGCCAATCTTTCCATCTCCTCTAGTACTAGCCACATCTAGGTGACCGTTTTTGTATAGTAGATTAACTGCTATTCCGTCTAATTTAGGTTCGCATGAAAAGCTTATATTGCCTTCAATAAGTAGCCTTTCTAGGATACGCTTATTAAAGTCTTCCATATCATCACCATTAAATGCATTGTCTAAAGAAAGCATAGGAGTTAAGTGTTCTATTTTCTTGAAACCTTCAAGAGGCTTACCGCCGACTCTTTGGGAAGGAGAATAAGAGAATTGATATTTTGGAAATTTGACTTCCAGATCAAGTAACTCATTAAACAAAGCATCGTATTGATGATCTTCAATAGAAGGTTCATCCAAGGAATGATAGTTGTGAGAATGGAGGTTTATAAGTTTATGGAGTTCCAGTACCCTTTGTTTGATCTTTAGATTATCTTTCATCAATAATCGAACTAACTAGCAGAGGCAAGAAATTGCCTTTGATATTCATGAAATTGATTTTTCATATGTTCAATCATTTGTTTGGTCATAAAGTTTCGATCTTCATCCAGGATTTGGCATTGGAAGGTCTCTTGGATACTTTGAGAGACCTCGACGAACAACTCGAAAGATTCGATTGGATTAGTTAAGTTTTGAGGGTCAAGAACTAAAGCAATATCATTCGATTTGATAGATTCAGAAAAGAAACCAGGGTTCTTACCATTCAAAATCGTAAATGAAGGAGCATTATCTGAATCTAGTATTGTAAATATGCCTTTTTCTTCAAATCTGTAGTTATAAAAAACCAAGGCTTGAGATAATGAAGATTCAGAAAATACTGAATCACTTTCGTCATGAAGATGAATAATATTTAAGTTGACAGCAGGAGCGATATCTATGTCTTCTTCATGGTGATCATCAGCTGATGATAATATTTCAGATTCTTCTTTATCTTCATACCCCTGCCATTCCTCTTCGAAATCTAGACTTTCTTCAGATGAGGGATTGATTAGATCAACTTTCAGCTTACTTCTTCTAATTCTTAAAGCTCGTCTAATGCCGTCTATGAAGACTAATGCTAATAAACAGCCAATAAGTAATGTAAGAATTTCTGCCAGGTTAAACATATTAGCTTGCAGCCATTTCCACAGCTTGATCCACATCAACTGCTACCATTCTAGAAACGCCGGGCTCTTGCATTGTAACTCCCATAAGATGCTTACTTTTTTCCATAGAAATCTTATTATGAGTGATGTATACAAACTGGACTCTCTGGGACATTTCCTCAACAAGGTCGATAAATCTCATGGTATTGAGATCATCTAAAGGTGCATCTACCTCATCAAGAAGACAAAAGGGGGCTGGATTAAGTTCAAAAAAAGCGAAGACAGTAGCTATGGCAGTAAGTGCTTTCTCACCACCTGACAATTGAGAAACGCTTGCATTCTTTTTTCCTGGCGGTCTTGCTGTAATTCCTATTCCACAAGTGAGTAAATCATCTCCCAGCATTACCAATTCAGCATGACCTCCTCCAAATAATTTCGGGAAAGAAAGAGATAGACTTTTGTTTAATTTATCAAAAGTATCTTTAAAAGTGGTACGAGTCTCTTTATCGATTTTAGTTATAGCTCTTTCTAGAGTATCTAGAGCTTCCATAAGTTCTTTATGTTGCTCATCAAGTAATGTCTTTCTTTTTAACTCTTGATCATATTCTTCCATTGCCACTAGATTTATTGCACCCAATCTAGAAATCTTTAATTCTATTTGCTCTAATTCAGCAGCATAGTTCTCAACTGTTTTGTTTTCGTCTAACTCTTCTTTTATTTTTGAGAGATTTCCATTTAAGCCAACAACTTGCGATTCAATATTTTCTTGTTCAATCTTAGAGGCTTGTCTGTCTAACCTAAGATTTTCTAGTAATTCTCTAAGGGTAATTGCGGCTTGCTCTTTCTCGATCTTTTCTCTCTCTATGTCATGTATAGAGGCATTACATTCTTCAATATCTTTCCTTGATTGTAGTAATTTATCTTCAACCTTGAGTCTATCTGATAAAAGTGAATCTAGCTTATTTTGTATTTCACTGATTGGCTCTTTCAATTCATTCAACTCTACTTCGAGTTTTGAATTTTCTTTTTTTAGATCATGCATCTTCCCATCTAGATGAGATCCTTCAGAATTGAGTGAAGCAAGTTTTGCCTGTAATTCAGCATACTTATCAGTTTTATCAATTAAGTTTATTCTTTGTTGCTTTGCACCTTCAGATGCATTAATCAAAAAATCTTGCGTTAACTTAGTTAACCTTACAGGTTCAGATTCTAGGCTACTTATGTCCTTCTGAATAGAATCTACCTTTGCAAATACATCTTCTATTGATTCTTTTTTAAATAACTTGGATTGTATAATTTCAATAGCAGTGGAAATATCTACTATTAAGTTCTTAGTTTGAGTTATAAATACCAGCCAAGAGCCTTCTATTTTTTTAGCCTCAGCTTTATTAGATTCCTCATCACCCGATTCTTTAAGAAACTTTAATTCCTTTTCAATATTAATAAGTTCTTTCTGAGCAGACGATTTATTTTCCTCTAGATTTTGTAAATCCTTAGATCGTGCATCAATAAGAATTGAATTAGTTGAAATTTTTTCATTTATTTCATTAACTCTTTCTTTTTTGAGGGAAATATCTTGTTCAGTTCTAGATATATCGGCACCGAAACTATAAAACTCTTGTTGAACTTTATCTAATGCAGTCTGTAGCTCAATTTGCTTTGCCCTTAGTTTAATAATCTCGCTATCAGATGTATTTTTTTCAGAATTTATCTTTTCGACTTTGAGTTCCTGATTCTTGACTTCCTGTTCTTTTATTCTCAGTGCCGATGAAACATCTCTCCATTTAGAACCTAGAAGTATCAATTGAGCTTGCGTCTCATCTTTTCTTAGCTCATGATATTTTTCTGCAGCCTTGGCTTGTCTCTGGAGTTTAAATAATAATCTCGTAATCTCTTCCCTCAAATCATCTAATCTTGATAAATTTTCTTTAGTTCTTTTTATTCTTGATTCCGTTTCTTTTTTTCTCTCAAGGTATCTTGAGATACCAGCTACTTCTTCTATGTAGCCTCTCATTTCTTCAGGTTTAGCGCTTACCAATTGCGATATCATTCCTTGTTCTATAATTGCATAAGATCTTGGTCCTAATCCTGTACCTAAGAAAACATCAGTAATATCTTTTTTTCTGCAGCTTGTTCCGTTTAAATAGTAATTAGATTGACCATCTAATTCTAAACTACGCCTTACAGAGATTTCACTATAACTTGAGAATTCTCCACCTATTCGTCCCTCTTTATTGTCAAAAAATAATTCTACTGAGGCTTTTGAGACTGGTTTTCTTGAAGATGAACCATTAAAAACTACATCAGTCATAGAATCGCTTCTTAAATTTTTTGCCGAACTCTCGCCCAGAACCCAACGAACGGCATCTATAACATTAGATTTCCCACAACCATTTGGGCCAACGATACACGACATACTTGATGGGAAGGTAACAGAAGTTGGATCAACGAAAGATTTGAAGCCAGAAAGCTTGATAGAATTGAGTCTCATAATTGTAATTCCTTTAGGGGGTAAGAAACCAATGCCTTGAATAAAGGCATTAATGAAACAAAATCAGCTTTCATTTGCTAGGAAATTTTAGTCTATATAGGCTTTGGAAACTACTGATTTTTTCTTTTTTTTACTGCTTCAATGAGCGACCTTAAATCATCTTTCTCTTTCTCAGAATTCAACAAGGGAATAGCTTGGTTCCATAATTGAATAGTTAATTGAGGATTACTTTTTTCAAGTTCAGCTAGACCTTTTAGAGTTAAGGCTGATGGATTATTTGGATTTTTTTTAACTGCTTCTTCTAACAAAATATATATGGAGTCATTAAATTTTCTACCCTCACTCATAAACAACACTTGGGCATATTCAGCAACTACTGCTCCGTCCAAATCATTACCAAATCTATTGTAAATCTCCTTGTAAACATCTCTAGAAAGCATAAATTCATTAATATTCTTTAACTGGCGCGCGAGAATGTATAATTCTCCTGGCTCTATATCTCTTTTTTTAACAATCTGAGTAATTAAGTTATTTACTTGTTCTCTTTCATTTTCTTTTTCTTGCTGATCTTCTCCAAGAAATATCTCCAATGATTGTTTCTGATACGCTAACTCTAGAGATCCATCAGAGAGTATATTTTCATAAACTAACAAAGAAGAAGCTGTAACTAATACAGCAATTATTATTTTGATATTAAGTTTAAAAAAATCATCCTTATCAGCTAATACAGCATACAAAGGAAGAAATATAATTAAAAAAAAATAGATATAGCTCATCAAATTATTCTTTTTCTTACTAAAATAATTACTAATACCGATAGGAGTATCAAAATAAATGGGCCGAACCATAATGCATATGTAGCAGGCTCGATAGGCGGATTATAGATAATAAAATTACCATATCTATCAACTAGATGTTCTTTAATCTGTTTAGAGGATTTGCCCTCTGCCACTAATTCATAAACTTCTCGCTTCAAATCATTTGAAATAGGCGAATTTGAACCTGCAAGATTTGAACTTTGGCACTTAGGACACCTTAACTCATTTAGAAGAGAATAAAATAATGACTCTTTTATCTCACTTTTAAATGGATATGCTTCATTATCAAAATTTACTTGCCCCTCCTCAACGCTTACTTGCAGAGAACAAATGATAAATAATAAAAAAAGAATGAGTTTATTCATTAAGATATTTAGAAAATTTTTCTTCCCACACTCTTTCATCTATTACTCCAACATGTCTTTCTCGGATAAGACCATTTTTATCAATAAAGAAAGTTTCAGGTGCACCATACACTCCTAAATCAATCGCTAATCGGCCTTCAAAATCATATATTGAAAATTCAAATGGGTTTCCGTCTCTTTCAAGCAGATCAAGAGCTTTTAATTTATTATCTTTATAATTTAAGCCATATATTGTGAGCCTAGATTCTTCTTTTAATTTCATTAAAAAAGGATGCTCAACCCTACATGCTATACACCAAGTAGCCCAAACATTTATCAATGCTGGTAATTTAATTATGTCCTGTTTAGTTAAGAGCCTAGATTCGTCTGATAATGATCCAAGGTTGAAATCTGGAAAAGAGCTATCTATCAGTGCTGTTTCTAATTGATCATCTTCATCACTTAAAAAAGAGAAAAGTACAATGATTAATGAGGCGAAAACAACTAGGGGTAATGCGTCTATAATTTTTTTCATCTTCTTTTGATTTGTTTCACTCCTGCCAAGAAACTACCAATTGCGATCAAAAGAGCACCTAGCCAAATCCAACGGATAAAAGGTTTAATTTGAATTTTAAAAGACCAAATATTAGACTGTAAATTATCTCCAATCGATACATATAAATCTTTGAAAAGGTCTGCTTGAATTCCTGCCTCAGTTGTTATCTGGCCTGAGGGCAAATAAGTTCTTTTCTCAGTTACTATATTAGAAAGTTCGCTTCCATCGTCAAAAGATACAACAGCAGATTTAGATGTGTAATTTGGTCCCAATAGATCATCTATAGATTGGAAATTAATGGTTTGATCACTAAATTCTGTTGAATCTCCTGGCGATAAGATTATCTCTTTTTCCAGTGAGTAACTTGATACTACCCCTACTCCAATGGTCAGAATAGCCATTCCTGCATGAGCAAATGTTACGGCTAATCTCTTTCTTAAGAAAATCCAATAGCTCAAATTTCTTTTTTTGGTTATTTGTAATGTTCCTACTAGGATCCAAGAGGCTAAAAATATTGTCGCAAAAGAACTGAGATATAAATTATCAAAGAGAACAAATAAAATGAGAATGATTAGTGAAAATATAGATAAAGACTCTATAAGCAGTCTAGGTAAAAAACTAAAAGATGAAGATTTACCCCAAGAGAGATAAAGAGCAATGCCTTGAAGCAATCCTAATGCTAGTGCAAAGGGAAAAAGTATAATTTCGAAGTAAGGTGCCCCTACAGATATTTGCTTTCCTCCGGTAAATGCTTCGTAGATAAGGGGAAAAATTGTTCCAAATAAAATTGAGATAGCAAGAACAACAAGCAGCAGGTTATTCAATAAGAAACCAAATTCTTTGGAAGTGAGCTCATATTTATTTTCTTCAACATGCCCAAAGTTCGTTATTGAGTAAATCAAAAGACTTCCTATTACAAAGAAAGCAAGAATAGCTAAAATAAATAGTCCTCTTTCAGGATCTAAAGCAAAGGCATGCACAGAAGTTAATATTCCTGACCTAACCAAAAAAGTACCTAGTAAGCTTGTAGCAAAAGCAAAGATTGAAAGAAGAATAGACCATTTACCAAAAACTCCTCTATTTTGACTGGTGATCAAAGAATGGAATAAAGCAACCGATAGAAGCCAAGGTACGAAAGCTGCATTTTCTACAGGATCCCAAAACCACCATCCGCCCCAACCTAATTCGTAATAAGCCCACCAACTTCCCAACGCAATTCCCAATGTTAAAAAACTACAAGATAGAAGCGTCCAAGGTCTAGAGTATCTTGCCCATTCTCTAGTGTCTTTTTTAAACAACATTGCAGATACTGCTATTGCAAAAGGTATCAATAAACCAGAATATCCAAAATAAAGTAAGGGTGGATGCACTGTAAAAGCAAAATCTTGTAGTGAAGGATTAAGATCAGCTCCATTTAGAGGAGGTATAGGTAAAATTCTCTCAAAAGGATTGGATGTGAAGAGTGTAAATAGTGAAAAAGCAAAGATAACCTGACAAGAAATAGAAAATACGGTTGCAAGGAAGCCTTTATCTTTAGAATGTGTGAAAAAGATAAAGCATATAAGCCAAGCATTCATTGCCAGAATCCATAGAACTAATGATCCTTCATGGGCCCCCCATGTTGCTGCAAATTTATAATAAACTGGTAAATTGATATTGGAGTTTTGAGCGACATATGCAACAGAAAAATCGTCGACGAGAAAAGAATAAATCAAAGATAGAAAAGAGATGGTTATTAATACAAAAAGTGTAACTGATAGCTTCTTTATTGAAATCTCAAGAGATCTATAGTTTGCATAAACTACTAAAAGTGGCAGTGTTCCACCCAATAGGCTCAAAACTAAATGAACAATTAAAATTAAATGGCCGAATTCAGGTATCATTCATTCACCTCAATTAACTTGGCGACCTCTGGAGGCATATAATTCTCATCATGTTTAGCAAGAACTTCAATTGCCTTAAAGGAGCCATCAGTTTTCAAATTTCCTCTTACAACCACTCCAGCATTTTCATCAAATAAATCAGGCAATATACCTTCGTAATTTATTATCAATTCATTTTGATAATCTGTGACAGTAAATCTGACATTTAAAGAATCTTTACTTTTTTCAATAGAGCCTTGCTTCACCATTCCTCCAGCTCTGATCAAAGCATTTTCATCAATATCAGCTTCCAATATTTCGCTAGGTGAATAAAACAAATTCATATTCTCGGATAAAGCTGAAACAACTAGCCATGTAGCTAATAGCGACCCTATTAGAACTGCAATCAAGGCATAGAGTCTCTGTTTTCTCAATGGGTTCATGAAGATCTAATTAATTTAATAAGCTGCCTTTTCTTCTTTATGGCATAAAGGATATTTAGACTGACAACAAGAACAAAAAAAGCCATACAGAACCATACAAAAAGGCCATTGCCATCCATATAAAGTAAATTATTAAAGTTTTCTAACATTTCTTAGTTTACAAATATTTGCTTGACCCAATTCTTAGATCTTTCTCTATCAATGACCTCATTCCTGAGATTTAAAGTTAATGTAAAAGCGAAAATTAAATAAAATCCAATCACACATAATAAAAGAGGTTGATACATGTCAGGAGACATTGAGGGAGAAGAAGTCAACGTAAAAGTAGATGGCTGATGAAGTGTTTGCCACCAATCTACTGATTTCTTTATCACGGGTATAATCGCCAAACCTACAATCGACAAGATTGAGACTGCCCTATCAGCTTTGGTTTTATCGTCTATTGATGAATACAGACCTATTAATGCTGCATAAATAAAGAATAATATAAGAGTTGAAGTGAGACGTGCATCCCATACCCACCAAGTTCCCCAGGTTGGTTTGCCCCAAACAGAACCTGTTACTAAAGCTATGAGAGTAAAGCTCATTCCTATAGGTGCAGCAGATTTCAATATCATTCCAGATATCTTTGCTCTCCAGACAACATTAATAAGACCGCAAGCTGCCATAAACATAAAAATAGACTGACCAAGTATCGCAGAAGGGACATGAACATATAAAATTCTATAAACATCACCTTGCTTATAGTCAGTTGGAGCAATTAGTAATCCCCAAAAAAGTCCAACAGATAGAAAAATTATGGCCAAAATCCCTAACCAAGGCATAATCTTTGAAGACCATCGATAAAATAAAGGAGGTGATCCCATTTCAATAAACCACCTTTTGGTGAAATTCCAAATCCTAGTCATAATTCAGTAGTAAAGCTTCTACAGTTAACAAACACAGCAATGGAATACCAATTGCAAGCATGGCACCCATTATCATTAGAAAACCTGAATAATCTTGATTATTGAGCGAAAAAGTTACTACAGAAGTACCCATTAATAATGTTGGTATAGAAAAAGGTAAAACTATAATTGCGCTAAGGATGGCTGATTTTCCTAAAGATAAAGCTGCACCCAGGGCACCTAACAAACTCATAAAGGATGTTCCAAGAAGAAGGCTTAGAATCATAGGAACAAAACTTTCTAAAGGAAGATATAAAATAATCGCTGCAAGAGAAGAAGCAATGAGAATTGGCAGCCCGGTAATTAGCCAGTGGATCATTACTTTTGCAAATACCAAGATAAAGGAAGGTTCTAAAGAAACAAAGAAATCATCAAGAGAACCATCTCTAAAGTCTTCACTAAATATACTCTCTACTGCAAGCAATGAAGCCAATAAAGCGGCAATCCATATTACTCCAGGAGCCAAAGAGCTTAATAAACTATCTTGGGGCCCCAGTGCTAAAGGAAAAAAAGTAATGACAATTAAAAAAAAGACTAATGGCGTTATATATGTGGACGATCTTCTAAAAGCAATAATTAGATCTCTTTTTAATATAATTCCTAACCAATCCAATACTGAACTCTTCATATCAAATCTCAATAAGGGTTGCGTTAATATTTGAGGATCTGTGCCCTGTAATAACAAATGAGCTGCCCTTTTGATTAAGTTCGTTAATTATTTCTTTAATTAAATCAGAAGCACGGTCATCTAAAGCAGTAAAAGGTTCGTCTATAAAATAAATTTTAAAGTCTTTGAGTAGCCATCTTGCAATTGAAATTCGCTTTTTTTGTCCTACAGATAGATCGGATGCCATCTCATTTGTCTTATTAAGACCCACCCTCTCGAGGCACTTATTTATATCCTCTACGTTCATCCCTTTTGCGTTATGAGTTAACTTCAAGTTTTCAAAAACCGTAAGCATGTTCTTTATACCCATTTGGTGTCCTTGATAGAAACAGTCAAAAGATCGATATTCATTGAAATTATTATTTTCATCCAACCAATTAATAATCCCTTCCTCTTTGTTAATAAGACCTAATAACGTTCTTAGTAATGTAGTCTTTCCAGAGCCATTTGAGCCAATAATCTCAATGTTTTGACCAGGCAGAACTTCAAAGTTTAAATTTTTGAATATAGCTTTTTCTGATCGAACACAAGACAGGTTCTCTACTTTTAAATTAGGAAGCATTGATAAGTCTATTTTAACAAAAAACTCCTTCAAACTGAATTTAAGATGCTATTAGCTCGGGACAATTATGTTCTGTTAAAATGAATCCGCTAAATAGGAAAAATTGTGAATAAAATAAAATTTGCCCAACGCTCATCTGTTGAATTTGTAGAAGAAGGGAATATTCTTGCACCTAAATTTAATGCAGAGGAAGTTATTCCTGTTGTTGTTACTGAAACTAAATCAGATTTGGTGTTAATGCTTGGTTATATGAATAAAGAAGCTTTAGATAAAACAATTCTCACCAAAGAAGCACACTACTGGAGCAGAAGTCGAAAAGCTTTATGGAAAAAAGGTGAGTCTAGTGGAATGGTCCATAAAATAGATGAAATACTTATAGATGATGATCAAGATTCCATCTGGCTGAAAGTTACCATAGAGGGCTTAGGAGCAAGTTGTCACGTTGGTTATAAATCCTGCTTTTATAGATCAATCGATTCAATTGAAAAAGAAGAAGTTATACTAAATTTTACCGAATCAGAGAAGGTATTTGATCCAGAGGAAGTTTATCCTGGTATTGAAAATCCAACCAAGCTTTAGGTAAATTTCGTCGATAAACTAACTTGCCTTTTTAATGGCTTGATCAATGTCACTAATAATATCTTCTACGTTTTCAATACCAACCGATAGTCTTACATATCCAGGTGTTACGCCAGCAGATAATTGTTCCTTTGAGGTTAATTGACTGTGCGTTGTTGAGGCTGGATGAATTGCCAGTGATCTTGAGTCTCCAATATTTGCAACATGGTAAAGAAGCTCTAGGGAATCAATAAATTTCCTTCCAGCTTCGACTCCTCCAGGTAACTCAAAGCCAATTAGAGCACCATAGCCGCCTGATAAATATGTATCTGCTCTCTCTTTACTAATGCCATCTGAAATTCCAGGATAAGTAACCGAAGAAACAAGACTATTATCCACAAGATATTGAGCAACCTTAAGGGCATTCTTACCATGTTCTCTCATCCTAAGAGGTAAAGTTTCAAGACCTTGAATGAATGACCAAGCATTAAATGGACTCATTGCTCCGCCTAGATCTCGAAGTAAGGTAGTTCTAGCTTTCATAATATAGGCTATAGGTCCCATTTCTTTAGTAGCCTCAGTCCAAACTACTCCGTTATAGCAAGGATCTGGTGAATTAAGACTTGGTTGTCGTTCCGAACCAGCTTCGGTCCAATCAAAATTTCCACCATCTATTATTAAACCTCCTATTGAAGTTCCGTGACCTCCAATGTATTTTGTGGTTGAGTAGGTAGTTATTGCCGCCCCATGATCAAAGGGTCTACAAAATATTGGAGCGGCAGTATTATCAACTATTAGAGGAATTCCATTTTTTCTTCCAAGATCTGCAACTTCTCTTATAGGAAAAACTTGTAACTTTGGATTAGGTAATGTTTCTCCAAAAAAAGCTCGTGTTTTGTTGTCTGAAGCCTTAATGAACATCAAAGGATCTGTCGGATCAACAAATCTCACTTCAATGCCCATTTCAGATAGATTATTTTTGAACTGGTTATAAGTACCTCCATATAAATGAGAAGAAGCAACAATGTTATCTCCAGCTCTAGCTAGGTTCTGAATAGAGTAAGCCGAGGCGGTTTGTCCAGATGAAACAGCCAAGCCAGCTGCACCTCCATCAAGAGCTGCCATCCTTTCTTCGAGAACAGCTGTAGTAGGATTCATTATTCTTGTATAAATATTTCCCAATTCCGCTAAAGCGAATAGATCTGCAGCCTTTTCGGTGCTTTCAAACTGATAACTAGTTGTTTGATGTATAGGAACGGCTACTGATCCCGTAGTCGCATCTGCTCTCCAACCAGCATGTAGTGCTATTGTTTCTAAATTTTTACCTTCGTAACTCATCTTATTTCTCCAAAAAAAAACCTGCCAGCTTTCGCTAAACAGGTTGGTATTCAAGAATCCTATTTAGCAGTATTTATAAAGCACCCGCAATCTGGTTCAAATCGGTGCCTGAAGAATAATAATCAAAGAAAATTTAAAATCAAGACTAAATTGTTAAAATGCCTATAAAATGCCCCGTTAGCTCAGTCGGATAGAGCGCTGGATTCCTAATCCAGAGGCCATAGGTTCAAATCCTGTACGGGGCACTAGAATTATGAGTTGGAAAAAAGAAACAACGGAAATTAAAAAAAGAAGAAAGCTTGCTAAAGCCCAAGGTGGAAAGGATGCTATTAAGCTGCAACATGCAAAAGGAAGGCTAACTTTAAGAGAAAGAATAGAGCTTTTGTTAGATCCTAACTCTTTTCAAGAACAAGGTGAAATCGCAGGCGGGTCAGAACTTAATGATGAAGGTAAGTTGGAATCTTTAACACCCGCAAATTTTATCCTAGGTTTTGGGAAAATTAATAACAAGCAAGTTGTAGTTGGTGGAGAAGACTTTACGGTTAAAGGAGGATCACCTAATTCAGCAGGTCTTAGAAAAAGTGTTTATACAGAGGAGCTTGCACTAAAGTACAAAATCCCGCTTATCAGGCTTCATGAAGGTGGTGGCGGGTCTGTTGCTGGTCCTGGAAAAAAATCTGGAGGCTATGGGGGTGATCCCGTCTTTTCAAAGTCTAGGTTTAAATCTATTGCAGATACGTTGAGAGAAATTCCAGTAGCATCAGCAGCTTTAGGTCCTGTTGCAGGTATGCCTGCTGCTAGATTTGTTGGTTCACATTTTAGAGTAATGACAAAAGAAACGGCTCAAATACTTGTTGCAGGTCCTGCAGTTGTAGAAAGAGCTTTTGGGAAAAAGATGTCTAAAGAAGAGTTGGGTGGTTCTGAAATTCATAAGGTAAATGGCGTGACAGATAATGTTGCCTCTACAGAACAAGATGCATTCTTACAAATTAAAAGATTCCTTTCTTATTTTCCTCAAAATAAATATGAAATTACTGAAAAACAAGATTGTGATGACCCAATAGAAAGAATGGAAGAAGATTTACTATCAATTATTCCAAAAGATAGAAAAAGATCCTATGAAATGAGAGACATAATCAATTTGATATTTGATAAGAGGTCTTTCTTTGAAATGACTAAATATTATGGACGAGGCATAATTACGGGCTTTGCAAGGATTAATGGGTATGCAGTTGCGATTTTTGCTAATGATTCAAATTTTTATGCTGGGTCCATGTCTGCAGAGGGTGCTCAAAAAACTACAAGATTCATACGATTATGTGACACTTTTAATATTCCAATTGTTAGTTTAGTAGACGAACCAGGATTCCTAATAGGACCGGATGCAGAAAAGGCTGGAACAATTTTACATGGTACTGAAGCAGTATTGGCAACTACGGAATCTACTGTTCCATGGACTACGGTAATGATTAGAAAATCATTCGGGGTAGCTGCTGCAGCTCATTATGGTCCAGATGGTTATGTTCTCGCCTGGCCCTCTGCAGAGTCTGGACCGCTTCCACTAGAAGGTGGAGTGGCTGTAGCTTTTAAAAAGGAAATTTCTGAGGCGGAAGATCCTGAAGCAAAAAGAAAAGAACTAGAAGAAAAAATGGCTAAAAATCAAAATCCGTTTCCTAGGGCGGAAGCTTTTTCAGTTCATGAAATAATAGATCCTAGGGAGACAAGAAAATATATTTCTTTATGGGCTGAAAGAATTCAAAGCCAACTGAAAGCCAGTCTAATGAGCAGGTAAACAAAGTAAATTTAACTTAACTTTGTCTAATCCTAATATATACTTATAGGTCAAATATACGGAGAGTAATAATGAAAACTTATGAACAATTTTATATAAACGGAGAATGGGTTGATCCTGTGGAAGGAAAAAACATGTTTGATGTTTTAAACCCTTCTAATGAAGAAGTAATAGGACAAATTGCTATGGGGAGTTCGGCTGACGTAGATAACGCTGTCAAAGCAGCCTCCAAAGCTTTTGATAGCTTTAGCCAAACCACGGTCGATGAAAGATTAGCCATACTTGGAAAGATTGTTGAGGTCTATCAATCTAGATATGACGAAATAGCTGAAACTATTTCTTCAGAAATGGGAGCTCCATTATCTTTATCGAAAGCAGCTCAAGCGGCAACTGGCCTTGGTCATTTTGCACAGGCAATAGAAGTCTTACAAAACTTTGAATGGGAAGAAACAAGAGGAAAAACAGTCCTAAGACGCGAGCCTATAGGTGTTGTTGGTATGATTACTCCATGGAACTGGCCCATTAATCAGATCTCCTGCAAAGTAGCTCCTGCTCTAGCTGCAGGATGTACGATGGTTCTAAAACCAACAGAAATGGCTCCTTTGAATGCAATGATCTTTGCTGAAATTCTTCATGAAGCTGGTGTACCAGCAGGAGTTTTCAATCTAGTCAATGGAGATGGTCCTACAGTAGGCGAAGCAATGTCTTCTCATCCGAGCATTGATATGATGTCTTTCACTGGTTCAACAAGAGCTGGAATAGCGGTTGCCAAAGGTGCCGCTGACACTGTTAAGAGAGTAGCACAAGAGTTAGGAGGAAAATCTGCAAACATAATATTAGATGATGCAGATTTTGAATCTGCTATATCTGGAGGTGCAAAGCACTGTTTCAATAATAGCGGTCAGTCTTGTAATGCCCCTACTAGAATGTTGGTTCCAGAATCAAGGCACGAAGAGGCAAAAGAAATTGCAAAGAAAACGGCTGAAGCTACAAAAGTCGGCGATCCTTTTGCAGAAGATACTGGTATTGGACCGGTAGTGAGCGATGTTCAATTCAATAAAATTCAAGGTCTTATTGAGAAAGGAATTGAAGAAGGAGCTGAACTTATAGCAGGCGGACCAGGAAAACCCGAAGGTCTAAATGCAGGATACTTTGTTAGACCAACAGTATTTGCAAATGTTAACAATGATATGACAATTGCAAGAGAAGAGATATTTGGTCCTGTTCTTTCAATCCTTCCTTATAAAGATGAGGAAGAAGCAATTGAAATCGCTAATGATACTGAATACGGCCTTTATGGTTATGTATCATCTGGGGATGTAGAGCATGCTAAAAAAGTTGCAAACAGAATAAGAGCTGGAAGTATTGCTATTAATGGAGCCGGTGCAGATTTTACAACTCCATTTGGTGGGTATAAACAGTCTGGAAATGGAAGAGAATGGGGTTTATTTGGATTCGAAGAATTCTTAGAAGTGAAAGCTGTTGTAGGCTTTACTGGCTAAACCTTCTCTAACTAAAAAGGCCGCACAAGCGGCCTTTTTTATACTTGATTAAGTAATTTTTTACCCTCTTTCAAACGCCTGTAATTATCAATAAACAGTTCAACCGCTCTCAAAGGTGCCCTTGGACCCCAAGCTGAATCATGGGGGGTAATAAAACAATTTTCTAGAGTCCATAAAGGTGAACTGGAATCAAGAGGTTCTGGGTCGGTTGTATCAATAGCAGCGCATAATATTTTCTTCTCTTTAAGAGCTTCCGCTAGACTAACTTCATCTACTGATTCTCCTCTGCCTACATTTATAAACATCGAGGATGTCTTCATTAATTCAAATCGAGACTTTGAAAAAACTCTATAAGTTTCTTCACTAGATGGAAGACAATTTATTACAAAATCACAAAGAGGGAGCATCTCATCTAGTTCACTTGGTTTGAATAACTGATCAAGATTATCTGATATTACAGGTGTTCTCTTTGTAGCGTATACTTTCATGCGAAAAGCCTTAGCTATTCTTGCTACTTCTTGTCCTATGCCACCAAATCCAGTAATTCCTATTGTCATGTCCGTAAGCTCTCCCACAGACATCATTTGTTTCCAGCTCTTTTCTCTTTGAAGTTCAATGTGAGCATCTATAGATTTTATAGATCTTAAAATCTGTGCAAAAACATAAGTGGCTATTGGAATGGCATGAAGACCACCTCCATGAGAAAAAATTTTAGCATGAGAAATTAAGGCTTGCGCTTGGGGAGATTCCGTACCAGCCCATGATCCTTGTACAAAAGAACACTCATCAATCAAAGCGAGATATCTTTCGAAAAAACTTTCTGACTTCAAAGCCTTGAACATAAGTTCGTAAGAGACCAAGGCAATATCTGGCTTACCCTCTCCTGATGTTATATTGGCCTCTGAATCAATAAGAATGAATTCATCGTTTTTGAAGTTTTTTTCTAGCAGTTCCTCAAAAGATTTATAGGTAAACTCACTCAAGCAAATTTTCATGCGTTAATCTAGATCTCCTTCTTCTCTCATTTTTTTTCTTATCTTAGTTGCACTAATTTTAGTTACCGAATCTTCAAAAGTTTCCTCTTCAAAGACGTATCCAACTCCCCTGCCATAAGTAATATTTACGATGTTAGGGACCATCATAATTTCATAGTGAATTCCTCTTTCGTATCCATCTACAAGGAGTCCATCAGAAATATTTCTACAAACCTCATCCCAGTCGAAGGGGTTATCATCTTGGCCATCACCACCCGAGGCGCCATGTACATCTCTGACTTGGATCATGACTTGCCCAGTTTTTTCTATCGCTCTTTTAAATAATTCTTGATGTCCTGTATGCCAAGGCTGCCACCTGCCTAGCATTTGAACTGTTGGTTTTTTCCAATCAAACATTTTTTTTAATTTGTTTTGCTATATCTTCATGATTGTGGTCATTCCATTCAGTGATGTGAAAATCAACTGAAGAAGGTGGTTCGAATAACGCATTAGTGTCTTCAAAACGACCCTCTATAATTGTATCAAGCCAAATAGTTACATCTGCATCAAATATTTTCCTAGTTTCTTGAGTTGGGCAAACGAAGTCACAAATCACAATCCTATTATGATGTGATTCGAAATCAGCAATTGATTTCATTCTTAAACTTTGTCTTAATCTACCTTCCTCACTAAAATCCCAATCACCTGCCATAGATCTCACTTTATCAGCATTAAACCATGCAGACTCTAACAATGGCTGAAGTCTTTCGGCTAAATAGGTTTTACCGCTCCCAGGTAATCCCATTACAAGAATTTTCATGTCTAAGTAATTAATTAAGAATAATTCAGCTTATTATGTACTTCTGCCCTTTCAAGTCCATAATCTTCTAAAGAATATTTATGTTCAGCTTTCGCATCATTAGAACCTTCCTCGATGTAAGCATTCATAAGAGATAGAGTTCGATCGTCCAAAGAAATAGAAAAATTCTTGTATATGTCTTTTATTAAATTAATTGGGTCATCTAATAAATCATCATATTGAACTTGCATATATTGATTTGAGGATAAGTCAGATCTTTGGGCTTCATTCTTGTCATTCGATTTTGCCCAAAAATTAAGTGTCTCTTGACCTAAGCGCTTTGTATCCAAATCTTTCGAAAACCCTTTTCTTACTTGCGCGGTTAAGCTACAAATCGAAGGAATAGTTTCGGCAGGATCTCGAGTAATGTGAATAAAACATGCATCAGGATAAACACTTAATATTTCTTTAAGATTTCCCAAGTGGCTGGGGTCTTTAAGTAACCATCTCGTGGGCTTTAGTTGATTCTCAAGAATACTTAAAAATTTATGGTGCAATGAATAACTAATCCGAGTATCACAATTTGATAAATAATTTAAGTAAGTAGGAACATTCGCCATATAGAAATATAAAATACTTTGCAGACCAAATACCTTAATTAGTAGACATTCTTCAGGACTAGTAGATTTTATTTTGTGAAGATTATCTAGATTCGGTATAAATCTTTCTTTAAAGAATAAAATTAAATCAGATTGCAATATTCTTACTTTCTTTCTAAAGCCGTCTTTATTTAGCAAAGGAAAAGGCTTCATCATCTCCCAAAACAAGGGACTTCTGTGATCTTGATCTTTGCTTAGAAGATTAAATAAAAATGTTGTTCCTGATCTAGGCAAACCAATGACAATGAGAGGCTTTGATACTGAATGATTTTTTAAGCCATAGGTCTTGTCGATGAGTATTCGGTTATTTATGTGTTGTTTTAATTGATATTCAACAGCTAGTTGCCCGATAAAGCCTAAATTTGCCTCGTCATTGAGGGAATCTATCAATACATTATATGGCTCGATAAATTCCTTATCCGTGGAAACCAATTCTAATTCACGAATAAACTTAGATTTTTCGATCATCTATTTTTAAACTGACTAATTTCTCCAAATCCCTTGATTTACCGGCATATTTTTATCAATGTCTTCGTATTTTCCTGTGTAGGCAGTATGTTCTCCATTAATATCAACTAATGTTATTGCCTTATCATTAATTAATAAGGGCTCAAATTGAGTTTTAGAAGTAAAGCTTTGTAAATATTTATATGACTCCCTAGCATTCATGGCACCTCTGGCAGATTTTACTTTTACCTCTTTTATTTTTCCCTTGGAATTAATAATGTAGGAAAATTCAATTTTAGTTTTACCTGATTTAACGTTATCAGGCTTTTCAAAAAATTTGGAAACATAACTAGGTGTGCAAAAAAGAAGTTTACACACTGCCTCATCACCTTTTTTTTCTTCAGGCCAGGTTTTCAACTGACAAGAACTATCAGTACATATTAAACAAGTTGAATGAGTCTGATCTCTAAATTCACTTAATTTAGCTGCAGTATCTTTGTTAAGTTCTTGATTGATATTACAGATAGGTGAACTTGAAACTGATAAAGCGAAAATGCCTAAAATTACTAAAATATATTTACTCATAAGATGTCCCCAGAATTTAAATCAGAATAACATTTCATTCTTTATTGAGTCTATAAGTTTAATGAATATGCATTATTACTCAATGGAAAACTAAGTAGTTGTATGATTATCCTATGACTGATTCTTAATAATGTTAAAAGAACCCAATATCGTTAATTTTGACTCTCGTCTCATTATAGATTTTGTTTGCTTATCGAGGTTCCAATTATTTATGTAATGCAGTGTAGATGCAGCAATATAAATTAACCAAAGATTAAATCTATATTCATCAATCTCTTCGTTTCCAAGGTACTTTTGCTTGAAGGAATTCATTCCTATTTCTCCATTAGAGTATCTTGCATCCAAACAAGTCACAGCAAGGTCTGCTAGTGGATCTCCAATAGCGGCATATTCCCAATCAAGAATACCGCTTATGTTTTCATTGTTCCAAAGTATGTTCCCCGGCCAATAATCTCCATGTAACAGACATTTTTTTCCTTTATATTCATCTATAGTAAGATTTTTTATAAAGTTTCTAATCTCATTCCAATCTCTTCCTTTTGGAATATAAGAAAGTAATTGATCTAGAGGATCAACTCTAAGAGATAACTCAGATAATTTATCAATTTCTATTTGATGGATATTTCTAAGTTGAGTTGCCATCAATTCATGATCGCAAATTACTTTTTCATTAGAAGCACCTAAAGATCCATATAAGTAAGACATTATCATGAAAGGTCTATGTAAAATCTCGCAGCTTGTGTCCAAATAGATTGCTTCAGAAACTGGTAAGTTAGTTTTATTGAGTACTTTGAGTAAATTAAATTCTGTTTCAATTGAGTTATCAGCTGGATAAGAGCCCTCTGATCGAAAAACTAATTTGACTTCTTTATTAGCTGTATGGATATCCAGAATGAAGACATCGCATGAAAACCCTCCCTCTAGCCTTTTTGCGTTAATAAGCCTTCCATGAGGATAAAGAGTATCTGATACTTCAAATAAATCTTTTTCATGTATTCGTTTCACACCAACTAAACCTTAAGGTTATCTATTAATCTCACATTATTGATAGTAGCTGCACAAAAAAGAATAATATCTTCGAGATCGTTAGATGACTTTAAACTTACTCTAGATCTCGCCTCGAAGTAGTCAACTTTAAAACTATTTTCTTCCAATAATTCGACAGCTTCATCTAGAGCTTGATCTAAAGACGATAAATCTAGAATAGACTGTCTTACTTTGCATAAGCTTCTATAGATTAAGGTTGCTTTCGCTTTCTCATCATTGCTCAAATACTTATTCCTACTACTTTTTGCTAAACCAGACTCCTCTCTTTCAGTTGATATTCCTTCAATATTAATATTTAGATCATGTCTGGCAACAAACTCTTTAATAATCATCAATTGTTGGTAATCTTTTTCTCCAAAATAAGTTGATTTTGGTTTAAACAATTCAAAAAGTCTGTTGACTATCGTGACTACTCCATCAAAATGATTTGTTCTTGTTTTTCCACATAAAATTGAGGACAAATAAGGATCAGCTTTGCATTCTCGTATATTAAGTAGTAGATCCTTTGAATCTGGAAGGAATAGAAGAGAACAATTTGTGTTTTCTAGTTTACTAATATCTTCGTCTAAGGTTCTAGGATAAGCACTGTAATCCTCTTTTGGTCCAAACTGAAGAGGATTAACAAAGATGGAAACACATACGAAATCAGAAATTTCACTTGCTTTATTTACTAACTTTAAATGGCCTTCATGAAGATTTCCCATCGTAGGGACTAAGGATATGTGCTTGAATTTTCTTCGGTGTATCCTTAATGCCTCTTCAAGTTCAGCAGTATCGGAGATTATCAGCATTATTTAAAACTATGTTCTATACCAGGAAATTTTTTTTCTTTTACTTCAGAAACGTAACTTTTTATGGCTTCCTCAATAGAAGATGCGCCTTGCAGGTAATTCTTCACAAATTTAGGTGGCTTTTCCATTTGAGTAATACCAAGTAGATCATAATTTACCATTATTTGACCATCTACTTCGACACCGGCTCCTATACCTATCACGGGGATCTTTAGAGATTCGCTTATATTTTTTGCTAATTCAGAAGGAACACACTCTAATAAAAGCATACTTGCACCAGACTCTTCTAGCAATTTAGCTTCTTTAATTAACTCTTCTGCTTTGTCGGGATTTCTACCTTGCACAATATAACCACCTATTCTATTTACAGATTGCGGTGTTAAACCCATATGAGCACAAACTGGAATCCCTCTTTCTGCGAGAAGTTCTGTTGATCTGCTTATCCACGAAGTGCCTTCTAGTTTGACGCAATTTGCGCCAGCCCGCATCAAGGCTGCTGCATTCTCGAGTGTTTGTTCTTCTGATGCATAACTCATAAATGGCATATCAGCCATAATCATAGAACCATGGTTTGTTCTTTTAACACTATCGAGATGATAGAGAATATCTTCCATTGTTACAGGCAAGGTGCTGTCATGACCTTGTAAAATCATTCCTAAGGAATCACCAACTAAAATCACCTCTATGCCGCAAGAGCTCTCTAGTGCTGAAAATGTTGCATCATATGCAGTGAGACAAGCAATTTTCTCTCCTCTTACTTTCATTTCATTAAGAGTTGAAATAGTCACCGGATTTGATGATGAATAAATACTCACTGATACCTCCTTGATCCCTTTAAATTAGGGAATGAATGATATAGAAAATTTTCTAAAAGATATATTTTTTACGTGCATGCTGTGACCTTTTTTAATTTAACTGGCGGAGAGGGAGGGATTCGAACCCTCGATAGGGGTTAACCCTATACTCCCTTAGCAGGGGAGCGCTTTCAACCACTCAGCCACCTCTCCGGGATCGTCTATTCTAAGACTATGTCTATGATTGTCTAATGGAATCTGCTGCCTTTTCTGCGATCATAATTGTAGGTGCGTTAGTATTACCTCCAATCAAGGTAGGCATGATTGAAGCATCTACAACTCTTAAACCTTCAAGGCCATGCACCTGTAAATTATTATTTACAACAGCCATATCATCTCCACCCATTTTGCAGGTTCCTACAGGATGATAAAGAGTTTCTCCTGTATTTCGAATCCACTCATCAAGTTGATCATCATCATCTACGTCTACCTCACTACCTGGTTTTGATTGATCTCCTCTGTAGGGATCAAATGCCTTTTGTAAAAAAACTCTTCTTGTTTCTCTAAGTGCATTTCTGGTATCTATCATGTCTTGTTCTTCAGATAAATAATTCGGAAACATGAGAGGCTCATCACTTGGATCAGAGCTTTTGAGAGCTATATGCCCTCTACTTTGTGGTCTGCATATGTAAATTACAGCTGTGAATCCATGATCCTTATCCACACCTTCTCGGCCATGAAGGTCCTTTGTCTGGATTGAAGTAAAGTGAAGTTGAGTGTCTGGAATGTCCTTATCAGCACTAGATTTGAAGAAAGCACCGGCACTTGTTGGAGGGTATGCAGCATCTCCAGTGCCAAATAAAAGGTATTTTACTCCTGATAAGCCTGTATTTAATAAACCAGCTGATCTATGAAGTGTCACTGGCTGAGTTGCATAAAAAGAATTTAAAACTCCATAATGATCTTGAAGATTTTTTCCAACGCCTTTTAACTCGTGAACAATATTTATATTATGTTTTTTTAATTCTTCAGAGTCCCCTATTCCGCTATTCATTAATATCTGAGGAGAATTAATAGCCCCAGCAGACAAAATGATCTCCTTATTTGATTTACAGGTGATTGTCTCTCCATCTTGAAGATACTCAATACCGATGGCTTTTTTCCCTTCAAAAAGGATCTTATTAACTTGTACATTTGTCTCTGTTGAAAGGTTTTTCCTCTTAAGTGCGGGATGAAGATATGCCCTTGCAGCACTCCATCTTCTAGGTCCAAAAGTTGTATCCTTCATGGTATGTTCGTACCGAGAGAATCCTTCTTGTTCTTTACCATTAAAATCATCGGTTAACGGAAAACCAGCTTCTTGTCCTGCTTCTAGAAAAACATCCATTAAAAGATCATCTGTTCGGGAAGATTTTTTTACATTCAATGGACCATCAAATCCATGAAACTCATCATCACCATCACCTTGAAAATTCTCAGCTTTTTTAAAATACGGCAGAACATCATCATATGACCAACCTGTATTACCAAGCTGTCTCCACAGATCATAGTCATAAGAATTACCACGAATATAGACCATTGCATTTATCGAAGATGAGCCGCCCCATACTTTGCCTCGTGGCCAGTAAAGTTTTCTATTATTTGTAGTTGGTTCAGGCTGAGTCTCGTAACCATAATTTAAGTTACTTTTTTTAGGTACTATTTGAGAATAGCCTGAGGGCATATGAATAAAGAAGTTCTTATCTTTGCCACCCGCTTCAATACTAAGAACTGTATCTTTTCCGTTCTCAGAGAGTCTATTAGCCATTACGCAGCCTGCACTTCCAGCACCAATGACGATGTAGTCAAAATTTCTTTCCATTAAATTCCCCTAATTAAGATTTTTAGAACAAGCAATTCTAAGCTTTAAAAACAAGCAATAAAAGAGGAAAGATTTAAGAATAGTTATCTGCGTAAGAATGATTTACTTCACTATGTTTTTGTTCATCATTTCTTACGGCTATTATTAGATCAGAGAGTTTAGCATTACGATCTAATCCATAATATTGAATGGCAAGCAAAGGGGCTTGGAAATTTTCAATCTCTCCTTCCTCAACCTTTTGCAAGTACTCTGTATAACTCTTTACAGCTTCATCTTCAAAATAACCAATCATCCTATGTGCTGTCCTGGTGAAAAATAAATACATTATTAAGTAGAAAAACCCGAATATCATTTGCGCCAAAAAGACGAGGAGTCTCTCAACAAAGTTAGGTTTCGCTATTTCAATAAAGAACATCAAATGCATTCGTTCATTTTCAGCTTCCGCCAACATCTCTCTGATAGATTCACCGTAACCCACTTTCATAGATCTGAGGCTCTTAAAATGCATTATGACCCCAGCTACCATTCCAGGAACTCCTGCAACAGTCTCTAGAACGACAGCCCTATGACCGTATCTATCAACAAAAAAGGTATCAGCTATGAATCTAAAGAAGCGAGTCATAGAGTGCGCGAATTTGTCCGATATTAAACCCGGAAGTGTGGTTATGAGAGTTTTGATATTGTTAAGACTTATATACTGATATAAGTCGCGATTATATAGAGTAAACTTTAAAAGTAAATTCTTTTATGCACCTTTTATATGACCAATAATCTTTTGAGTGATTTCTTGTATAAGTTCCTCAGGTATTTCATGCCCCACCCCTTCCATGGTCATCAATTCCGCATTTATTATGCCTTCTGCAAGGGCCTGTCCATGATCATAAGGCAGTATTGCGTCTTCTGTTCCATGAATTACTAATGTAGGAATATCTATCTCAGATAATCTAACTCCTCGATGAGGGCTTTGACCTACAGCTGCTCCATGCCCTGGAAAAGGATTGTGCCCATGAGCAATAATATCTTTAGCTTGATCTCTAAATTTTTCTTCATTAAAAGGAAATCTAGAACCACTTAAAACTCTATAATTTACTACTAGAGCATCCTCATACTCGCCTTCCATATTTAATTTCATGGATTCAATAATAGCCTCCATCATCTCTTTTGTGGGACCTTGCAGATTTGAATCTTCAAGTCCGATACCTGGAGATGACATTATAGGAGTTAATGATAAAACTCGTTCAGGGTAATCTAAGCCTATCACTTGAGCAATCATGCCCCCCATAGATGCACCTATGATATGAGCTTTTTGTATATTTAAATGATCCATAAGTCCCACTGCATCCGAGGCCATATCCTCTAAGTTGTAAGAGACTTCAGAAGCTACAACTGATCCTTCGTGGATATTAAAAGTTGGTTCAGTAGTAAGCCAAGTACTTTTACCTACATCTCGATTATCAAATCTAACAACATGAAAACCTGATTCTACAATTGGATTTATGAATTCTTCTTTCCATTGAAGTGCATTAGCATTTGCACCCATAATCAAAAGGACGGATTGATTAGAGGGATTGCCGAAGTCTTCCCACCAAATATTGATGTTGTTAACTTCGGCTATTCCTTCAGACATATAGATTAGAAATTTCTTCTAAACTCTACGCCATATCTTCTGGGTTCACCCCAATAATCAGTTGTCATACCAAGGCTGAAGTTAGTTCCTCCAATCTCTATATCTCCAGATTGGCTAAGCATAGTATTAACATAATCTTCATCAGTAAGGTTTGTTCCCCATAGTGAAATAGAAGTTTGTCCATCAGCTAGGTTCCATGTAATTCTTGCATCTACAAGCTCATAATCTTCTGCAACCGATGAAGGTACGTCTTCAAGCGTATAATTTTCTTCATCATGGTAGCTAATTCCTATAGTACTTTGAATATCAGATCCATCACCAAGATCGTAAGTATGAATTAAGCTAATATCCCAAGTAAGACGATCATCATTGCCACCAAAACCTGTATCGCTAATATCTCTCTGTACTACCTGCGTAGATAGAGAACCATCAGCATTTGTTACAGTTGTATTATCTTCTATTATGAATTCATCATACTCACCTTCAAAAGTAGCTAACATTGCAGTTAAAACTAGAGAATCAGACAACTGCGCGAGAACTTCAAATTCCAAACCTTCTAAAGTAGCTTCTTGTGCATTAACCAAATCAGCAATTGGAGTCCCATTCACGATTCTTCCAACCGTAACCTGTTGATTTTCGTATGTTGTACTAAACATAGTAGCGTTTACCCTAAGTCTGTTGTCTAAAAATTCTCCTTTCATACCAAATTCATAGTTATCGGATGTTTCAGGAAGGAAACGTCTCATAGCGACGTCACCATTAAAACCACCACTTGAATATCCTTTACTATAACTAGCATAAAAAAGAACATCATCGGTTTGCTGATAACTTAAAATCGCTCTTGGAGTTGTCTCGCTATACTCGACAGTTCTTGTACATCTATCTGATGTAGCAAAGCCAAAGGCATTAGTAACCATACCTGGACAAGCATAGAAAAGATTAAAAGTCCCAGGCATTCCAATAGCAGCGGCATCTTCGTAAAGCTTAGAACTTCTTGTGTATTCTCTTTCATCTTCAGTATATCTAGCACCTATAGTTAGATCTAATTTATCACTCAGACCATAAGTTCCTTCAAAAAATACAGCTTGGTTTTGCATATTAGTGATACTGCCCTGCTGTTCACTTCCAAGTAATTTAGTTTGTAACGCAACAGCTGCAAGCGCAGTAGGTAGCAAAGGTGAAGGATTAACTCCTCTAAAAAGAGGAACATCTAAAACAGCTTCACCGTCCTCTTCAAATGCATATAGGCCCACTACCCAGTCCATATTTTCTGTTGACCCTGAAAGTCTTAGCTCTTGTGACCATTGTTCGTGACTCATAGTGTCATCGTGGATTTCTAAGAAATTTACACCGGGGCCATTTCCCATAACCCATCCCCAAGTACCACTAAAAGCATCTAGCTCTGAATAATTAGTAATGGACTCGATTGTTCCAATTTCAGTTTCAAAGAGCTGGGTTAAAGTAATTGAATCTTTCTCAGCAGTATTGCCTTCGTTTGGAGAAGTATCAAGTGAAACATCTTTTGTTGTTGATCTACAATTAGCTTTTAGAGCGTCGTATATTCCAAAAATATTTGCTACTGCCCCAAGCCCACCAGAAAGAGCACCATTTTCAGGACCGGTGAAACGACAAGAACCTAAAGAAGCCCTTTCATCTTGATCGAATCTACTAAATGCTAAGTTTGCAGTATAAGAATCTGTATCATATTTAAGTTGTGCTCTGAAAGATGTTGTATCTTCATTTCCTCTGTCATTTCCAGTAATAGAATTGATCATAAAACCGTCGGTTTCTTTGGTTAAGAAAGCGAATCTAAATGCCAAAGAATCACTTAGAGGTGTATTAAACATTCCTTCAATCAGTTGATGACTATCAGAACCTGCACCTAGTCTAATTTTAGCTTCAGTTTCCTGAGTGGGTTGGTTCGTAATTATATTTATCAATCCAGCAGTTGTATTCTTGCCGAATAGTGTTCCTTGAGGTCCCCTTAAAACTTCTACTCGTTGAAGGTCATACAAATCAACCAATCCCCCTTGGGGTCTGGCTGCATAAACACCATCCGTGTAGAGACCAATTTTTGGATCGTGAGGTATCGCCCAGTTAGCCTGGCCAATTCCTCTCATATAGACTTCCAAAACACCACTATTTACTGCAGATGCTTGAATACTGAGGTTAGGAGTCAGTTTTTCAATATCTGTTAACGCTACAATATTCCTGATCTCTAGCTGTTCTTCGTTTAAAGCACTTATAGGTATCGGAACACTTTGTGAATTCTCAGCCCTCTTACGAGCCGTAACAACTACTTCATCGAATACAGATACTTCTTCTTCCGCAAATATATTCACTGACGGAATAGTTATGAGCGAAAGGCATAAAAAAATCCTTATCTTCATTTTTCTCCCCATTATTATTGATATTAATCTATGTAAATAGCACTTTACTACCTTACAAGGCTTTTAAACAGCTTATAAAAACAATTATATTATTTTTGTCAAATAATCATCAATGTTTAGTTCTGGAATAGGTTTTCCCTGTCTGGTTGGCGTTCCAATGTAAAGGTAACCTATTATCTCTGAGTTTTCTGGTAATTTTAAAGCCTCAACTACATATGGGTTAAAGGCCATTTTTCCTGTTCTCCAGACTGCTCCATAACCCAATGAATCAATTGCAAGGAGAATGTTTTGAGCAGAAGCACCTAAAGATAGCAATTGTTCTACTTTTGGTACCTTAGGATGCTCTTTAACATCTGCAACGAGAACTATTATCATAGGGGCTCTGAAAGGAGCATTTTCTAATTTTTGCTTAAGCTCGTCAGTTAAGGAATCACCATCCTTCGTTGCTGCATCTAAAAAAGCTTTTGAGAGGGTATTTCTTCCTTCTCCTCTTACTTCCAGATATCGCCAAGGTCTAAGCCAAGCATGGTCAGGAGCACGTAACGCAGCTTTATATACTTCAATCATCTCTGCCTCTGAAGGTGCGGGCTCTTCAAGAAATGGGATTGAGTTTCGTGTCTGTATATCTTTTAAAATTGACATAATTTTAGATTTGTACATTTTACTATACTTGCAATGTATAAATTAGATTATCTTCATTTCAACTTAATCTATAATTACCTGCATGAAAGGCATTCTTTTAATAAATTTGGGCTCTCCCAAGGACTTAGAGATTGAATCAATCAAAGATTATTTAAAAGAGTTTTTGTCGGATGATCTTGTCATCGATTACCCAAAATTTTTACAACAAATTCTTGTGAATTGGATAATTGTTCCTTCCAGGTATAAAAATACTCGAGAAGCTTATTCAGAGATATGGACTGATCAAGGCTCTCCTCTAATTAATAGCACCTTAAACTTAGGTGAGAAAATAAAGTCCAAAGCTGAAGTTCCTGTTGAAGTCTCTATGAGATACCAATATCCAAGCATTGAAGAGGGTTTGCTCAAGTTAAAAAATAAGGGGTGCTCCGATATTTTTGTTGTTCCTCTATACCCACATTATGCAATGTCGACTACATTGACTACAGAAAATGAAGTGAAAAGGATAGTAAATGAACTAGATTTAGAACTTAATTTAAAATTTATTGGTACTTTCTATAACAAGGCAGAATACATAAAGAGTTTAAGTGCTGTGATAGCTAAGAACAGACAAGATGAGAGCGACTTTCTGTTATTCAGCTATCACGGAATTCCTAATCGCCATCTACTGAAAACGGATCCGACAAAAAATCACTGTCTTAAGGTTAAAAACTGTTGTGAAGTGCAATCAGATGCAACACCTTTCTGTTACAAAGCACAGGTTCTAGAAACATCTAAGTTGTGTGTAAACGAATTAAATTTAAAAGACCATGAGTGGGGAGTTTCTTTCCAATCTCGTATAGGTCCTGGTTGGATAGAGCCTTTTACAGATAAAGAATTGGTCAACTTAGTCAATCAAGGAATAAAGAAACTAGATGTTGTTTGTCCCGCATTCGTAATAGACAACCTTGAAACACTTGAAGAAATGAACATCAGTGGTAGGGAGACTTTTTTGGCTGCTGGTGGCGAATCTTTTAATTACATACCTTGCTTAAATACGGAGGAATCTTGGGTAGATTTCCTCATAACAGCATCAAAAAGATAAAAGGGATCCTAGGGCAGGATCCCTTTCTTAATCATCCTTTGGGGAGGGGTATGATTAATCTGTTAATATTTAAAGTCTGTAACAGATTCCGACTAGGGTTAGAACGAGTCCACTGCGCTTGGGACTCGTTCTAGGGCGCGTATGTAATAACCAATCTTCTAAAGTTATTACAGGGCTGCACTAAATCAACCTTGGCTGATTAGAACCTTCTCGTTATTGATAACCTAGCATTCACTTCTTCACCTACCGAAGCTTGGTGAGTACTGTGCGAGTGCGGAAAGTAAACTTCATCTGAAATGTTCTCAACATTCAATCTGATCGTCAGATCGTCAGAAACATCATAGAATGCAGCAAAATCTACCCTTGTATAATCAGGTAAGATCAATCCAGGTTTGTTATTGCTAATGTTTGATTCACCCTGTCTAGTAACACCTAGACCATAACCAAATTTATCGTTGACTTGATAAGTAGTCCAAAGAGACATTGTATTCTCAGGAATCTCTCTAGGCTCTCCTCCAGAACTAGTTTCGCCATCCATATCGCTGTAACCAAATGATACATATAGTTGGTCACTTACTTGTCCCTTAATTTCAAGCTCTATACCATCTACTTGAAGACCAACTATCTCAGCGCCTTCGCCAGATTCATCCCTTGTAGCTATAGTTTGTTCACTATCAAAATAACTAGCTCTGAGGCTTAAATCAGGGGTAATATCCCAATTAATGCCGATTTCTGAGCTTTCATAAACATCAGGATCAAGGGCCGCGGCACTTGCTGTAAGTTTCTTATATTGCTCACCAGACCTAGGTAAAAAGCTTTCGCTGTAACTGTAGTATAAAGAAAAATTTTCTTGAGGTTTGAATATCACACCTGCTCTAGGAGAAAATTCATCATCTTCTCTAGACTGAGAAGTTCCAGCCTTTACATCATCTACTGTGATGTCAAACTGATCCAAACGACCGCCTAATAAAACTATCAGATTATCTGATAATTCTATCTGGTCCTGAAAATAAACTGAAGTCACTTCAATTTCTGATGCAGTTCTTCGATTCAAGTCAGATGTGAAATCAAGAACTGTAGCAATGCCTGCAGCATTTGTTGATATATCCAGGGTTCCGCTCATGCTTGAAGGGATATTAAAAACTTCTCTATCTGATTCAGTAGTAGAGAAATAAGAATCATATCTTTCGTTTTTATTATCGGTATCTATAAGCTCTGCACCAAACAAAATGGTATGTGTTGTATTTCCTATTTGTAGTTCATTAACTAGATTGGCGGACACAATAAGATTTTCACGTTCAGTAGGGTCTCTATATCCATCTACTCTTACAGTATTGGCCGTATTATCTGCGGCATCATATCTTTGTGCATATAAGTTTTGATATAGTTTTTCAAACTCGCTTGAAGTAACTGAAAAAATACCTTTTGAGGTATCAGAATAATCTGTTGTCATTGTAGCTCTAAAAATGTCTGCTTCTGCAGTTTGATAATTGACAGCTGATGTACCAAAAACAACATCTTTTAAAGGCTCATAAGGCTTACCGTTCAATGTAGGGATACCTCTATCAATGAATCTTTCATGATCTACATACTCATAAGATAAATCTATTGTTGTTGCATCACTCATTTGGATTCTAACCGTTGGATTGAAACCTGTACGATCTCCATCATAAGAATCTCTATGATTTTCTAATTGATCACTGTGTATGTTTATACGAAGAGCAGTGCTATCTCCTGTGGAAGTATTGTAATCAGCTGCAAAATCAAAAGCTCCAAAGTCATCTGCACCTATATCAAATGATCCAAATGTTTCACCTATCTGTGCTTTCTTTGAAACACGATTGATTATTCCACCAGTTCCACCTCTTCCGAAAAGAAGAGCATTAGGTCCTCTGAGAACCTCAACTTGATCAACGTTGTAAAGAGAACGATAGTATTGAACATCATCTCTTGCTCCATCTTGGTAAAAGTCTGCAGTAGATCTAACGCCTCTGAAGACTACTGAATCTCTATGCCCTTCACCCTGTGAAGTGTTTACACCCGGAGTATAGCGAACTATGTCTCCTAACTCTCTTATACCTTGCTTACGTATTTCTTCATCTGTAACAATAGATAAAGATTGAGGTACATCTATGATCGCTGTTGGTGTTTTAAGCGCTGTAACTTGATCTGAATAAAGTACTTTGCCCTTAACCACTATTTCTTCTACTGGTTCATCAGAATACAAATTGGTTGTAAGAACCAAAGTTATGAACACTAATGCCTTATATAAAGCTTTAATTATTTGCATCATCTTTTTAACTCCCGTTGTGTAAAATGATTAATAAGAATCAAATGAGAATGAGAATGAGAATGATTATTATTAATATTGGGCAGCATTATAGATGAGAATGATTCTCATATGCAACAACTTAATGAAGTTTTTTTAAATAATCGGAATTTTGCGCTGTAGCCGGAATGAAATGGTCATTTAAAAGCTATTCATCCAGCTCTTTATCCAAGTCAAAAGCATCATGCAATGCTGCTACTGCTTTGGTCATTTCTGATTTTTTAATTACTACTGAGATTTTTATTTCCGATGTTGTAATCATTGAAATATTTATCTCACTTTTTGCTAGTGCCTGGAACATCTTGCTTGCAACACCTGCATGAGCCCTCATACCTCTTCCGACTATACTTATCTTTGCTATATCATCATCTACATCTATTAAACCTCCACCTAGGGTAGTAGATGTTTTTTTAAGAATCTCCTCAGCCTGTTTTGTTTCCTCTTTATTAACGGTAAATGTAAAGTCAGTAGTGTTATCAGCCCCAATATTCTGAACAATCACATCCACCTCGATACCTGCGTCACTTATAGGACTTAAAATCTTTGCTGCAACACCTGGAATATCTGGCACGCCTCTGATTGTTAGCTTGGCCTCAGAGTCTATACTGCTTATTCCTGAAACAATTGGTCGTTCCATAATATTTTTCTCCTCTTGAACTAATGTTCCTTCGCCTTTGTTAAAACTAGACAAAACCCTAATTGGTAAATTAAATTTACTGGCATATTCCACTGCTCTTAATTGTAAAACTTTTGCGCCAGAACTTGATAATTCTAACATTTCTTCAAAACTGACTTCCTTAAGAAGCCTAGCTTTGTCATAAACTCTAGGATCAGTAGTGAAAATGCCATCTACATCTGTATAAATTTGGCATTCATCCGCATCCAAAGCTGCAGCAAGAGCGACTCCAGTAGTGTCAGACCCTCCCCTTCCAAGAGTAGTAATATCGCCAGACTCATTCATTCCTTGAAAACCAGTAATTACTGGCACAACACCTTCATTTAATTCAGAAGTAATCTTATTTACTTCAACATCCAATATTCTTGCCCTACTATGGCTTGAATTGGTTTTTATACCTAATTGATATGCAGTGTAAGACTTACCTTTTATACCTCTTTTAAGAAGGGCCATTGCCAGTAAAGCTACAGATATTTGCTCACCCGTAGATACAAGAGCATCATATTCTCGAAGATCGGGTTCAGGATTAATCTCTTTTGCTAATTTAATAAGATCATCGGTACTATCTCCCATTGCAGAAAGAACCACGGTTACCTTATTTCCCGCATGAATTTCAGATTCAATGTTATCTGCCACAGCTTCAATGCGTTCTGCATCAGCAACTGACGAGCCTCCAAATTTTTTAACGATTAATTTGCCCATAAAAAGGGCGGATATTCTATATTATTGATTATTTAATGAAACAATTAAGTCTGCAACTGAAGTTAAAGCTAAATCTAAATCATTAATATTCTCTACTCCACCTTGAGCAAAGTCTGGCCTTCCCCCTCCACTTCCACCTAATTGATTAATTAAATGTTTCATTATTTCTCTTGCATCTATATCTACATCTTTAGAACAAGCAACTATCGCAGGTGCTTTATCTTCAGATATCGAAATCAATACAATAATAGAGTTCTCATTTTTATTTCTGAGCCTATCGGCAATTTCCCTTAATTCTTTTGAGTCAGTATTTTCAAAAGTACTAGTAATGAGTTGATATCCCTCTACAAGCAAAGATGAATCAATTAACATCTGAATGGATAACCCTATATCTTCGGATTGAAGTTGCTTTGCGTCTTTTTTCAAGGACTTATTTGTATTCATTAAATTTTCAATTGCCTCTATGCAAGTATCAAAGATCTTTAATTCTAAAGGTCCTCTATTTAACTCTTTCAACAAGTCATTGTTTTCTTCTTTTATCTGAATAATCTTTTTTAAAACTTGATCATTTGAGCAATTGAGGGCTCTTGCAAAGGAAATATTTTCTTCTTCAAGAAAACGTAAGTAATCCAATGCATCAACTCCATCTCTAGAATCAATATCTTCAACAAAAAGTTCATTAGTGATAGCGGAATAATTTTGTGAAAGCTCATCCAATAATAAATTAGCGCCTACGCCAGTTACTGCCTCTATTCTTCTTACACCAGCAGATACTCCTGATTCAGAAGTAATCTTTAGCATGCCTATTTCGCCTGTCCTCTCAACGTGAGTTCCCCCACAAAGCTCAATAGAAAAACCATTTCCAATATTGAGGACACGAACCTCTTCACCATACTTGTCACCAAAAAAGGCTATAGCGCCTTTTTCAATAGCTTCACTAATAGGTAAAATCTCAGTGATTGACTCAGAATTCTTCTTAATCTCTGCATTAATTAAATCTTCAATAGCAAGAATATCTTGAGTATCAATGGAACTATTATGAGCAAAATCAAATCTCAATCTTGATTCTTCAACTAATGAGCCTTTTTGTTCCACATGATCGCCCAACACTTCTCTCAGAGCGGCATGAAGTAAATGGGTAGCACTATGATTGCCCTTTATCCTATTTCTTTGTTCAGAATTTATCTCCGCAACTACTGAGTCACTCTTTTTTATAGATCCTGATTTAACATGTCCTAAGTGAAGAAAATGGTCCCCTTTTTTTTGAGTGTCATACACTTCGAAAATAGAATTATTTGATTTTATGAGTCCTGTATCTCCAACTTGACCACCCGACTCAGCATAAAATGGTGTTTGATCAAGCAATATCAAAGCTTCCTCACCTTCATTAATTTCTTCTTGGGACGATGAGTTCGAAATTATTTCAATCACATTTGAAGTTGACGAATAAGACTCGTAACCTAAGAAATCTGTTTCACCTTTTATATCCAGAAATTCAGGAATTATAGAGTTGAAATTAGAGGAAGATCTTGCGCGTTCTTTTTGCTTTTGCATCAAGACTTCGTATGCATCTTCGTCTATAGTTAAGTTTCTTTCTCTAGCAAAATCTGCTGTCATATCAGCTGGAAAGCCATAGGTATCATAGAGTTTAAAGACAATTTCTCCTGAAATTTCATTACCTTCTAAATTCTCTAATTCTGACTCAAGAAGTTGCATACCTTGCTCTAGAGTAAGCGCAAATTGTTTCTCTTCTTTTAAGAGATTGGCTTTTATAATCTCTGAATTCTTTATTAATAGAGGATATGTTTCTCCCATTTGATCTTCAAGAGTAGTAACAAGTTGAGAAAGGATAGGATCTTTCATTTCAAGTTTATAAGCATGTCTTAGAGCACGTCGGATGATCCTTCGTAATACATAACCTCTTCCATCATTTGAAGGAATCACACCATCGGCGATCAAAAATGAAGCAGCTCTAAGATGATCAGCTATTACTCTTAGGGAAGGATTTGAAAAATCCTCTTCTTTTGTTAACTTTCCTGCCTTAACAACAATGGCCTTTAGTATGTCCGTATCATAATTATTATGTTCGTTTTGTAATACAGCTGACATCCTTTCCAAGCCCATGCCCGTATCGACGCATGGATTCGGTAATGGCTTCAAAGATCCATCTTGACCTTTATCAAATTGAGTAAAAACAAGGTTCCAAATTTCTATATATCGGTCTCCTGGTTCATTTCCTGGTCTTGGAGGATCGCCTTCAAGATGATCGCCATGATCATAAAATATTTCACTGCATGGTCCACAAGGTCCTGTATCTCCCATTGTCCAAAAATTGTCTTCATCACCGAGTCTTGAAACTCTTTCAGGATCAATACCTATCTTTTTGATCCAAATATCTTCAGACTCATCATCACTATCATGGACGGTTATCCAAAGTTTTTTTGGGTCTATTTTGAATCTTTTAGTTAAAAGTTCCCATGCAAAAGAAATTGCATCTTCTTTGAAGTAATCTCCAAAACTAAAATTGCCGAGCATTTCAAAAAAGGTATGGTGTCTCGCGGTATAACCGACATTATCAAGATCATTGTGCTTTCCACCTGCTCGCATACACCTTTGTGAACTAACCGCTCTTGTATAATTTCTTTTTTCAACTCCTAATAAAAGATCTTTAAAAGGTGCCATTCCAGCATTGATGAATAATAAGGTGGGGTCATTCAATGGAACCAATGAAGCACTCTCGACTAGTGTGTGACCTTTCTCTTCAAAAAAGTCTAAATAAATCTTTCTTACTTCATTCGTTGTAAGAGGAGAAGTTGCCATTAGAATATTTCTGAAAAAAAGTTCATCATTGATTGCCAAGATCTTTTATCAGCATTTTGATTATATTGAACACCAAAATCTAAATCATCAGCATCTGGATTAGTGAAAGCATGATATGCATTACCATAACTATGTAATTGCCAGTCAGCTCCAGCTTCGGTCATCTCTTTTTGGAACTCATCCACCATTGCTAAAGGAACCATTGGATCCCTTTCACCATGTAAAACGAGAATCTTTGCATTTATACCATCGCTAGAGATTTCTGATCCCATCAATAGACCATGAAAGCTTACAACACCGTTCAATTCAGTTCCGGACCTGGCTAAATCAAGCACTACTAGACCACCAAAACAATAACCTATTGCAGCAATCTTGGTAGAGTCAACACCTTCAAGCTCTTTTCCTGCATTTAAGGCAGCATTTATAACGGATTTAAGCTTTTCTCTATCTTCCACAAGTGGAGTCATCAAAGATTGATTTTCTTCAGTAGAAGAGCCAACCCTGCCATCGCCATACATATCTACTGCCATTGCAATAAATCCTTCCTCGGCAAGCTCTCGTGCTTTAAGTTCAACAAAATCATCTTTTCCAGCCCAAGTGTGTGCTATTAAAATTAAAGGTGCTTTATCTAGCTCAGGATGAGCAACATAAGCTTTGAAGTTTTGATCGCCTAAGCTGTAATTAATTTCTTGTGTTTTCATATCATTTACCTAAGGATTGAAGTTCAGATTTAAATCTTTTTGAGTTTTGTACGTAATGCTTTGCGGATAAAATCAAGCCTTTTTGCTGATCTTCGTTAAGCCCACCTTTTACTTTTCCAGGAGATCCCATCACCAGAGAACCATCGGGTATTTCTGTCCCCTCGGTAATTAAAGAATTTGCTCCAATTAGGCAACCTCTTCCAATTTTTGCCCCGTTTAAAATTACTGAGTTTATTCCAATTAGACTACCGTCACCTATGGTGCAGCCATGCAACATGACTTTATGACCAACTGTTACATCTTTTCCTATATTAAGAGGAAATCCCATATCTGTATGCAAAACGGAACATTCTTGCACATTTGATCCTTCACCTATTGTAATGAGTTCTGTATCACCTCTCAAAACAGCACCAAACCAAACGCTTGAATCGTTACATAATCTAACCTTTCCTAAAACAGTTGCAGACTCGGCAACATAAAAATTGCCATCAATAACTGGTTCATGTTCTCCAAGTCTATAAAGCATAATTTTTTTCCTCTTTAATTACCTTTTGTTTTTAAATCTATATTTGCGTCTAAAGCTACATTCAAAAAATCGACAGTCATCATTGCTGTAAGGCCCCATATTATATAAGAGTCATACTCATAGGCGGGCATAAAAAATTTATCACCATCTCTATTAATTTCGTCATTTCGATGTCTCTTGTCTTCTAAAAGGAACTTAACAGGAACTCTAAAACAAGCTTCTATTTCTTCAGAACTATCGTTTAATACAACATCCTCAGGGACTAAGCCTACATAAGGCGTAACGCTGATATTAAATCTTGAAACTACGGTGTCGATGGGTCCAATCACATTAACTTTCGTTTTATCCAGTCCTGTTTCTTCCTCAGTTTCTCTAAGGGCTGTATTTTCCAAATCAAGATCTTCCTTTTCATACATGCCCCCAGGGAAAGAAACCTCTCCTCCATGTGTACCAACTTTATTAGAGCGTAAGGTATAAATGAGCTCTGGCTCATCAGATTCTGTGACAGCTATTAGCACTGCCGCTTTTCTTAACTCAGCTACAGGCGGTTTTCCAGAGTAGGTTTGTATTTTGTTCGCAATTTTATCTAACATCAATAAATGTAATATCTCATTGAAGATAGTTTATACTTCTGCCGCCTTAAATCGAAATAAAATAAGTAAAATGAAATACTGCAGCGTGTGTGGTTCTCTAACGGTCAGAAAGATACCTAAGGGTGACAATAGGGAAAGAGACTGTTGTGAAAACTGCGGCACCATACACTATACAAATCCTAAAATTATTGTCGGAACTATTCCTTATAAAGACTCTTCAGTTCTATTATGTAAAAGAGGTATTGAGCCTAGATATGGAAAGTGGACTTTACCTGGTGGCTTCTTAGAAAATGGAGAAACTGTTTCTCAAGGAGCTTTTAGAGAAACTTTTGAAGAAACAAATACAGAAGTCGAAATGGGCGAGCTGTATGCCATCTACAATGTTCCTCAAATCAATCAAGTTTATATGCTTCACTTAGCAAGGGTCATTTCAGATGACTTTTCACCAACTTCGGAAAGTTTGGAAGTAGAGTTCTTTAAAGAAGACGAGATACCATGGGATGAACTAGCCTTTCCTTTTGTTCCAATGACTCTTAAAAACTTCTTTTCTGATCATAGGGTTGGTGAGTACCCTCTAACCACTCAAACAATTGAAAGAAAAAAATAATCTCAGTTAATAAACTCTCTTGCGTTATTAAAGAATTTTATCCAAGGACTGTAATGTGTCCATTCATCAGGACTCCAAGAATATTGATCTTTTAGAAATGCTCTTTCGGGATGGGGCATCATAATAGTAACCGTTCCACTGATATTAGTTACTCCAGCGATACCATTTAAAGATCCATTGGGATTCGCGGGATAATTTTCAGTAAAGCTCCCATTATCATCTGAATATGTAATCGCCGTGTGATGATTGTTATTTAATTCAGAAATATCGCTGAAAGATGCATCTACCCGACCTTCTCCATGAGCCACTGGAACTGTGATAATCGAATCTCCCATATCTTTAAAGAAGATTGAAGGTGATTCTTTTACAGAAACTTGCACTAATCTCGCTTCAAATTTCTCTGATTTATTTCTCTTGAAATCTGGCCAATTAGTCGCTCCAGGTATTAAAGATTTTAATAAGGATAATGTCTGACATCCGTTACATACTCCCAATGAAAATACATTTTCGTTATGAAAAAAGTCTCCAAATTGTTTCCTTAAGTCTTCATTATAGAGAATACTATTTGCCCAACCACCTCCTGCACCTAGGACGTCACCATATGAAAATCCTCCACAAGCAACTAAACCTTCAAATTCAGCTAGGGTATGTCTAGCTGAAATCAGATCAGTCATATGTACATCAATGCAGTCAAAACCAACTTCATTAAAAGCTGCAGCCATCTCGTTTTGACCATTAACTCCTTGTTCTCTTAGTATGGCAACTCTAGGTCTAGTACTATTTAATTGAATTTTTTTTGGTATAGAAAAATTTATTATCGGTCTCAATCCTGAATTATTGATATCAGTGTCGTTTCTAAATTCCGCCTCTGCTGTGACAGGGTTATCTCTAAGAGACTGAATTTCAAAACCTACTTTATGCCAATTCTCTAGTAAAGCTTTAAGAGGAAAAGACAATATTTTCTTGTCTCTATAGCTAAAATTAATTTCTTTTTCTGCAGAAATGCAGCCAAGGTTATGAGAATGATCTTTGAGACCCGATTCATCAAGCAGATCATGAACACAATCTAGATCTTTATTATGAACCTGTATAACTACTCCTAATTCTTCATTAAAGAGAAAATCTATTAGTTTCTTATTATCCTCCAAAACGGTATCTAAATTGATCTCTAAACCCAATCTGCTTGCAAATGACATCTCGATTAAAGTGGTTATTAGTCCACCATCTGATCGGTCATGGTAAGCCAATATCTTTTTATCAGTTAAAAGCTTATAAATAGCTTCTACAAAGTTCGGCATTTCTTCCAGACATTCTACATCTGGCGAGTCACCTCCCATCTGTTGATTAACTTGAGCTAAAATGCTTCCTCCCATTCTTTTTTTACCCTTTGCTAGATCTATAAAAATTAAGGAAGTATCTTCATCTGCTTTTAATTGAGGGGTTGTCGCAATTCTGATGTCCTTAACAGCCGCAAAACCGGAAACTATTAAAGATAATGGAGATATAACCGACTTATCATTTTTGCCATCAGACCATTCTGTGGACATTGATAAGGAATCCTTTCCAACAGGAATAGTTATATTCCAATTAGGACACAGATCCATTCCAATAGCTTCTACCGCCTCAAATAGGTCTTTATTTCCATCTAATTTTCCAGGTGAGCCCATCCAATTAGCAGAAAGTTTTATATCTGAAAGCTTAGCGATACCAGAAGGAATTATATTTGTGATGACCTCAGCTACAGAAATTTTTGCAGCCGACTTAGAGCTTATTAACGATAATGGGGTTCGTTCACCTATCGCCATAGCCTCACCAGACTTGCCTGCGAAACTAGTTTTACATAAGCCATAATCGGCAACTGGAACCTGCCAAGGGCCAACAAACTGGTCTCTAGCGATTAAACCTGTAACTGATCTATCTCCAATGGTGATTAAAAAACCTTTGCTTGCGACAGTTGGATGTCTTAGTACCTCACAAAGTAAATCCTCTGTAATTTCTTCTGGTAAAGTTAATGTGGAACTATTTTTACTTGAACTTTGAAAAGATAAATGAGTTTTTGGAGGCTTTCCAAAAAGAGTCTCTAAGGAAATACTTATAGGATAATTATCAAAATGGGAATCATAGACTTCAAGATTATTACCATATGTAATCTCACCTACAACAGAATAAGGACATCTCTCTCTTAAACAAATAGAGGAGAATCTTTCTAAATCATTTTCATCAATTGCTAATACATATCTCTCTTGCGATTCATTGCACCATATTTCCATCGGGCTCATTCCTGGCTCTGAGTTTGGGATATCACGCAGATTAATTAGACCACCATGTCCACTATCTTTTACAAGTTCAGGTATTGCGTTAGAGAGACCGCCTGCACCAACATCATGAATAAATAATATTGGGTTATTTTCATCCTGCCAGCATCTGTCGAGTACCTCCTGACATCTTCTTTCCATCTCAGGATTTTCTCTTTGAACTGAAGCAAAGTCTAAATCTGTATCGGCTTCTCCTGAAGATAAAGATGATGCAGAACCTCCACCTAATCCAATTAGCATTGCAGGCCCTCCTAGGACAACTAATTTCGATCCTACTGGAACTTTCTTCTTAAATGCATGCTCTTTTTTTATATTGCCTAATCCCCCTGCCAGCATTATCGGTTTGTGATATCCAAAATGGTTATCGCTAGTTTTAGCTTCGTAAGTTCTAAAATATCCAAGGATATTTGGTCTTCCAAACTCATTATTAAATGAGGCTGCTCCTATGGGTGCGTCAATCATTATCTCTAGAGGTGAAGCTATTCGGTCTGGTTTATCTTCATCTATTTCCCATCTCTCTTTTAGGCTTGGTAAACGCAAGTTAGAAACGGAAAATCCGGTTAAACCTGCCTTAGGTTTTGCTCCAATTCCTGTTGCACCCTCATCTCTAATTTCACCCCCAGAACCAGTGGAAGCTCCTGAAAATGGAGATATAGCAGTTGGGTGATTATGTGTTTCTACCTTAATTACTAAATCAACTTTTTCTTCATGTGATGAATACTTGCCATCTCGTGGATAAAACCTTTCTGCTTTATTTCCTGAAAGAATTGCAGCATTGTCTTCATAAGCAGATATGACTCCTTCAGAATAATTAATATGAGTATTTCTTATCATATCGAAAAGACTCTTCGGCTGGGAATTTCCATCTATTGTCCAACTTGCATTAAAGATTTTATGCCTACAGTGTTCGGAGTTCGCTTGAGCAAACATCATCAACTCTGCATCGGTAGGGTCCTTGTTAGTCTTTGAATAACTATCGAATAAATACATTATTTCTTCATCATTAAGTGCTAAGCCTAGCTCAAGATTTGCTTGTTGAAGAGCTAATAATTGTTTCGAAGATATATCTATATCCTGTATAGGGCTTGGATGGAGATCAGAAAAGAGGTCGGAAATATCGTTTAAATTCAAAATAACATCCTGAGTCATTCTGTCTGCTATAGATTTTCCTACCAGCTTTAAATCTTGCATTTCAATTTCTTTTGACCACTTGAAACATTCTCCTTTTTCAACTCTGTCAATAAAAGAAAGACCGCAGTTTTTTAAAATCTCAGTAGCTTTTGAAGACCAAGGAGAAATTGTTCCTATTCTAGGTGTTATAAAAAAGAAACTCTTATCTGGGAAACTTTGATTATCACTGGCATTTAATAGACTTAATAATTCAAGTAATTCATTTTCTTTAATGCTAGAAATATTTCTGTTTAGCATGCAAAAATAAATTTCTTGGGTCTCAATATCTCCTGCATTATCTATCTGAATAGATTGTCTTAATTGGTTTAATCTAAATTCAGAGTTATTTTCATATCCTAATATGGCAATGATTTTTGGTGAAACTTCGATTATAGAGTTCATTGATGAATTCCACATTGTAATAAAAGCCCTTGCTAAGTAAATACCTTATCTAGTGGTTTCTAGAATAAAAACACACTACATATGGTATTTTTTTAGTATTATTGACTTTGAAGGTGGAAATTTTTTATATATCACCTAGAATGCTGAAAGAATTTGGGGAGTCACGTTGAATAAATTTAAATTTCGATACTCTTTTATAGCTTTCCTTAGCCTATTGACTGTTCTAAGTTTGGAGGCTCCTATTCTTGCGTCTTATTCGAACGAAAATAAATCTCTTCTTCAGGATGATTTAGATTTTTTATGGAAAGGAGATAAGGCGGGTTTTATTACTTTCCTTCAAAGAGCAGATACAAGGCTACCGAAATATAAGACTCATTTTCAAGACGCGGCAGAGGATATAGATGTTCACTGGACTCTCATTGCAGCTATTAGCTATCAGGAATCGCATTGGAATCCTAAGGCCATTTCTAATACAGGTGTTCGTGGAATGATGATGTTGACACAGAAGACAGCTAAAGAAATGGGTATAAAGAAAAGAACCCATCCAGGGGATAGTATTTCAGGAGGAGCTAAGTACTTTCAAAAAACAATGGACAAATTCCCAAGTGAAATTTCTAAACTAGACAGAATTTGGATGTCATTAGCTGCATATAACCTAGGCTATAAAAATATTGAGTTAGCAAGAGATCTCGCAAAATCAGTTAGTTTAAATCCCAACTTGTGGTCTGAAGTCTCAATGGCACTAGAAGTAATATTGGTAGATCGTTATGGGGAAGAGTCAAGAGAATTTGTTAAATATGATCAAGTCATGCAATACGTAGAGCGTATAGATTTATACTACAGAACTTTGTCAATGCTCTACAAAGACGAAGAACTTCTTTTATTAGCTCAGAAGTAGTTTGTCCTTAAGTTCTTCTACTCTATCCCTATAACTTGCTGCTTCCTCGAATTCTAAATTCTTTGCATATTTATACATTTGATCTTCAAGTCTAATTATTTCTTTCTTAACTTTATCGGGATTATCAAAACTCTCAATTGGATCAAAATCTATAGCCCCAAGTTTGTCTAGTTTTCTTCTTGTTTTAGATTTTCCTTTTACAGATCTTGCTCCTTCCATAATGTCCCCTATACTTTTCTTAATTCCTATGGGTTTTATAGAATTCTCTTTATTAAAAGTCTCTTGTATTTCACGTCTTCTATTAGTTTCCTCGATAGCCCTTTCCATAGATCCAGTAATTTTATCCGCATAAAGTATAGCTTTACCTTCTAGGTGTCTGGCTGCTCTTCCAATTGTTTGAATTAGAGAACTTTCAGATCTAAGAAAGCCCTCTTTATCTGCATCTAAAATTGCTACTAAAGCTACCTCTGGTATATCTAGACCTTCTCTTAATAGGTTAATTCCTACTAAAACATCAAAAGCTCCAAGACGTAAGTCTCTTATTATTTCAACTCGCTCCACAGTATCAATATCGGAGTGAAGGTATCTTACTTTGGTTCCATTCTCATCTAAATATTCTGTAAGATCTTCAGCCATTCTTTTTGTCAGGGTCGTTACTAGTACCCTATTCCCTTTCGAAACTATTTGGTTTATTTCTTCTTGGAGATCATCTACCTGATGAGTTGCAGGTCTGATTTCAACCTCAGGATCCGTCAAACCTGTTGGACGAGCAACTAATTCAGTAATGTTACCAGAATTCTCAAGTTCATATTTTGCTGGAGTTGCAGAAAGGAATATCCTTTGACCAGATAATTTTTCCCATTCATCAAATCTAAGAGGTCTATTATCTAAAGCCACTGGCAGTCTAAAACCATAATCGACTAAAGTTTGTTTTCTAGATCTATCTCCTCGATACATCCCTCCCAATTGAGGTAAAGAGACATGAGACTCATCAATAAAAACCAATGCATCCTGAGGTAAATATTCATAAAGAGTTGGAGGTGGCTCTCCTGGCTGTCTGTCAGAGAGAAACCTAGAATAATTTTCTATACCAGAACAAAACCCCAGTTCCTTTAGCATTTCAATATCATATTTTGTTCTCTCCTCAAGTCGTTGAGCTTCAACCAGTTTATTCTCTTTTCGCAAATAATCTAACCTTTGCACCAGTTCTTCTTTTATAAATTCTATTGCTTGTAGTACCTTTTCTCTTGAAGTGACGTAGTGAGATTTTGGATATATCGTTATCCTTGGAACTTCCCTTAATATTTCACCAGTTAGCGGGTCAAAGAGTTTTAGTGCATCTATTTCATTACCAAAAAGCTCTATTCTCAAGGCTTCTTTTTCAGAGTCCGCAGGAAATACATCAATTACATCTCCACGAACTCTATACATAGATCTTTTGAATTCTACTTCATTTCTCTGATATTGGAGTTCAGCAAGCCTTCTTAAAAGCGTTCTTTGATCAACTTCGTCACCTCTATCTAGATGAAGAACCATTTGGAGATAGGATTGAGGATCTCCTAAACCGTAAATTGCTGATACAGAAGCTACAATTACGACATCTCTCCTTTCCATTATTGCCTTTGTCGCAGATAACCTCATTTGTTCAATATGTTCATTAATAGATGCATCCTTTTCAATGTAGATGTCAGTAGTTGGAACATAAGCTTCAGGCTGATAATAATCGTAATACGAAACAAAATATTCGACTGCATTATTTGGAAAATATTCTTTAAACTCACCATAAAGCTGGGCTGCTAGAGTTTTATTATGCGCCATCACTATCGCAGGTCTTTGAACTTCTTGGATAACATTTGCCATAGTGAATGTTTTACCAGATCCTGTAACTCCTAATAAAGTCTGATTAAGCAATCCATCATTCAAACCCTTGACTATCTCCTCGATAGCCCTCGGTTGATCACCTGCAGGTTTATAGCTTGAAACTAGGTCGAATTTTTTTGACATACTTTTTATAAAAAATATTATAACGCTTACTTTCTAAGCGTTATAATTAGATTATTCCCCGATAGCTCAGTTGGTAGAGCAAATGACTGTTAATCATTGGGTCGCTGGTTCGAGCCCAGCTCGGGGAGCCAAATTCTAGGCTCGCTTCAAAAAGTGGGCCTTTTTTTTATGGTAGTATAATTTTTCATATGCCAGCTAAGTTATTTAATCCAAATTCTGAGGAACCTTTTGTTTTAAGTCGTTCCAGAATTGATAATTTTATAGAATGTCCGAGATGTTTTTACTTAACAAATAGAGTTGGAATTGCAAGACCACCCTCCTTCCCCTTCAACTTAAATAATGCAGTTGATGAACTTTTAAAAAATGAATTTGATGTCTATAGAGAAAAAGAGGAGCCTCATCCGATAATGGTAGAAAATAATTTGAATGCCTTGCCCTATAAGCATCCAGATCTCGAAGAATGGAGAGAATCATTAAGACACGGCATAAAAAGATATCATCCAGAAACAAATTTAATATTACGTGGAGGATTAGATGATCTTTGGATTAACACTGATACAAATCAATTGATTGTGGTGGATTACAAAGCAACATCTAAAAAAGGAGAAGTTAGTATTGATGCTGACTGGCAGATTGGTTACAAGAGACAGATTGAATTTTATCAATGGTTATTGAGGGGAAATTCTTTTGATGTGTCAGATATTGGATACTTCGTTTACTGTAATGGGATTGCTGAGAAAGACGAGTTTAATAATATTCTTGAATTTAAAACCAAGCTCATACCCTATAAAGGCAATGATTCTTGGGTTGAGCCTACTCTTCGTAATTTAAAAGAAAGTTTAATAAAGGATGAAGTACCAGATGCCAATCCAAAGTGCAGTTACTGCTCCTATGTTAAAAAAACTTTAATGGTCTAGATTAAGATTTCTTCCATATCGTCTTTGTACCTTTATCTTCCAAGATTATTCCCTCTTTAAGTAGATCATCTCTGATTTTGTCTGAAAGTTCGAAGTTCTTTTCTTGTCTAGCTTTATTTCTTCTCTCAATTGCTTGCTCAATATCTTCGTTACTTAAATTTATGCCACTTGTGAAGTATTCTTCAGGATTTTCAGAGAGGATTCCTAGAATATTTGATAACGAAATGAGTTCTGAGGCCAAAGCGTTAGCATGAGTTAACTGATCTTTTTTCTTTAGAATGTTTATTTGCTTTACCATCTCAAACAAAACAGATATGGCTGACGGAGAATTAAAGTCGTCCTGCATTGCATCATGAAACTTCTTTGAATATTCAGAAGGAATATGCTCGTCCGTTTCGTAGGAAAGATCTTGTAAAGAGTTATAAAGGCGATCCAGAGAATTCTTCGCTTCCTTCAAGCCTTCATCAGAATAATTTAATGGACTGCGGTAATGGCTAGAAATTAAGAAAAAACGAAGTACTTCTGAAGAGCTATCATTTAGAGCCTCCTTTATAGTTATGAAGTTCTTGAGAGATTTGGACATTTTTTGCTCATCAATCCTTAAAGATCCAGTGTGCATCCATACTTTTGCAAACTCTTTGCCTGTGACACATTCTGATTGAGCTATTTCATTTTCATGGTGAGGAAACTTGAGATCTGATCCACCGCCATGAATATCAAAAGTTTCCCCAAGAGCATCCATGCTCATTGCTGAGCACTCTATATGCCAACCTGGTCTTCCTGGTCCCCAAGGTGAGTCCCATTTCAATCCCTCAGTATCCTTTTTCCATAAGACAAAATCAGCAGGATTTCTCTTATCTAGATCAATATCAATTCTGGCTCCAGACAACATATCTTCTAATTTTCTTTTGCTAAGCTTTCCATATTCTTCAAAAGATTCAGTAGAAAAGTAAACATCTGATTCACTCACATATGCATGACCCTTGTCTATAAGTTTTGTTATAAGAGAAATAATCGAGTCTATATTCTCTGTTGCCCGAGGTTCGGCATCAGGACTAATCATTCCCAAAGCCTGGAAATCATCATGCATTGAATTTATACAATCTTTCGTTAATTCTGATGGACTTATATTCAACTCTTCTGACCTAGCAATAATTTTGTCGTCAACATCAGTAATGTTTCTTATGTATTGGACTTCATAATCTATACTTCTTAAATATCTGACAATAAGATCAAAAGACAGGAAGGTCCTTGCGTGACCTATGTGTGTGTCATCATAAACAGTCATGCCACATACATACATTCGAATCTTATTATCCTCGATGGGTTCAAAGATTTCTTTCTTTCCAGAAAGAGTATTAAAGATTTTCATATCTGTGAAGCCTCTTTTAATCTCTCAAGAACTCTTTCAAGACCTATAAGTTCGATGACTTTGTCCAATTCAGGGCCTCTGGTTTGTCCTGTTATAGCTACCCTTAATGGCATAAATAATTCTTTTCCTTTTTTACCAGTTCTAGCTTCAATATCCTTACATGTTTGTTTCCAATCTGATAGTCCTGCATTTACAACTTCAAGTGCCAAAATAAAGAATTCCTGGCCTGCAGATTGTATGATTTTCAAATTCTCTTCGTCACCACTTAGAGCATTAACAAATAAGTTATTTATATACTCTCTAGCTTCATTTGGAAAATTTATATTTTGTTTAATCAACTCTATAAAACTTCTTTCTTGGACACTAGGCGGCAAGTCGTCTAAATTTCCACTCAGCCAACTAGCACACTCATCAATAGTTAAATTATCTACAGCTTTCTTTTGCCAAAAAAGTAACTGGTCTAAATCAAATTTACTTGGAGAACTTGAGATATTTTTTGTTTCGAACGAATCAGCTAATTCTTTTTGAGTCTTCAGGTCATTATCATTTATTGTGTGTCCAACTCTGGATAAATAATTTGTGACAGCTATAGGCAAATAACCCATTTCTTTTAAATCACTTATGGAAAGGCTACCATTTCTTTTAGATAAGGGTGCCCCATCAGACCCTGTAAATAATGACACATGAGCATAATGAGGAAGTGAAAGATCGAGCGACTCCAATAAGGCTATTTGCCTTGGTGTATTGCTTAAATGATCATCCCCCCTAAGAACAAGATCTACTCCCATCAAAGAATCATCAATAGCATTAGCAAACATAAATGTGGGAGTACTATCTTTTTTTCTAACAATGAAATCATCTAAATCGTCAGTTGAAAAAGATTGCTCGCCTTTCACAAGATCCATAAAACTAATAGTTCTCTTTTTAGGAATTCTAAACCTATAAACAGGCTTATTTCCTTTATCTAATTCTTCTTGAACTTCTTCTTCGGAAGCTTGAGACCAAACACCTGTATATCGTGGGGGTTGCCCCGCAGCAATCTGATTTCTACGTATGATTTTTAATTCTTCCTCGCTTGTAAAACATGGGTAAATCAGATCCTGTTCTAAAAGCTTCTCATAGAACTCTTGGTAAAGTTCTAGTCTCTGAGATTGATAGTAAGACTTTTCTTCTCCTCCAACTTCTGGGCCTTCATCCCACTCTAAACCTACCCATTTAAGATCGGCACATATTGCATCAGAGAATTCTTTCTTTGATCTTTCTAAATCAGTATCTTCAATTCTCAGTAAGAAGGACCCATTAGTTTTTTTGGCCATCAGGAAGCTAAACAATGACGTGCGCAGATTTCCTAGATGCAAAAGACCTGTAGGACTGGGACAAAATCTGGTTTTATTTACCTTCATAACCTTAATATATTGGAAGCTTAAGCATAAAGTCCTATTATAGCCCTCTCATACTAATGAATTTAAAAGAAATATGAACAAACTCTCTTCTTTCAAAGGCTTAATATTAATTTTAATTGGTCTTATTTGGATAGCGAGCTGTTCTCAAAATGAAAAGGAGATAAAAGTGATAACTTTTGAAACAACACTGGGGCCAATAGTAATTGAACTGTTTGAAGAAGAGGCACCCATAACCTCTAAAAACTTCTTAGAGTATGCTGAGAGTGGCTTCTTCAATGGGACACTATTCCACAGAGTTATTCCAGGATTTGTTATTCAGGGTGGTGGTATGGAATCAGGAATGGTAAACAAAGAAGGCAACCCTCCAATCATGAATGAAGGGAATAATGGTATTAAAAATCTCAAGTGGACTTTATCGATGGCCCGAACAAACGATCCTCATTCAGCTAGTTCTCAATTTTTTATAAATTTAGTAAATAATGTTTCACTTGATCACACTGAAGAAACTATACAAGGTTGGGGATATGCAGTTTTCGGCGAAGTTGTCGACGGCTTTGAAACTGTTGAAGCAATCGCAGCAACAGCAACAGGTAGTTCGGGTTTCCATCAAGACGTTCCGGTTGAAGAAATATCAATTACAGACACAAAAGTGACAACTGAATAAATATGTCTTACTGCTTTATATCTGATCTTCACTTACATGAAGATAGACCGGATATTACTGAAGCCTTTCTAAACTTTCTAGAGGAAACCGCCTCAAAGTCAGAAAGGCTTTATATACTTGGGGATCTATTTGAAGTCTGGATTGGAGATGATCTTGAGAATGACTTCATCATAACAATTCGAGATGCTTTAAGAGAGACCAATAAATCAACTGAAATTTTCTTAATGCATGGAAATAGAGATTTTCTCATAGGGCCTGCATTCTTATCCTCTTCTGGCATGAAACTTTTAACCGACCCTTACACTGAAGAAATGTTTGGCAAGTCAGTTTCATTAATGCATGGGGATTTACTTTGTACTGATGATGTAGATTATCAATCATTTAGAAAAACTAGCCGAGACAGAAAATGGCAAGAGGAGTTCCTCAGTAAATCACTGAAAGAAAGACAAAGAATTGCTAAAGATCTAAGAGATATTAGTAAAAAAGCTACTAGCGAAAAAAAGGAAGAAATCATGGACGTAACTCCTTCTGAAGTTCTCAATATCATGGAGAGATCTGCTGTAAATCTTCTGATTCATGGTCACACTCATCGCCCAGATTCTCATGATGTTCAAGTCAATAATAAGCCTGCTAAGAGGATGGTTCTTGGAGATTGGGATCAATATGGTTGGTATATATGGATGGATTCTGATTCTTGCGAACTCAATAGATTCTCTATCTCTTAGAAAAAAATAATTGAATTGAAAGGCCAATAATTAATATCAACATACCCAAAAAGATTCTCACATCGCTATAAAACGCTATCGGCTCTGCAGGATAAGCAATTGTCTTCCTCATTGCCGCAACCTTGAACTCATGTCTATCAATCATATCTGGATGAGTAACTATTTCAAGAAAGGCTCTGCGGCTTTTATATCTCATTAGTGCTACTTGATCCCAAGTTTCAGCTCCCTCTATACCAACTAAATCCATAGATTGCCAAATAGTATTACCTCCGAAAATTGGGTGAGAGGCTCTTTTAAGGAGGTTTGGCCATAGATGTTCCATATATCTAGATAGTAATTGATCAGAAGACTCACCAGGATTTGCTCCAGGAACATCTCCAGGATCTTCGTTCATCTCAATATTATTGACCATAATAAATTGTTTGCCAGTATCCTCTTCCATAAACCTGGTAATGAAATCTATTCTCAGTCGAAACTCTTCTGAGTCTGGAGATACTCCGCTATTAAGAATGTTTTGTTCTTGTTTTTTGATAAAACCCTGTATTTCTTCTTGAGTTAATTTCCCTCCCAGATCTGTATACCAGAAGAAAAACCCAATATAAATTACCCCTAAAGTTAACCAAATTTTCATATTTCTTAAGACTTAATATTTTTAATATAAAGAATAGTAGGTTAAAAGCTTTACAAAATCACTCATTAATTATACTGTATATATATACAGTATTAATTTATAAAACCCTTATGAAAATTGACTATCTGGGCGATGCATCGGAGGAGGACTTGTCCCTTCTAGAGATTCCCTATTTCTTAAATACTGTCAGGGTTGGCTGGCCAAGTCCTGCTGATGATTATGTAGAAAGACCCATAGATTTGAATGAATATTTAATTAAAAATTCAGCTGCTACATACTTTGTTCGTGTTAGTGGAGATTCAATGATCAATGCACACATAGGAGATGGTGCCATCTTAATAGTTGATAGAAGTATAGAGCCAAGCCATAACAAAATTGTCATAGCTTCAGTAGATGGATCTTATGCATGTAAAAGATTATTACTCAAGCCAAAAATATGTCTTATGTCTGAAAATCCAAAATATCCGCCTATACTAATTAATCAGGAAGAAGAACTGGAAATAGCTGGTACGGTAATAGCCTCTATAAACCTTTATTAAGTCATGACCTTTGCTTTAGTTGATTGCAATAGCTTCTATGCGTCATGCGAGAGAATCTTTAGACCAGACATTAAAAAACGACCTGTAGTTGTCTTATCGAATAATGATGGCTGTGTCGTTGCCCTATCAAAAGAGGCTAAGCAGTTAGGGATAAAAATGTGCGAGCCCTGGTTCAAAATAGAAAAGTCTTTTGTAAAAAAAGGAGGTATTGCCTTCTCTTCAAATTATGAGTTATATGCCGATGTCTCTTCTAGGGTCATGCAGACCTTAGAGCACTTATCCCCTGCAGTGGAGGTATACAGTATAGACGAAGCCTTCTTAGATATAACAGGTCTTAGAAACTATGAAGCATTCGGACATCAATGTCGTAAAACCATAGATCGTTGGGTTGGTGTACCAGTTTGTGTTGGCATAGGTCCAACAAAAACCTTAGCCAAAGTAGCCAATTACGGTGCAAAGCATTATCCAGCTACCAATGGAGTAGTTGATTTAACAGATCCAGAGAGACGAAAAAAATTAATGGGATTGATGCCCGTAAGGGAAGTCTGGGGGGTTGGCAGTAGGATCAATAAAAAATTGAATAGCCTAGGAGTAGAGACGGCTCTTGAATTAGCTGAGATAGATACTAAGTTGATCAAAAGAAAATTTAGTAGTGTTCTTGAGAGAACAGTAATGGAATTAAAAGGTTATCCGTGTATTGGTTTAGAGCAACAACCCAAGACTAAAAAACAAATAGTGGTGAGTAGAACGTTCAGCAGAAAAGTTGATGATCTCGACTCTATTAATGAAGCTGTAAGTGATTATGCATCGCGAGCATGTGAAAAATTAAGAAGAGAAGATCAATACTGCAAGATGGTCTCCGTTTTTATGAGGACTAACTATTTTCGTAAACAAGATAAACAGTATCATGGATTTAGAAGCTATAAATTGTTCTCTCCAACAAACGATACAAGAGATATTTTGAATGCTACCAGACGATTAACGAAACAAATCTTCAAAACAAATACAAATTTTATAAAAGCAGGTGTAATGCTCAGTGATTTTTATGACGAAGATGTATATCAAGGCGATTTATTTAGAACCGTAGACAAAAGAATTAATAGCAAAGAGTTAATGATGACCATAGATAAGATAAATACTTCTGGAGTAGGAAGAGTAACTTTTGCTTCTCAAGGAATTAAGAAAACATGGTCAATGAGAAGACTATTAAAATCACCAAGATATCTTACTAATTGGGAAGAAATGCCAGTTGTTAAATAGTTTTAATAGCCGCTATGGAATCGAAAAAACTCATCTTTCTTATTGATAAAATTAGATTCAACAGATGACAACCTTTTAAGCCTTTGTGACCAGTCTTCAGAAAAAATTTCTGAAAAGATATCTAAGTACAAATCGCAATGACGCGCTTCAGCTTTGTAAAGCCTCGAATAGAAGCTACTCAAAGAAGAAGGCAGGTGAGGTATTAAAATATGAAACCTCTCACATGATCTGGCCTCGATAAGTGAACAAATAATTAAGGTATCTTTAAGTTTATCTGGTTCTTTGTTTGCAGAAGCATCATATAAAGTCTTAGCATACTTACATGATTTCAAGTTCTTATATTGAAAGTCATGTTTCTTTATAAGTCTAAGAACCTGTTCGAAATGCAGCAACTCTTCTCTTGCAAGGGGCGAAAGGTATTTTGCTAAATTATGATGCGGATATTTATGAATTAGAGATATTGCTGAAGTAGCAGCCTTTTTTTCACAGTGTGCATGGTCAATTAATAGTATGTCTAAAGAATCTAAAGCTCTATCTATCCAAGCTTTCGGTGTGGGTGAACTCAGAATAGCTTCCCAAGTTTCAGACATTTAGATATTTTTCAACTTTGAAATAACGCTGGTAATGGGCTTCAGATAATTCAAAGAGTTCTTCTTCGATAATTTTCTTAAGATCTGATAAGCTCAAAGAATCGCTAGTTAAAAGATCAAAGCCAAATTCTTTAGGATTTACGATAGATTGACTCCCAGATCTTAATAAATCAAATACCCAACAGAGAGGATCTCTATCGTCATCAAATTTTATTTTGTAATGGAGTAATTTATCTCTTAGAAGATTTTTGTCTAATAGTTGTATCTTAGATTGTAATATTTGAACTTTTAAAGATTCAAGACGATCTAATACAGATGTTTTTTCAGAATCATTGAAAGCATTCCACTCGATTATTTCGTGTTGAAAGCGCTTACATCCTCTGCAAACTTCATCTCCAAAAACGGTAGAGCAGACACCGATACAAGGAGTTTTTACTGACTTTTTCATTAATCCTTATGATATATCCCTGTAATTTCAGCGCAACTTTAAATTCAAGAATATGTTAAAATTTCATTCCATTTATAAACATCCTCCTGGAATATCATGCTAGAAGAATATAAAAAACATGCAGAAGAAAGGTCTTCACAAGGGATACCTGCCCTTCCTTTAAATGCTGAGCAAGTTGCAGAACTTGTTGAGCTTCTCAAATCACCTCCCGCCGGAGAGGAAAGATACATTCTTGAGTTGATAACAAATAGAACACCTGCTGGGGTCGATCCTGCAGCTTACGTTAAAGCAGCTTTTTTAACTGATGTAGCGAAGGGAGAGGCCTCTTCGCCTCTAATAGATAAGCTTCATGCAACAGAACTATTAGGGACGATGCTAGGTGGATACAATGTCGAATCGTTAATTAATTTACTTGATGATAAAGACGTTGGCGCTATAGCAGCTGATGGTTTATGCAAAACACTATTAATGTTTAATGCAAAGCATGATGTTATCGAATTAGCTAAAAAAAATGAAAATGCAAAGAGGGTAGTAGAATCTTGGTCAGCAGCAGAATGGTTTACGAGTAAACCTGAACTGCCTGAAATGATAAAAGCTATAGTCTTTCGAGTAGATGGAGAAATCAATACAGATGATCTCTCTCCAGCCCCAGATGCACCATCTAGACCAGATATCCCCCTTCATGCTCTGGCTATGCTTAAAAAAACAATGCAAGATCCCATAGAAACAATTGATAAACTTAAAGAATCTGGATTACCCGTGGTTTTTGTAGGTGATGTAGTTGGAACAGGATCATCAAGAAAATCAGCTACTAACTCACTACTCTGGCATATAGGTGAGGATATCCCTTTCATACCAAACAAGAAGCAAGCAGGGATATGTATAGGAGGAAAAATTGCACCAATCTTTTTCAATACGCTTGAAGATTCTGGTGCATTAGCATTTGAATGTGATGTTAGCAAAATGAGTCTCGGCGATGTAATTGAAATTTATCCGTATGAAAAGAAAGTTCTTAATTCCGAAACACAAGAATTACTATGTAATTATGAATATAAATCTAATACCTTATTGGACGGCGTTAGAGCCGGAGGAAGAATACCTTTAATTATCGGGAGAAGTTTAACTGATGAGACCAGAGAAATTCTAAAATTAGAGAGCTCATCGGTTTTTACTCGTCCTGAAGAGGCAGAGAAGAGCGAGAAAGGATTTACACTAGCTCAAAAAATGGTTGGAAAAGCCTGTGGAGTTGAAGGAATAAGACCTGGAATATATTGTGAGCCAAGAATGTCTACTGTTGGCAGTCAAGACACCACAGGTCCAATGACAAGAGATGAACTGAAAGAACTGGCCTGCTTAGGTTTTAATTCTGATTTAGTTATGCAATCTTTTTGTCACACTGCAGCATATCCTTTACCCAAAGATATAGAAACACAACATACACTTCCTGAATTCATCCAAACCAGAGGTGGCGTAGCACTTAGACCTGGAGATGGCATAATTCATTCATGGTTAAATAGGATGCTATTGCCAGATATGGTAGGAACTGGAGGAGACTCACATACTCGATTCCCTTTGGGAATTAGTTTCCCCGCCGGTTCTGGTTTGGTTGCTTTTGGAGCTGCCCTTGGAGTGATGCCTTTAGATATGCCGGAATCTGTCTTAGTGAAATTCACTGGAGAAATTCAGCCAGGTATAACATTGAGAGATCTAGTGAATGCCATACCTTACGCCGCTCTCCAATCTGGGCAATTGACGCTACCTAAAGAAGGGAAAATTAATATTTTTTCAGGAAGATGTCTAGAAATAGAAGGACTACCAGATTTAAAAGTTGAACAAGCATTTGAATTGTCAGATGCCTCTGCTGAAAGATCTGCTTCAGGTTGCACCATTAGACTTAATGAAGAACCAATAAGAGAATATCTAGAGTCAAATGTTACGCTGCTAAGATGGCTGATTTCAGAAGGTTATGAAGACAAGAAGACTTTAGAAAGAAGAGCTCAAGCAATGGAAGCATGGTTGAAAAATCCCGTTCTTATGCAAGCTGATGATGATGCTGAATATGCTGCTATTATAGAAATAGATCTCAACCAAATAACGGAGCCTCTTCTAGCTTGTCCAAATGATCCTGATGATATAAAACCATTATCAGAAGTAGCTAATACTCACATTGATGAAGTATTTATAGGTTCGTGTATGACAAATATTGGACACTTCAGAGCAGCAGGTAAACTATTAAAAAATGAATCCAACCTGCCATCTAAGCTCTGGGTCTCTCCACCAACAAAAATGGATAAGCATCAACTTACTGAAGAAGGATATTATGAGATCTTTGAAAAAGCTGGTGTCCAACTCGAAATGCCAGGATGTTCCTTATGTATGGGTAATCAAGCAAGAGTTGAGGCAGAATCAACTGTTGTATCTACATCTACCCGTAACTTCCCAAATAGATTAGGAGATGGTGCAAATGTTTTCCTAGCCTCGGCAGAAGTAGCTGCAATAGCGGCTACTCTTGGTCATATCCCAACAAGAGAGGAATACTCTGAGTACATGTCAGAAATCAATTCAATGGGTACTGATGTATATAGATATCTTAATTTCCATGAAATAGCTTCTTATAAGGAGGCGGCAGATAATGCTATTTTACCTTCAGTGACAATCGAAGAAGTTAAAATTTAATTGGCAGGTTTTCTGGAAAGCTTGGATTTATCATTTCGAACATCTTCTAAGTTCTTAAGATATTTATCATCTATATCATCAGTAACATATTTACCGTCAAATATTGAACATTCAAACTGACTAATTTTTTCATTACCAACTTGAACTGTAGTGATAAGATCATCTAAGTCTTGATACACTAACCAATCAGCCTTTATAAAACCTTCTATCTCTTTCTCTGTTCTTTGATGTGCTACTAGTTCTGTAGTTGCGGCCATGTCAATTCCGTAGACATTTTGATATCTAATTGGTGGAGCAGCAGAGGCAAAATAAACTTTCTTTGCTCCGGATGATCTTGCCATTTCTATGATTTGTCTACTTGTTGTGCCTCTAACAATTGAATCATCAACTAGTAAAACAACCTTGTCTTTAAATTCTAAGTCTATTGGATTAAGCTTTTGTTTGACTGACTTTTCACGCTTTTCTTGAAAAGGCATTATGAAAGTCCTTCCAATGTATCTATTTTTTACAAAACCTTCTCTATACTTTACTCCAAGGGTAGTAGCTAGCTGCAAAGCAGAAGTTGTACTACTGTCAGGAATGGGAATCACGACATCAATATCATGATCTGGTCTTTCTTTTAAGATCTTTTTAGCCAAAGATTCACCCATTCTTAATCGAGATTTATGAACTGATATCTTATCTATCTCCGCGTCAGGTCTAGCCAAATATACATACTCAAATATACATGGAGTAGGAACAGGATTATTAATGCATGACTCTGTTTCCATTTTTCCTTCGGAGCTGATGAAAACTGCAGAGCCGGCCTTGATGTCATCAATTACATCGTATCCTAAAGAGTCTAAAACAGTACTTTCAGAAGCTATCATGTAATCTTTACCAATTAAATCACTCTCTTTAGAGCCTACAATTAAAGGTCTGATACCAAAAGGATCTCTAAAACCAACAATACCAACACCATTAATCATTATCACCACAGAATAAGCTCCTCTTACTCTTTTGTGTAAGGACTTAACTGCTGCAAATATTTCTTTTGAACCAGGATTAATTGAGCCTTGTTTCTGAAGCTCGTGAGCGAATACATTGAGTAAAACTTCACTATCTGAATCAGTATTCAAGTGCCTCAAATCTTTATTAACCAAGGAATCTCTTAACTCTTCATGATTGGTAAGATTGCCATTATGAGAAATACTGATTCCAAAAGGAGAGTTTACATACATTGGCTGCGCAAGCTCTCTGTCTTCGCTGCCAGCTGTTGGATATCTTACATGCCCTATACCCATCTGCCCTCTTAGATTAAGAATGTGTTGATTCCTAACAACATCCCTAACTAATCCAAGTTGTTTCCGAAGAAAAAATCTATTATTAGTAGAAGTAGCAATGCCAGCAGCATCTTGGCCTCTATGTTGAAGGATAGTCAGAGCATCGTAAATGACAGGTGAAACTTCTGTTTGACTGACTATTCCAACAACTCCGCACATTACTTATATTCTATATCAAAGTTCAATCTTAGAATCATCTTTCTGAAGAATAGTATCTACTTTATCTATCCATTCGTCGAAGACGGGTTTTGAATATTCGTAAAAACTAATTGAATAAGTTCTTGAATATGAATCTAACCACCATTGATTTTTGTCTAAATAGTTAATATTAAATACAAACAAGCTACTCAAAATGGCTAATACTTTTAAAGAACTAAAAAATGCTCCTAGAAGTTTATCCAAGCTTTTTAAACCAATAGCAGAAATTAGTTTTGAGATAATAGAACCTAAGGTTTTTAAAACAATAAAAGAAAGTACAAATAGAATTATGAAACTTATTATATTTTTCACGGAATCAGAATCTACATAGGTATCTACGTGAGGAAAAATTAGCGGACCATATAGCCATGCAATTGTCAAAGATAAAACCCATGCCATGGCTGAAAATACCTCTTTAATAAAACCATTAAAAAGGCCTGTTATTGCGAAAACTAATAATAAAGTTACCGAAATCCAATCAATTATTTCCAGGCTCTCAGTCATATTTTTGAACTTCTGGATTAAATCCGCTTATATTCTTTAGTTCTTTGACGACATTAGAAGAATCCTCTTTTTTCAGCGTAGGGCCAATAAATAAACCGTAGTTGTCTTTGTTGTCATTTTCATACCTAGAATAAACTTTATAGCCTAAATTTTTTAGGTTTTTTAAAGCAGTTTCAAGCTCTATTAAATCACTGTAAGTATCTACCTTTACAGTCCATGCTTGATCAAAATTTGTTCTAAAACCTTCATTGGGCATACTGTGTTTTTGGTCTATATCTCTATTGATAGATAGATTTTCGTCGAGAGGTATATTCAAACTCACTTCAGGAATCGTATCTGGAAATTCCCTTTTATTGCCTGAATCATATTCAACTGGATCCATTACTAGAGAAAGAATAATGAAACATAAAATAAAGATCAGCAGAGAATAATTAACTATTTTCACGATTTGATAATTTTATTGTATCTAAAGCCCTATATGCCTCACTTACAGTTATAAATGACCCAAAGACGATATAAGGTGTTCCTTCATGGTAACCTCTTTCTACGGCTGAATAAACTGTATCTGCGCTATTAACGTTAACATTTACTTTGCTTTTGGTTAAATTAATCAGAGAAGGAATATCAAATCTTTTATCTTCGATAAAACCAATATTCCATTCTGAAATTAGGTGAGCTATTTCTTTTATAATTGAAGAACTATCTTTTTCAGACATAGCAGCAAAAATAGCTTTAAATTTCTGATCTTTGAAATTTTTTTCAATAAATGAAATGAGGTTTTTTACAGAAGCTGGATTATGAGAGACATCCAGAATAAAGTTATTAACAATATCACACCTTCCTTTTAGTTTCGTGTTTTCAATAATGGATTGAAATTCTACTTCTTTGTTAGATAGTAAATTATAAGCTGTTATGGCACTTGCAGCAGCATCAGTATTTAAACTACCTTTAGAGAGAAGATCTAAATTGCAGTTTTTTTCTGAAAACGAATAAGACCAGTTATTGTTGTTTTCTTGGATAAAAAAATCTTTGTTGAGCTGGTAGTGAGAAGAACAAATTTTGGTTGCTTTAGTCGTTACCGAGGTTGGCATTTCATCAGAACCAAGAATTGCTAGTTTTCCTTCCTTTAAAATGGCAGCTTTTTGATCTCCAATTTCTTCTAAAGAAGATCCTAACCACTTTTCATGATCTAGTTCTATATTTGTAATTATTGATAGATCTGAATTAATTAAATTCACTGGATCATATTTACCACCTATGCCTATCTCAAGAATAGCAAAATCTAATTCCTCTTCAGAAAAAATATCAAATGCAGCCAAGGTTGCGTAATCAAAATATGTAAGACGGATCTTTTTCTTCAAGTTATTTATACGCTTAAATGAACCTATGATTCTGTTATCTTCTATAGATTTTTCATTTATTTTAATTCTCTCATTAAATTCTAATAAATGTGGTGAGGTATACGTTCCAACATTGTATCCTGCAGATAGAAAAAAATTTTTAAGAAACTCGATCGTAGATCCTTTTCCATTGGTACCACCAACCAAAATGGTTTTCCCTGCTAAGGGGCTCTGGACGATTTCTGAGTAGATATCTTCAAGTCTTTCTAGACCAAAATCACCTTCATTTGGTCTATTGGAATTTATATATGTTAACCAATCAGATAAATGATCTGAATTCATATAGAGTTATTTATTTGACATCAGACTAGAGAGAAGTCGATGAATTGTATCTTTAAGATCTTTCCTGTGGACAATCATGTCGATTGCTCCGTGTTCTAGTAAGAATTCACTTCTCTGAAACCCTTCTGGTAACTGCACATTTAATGTTTGTTCAATAACTCTAGGTCCAGTGAAACCAACTAAAGCTCTAGGCTCTGCTATGTTAATGTCACCTAACATCGCTAGACTTGCAGATACACCACCATAAATGGGGTCTATCATTACTGAAATATAAGGTAATTTGGCTTGTCTCATTTTATCTATGGCTGCGCTGGTCTTTGCCATTTGAAAAAGAGATACTAAAGATTCTTGCATCCTTGCTCCTCCGCTAGTGGAAAAACAGACCATTGGAAGCTTATTTTCAAGAGCAAAATCTACAGTATCGACAAATTTTTGTCCCACTACAGACCCCATAGAGCCTCCCATATATCTGAACTCAAAAGCAGAGGCCACGATGGGCATTTTTTTTAAATAACCTTTCATGGCGAGTAAGGCCTCCTTTTCATTGCTGACCTTTTCTGCAGAGTCTATCCTTTCTTTGTATGTCTTTGTGTCCTTAAATTTCAACCAGTCTTTTGGGGTTTTATCCTGAGAAATTTCAATGGTTTCAGTAGAGTCTAAGAAAAATTCTAACCTCTTTCTAGCACCTATCCTGATGTGGTGATCACATTTAGGGCAAACAAACAAATTAGACTCTAGCTCAGGAACATATAAGATATTATTGCAATTGCTGCAGCTCTGCCATAAACCTTCTGGTATTGTAGACTTTTTAGTCGTACCCTTTCTTATGAAAGAAGGTAATATTTTTTCAAACCAATTTGCCATTCTTAATTCAATACTTCAGAAAGCTCTTTTGTTTTAGATTTCACCCTTTCAATTATATTGCCACCCTCTCCAATTAAATCAACAAATACACTGCCTACAACCACGCCATCAGCTACATCTTTTATGGAAGAAGCTGAGTCAGCATCTTTAATTCCAAATCCTATAGCTATAGGTAAGTCAGTATGAGATCTAAGCTCACTAACTTTTGCTTTAACTTCATCAGCATTTATATTTGAAGCCCCTGTAATGCCCTTAACAGATATATAGTAAACGTAACCGGAACACTGAGAACAAATTTTCTTAGCTCTTGAAGAGCTGGTTGTAGGTGCTATCAGTCTTATTATATCTACACCGACCTTTTCAGCTTCAATGCTAAAGCTTGAACTTTCTTCAGGAGGCATGTCTACTATCAATATACCATCTAAACTTGCTTTAACAGCTTCTAGCATAAATTTATTAGCTCCTAGAGATTCAAATGTATTCATGTAACCCATAAATACAATGGGAGTTTTTTTATCATTTACCCTGAATTTTTTAAGTAACTCAAAAGCACCGCTCAAAGAAGCGCCCTTTTCTAATGCTCGTTCATGACCTTTTTGAATTGATATACCTTCTGCCATCGGATCTGAAAAAGGTATACCTAACTCAATTACATCAGTTCCTTGTTGAACCATAGAGTTCATGATCTCAATTGTAGTTTCAGTATCAGGATCACCCGAAACAATATATGTAATGAGCGCCTTTCTATTTTCGGCTTTAATATTTGAAAAAACTTCTTTAATTTTAGAAGTCAAAGCTCTATCCCTTCTATTGAAGCGACTGTATTTATATCTTTGTCACCTCTACCAGAAACATTTACCACTATTGATTGGTCTTTTCTCATAGTAGGAGCAATCTTTTTTACATAAGCAATGCCATGTGCCGTTTCAAGTGCAGGCATAATTCCTTCAACTCTAGTTAATTCTTTAAAGGCGTCTAATGCTTCTTCATCGTCTGCAGACTCATACTCTGCTCTACCTATATCTTTTAACCATGCATGCTCTGGACCGACTCCAGGATAATCCAATCCAGCTGAAACAGAATGTGTTTCGATAACTTGACCGGCATCGTCTTGCATTAGGTATGTTCTCATACCATGAAGAACTCCTTCCTTACCATCATTAAGAGGAGCTGCATGCTTACCTGTACTCAAGCCCAAACCACCTGCTTCAACACCCACTAACCTAACATTTTTCTTTTCTATGAAAGGATAAAATAGTCCCATAGCATTTGAACCTCCTCCTACGCAAGCTACGAGCATATCTGGATCTTTACCAATTACTGATTTGCTTTGCTCTAAAACTTCTTCTCCCACAACTGCGTTGAAGTCTCTTACAATTTGAGGATA
>CACLAF010000006.1 GCA_902604855.1 uncultured SAR86 cluster bacterium | reverse complement strand
TTATTTCACCAATAAAGGTTTTAATTGCTACATAAACAAGGAATCCTAAAGCTATTCCATTCGCTATAGAGAAAGTAAGAGGAATCATAACAATCATCACTAAGGCAGGCAGTAGTTCTGATTGATCATTCCAATCAAGTGTTTTCATTCCACTTAACATTAATATTGCAACATAAATCAATGCACCTGCAGTGGCATATGCTGGTACAGCTGCAGCAAGAGGAGACAAGAAAGTAGCTAGAAGAAAAAGGAGTCCTACCACAATTGCTGTTATACCAGTTCTCCCTCCTGCCTCTATACCAGCAGAACTTTCAACATAACTTGTCACAGGTGCACAACCTAGAAAAGATCCAAAAATACTTGAACTACTGTCTGCCTTAAGTGCTTTATCCAAATTTTTTATTTTTCCTGAATCTGATATGAGACCTGCTCTTGAAGCTACTCCGAAAAGTGTTCCTGCTGTGTCAAAAAGATTAACAAAAAGAAAAGACATAATAATGCTTAACATTGTTATGTCTAAAGCACCAATAATATCTAACTTAAGGAAAACTGGAGAAATATCAGGAGGTAAAGCAAACACTCCCTCAAATTTCACAAGGCCTAAAAAGATACTCATTAAAGTCACAGCCATTATTCCAATTATTATTGCCCCTGGTGTTTTTCTAATGGAAAGGATTGATATCAATAAAAAGCCAAGACCAGCCAGTAATGTAGTTGGATTTGTAAAGTCACCTAAACTTAAAAATGTGGCACCATTAGCTTCAATGATGCCTCCATTTTTGAGTCCTATAAAACCTATGAATAAACCTACACCAGCACCCATAGCAATTCTCAGATTCATAGGTATGCTATCTAACATCCATCTCCGTAAGGGTGTAATGCTCATGATAAAAAATAGAACACCTGCAATAAAAACTGATCCTAAGGCAACTTCCCACGAGTATCCCAACTCGCCAACAACTGTAAAAGTAAAAAAAGCATTAAGCCCCATACCTGGAGCAAGTCCAACAGGCCAGTTTGCAAACAGACCCATAATAAAACATGCTATGGCAGCAGCCAGGCAAGTTCCCACGAAAATTGCTCCATGATCCATGCCTGATTGAGCCATCATTTGTGGGTTTACAAAGATAATATAGGCCATGGTTATAAAAGTAGTAATTCCAGCAAGCACTTCTTTTTGAACCGTTGTTTTATATAAATCAATTGAAAAATATTTTTCTAGCATAAATTTTATAAATCTTGAGATGTCTTTTTTATCTACTTTAAAGAATTTTGCATTGGTTGTTATAAAAATGTCACAAAAAAAGTAAATAAAAGTACAAAAAAGTATTTTTAAGGTTTTAATAGGTGTTTTTTTTTAGATTCTTATCATCAATCCTTGCATGTAAAACTATCAACGGTATGATGTATTTTTGGTTGCAAGACAAGGATTTTAAATGAAAATATTAAAACTTCTCTTTAGGTCTTTCCTCTCAACTTCGCTTGCGCTTCCAATAATCTTCACCACTTTAAATCTATCCGGTAACGAGTTAGTTATTGATGAAGTTATTGTAACCGCTGAAAAGAGAGCCGAAAGCTTACAAGATGTTTCAAAAGCGGTTACTGCTTTAAGTAGCGAAGAAATAGAAAGAAAAAATTTAGTTGATTTTGTGGGACTAAGTGCAATAGCACCTGGTGTTACGGTAGCAAAGAATGAAGGGTATAAGACCATCATCTCTATTAGAGGTGTAGGTGATGAAACGAACCAGAATGCAATTGCTGCACCTTCTGTTGCTCTTCATATGGATGGCATTTTTATAGCTTCTAAATTCTCATTAAGAACAGATTTTATTGATCTAGAAAGGATAGAAGTTCTAAGGGGTCCTCAGGGAACTCTATTTGGACAAAATTCAACAGGTGGCACTGTTAATGTTATCAGCACGGCACCAACCTTTGATGAACTCTCTGGTAAGGTTGATTTAACTTTGGGTGATTATGATCTAACAAAGGCTAGAGGTGCTGTAAATATTCCTTTATCAGACAGTGTAGCTACCAGATTTTCTTGGGTTTCGACAGATCATGAAGGTTTCTCTGAAAACCTGGTTACTGGTCAAGACTTAGATGACGCAAGTCACACAAGTTTAAGGTCAGATTGGCTTTTTGATATAAGTGATTCTTCAAGCTTAAGATTATTTGCTCAGTATTTTGAAGCTGACAATAATGGTGCGGCCATGAAGGGTTTGGATGATCCAACTCCAGATCCTAGACAACTTAGACAAGATACAATTTCCGACTATGAACTGACTTCAGAAGTGTTTGCTGGAATATTCACCTCTGACTTAGGATTCGCAAATCTAAAAATCTTAGCTAGTATGCAGGAAGATGATATCTATGTCGTTAGAGATAATGATAGGCATAATTATGGGGACGTTCATCAAAATGGTCCAATGGAAGGCTTTCCTTACAATAGAGCAGAGTTTAGACCAGAAACTTCTGTAGTAGAGACAACTACTTTTGAGATCAATCTAATTTCCAATGAGCCACTTTTTGGAAATACAGATTGGATATTAGGAGCCTTCTATTTCGATCATGAGATAGAAAATAATATTTATGAAGTTAAAGATGTAAATAATAATAAGCAAGCTGCACTTATGGATGGTCAGTTTACACCCTATACACACGCACCAATCTGCGCTACAAATCCATTTGAAGGTATTTGTTTTGCAGCCTATGATGCTGAATTAGGATTTGTTTCTGAGGCATACCCTTCAAGAGAATCTCAGTCTATTTATGGACAAGCAACCGTAAACATAGATGAAAGCAATAGACTAGTGTTTGGTCTAAGATACACCGAAGATGAATTTGAAAGTAATGTTACCAACTTCTTTGGTTTACAACAGTATTTAATCCAGGATGATTTGGATGAAACTACAGGCAGAATAGCATATGAGTTAGATCTTTCTGACAGCACTATGGTTTACCTTTCTTATACTAAGGGTTTCAAACCAGGTGGAAGCAACTTAACTTTTGGTTATCCGCCAGACAATGAGGGATTTGGAGCTGAGCCTGCTCCTCAACTTATATTTCCTTTCTTCGAAAGTGAGATGATTGATGCTTATGAAGTAGGTTTGAAGTCTGACTTCCTAGATGGAAGAATGAGAGCAAATATATCTGCCTTTACCTATGATTATGAAAACTTACAATTTCAATCTACAGATCCTGATATTTACAGGGGTGGGGTAGCTAATATTCCTGAATCAGAAATGAAAGGTGTAGAGCTGGAGTTGATTGGTTTGGTTTCAGAATCACTCTCATTTGACTTTAGAGTTGCATATCTCGATACAGAAGTCACATCATCTTACGAAGCACTTGATAACCTCAATGCAGAACTATATTTCTTTGGAGAAGAACCAATACGTTATTCTCTGAGAGAAGATATTAGAGGAAACGAGCTTGCTAAAAGTCCTGAACTGACTGCAAATCTAGGTATTGAATACAATACTGAAACTCAGTATGGGCTATTAACTACAACAGCTGAGCTTATTTATCGAGGAGAATTCCAACAAAGAGTATTCAATAATCCTTTCATAGATAAGGTTGCTCCTTATTCAATACTTAACTTTACAGCCAGCTTAGATCTCATTGGAGATCAATGGGGCATTGACTTAATGATTCTCAATGCCGGTAATAAGCATGGTATGAACTCAAGCATGACAGATGTTTTCGGTGTAGCTGGCACTGGTATTGAGTACATTCCACCTCGTCAGTATATGGGCAGAGTTAGTTATAGCTTTTAATCAGAAATAAGAGCCCTCTAAATGTAGAAGGCTCTTATTTTACTTTTTCTCTAAGCTATTTATCATGGAAAAGCTTTACATTGGAGCCAATGAACTTCTAGAAGATTCTTTTAAACTTGCATGGAAAGTTTTTGAGAGCGGCTATCGTCCAAACTACATAGTAGGAGTTTGGAGAGGTGGTGCCCCGGTAGGTATTGCGGTTCAAGAGTTGTTGGATATTTTAAGTGTTCCCTCAGATCATATATCTATCCGAACGTCTTATTATTCGAGTATGGGTAAACGAAAAGATAGTGTTCAAGTTTATGGATTGAGTTATTTAATAGAGAAACTCGAATCTGAAGATTCCTTGCTTATAGTTGATGATGTTTATGATACAGGTAAATCAATCAGTCAAATTATTATCGACCTCGAAAAAGCTTGTAAAAAAAATACCCCTGAAATAAGGGTTGCTACTCCCTATTTCAAACCAACGCAAAATATAACCGACAGAGATCCCGACTACTTCATTCATGAAACTGAAAAATGGTTAGTTTTTCCGCACGAGCTTGAAGGCTTGTCTGCCAAGGAGATAAAGGAAAATAAACCGGAATTAAAAGATTTATTAGATAAAATCATCCCAAAACTTTAAATTTTTTCTTCCTGGATGCTAATATGTTCAAAGGGAGAAAAAATGGATCAAACTTCTAAAAACATACTAATTTATGGTGTCCCTTTTTCACAACCAGTGCGCGCTGTAATGTGGTTGATGTTAATGAAGAACTTTCCTTTTAAATTGAAGTTAACAAACCCAGGCTCTTCATCAGAAGGTGGAAGCCGTCATCCTGACTTCCTAGAAAAGTTTCCCACCGGAACAATTCCGAGTTTAGAGGATCCAGATACAGGATTTGCCATATCAGAATCGCATGCCATTATGTGTTACTTGTGTAATAAATATAATTGGGACGATTTATATCCAGTTAATCCAGAAAAAAGAGCAAAAGTAGATTCTTATTTACATCTACATCACAGAAATGTGAGAGAAGCTTCAATAGGTCTTGTTGCACCAAAAGTTAGAAAAGACCTAAATTTTTCAGAAGATTTTTTAGTTTCATCTAAATCTAATATAGAAAAAGCTTTTGAGGCAATTGAAATAGGCTGGTTAAGAGACTCAAGATTTTTAATTGGAAATACCATGACAATTGCTGATATCTCTGCATATGTTGAGATAGGCCAACTGCAAAGCATGTTCACTAATATTTATAATTTTGAGCCATATCCTAATATTCGAAAGTGGTTAAAGGAGATGCAAAATGTAGATTATCATGATGATATACATGTCGCCTTATTTGAGTTAGGTGATATAAGTAAGGAGGCTCCACCTATGGAGGCAATAATTAATGCTAACAAAAAGGCCTTTAAGGTTATTCAGAAAAAGTTAATCAATATCTAATAAATATCATGGAGCAATTCGAAGGAAAAACAGCTGTCATAACTGGAGCCGCAAGCGGAATAGGTAAAGCACTTGCTGAAAGATTTGCACAAGAAAAAATGCAAGTTGTACTTGCCGATATAGAAGAAGATGCTCTAGAAAAAACTGTTGAGAGTCTAAGGCAATATCAACATAGGGTTATAGGTGTAAAAACTGATGTTTTAGTCGAAGAATCTATTAAAGAGTTATATGCAAAGGCAATAGAAGAATACGGGAACATTCATATTTTGTGTAATAACGCTGGCATCGGAGCTAATTCAGGAAATAAACCAATCTGGGAGATTGATAAGGATGATTGGGAGTGGGTAATGGGTGTAAATTATCAGGGTGTTTTAACGGGCATTCAAACTTTCCTTCCGCATATGGTAGAACATGGTGAAGAGGGACATGTGCTGACAACCGTTTCAATGGCAGGATTACTACCTGGAGCAGGAACCTATGGAGTTAGCAAACATGCTGTCATGGCTCTAACAGAGGCTCTTCGCAGAGATTTAATTTCTCGACAAACTAAAATTAATGCGTCTGTTTTATGTCCAGGTTTTGTTGATACAAACATAGATAAGTCAGAAAGAAATCGACCAAGTTATTTGGGCGATGCACGAGAAACGACTAATGAAATAGGTGCCGAAATTATGTCAGCGATGCTTCGACAGGGAAAGAAACCTGACGAAATAGCAAAAATTGTTCTTGAAGCTATAAAAAAGAACATTTTTTATATTTTATCTCATCCTGCCTGGGATGATTCCCTCAGGTCTCACTTTGACAATATATTATCAAGAAAAGAGATAGTTCCGAATTCGGAAGAGGAAATGGCAAAATTCTTTTCTCCTAGAGAGGATGGAGAGAAATATTAGACCTATGGTAGACATATCAGATAAGCTCGTACTACCTTGCGGAGTGCAAATAAAAAATCGTATTTGTAAAGGTGCAATGACTGAAGGCTTAGCGGATGAACAAAATAGAGCCACCTTTAAGCACGTTAATTTGTATGATAGATGGTCTTCTGGAGGAGCTGGGATCCTATTAACTGGTAATGTTCAAGTTGATCATCGTTATCTTGAGAGGCCAGGTAATGTTGTTATAGAGGGAAAACAAACGAATGAACAATTATCTAGATTAACTTCGTATGCTGAAGCTGGTACAAAAAATAATACTCATTTATGGATGCAGATTTCTCATGCAGGAAGGCAAACTCCGGCATCAGTTTCAGAGACTCCAGTGGCGCCTTCGGACGTACAGCTTCAAATGCCTGGCGCACAATTTGGTAAACCTAGACCGTTAACACATGAAGAAATTTTAGATATCATTCAGAGATTTTCTCATTGCGCTAGCATTGCAAAAGACACTGGTTTTACAGGTGTACAAATACATGGAGCACATGGATATTTAATATCTGAGTTCCTATCACCTGATATCAACCTAAGAGAAGATGAATGGGGAGGTAGCTTAGAACATAGGGCGAAATTTCTTCTTGAAATAGTAAGGGCAGTCAGAGTATCAGTAGGAACAGATTTTCCAGTATCGCTTAAATTAAACTCTGCAGACTTTCAAAAAGGTGGATTTACTCATGAGGACGCTATTCAAGTTGCAACTTGGTTAAACGAGGAAGGATTAGATCTTTTAGAAGTCTCTGGAGGAACATATGAACAACCTCATTTGGTTGGAATTGATATGGGCCTAAATCCAGAAAGAGCTGAAAAGAGAAGGGAGAGTACAATTGCACGTGAAGCTTATTTTTTAGATTATGCAAATGATATCAGATCAGTGTTCAAGGGCCCTCTCATGGTAACCGGAGGATTTAGAAGTACAGAAGGAATGAATAATGCATTAAATAAAGATGCATGTGATGTTATTGGCATAGCAAGACCATTTTGTATTGATCCAAATATAGCTAATAAGTTAATTGAAAGCGATTTATCCAAGACTCCTATCTTGGAAAAAACTATGCAAGTAGGCCCAGGCTGGTTAGGTCTTAATTCTCCTTTTTCTGTTGTAAAAGGTATAAATGGATGGGGTCAACAAGCATTTTGGTGCCTGAATCTTATCAGGATGGGAGAAGATTTAGATCCAGATCTAAATCTAGGTGTCCTGAAAGCATTCTTTCAGTATCAGAAAAATGAAAAGAACACTGCAATTAAGTATAAAGAATATTGGGAGAGCACCCAATCTTCGAATTAATCGAGCTAAGTCTATCTTTCTTATATTAATAATCTTTCAATAAAAAATGTTGTAATATGTTTTATATAAACTTTATTTTTGACCTATGAATATTGAAGCTGAATTTAATTACAGAAAACCTTTAAAAGAGAATGAAGCTAAGCCAGCTTATGGCCTAGAGAATGATTCTGATGATAAAAACACTTTACCAGACTACTTAAAAGCATTTAAGAAAACAGTTCATAATGCCAGAGAATCCAACTTTGATATAACAATGGGCGGATTTGAATTAATTAATCATATATCTTCGGTTGAAGATTTTTATAATGATGAGGAGGTAGTAAATATTTATTACCAAGAGATGGCTACTCATGTGAAAGAAAAAGTAGGTGCTGATACTGTACAAATTTTTTCTCACATAACCCGAAATGAAGCTCAAGCTGAAACTGGTGAGAGGAAAGGGGGGCATAGGTTGGTCCATAATGATTTCACAACTAGTTTCGGAGCAACACTAGATCCATTTTTAAAAGAGACAGGAATTAATCCTAAAAGGATTGTTGTTTATAATCTTTGGAGAAGGTTTGATAAGGACGGTGTAGATACGCCGTTTGCTGTTTGCGATAAAAGATCCGTTTCTGATAAAGAATTGATACCTACAGACTTATTTAACTATCTTCCAGATCAACCGAATGCCTTGACAGTTGAAATTTGTCAGTCTTCCCACAGCGATTCTCATAAGTGGTATTTCTATCCAGAAATGAATAGAGATGAAGTTCTTATGTTCAAGACTTATGACTCCGAAGAGAAGCCTTTTATACCAACATTACATAGTGCATTTGATTATCCAGATACTCCAGAGGGAGTTTCACCAAGAGAAAGCATAGAAGTCAGAGCAGTTTGTTTCTTCGATTAGCTTTCAGATGAAAAATACTACTTACGAAGTAACCAAATCTAATGAATACTTCAAGAAGGCTAAGGAAGTAATTCCTGGAGGCATTTTTGGGCATTATAAATATGCGGTAAGAGATACTGGACCTAAATTTTTTTCTAGATCCGAAGGAGCCTATTTTTGGGATCTTGATGATAACCGATACATAGATTTAATGTGTGGATATGGTCCTTCAATTTTAGGCTATAACCATCCCGAAGTAGAAGAAGCATTCAAGACCTCTTCTGAAAAAGGAAATACTGTCAGTTTAGCTTCACCAATTATGGTTGACCTTGCAACTAAGTTAGTTGAAATGGTAGATATTGCAGATTGGGCCTTGTTTGGAAAGAATGGAGGAGATGCAACAAGCTTAGCTGTAATGATAGCTCGTGAATACACTTCAAAGAAGAAGATTGTAAAAATTGATGACGGTTATCACGGCGTTGCCCCTTGGATGCAAGATAAAAGTAGGCCAGGTATTATTGACTCTGATAATGAACATGTGTTGAAAATTAAATGGAATGATATTGAAGGTTTAGAAGAATTGCTCAACATGCACGGAAATGATATTGCTTGTTTTATTTCTTCACCATACGATCATCCCGTCTCTCGAGATAACACTCTGCCAGAAGAGGGCTACTGGAAGAAAATTACATCATTATGCAAACAATATGAAGTTTTGACTATTGTTGATGATGTGAGGGCTGGATTTAGAATAAATCTAGCCGGCTCTAATGTAGCTTTTGATTTTTCACCGGATATGATTTGTTTTGGCAAGGCTATTGCTAATGGCCACCCCCTGGCATCATTGGTCGGTACAGAAAAGCTGAAGCATTCTGCTGAGAAAGTTTATTTTACTGGTACTCAGTTTTTTAGTGCACCCCCCATGGCTGCAGCACTTGCAACTCTCGATCAATTACAAAAGGTAAATGCTCCTAATAAACTGATTGAGTATGGTGAGAATCTTAATAGAAGACTCGTTAAAGTTGCTGAGAAAGAAGGTTTTAACTTAATTGCCTCAGGAATACCTTCTATGCCTTATTATCGATTGGAGGATGTAGACTTTGAAACTCATTTCAGATGGATTGATGAATGTGTGAGGAGAGGTGTTTACATGCTTGGATATCATAATCATTTTATTTCTCTAGCTCATCGCAATGAAGACATTGATTTCATAGAGAATACTGCAAAACAGGCCTTTCAAAGCTTATAAAGAGGGTGTACTCAAGAAGAACTTTTCTGAAGATTTCCGGAGTGCTTGCTACGCTTTTAGCAGGTGGTTATATCTTTCGCAATTCAAGTTTTACTGAAGTAAAGCATATTTTATCTTCAGCAAGTCATGAAAAACTTGCTGTTTCATTATCATTATCAAAAGGTGTCGAAAATCTTGATCTTATCCTTAATAATCAAATTCTTGTTACTGGAAGACCTATTGATCGTGAAGGCAAACATTGGCAATTTATTTCAGATAAACTTCTTTCAGATACATCTTATGAACTTGAGTTATTTTCTGAGAAAGAATCAATTTTTAAGCCTTGGCAGTTGAAGACTTTTCCTGATCCTGAATCAGAAGTAAAAAATATCTCTATGATGGCCTTTACATGTGCTGGTGGCGGAGATGGTTTTAAAGCGTCTGGTAAAGAGTTTTTTAAGTCTTTTAAGTTTAGACAAAAGATTTTTGATGAAGGCCTATCCAAAAACCCTGATTTCGCCATCTCGATAGGAGATCATATCTATTTCGATCTTAGAGGTGAAAATTTTCCTCCAGTTGGACGAAACAGTAAGTTGATAAAGTTTTTTGTGGGAGGATATTTAAAATTTAGGTACGGTGTTTTTAATAGATCTGAAAGCGCAGACAGTGAAAATAATGAAACAATCTTAAAAAAAATTGGTAATGAACAAATAGCAGCTCTTTATGGTACTAAATTTAAAAGTACTCCAATTTTCTTTATTCCTGATGATCATGACTATTTTGAGAATGATGATGCAGAAGAAGATTTGGTAACCTTTCCGGCTGACGCATTCAGTAAAGGTGCTTTTCAAAAAATGGCTGATCTTTTTTATCCTCCTTTTATCGATACTCCAGATAATAAGCCCGGAAGAAGGACTGGCAGAATAAGGTATGGAAATGCTTTTGAAGGACTCATAGCAGATTGCGCTGGAAATATGACTCTTGGCGAAGAAAAAGCAGTTTTAATCTCTAGTGAAGATGAAAAATGGCTTTTATCCAGAATAACCGACTCAAAAGCAAAGCATCTAGCCTTTATCCCATCACATCCACTAGGATATACCGCAGGAAAATGGAGGGAGTGGTATCCTGATGTTGTCGCCGAGGAAGGGACATCTGGCACGGTAATAAATGAATTGCTATCAGGTAGAAAAGGATCTTTAACAATCGATGCAAATAAATACCTTTGGCAAAAGGGATGGTTTTTGCAACATCAACGTTTACTTCAAAGTATTTCAGAAAGAGCTGGTTCAAGATTTATCTTCTCAGGCGATATACATGCATTGGGTGCAACATCGATCCTTCAATCAGATACAATAAAATTACAAAGAGAGGTTAAAACCTTTTTGGTTGGGCCCATAAGTAGCTCAACAGGAACTTGGCCTTCTTTTGCCCGAGGTATTACAGCTGATAATCCTAATCAACTTATCTGTGAATCTATATATAGAACCAAAGAAGAAAATGGCTTTACTTTCTTTACTATAGAAAATGAACAAGCAGTTGCTGAGATCAATTCTTGTGGTGGTCACAATCCAGATAATTTGGAAACTGGAGAGGTGGTTTCCAGTGAAAAGATTTACATATGAAATTATTGAGTTCTGACATCAAAACCAAGGAAATCTTGGATTGGAAGGGCGTTCACCTTTTAAATTACCAGTTTTCAGCTTGTTCTATGAAAACTAGAATTTATCTAAATTTAAAAAAAATACCATTTACATCACATCAAATAAATCTTTCTGCTGGCGAGAACTTCTCTGAATGGTTTCAGGGCATCAACCCAAGATCTCTAGTGCCAGTTCTAATACATGATGGAGAGGTTCATATAGAGAGCAATGATATTCTTGAGTATCTCGAGGGATGCTTCAAAGAATCCCCTTTAATTCCAGAGAACATGGAAGAGAAGGTTAAAGAATTATTAAAATTTGAAGATAATCTGCATGTTGATATAAGAAATATTACCTTTAAGTTTTTGGTTCCAAGATTTTTAAATAAAGGAAAGTCTGTTCAGCCTAAAGCAAAAAATAAAGCTACTTTAAATGGAGAATTAGACTCTATGGACGATGTAAATAGAAATTTTTGGGAGCATTACGAAAAGTATGGGATAACAAACGAAGATGCAAGCAGGTCTTTGATTCGTTTTAGGACTGCTTTGGAAGATCTCAATGATCAATTAGAGGATAGTCCATATATTTTAGGTGCTGAGCTATCTTTAGTAGATATTGCCTGGTTCATTTACGCAACGAGAATACAACATGCAAATTATCCGCTCCAAAGATTACACCCTAATGTGTCTGGTTGGTATGAAAGACTATATGCAAATGTTCTCTTTAGAAAAGAAGTAAGAAGACCTTTGATAATGCAGTTTGTATTGTATGTTCATTCTTTGATCTTGCGTTTGAAAGGTAGATCAATCGAAGATTTTCTTTTAGAACAATAAATGGAATTAGATTTAATTCTCATTTTTATACTATTTGCAACCTTGGCAACAGCTTTTTTATCCTCTATTTTTGGTATGCTCGGTGGCCTTATTCTCATGGGTATATTGATTAGTTTCCTTTCCGTAGGACCTGCGATGGTGCTTCATGGTCTAATTCAAGCAACATCAAATGGATATAGAGCATGGCTCAATAGAACAGATATCAATTGGAAGATCATTTCAATGCTGCTATTGGGCAGTACTATAGCTTTAATCTTTCTATTTTTTATAGCTTTCGAACCTAGTCAAATCTTAATAATATTTGCATTAGGATTATTGCCTTATATTGCATGGATAGTCCCAAAAGAACTTGCTCTGGATATCACAAAAGCAGGTACGGGAGTTTTAGCAGGTTGCGTAGTGGTTCTTACAAACTTAGTAGCTGGTGTTGGCGGTCCATTGTTAGATGTTTTCTTTCAAAGAGTAGATATGACAAGACATCAAGTCGTTGCTACAAAGGCAGTAGCACAAACTATTGGGCATATTTCCAAAATTATTTTTTTTGGAGGATTGTTGACATATAGCCTAAAAAATTGGCCTGAGCCTATATTCTTGCTCTTTGCAATATTTTTATCTGTAGTAGGAACTACTCTTGGTAAGAAGGTTTTAGATATAATAGACGATGAAATTTTTTTTAGATGGACTCAACGAATTGTCCTTTCTGTAGGAGCAGTTTTTATTGGTAGAGGTATTTTTTTACTTTCTCAATAAACACGCACTAAAAAAATCAATTAATTAGTTTTATGAATAGATTAGAAGACAAAGTAGCTATAGTCACAGGTGCAACTGGGGGCATAGGAAGAGCTACTACAGAACTTTTTCTTAAAGAAGGTGCAAGTGTTTTGATGGTTGATTTAAGTGAAGATGATCTTGTTGATGCAATTAAAGAGATTGATTCTAATAAGGTCAGTTATTTTAAAGGAGATGTATCACTACTTTCAGACAATCAAAAAGCAGTAGATTTGGCAATTGAAAGATATGGAGGTGTTGATATTTTCATTGCTAATGCAGGTGTGGCTGGAGAAATTCAGTCAATAGTTGATTATGATGAAGAGGTATTTGATAGTGTAATGGCAGTGAATGCAAAGGGCCCTTTTCTGGGCTTAAAGGCAGTTATACCAGCTTTAAATGAAAGAGGGGGAGGAAGTGTGGTTATAACCTCAAGTGTAGCAGGCGTTACAGGAGCATCTCTATTATCCCCATATGTGATGAGCAAACATGCCGTTGTAGGTTTGACTAAATCAGCTGCTAAAGAATGTGCTGAGATGAAGATAAGGGTTAATTCGGTAAATCCTTCTCCTGTAGAGACACAAATGATGAGAGTTTTAGAAGACGGTTTCTCCAAGATTACTGGAGAAGAAACTAGTAAAGGTTCTTTGGCAGAACAGATACCTTTAGGTCGATATGCTGAAGCCGATGAGATAGCTAAGTTGATGTTATTTCTTTCTAGTGATGAGAGTGAGTTTATCACCGGTTCTGTGCACACAATTGATGGAGGTTTCACAGCATAAATGTCAGAAAAAATTGCAGTACATTGGTTTAGACAAGATTTAAGAATTAAAGATAATCCTTCGCTTGAGGCAGCCAGCAAGTGCGACTCATTTATTCCCATCTATATTTTGGACGATACGAATTCTGGAGAATTCAAAATGGGTTCCGCTAGTAGATGGTGGTTATATCACTCTTTAAATAAGCTTAATGAAAGTTTAGGTGGAAGTTTGAGATTATTTAAAGGAGACCCATGCGAAATATTGCCCAAACTTATTGAGGATTATTCTGTTTCTAATGTTTTTTGGAATAGATGTTATGAGCCCTGGAGGATCGATAGAGACAAGAAAATAAAAAACGAACTAGAGACAAATAATATAATTGTAGAAAGTTTTTGTGGTTCTTTGTTATGGGAACCCTGGAATATTTCTAAAGACGATGGGACTCCATATAGAGTTTTTACCCCTTATTATAAAAAAGGATGCCTAAATGCTAGTGAGCCAAGACTCCCAATAAGCGAACCTAGCTTTAAGAATATCTCTAAGAAAGATAATGTTTCAGATAACTTGGAAAGTTTGGATCTACTGCCAAAGTCTAACTGGTATGCAGGTTTCGAGGAGGAATGGAATCCAGGAGAAAAGGGTGCAGAACAGAATTTAGAAGAATTTCTTGAACACGGTTTATTGAACTACAAAGAAGGTAGAAACTTCCCTTCACAAAAATTTGTATCAAGATTATCTCCACATTTACATTTTGGTGAAATATCACCTAATGAAGTTTGGTATCGAGCCAAAACAAAAGAAACTATTCCAGGGATAGATAAGAGCCTTGCTCATTTTCATAGCGAGTTAGGCTGGAGAGAGTTCTCATATTACCTTCTTTATCATTTTCCTGATTTTCCTAGTGTTAATTTTCAAAAGAAATTCGATTCATTTCCTTGGAAAGAAAATAAAGATCTTTTAAAACTTTGGCAGTCAGGAAAAACTGGATACCCCATTGTTGATGCAGGTATGAGAGAGCTATGGCAGACAGGCTATATGCACAATAGACTGAGAATGATTGTCGGTTCTTTTTTAGTTAAAAATCTTCTAATACACTGGCTTGAAGGTGAAAAATGGTTTTGGGATTGTCTTGTGGATGCTGATTTAGCTAGTAATAGCGCGGGGTGGCAATGGGTGGCAGGATCTGGTGCTGATGCTGCTCCATACTTTAGAATCTTTAATCCTATTACACAGGGATTGAAGTTTGATCCAGACGGAGAATACACAAAAAAATATGTGCCTGAGTTGAAGAATTTACCAAATAAGTACCTTTTTAGCCCTTGGGAAGCTCCTAAGGAAATCTTAGAATCTGCTGGTATAGAATTAGGAGTAGATTATCCAGAGCCTATCGTAGACTTGAAGATCTCTAGAGAACTTGCCCTGGAAGCTTTTGCTACAACTAAAAAAGAAGTAAATGAGTGAATTAAATATTCAGAATCAACAAGATAATTCTATTTCTTGGACTTGCAGGCATACATGGAAGCGTTCATCTATCAATACTCTCTGGTGCCTATTAGGGTGCTCTATTGGAGATTTTGGGACTATTCTTTTTTTCCAAATAAATGAAATTCCATTTCCAATGTTGGGAATAATGACCTTGGCAATTATTAATGGTTTGATTACTTCCATCATCCTAGAAACTATAATTCTTTCCAGACAGATGAGATTAAAAGAAGCATTCAGTACAGCTACTGGAATGTCTCTCATTTCTATGTTGTCAATGGAGATAGCCATGAATACTGTTGATGTAGTATTCGCTGGAGGAGTTCTAGTCTGGTGGATCATACCTTTTATGCTATTAGCGGGTTTTATAACTCCCTTACCTTATAACTACTACAGACTAAAAAAATATAATATTGCCTGTCACTAAGAATGCCAGGTAAGACTAATTTAAAAGAGATATTGCACAATATTAATCCTCGGTTGCTTGATGAGACTTTTGTTTTCATTACTTCAAGCGAACCTCTTGAGGATTTAATTAACTCACTTAAACCAAAAGCAACTTTTTTAGAAGATGAAGGCATTACTTTAGTGATTAATCAAAAGGATGCGGATGCGCACTCTTTACAATATGATGCTATTTTTAAGTGTATATCCTTGGGAGTGCACTCAAGCCTGGAAAGTCATGGTCTTATTTCAACAATTACAAGAGAGTTAACTAAGCACAAAATATCTTCAAATATTTTCTCTGGATATTTTCATGACCATATTTTTGTTCCAGATAATTTGGCTGCAGAGGCATTGAAAGTAATATCATCACTGGAGAATTCCTAAGATTTCTTATGACTATGTTTACCCTTATAATAAGGCTTACTAAAAGGAGAGATTTATGTTGAAGTTACATTTTGCACCAAATTCAAGAGCTGGAAGGATTCTTTGGCTTCTTGAAGAATTAGAGCTACCTTATGAACTAAATAAAATGGCGTTTAGCCCAACAGATTTAAAGTCTGATGAACATAGAGCAAGACATCCATTAGGCAGAGTTCCTGTTCTTGAGGACGGAGATACTCAAATATGGGAATCAGGAGCAATAACCGATTACATCTTAGAGAAACATAAGAATGGAGGATTAAAACCCTCTGTTGATTCAGAACATTTTGCTAAATATTTACAGTGGTTTCACTACTGTGAAGGTATGGTAATGCCACCAATGAACACAATCGTAGTTCATACAGTCCTACTTCCTCCGGAGAGGAGAGACGAAACAGTTTTAGGTCAAGCTCAAAGACTTCTTTCAAATGCCTTGAAGCCTGTTAATGAAAATTTAGAAGGAAAGGACTATTTGATAGGTGATTTCTCAGGGGCTGACATAATGCTTGGACATTCTTGTTTTATGAGTAATAGATTGGGCTGCGTCTCAGATGAAATGAGCAATATAAAGGCTTATGTAGAAAAATTAGAAAAAAGACCAGCTTTTAAAAAGGCTATAGAGACTCAATAAACTTGAACAAGATTAGGATATTCTCTTATCTTCCTAATCCCAGGGTATGGAAGTCGATTATTACTGCGAAAATTGGTGGTATTGACATAGAGGTTATTGGAGATAAACCAAATAATATGCCAAATTGGCTATGGGATTTTGATGCAAAACCAATAACAGACGAAGATAAATCTAAACTTAAGTCGTTCGAAATTAAAAGCAAAAGAGGTTTTAAAGGCTCCCTATACAAGACAGATGAATTTATAGGTCAACATCCTTTTGGTACTGTACCAGCAGGTTTCGTTGGCAAGGGCCGATTGGGAGTTTTCGAATCTAATAGTATCCTCAGAGCGGTTGCCAGAGAGTGTAAAGATAAATCTCTTTATGGAGGTGATGATCTAAATTTAACATCCAGAATAGATAGTTTTTTGGATGCAAATCTCGTGTTCTCAAGGGAATTTCAAGTCTATCTGTTAGAGCTTGAAGATATAACAAAATATACCTATGAAAGAACTAAAGCCTCCTATGAGTTTTATCTTGATGGTCTAGAAAAAGCTCTATCTCTTTCAGGCTTTATTGCTGGAGATCATCTAACCATTGCTGATATCTCATTTGTCTGTGAATTTGCGCAGTTTTTAAGAGAAGGGCACTATTTAGAGCAATTAAAGAAAAAGAATTTAACTTTGATAAGTAAAAATTTTCCAACAGACTATCCTTTAACTTTTAAGCACTTTAAGGCTTTAAGCAATAAAAAGGAGTTTTCAGATGTTATGGGATCTTATTTAGATTGGTACAAGATGTAAATTATGGACTATGTTGAAATAGCTATACCATTTTTTTTACTGGCTCTTGTCCTTGAATTAGCTTATGGGAAACTTATTGGCCAGAATACCTATAGATTAAATGACACGATCAGTAGTCTATTCATGGGTTCTATAAGAGGTACGAGCGGGATTCTTAAGATAGGTTTTAGTGGATACGTTTACTATCAAATTGAAACACATTTTTCCCTCTGGAGAATGGATAGCAGTCTTTGGATTACTTGGATATTTGCATTTATTGCATACGATTTCTTTTATTATTGGTTTCACCGTATAAGTCATGAGAGACAGATATTTTGGGCATCGCACGTAGCCCATCATCAAAGCGAAGAATATAATTTATCGACTGCTTTGAGACAGACTGGTACAGGATTTTTTATATCTTGGATTTTCTATATCCCCTTATTCTTAGTTGGAGTTCCTTCTTACGTGATGGTTTCAGTTGGCACTCTTAATTTGGTTTACCAGTTCTGGGTGCATTCTAGGCATATCCCTAAACTTGGGTGGTATGAGTTATTCTTCGTAACTCCCTCAAATCATCGGGTTCATCATGCTCAGAATGATTTATATGTAGATAGGAATTATGGCGGTGTTTTTATTATTTGGGACAGACTATTCTCAACTTATCAGGAGGAGAAAGATGATGAAAAGTGTGTTTACGGAATAAGAAGCGCACTTAAGACCTTCGATCCAGTGAAAGCAAATATCCATATTTATCAAAAGATTTTTAAGGATTTATCTTACTCTCTCTCCTTAAAAAACTTCTATTCTGTAATAACTGCCAGAACAGGCTGGTCGCCTGAAGGATCATCCGATGATAGCTTTGATCCCAATAGTTTTGAGAAGCATGATCCGCATATAAAGCCCCTAACAAAATTTTATGCTTTCATGCAGTTTTTATGCATGTCTTATGCAGCTGTAGTACTGTTTGCAGACAAGAATATGGAATATGACCAAGGTGTTATGTTGATTTCTATAGTTATCTTTTCAATGTTCTGTACTGCGAAATGGCTAGATGCTGAAAAGATAATTAAATTAGAGTATTTAAAGTCTGCTATGATCTTTGTTTGTCTGTGCTATCTTTATTCGTTTAGTCCAGGGATTTTTCTGATTAATGTTTTGTTTTTTTACTTACTTCTAAATATTGCTTTCTTACCTTTTTTAGATAGGGAGTGAATTTATGGAAGATCTTCAGAAATGGATTAAGAGTTACCCAGATTTTCCTTCAAAAGGAATTCTTTTCAGAGATATAAGTCCCCTGTTGGCTGAACCTTCAGCATTAAGTCTTTTGAAAGATAAATTTGTTGAAACCATTAGACCTCTTTCGCCTGATTACATTGCAGGTATAGATGCCAGAGGTTTTTTATTCTGCACTTTGGTAGCAGAACAATTAGGGCTTGGAGCATTGATGATTAGAAAGCCAAATAAGCTCCCTGGAGCGCTCATAGAGAAAAAGTATGAGCTTGAATATGGCATAAATTCATTGAGTATTCAAAAGTTAAATCTAGAGAATAAATCTATAGTTATCATAGATGATCTATTGGCTACCGGAGGGTCTATGCAATGTTCCAAGGAGTTATTAGAGTCTTTGGGTGCTAATGTGGTAGGAGGAGCTGTAGTTATTGAGCTGACATCTCTGAAAGGATCTTCTAAACTCAATATGCCAATTATAAGTCTCATTAGCTATGCGGACTGATTTAACAAAAAAAAATACACTCATTGCAGTTGCAATGAAAGAGGAACTGAGCCTTGAACAAGCAGATGGATGGAATGTCATCTATACAGGAATTGGTAAAGTAAACGCACTAATATCAGTCAATCAAGCTTTAACAGAATTTAAGCCAGATAATCTTATTAACTTCGGAACTGCAGGTTCTTCAAGAAGTGATCTTAAGGGACTACATGAAGTAACTACTTTCAAACAAAGAGATATGGATCTGCGAAGCTTAGGTCTTCCCCTTGGTGTCACCCTTAATGATCATATAAATGATATTTATCTGGATAGGCCTGGATTAAGTTGTGGCACTGGAGATAATTTTGTGACAGCAAATCAAGAATTAAATACTGATTTATATGATATGGAGGCGTACGCACTTGCAAAACTTTGCTTAATCGAAAAAATCAAATTTTTTTGTTTCAAATATATTAGTGACGAAGCAAATGAAAATGCGTCATCTGATTGGAATGAAAATGTATCAAAGGGAGGCGAAGCTTTCCAAAATTATTTGGAAACTTTAAGTGGATAAACTGAAAATAGTTCCATTCAATACTGATTACATATCAGCATTTGAGAAACTGAACAGGGAGTGGATTGAGGAATATTTTATAATGGAAGAAGAGGATTTAATGACGCTTCAAAATCCTGAATCTTATGTAATGGAAAGTGGAGGCGAGATTTTTTTTGCTGTATTAGATGAAGATGTAGTAGGTACAGCTGCTCTGATTAAAAAAAGTGAGGGTGTTTACGAGCTGGCAAAAATGGCCGTTGCAAAAAACTTGCGGGGACTCGGTATAGGAAAAAAGTTGTTAGAACGCTGTATTGATTATTCAAAAGAAAGAAAAGCTAATGAAATTTTCTTAATTACCAATGATTCCTTGAAACCTGCTTTAAGTTTATATTTCTCATGCGGCTTTGTTTTAAATGAACAAAATGATGATAATAGATACGAGAGAGGAAATACGAAAATGAATTTAGTTCTTGGAGAGTAAAATATGATTAATCTTGATTTAAAAGGAAAAAGAGCTGTTGTAACAGGAGCTAGCCTTGGTATTGGAGAAGCAACTGTGAAAATGTTGGCTGAACACGGAGCAGATGTCTCTTTTTGTGCCAGGACTGCCGAGTCAGTTGAAAAATTATCAGCTTGTGAAACAACAAATGGTTCTATTAAAGGTTTTGTGGCAGACATGGGACAGAAAGATTCAACTGAAAATTTTATTGATAGCGTTCTAGCTGAGGGAGCTGTCGATATTCTGGTTAATAATGTTGGTGCATCGCCATCAAGAAATTTTCTATATATGACAGATGAAGACTGGCAGGAACTTCATGAACTAAACCTTCTTTCAGCTGTAAGATGTACTAGATCTTTTCTGCCAGCAATGAGAGAGAATAAATGGGGAAGGGTAGTGATGATCTCTAGTTCTGCAGGTAAATATCCAAATGCTGCCCTTATCGACTATGGAGCAACAAAAGCAGCGATGATTTCTATTTCTAAATCTTTAGCTAAAAAATATGGATCAGATGGAGTTTTAATTAATTCTGTCCTACCGGGACTTATCCATACAGCAATGTGGGAAAGGGCAGCTACTGAAATAGCAGAGGCAACTGGAGGAAAAATGCAAGAGGTAATAAAAAGTAATGGTGCCTCAGTTCCAGTAGGGAGATATGGAACTTCTGAAGAAGTGGCATCACTTGTCACTTTTCTTTGTTCAGAGGCTGCATCTTATATAAATGGTACTTCAATAGAAGTCGATGGTGGTCAAGCAGGTCATATATAAGTGAACGAGTTCTTTGGATCTTGCCACTGTGGCTCAGTACAATTTAAATTTTATACTGACGAAATATTACATGACTTATACAAGTGTAATTGTTCTTTGTGTTTAAAAAAGTCAATCCTTATGAAGCCTATACCTAAAGAAGACTTCACTCTTTTATCTGGTAAAGAAAATATAAGCGAATATCAGTGGAATAAAAATATAGCAAAACATTTCTTCTGCAGAACTTGTGGAGTTTATACGCATCATATTAGAAGAAGGGATCCAAATCAGATAAGTGTAAATATAATGTGTGTTGATGATATATTGATTCCAAGAGATATTAAAATTAAACAAGTAGATGGCGCAAGCCATGATTAAATAATGATAATTTCAAAAAAAAATAATTATTTGTTATTGAGGTCGTCAATATTAATGTCACTGATATTTTTTGCCGCCTTTTTGATTGTAGATCTTGGTCTTTTGTCATTAATAATTGATTCAGATAAGAGCAAAATATCTATCATAATTATCTTTATCTATATTCTGGCTACTTTTCATTGGTTTTATAATGCCTTTAGACTAGATAAGGAGATATCTGATCTAGATGAACCTAAAAAAGGAACATTGATGAGTTCTTTTTTAGAAAATAACGAAAATTTAGGGTCTGCTGATCGAAACATTCAACTATCTCTTTTGGAGGATGAACTATCAAATAGGCATGCACTTGGTTATTTGTCAGTTGATATTCTTCTTAAGCTTGGTCTAACTGGTACTGTTATTGGTTTCATACTGATGCTTCTTCCAATTGGACAAATTCAAGACTTTGATCCTCAAATTCTCCAAAAGCTTCTTTCAACTATGAGTGGAGGAATGGCTGTTGCGCTTTACACAACTTTGACCGGTCTTGTGACGAGTATTCTATTGAAATTTCAATATTTTATTCTTGATTCAAGCCTCAGCAATAGCCTAAATTATTTATCATCAAAATCTTTCAATGAAACATAAAATTTTTAGTAAGTCTGAAGAACAGGATGTTTTTACAGACTTACTTTTTAATGCATTACTTGGATTTGCTTTTATGTTTGCTATAGCTTTTATGTTGATAAACAGCTCGGAAGAAACAGGAAATATTAGATCGAAAGCAGAAATACTTATCTCAGTTCAGTGGCCAGATGATCATCCAGATGATGTAGATGCAATTGTTGAAGATCCGCAAGGGAGTTTAGTTTGGTATCACAACAGAGATTCAGGACTAATGCACTTAGATAGAGATGATAGAGGAAATTTAGCAGATAATCTGAATATTAATGGCGAGGTCGTTTCTAATCCTATAAATCAAGAAACTATCACTGTCAGAGGTCTGCAGTCTGGAGAATATATAATTAATCTCTTACACTATAAGTCAAATTTCAAAGAACCTCTTCCAGTAACTGTAAAAGTGGAGAAATTAAACCCCTCAGTAGAGTTAGTTTATTATGGAGAACATTTCTTAAATGGCGTAGGAGATGAGATGACGGCATTGAGATTCTACGTAGATAGTCAAAAAAATATCTCAGATTTGAATCAAATTCCTAAGAGGCTTATAACTAAAGCACTTGGAAATAAGTAATATATGCTTGAAGAAAGACTAATTTTAATTTTTGCCTACTTGTTCATAGCCATATTATTGCTTTCGATATGTTTACACACTAGTTTTTCAAAGAAAACCAAGCTTTTAACTATAATTATTTCAACTGGATTTTATATTACTACTTGGAAAGGTTATGAGTCTATTTTGGGATGGCCGACATTTGAAGAACTACCCGAAAACTTCCAGATTAATTGGGCTATTATAGAAGAGCCAGACAAAAGATTAAAAAAAGAGGGCAGTCTCTATTTATGGATTATTGAGTTAGATGAATTTGGAAAAAAATTTGGAAAACCTAGATCTTACAATCTGTATTGGAATGAAGATAATCAAAAGCTAGTTCAATCTGCATTGCATAAGCTCCAAGAAGGAGAACAATTAAATGGAAAAAAAACCTATGGTGTAGTTAACAAAGACAATGAAGGAAAGGAGTCTACACAGTATGACCAAACTTCAGGAGAACCTGAAGAGGGAGGACCTTCATTTGAATTTTTTGAAGTTCCTCCTCCCAGCCTTCCCCCAAAGACGTTGATTCTTGATAACTAATTACTCTTGTCCAAACCAAGTGTATTGAGGAGCTTCCATATTTCCTAGGGCTACCTCTCTATCTTCATGAGCTCTTGCTTTTACATAGTGATGAATATTTTCTACTTCCTGTTCTGTTAGTACATCTGAAAAAGATGCCATGCCACCACCTGCCAAGAGACCTTCTAATACTATCTGATTAAAGGCATCATGGACTCCTGCAGACATTTTTCTCAAATCAGGTATCGCACCTCCTGATTTGACTACAAAACCATGGCAAACAGCACAATTTTCATTATATTTACTTTCGCCGTCTTGAAGTTGATCGATACTTACTTGAACTAGTTTTTGTTCTGGAATAGTAGTGTCTCTTACATCTGGTATTGGTAAGGTTTCTTGTCCTCCTAATTTAAAAACCAACAACCTTCCGAAATTGTTGTAGGTAAGAGATGCTTGTACTTCTAACGGAGGTAATGGTTCTCCGCCAAATAAGTCACCTCCGCCTGAACCGGTTAGTATTGAGACATATTGTTCTCCATCTATCTCAAATGTTATAGGTGGAGCTAGCATAGAAGTATAAGTATTGAACTCCCATAGTCTTTCGCCAGTGTCTTTATCGTAGGCAGAGAACATACCAAGAGCATCGCCCTGGAAGACTAGGCCTCCAGCAGTTGCCAGAACACCTCCATTCCAATAATGTGGAATAGGCACAGACCATTTTGTTTCTCCTGTCAGGGGATCAAAAGCCTTTAAAAAACCTCCAGGTTTTGGTTGTGAATCAAGATTATTAAGTATATTTTGTGCCAAAGAACTCATTTCTAACCCCATATTCCACTTACCTGGAGTCCATTTGAATATACCTGTCTTTTTATAGTCTTCCTGTACCGCGTAGAAGAAAGGGTTTTCTTGAGTTGGTATGTAAGCGAGACCCGAATCAATATCAACAGACATAGCTTGCCAGTTATGAGCGCCTAAAGGTCCAGGAAGTACCCACGCACCATTATCAGAATAATCAACTTCAGGATTTTCAACTGGTCTTCCAGTTTCTAAATCAACATGTGTTGCCCATGTAACTGCTGCAAAAGGATGGGCTCTGAGTACCTTACCATCTGATCGATCAATTACATAAAAGAAACCATTTTTTGGAGCTTGAAGTAAAACCTTTTTCATTTCTCCATCAATTTCCATATCAGCCAGAGCCATATCCTGAACGGCTGTATAATCCCAATTATCTTCAGGAGTAGTTTGGTAGTGCCATTTATAAACACCTGTGTCGGCATCCACAGCTACGATAGATGATAGGAATAAATTATCGCCTCCACCTGGAGATCTTATTTCTCTTGTCCATGGTGAACCATTACCTACACCAAGATATATATTATTAAATTCAGAATCATAGACTATTGAATTCCAAACAGTTCCTCCGCCTCCAAATTCCCACCAATCTGTACCTTTCCATGTCTTAGCAGCCATCTCCATAGCAGGATCTTCAAAACCTAAAGCAGGATTTCCAGGGACTGTAAAAAATCTCCATTCCTGATCTCCAGTCTCTGAATCATAGGCAGTCACATAACCTCTAACTCCATATTCGGCTCCACCATTACCTATATATACTTTTCCTTTAGCAACTCTAGGCGCTCCAGTTATCGTATATGACCTTTCCCGATCAATAATTGTATCTACTTCCCAAATCTTCTCCCCAGTCTCTGCATTCAAAGCAAATAATCGACCATCTAAACTGGCTGAGTAAACTTTTCCGTTGTACACAGCAACGCCTCTGTTTACAACATCACAACAAGCTTTTCTCGCCCATTCACCGGGTACTTTTGGATCGAAACTCCAAACAGTCTCTCCAGTCAAAGCTTCTACAGCATAAACTCTGCTCCACGTACTTGTAAAAAACATTATTCCATCGACAACAATAGGTGTTGCTTCCAATGCTCTGTTCGTACCCATGTCTTTTGACCACACTAGACCAAGATTAGAGACACTATCCTTATTGATCTGCTTGAGTGGAGAGAATCTTCGTTCATCATAAGTTCTTCCGAAAGCTAGCCAATTTCCAGGTTCCGATTCAGCAGACAATATTCTCTCATCATCAATCAAACCTATTGAAGATGAACCTGATACCTCAGAACTTTCTATTAATTCTTTCTCATTTGAATTACTACATCCTGTAATAACTAATATTAACAACAGTCCCATGTAGAAGATTTTATTTTTCATTGATTACCTCAATTTTTTATTTACTCTAACTCTTTTTTTTATCTATTGGAATATAAGAACGTAATAATTTTTACTATGTTATTGTATTAATATGAAAAGATTAGTAGCAATTCTTATTTTATTTTTCCCCTTGATGACCATGACAAAAGTTATAGATAATTTAGATAATGAAAGAGTTAAATGGTTACCTTTTTCAGATAAAGTTATGGGGGGCATTTCTGAAATTAACTTTTCTGAAAGAAAAGAAGAAGAAATATCCTTTTATCATATGGAAGGAAACGTGAGCACAGAAAATAATGGTGGTTTTATCCAATTTAGAGCTGGAGTTGTTATAGATGACATACCCTATGAAGGTTTAAAAATAATGACCAGGGGAAATGGAGAAGAGTATTTTATTCATATTAGAACTCCAAAAACTCGCCTACCTTGGAACTATTACGCCGCATCTTTCAATACAACTAGTGACTGGCAATATATTGAGATACCCTTTGCTTCATTTAAAAAGTCAGGACTGATATTGCCACGAAAGTTTAAAGCATCCGATATTAAATCGATTGGAATCGTGGCTTTTGGTAAAGATTTTTATGCGGATATTGATTTAGCTAGTATTGAGCTTTACTAATCTAGATCTTTAAAATTTGGTTTTCTTTTTTCAGCAAAAGCGGTAACGCCTTCTCTGAAATCTTTTGAATCGAGTCTAATCCTTTGGGTTTCTTTTTCGTAATCCAATTGCTCGCTCAAAGAACCAGATAAAGCTTTATCGTGAGCTTTCACTATTTCTTTAAGTCCAGTTATAGGTCCATTAGCTAACTTCTTTGCTATCTCTTCTGCTTTTGGCATTAATTCCTCATCTGGTACACAGTCCCAAATAAGCCCCCATTCTTTAGCTTGTTTTGCTGAAATGTCTTCACCGAGAAGCCCCATACCATTAGCCCTAGCTCTTCCAATTAAATTAGGCACAAACCAGGATGCTCCAACATCAGAAATGATACCTAGATTAGGTCCAAAAACTAATTTAAATTTTGCAGATTCTGAAGCTATAACTATATCTCCTGTAAGAGCCAACCCAACACCACCTCCAGCTGCAATTCCATTGATTGCATTCACAACCGGTTTTGTAGATTGCGTTATAGCTTTTACAAGTGGATTGAATGCATTTTCCATATTCATAGAACCTGCCTCTCCTGCTGACAACCCTTCTGTTTTAGGCCAGCCACCTTCAATTAAATCTGCTCCAGAGCAGAAACCTCTTCCATTGCCTGTGATAATAATAGATCTTGCTTTTTTATCGGATTTAGCTTCGTATAAGGCATCTAAAAGACCCATTATAAGGTCTGCATTCATCGCATTAAGAACTTCAGGTCTATTAAGACTGAGTTTTAGGACTCCATCATTATTTAATTCTTTTTGTATCGCGTCATTCATAATTTATCTAATCAAATTGTTTCTCTGCACTAGCAAAGAGAAAGTAAAAGATTCCTCCAAAAAAGGTAACTCCAGCAACTACGTAAAATACCATATCCCATGAATTAGTTGTATCAAGAATTATGCCTGTTAAAACGCCTCCAACCAAACCAGGTAAGGCAGCCACCATATTTGTGATTCCCATTAATCTTCCTGTATGTTTCGGTCCTATATCTGCATGGTTTACTATAAAACCTCCTGCACTAAAACCACCAAAAACATTTCCTAAACACATTATTGCGATAATACCTGCAACACTCTCGAGTTCGGGGACAATACATAAACAAATACCACTTCCTCCAAAGGCTATTGAATTACAAAGCTTTCTCACAGTTAAAAGGTTTATACCCTTATTGGTTAAGTAATCTGCAAAATAACCTCCAATATTTATGAACAAAAAGGAGGCAATATGCGGTAGCATAGCGAGAACTCCCACTGCAGCCATAGGAATTCCAAGGCCATCTTTTATAAAAATTGGTAGCCATGAAAGAAATACGAATAAACTGTAATTACTACAAAAATGTGCAACTGTTATAGCCCATAAAGGAAGGTTTGTTCTTAATCTAGAAAAAGGAAGTGTCTCAGCTTTTTCACTTGCTGGAGCATTATTGAGAATATAATCTAATTCCTCAGCAGAAATATTTTCGTCTTCCTTCGGTGTTGATTGAACAATATTTTTCCAAAAAATATACCAAATAAAGCCTAATCCTCCATAAAGATAAAAAGCCCATTGCCAACCCAAGTTTAAGATAATTATTGGAGTTACTACTAACCCAAATATAGTTCCTATTGGAATAGCACTGTTGGTTATCGCGACGGACCTGGCTCTTTCGCTAAAAGGGATCCACCTTGCATATAAACTATGCCATGCAGGAAAAGTAATACCTTCACCTAGACCCATGCCTATTCTCGCGATGATTAAGGATATAAAGCCTCCAAAGAAAGCCCAAGGAGTTATAAAGGTAAATAAAGACCAAACAAGTAACCCAACTCCAAGAACTATTTTCGCACCTATTCTGTCAGAAAGAACTCCTCCATAGATTTGCGTCACCATGTAACCAATGTAAAAACTACCTAAAATAATTCCTTTTTGTGTTTCTGACCATCCAGCCTCTTCACTCATAGGAATAATAGCTAAGGAAATTACCACTCTATCTATGTAACAAATAAAAACTGCTGCAACAGTTAATGCAATTACTTTAAATCTTTGATGCATTAAAAATTTCTCCCCATATTTATTACAAGATACCTCGTAATAAGATTAATTAAAATTTTTTTTGTAAATTCGTTATTATATTTATTAATGAAAGGGAGAGGACTTTGGGAACTTTAAAAAAAAATTACTTACTAAGTGGTATAAAAGTTATAGATGCTGCAAGTTTTATAGCTGGACCTTCAGCTGCAACAATAATGTCTGATTATGGGGCAGAAGTAATAAAGATTGAACCGCAAAACGGAGATAGCTTGAGGAATTTGATCACTAACGGAAGAATGCCTGAAGGACCTGAAAATTACTGCTGGGAATTAACTTCTCGGAATAAAAAAAGTGTTTCTCTCAATTTAAAAGATAAAAAAGCTCATAACATCCTGATTGATCTTATAAAAGAAGCTGACGTCTTTATAACTAATATGCCATTTCCAATAAGAAAAAAATTAAAAATAACATCTGAAGACATAAGGCCGCATAACACCAAACTAATTTATGCCTCTCTAACTGGATATGGTGAAGTTGGTCCCGATGCAGATAGGACTGCTTATGACTCAGTTGCTTGGTGGGCTAGAAGTGGATTAATGGATTTTGTCAGACCTTCTAATAACTCTCCTGTTGCATGGTCAACACCAGGCATGGGAGACCATCCTACTGGTATGGCTTTATACGGAGCAATAATGACTGCTTTATTTAATAGAGAAAAAACAGGAAAGGGGGGAGAAGTATCTACTTCATTAATGGCAAATGGAGCCTGGGCTAATGGAGTTTTTATCCAGGCAGCTTTAATGGATATTGAATTTCCAGAAAGAACTGAGCCTCTCCCGAGACACCCTTTTTACGATTTTTACCAAACAAAAGATAATAGAGAATTTGCCCTTGGCATGATTAATTCAAGAATTGAATGGCCAAAACTCACTGAAGTACTAGATAGAGCTGATTGGTTGCAGAGAGAACTATTTGATTTTGATGATGCTTTCCAAAATGCAGATATACTTAGATCAGAATTATCAGAAGAGTTTAAGAAAAGATCACTTGATGAAATAAATCAACTTTTACGGAACTCTGGTGTTACTTATGGTGTACTCGGTAAAACTACTGATCATAGAGATGATAAGCAATTTTTAGAAACAAAAACTTTGGTTCCTCTATACCATGAATCTTTTGAGAACCTATTAACAATCAATAGTCCTTTTACAATTCAAGATGAGAACAAGATAGATTTTTCTAGGGCTCCCAATGTAGGCGAACATACTAAAGAAGTTCTGGAGAACATGGGATATTCAGATAGTGAATTAGAAGATTTAAAAAATAGATCCTCCATTTATTGGCCTAATGAGCTTTAAAGAATGAAAACTTACATAAAACAAATATCAGCTATTCTCTTCATATCACTCATTATTTCTTGCTCGAAAGATGAGGTATGTTACGAAGCAGATTTGGTTTTAGTAAATAGTAAAATCTATACTGCCAATGAAGATCAATGGGAAGCAGCAGCCCTGGCTATTTTAGGTGATAAATTTATCTTTATTGGTAGTAATGACGATTCCTCTGCTTACGCGTGCGGATCTAATAGAGTTTTAGATTTAAAAGATTCCTTTGTATTCCCAGGATTCATTGATGCACATGCACATCTTAAGGGTATAGGTTACCGAGAAATAACCCTCAATCTTCAGGGTGCGGACAGTTTGAAGAATATGCTCACTTTGGTTCAAATCCATTCAAATAAATTATCAGACGGCGATTGGGTAGTTGGAAGGGGCTGGATAGAAAAAAAATGGCCAGAGGGAAGGTTTCCTACTATTGAGGAGTTGGATGCTATTTCCAGTAAAAAGCCTATTGCCCTGGAAAGGGCAGATGGCCATGCAATTATTGTTAATTCGCTTGCTCTTAAATTAGCAGGTATTGATAGAAGTACTCCCGATCCTATAGGAGGAAAAATAGATAAAGATGTCAATGGGGAACCTAATGGAGTCTTGATAGACAAAGCATCGTCCTTAGTTGAATCTATTATTCCCAAACGCACCAGGGAAGAAGAAAAGCGAGCTTTGAGGGAAGGGCTTAATAGAACAGCGAAAATGGGATGGACACAATTGCACGATGCAGGCTCTCCTTTATCCGATTACGAAATTCTAAATGAACTTAAAAAAAATGAAGGCTTACCAGTTAGGATTCAATTTTATGTAAGTGATGGAGAAGATGGTAATAAGTTTCTCGAGGAAGGCCCTTATTTAGATCCAGATCATTTCCTTACTTCTAGGGGAATTAAGTTTTACGCCGATGGAGCAATAGGTTCCAGGGGTGCTGCATTCTTCGACAAATATGATGATTACGAAACAAAAGGCTTCCTTATATTCCAAAAAGAGGAAACTATCCCAAAGCTAGTTAAAGCCCTTGTGAATGGCATACAAATACAAACCCATGCTATTGGAGATTTGGCAAATAAAATTACTCTCGATTGGTATGAAGAGGCATTCAATAAAGTTTCACCGGAAAATAGAATAATTGAAAATCCTCGATGGAGAGTTGAGCATGCTCAAAACATTAAACCCGAAGATCAAAAAAGATACTCAGATTTAAAAGTTATTGCTTCAATGCAACCTTCTCATGCGATTGGCGATTTACATTTCGCACACAAAAGATTGGGAGAGGAAAGATTAAAAGATGCATATACATGGAAAAAGTTGATTGAATTAGGTGTAGTTGTAGTAGGCGGATCAGATGCACCTGTTGAAATAGGTGATCCACGAATTGAATTTAAGGCCGCCGTAAGCAGAAAAGATTTAGACGGCTTTTATGAAGACTGGTGGAATATTGAAGAGGTTGTTTCTAGAGAAGAAGCTCTGTATATGTTTACAAAATGGGCGTCTTATTCTGTTTTTGAAGAGGATATAAAGGGAACAATTGAAGTTGGAAAGTTAGCAGATTTGACAATATTTAATAAAGATCTCATGTTGATTCCGGAAGAAGATATTATGAGTTCCGAAGTTACTATGACTATTGTTGGAGGCAAAGTAGTTTATTCAAAATAAAAAAAAGGGTACATATAGTACCCTTTTTTCTTAGATTCATATTAGAAATCCATACCTAATCTTAGGTAGTAAAATGCACCCATGAATCCTAATGGAGCAAACTCAGGGTATATGGCACCACAACAAGTTACTCCAGTATCATCATCAGGATACTCATCAGTAATATTTTCTGCACCTAGTGTTAGTTGCATAGTTCCAAGATCTTGAGTGATCTCTAGATCTAGTGAATACTGATCACCTAAATTAGTTATATTATCAATACCTGAGTAATAGTCTGATTCACCTACAAACATGTATCTTAGCAAAATGGTTGTGTCATTTTGATTGTGTACTGCTGTAAAGTTATATCTTTTCTCAGGTAGTAACGACTCTAATGCACCAATTCTACTTCCGCTAATTAAAGTTGATTTATCAACTTCAGTTTCAGTATTACTGTATACAAAAGTAAAGTCTGTAACTCCTTGGAACAACTCAGTAGAGTAAGAAGCTACTAGATCAAATCCTTCTGTAGTAGTATCAAAGTCATTAGTGAAGAATCTGAAAGTTTGCATATCGCTTGCACCTGGTACTTTTGCAGCAACCAAGGCAGCTCTATCAGCATCAGTTAGGAAATAGTTTTCTGTTAGAGCAATTCTATCAGTGAGTTCTATTTCGTAAGCATCAAGCGTAATGTTTAGAGAATCAGTAACATCCCATACTAAACCGAGGCTTATATTATCTGATTCTTCTGGTTCAAGGGCTTTACCGCCAGCAGTTACCGAGATTGGGTTTGTAGGAGACAATGTTCCTTGTTGAACCAATTCACCTGTTCCTGCTGTTGCAGTTGTTACATTTGATACATTAGCTTGACCAGGAGTTGGAGCTCTAAAACCTGTACTCATTGTTCCTCTGAATTTTAATGTATCTGACATTGTTGCTAAGAATGATATTTTTGAGTTTGTAGTTGTCCCAAAAGTATCGAAATGCTCATATCTAGTAGCAAATCCAAGTAATAGATTTTCAGTTACATCTGCTTCTAAATCGATATAAGCAGCAACGTTCTGTTGATCCCAAACTCCAGCAATATCGGGAGTGAAACCAGCGAAACCATTTGAACCTATACCAAAGCCTTGATCAAAGTAAGGACCAGTTGTAAAACTTGCAACGTCTCCGTTTACAATCTCAAATTGCTCTTCTCTCCACTCAAATCCGTAAGCGAAGTTTAAGTCATAACTGCTCATTGGTATGACAGTTACAAAGTCAGCATTGAAATTTTTCTCTAGCTGAATATAGCTTCCTGGTTCGAATTCAGTTGGAGATTGTGGACCTAATGAAGGGTTAAGTGTATTGATGATTACAAAGTCAGCTCTGTTTTCACCAATGTGAACACTATAGTCATATGAAGTACCGCCCTCAAAGACTCCCTCTACACCTGATGCGATTGACCAATCAGTTACGTCACCACCAAATGATGGTGTGAAACCGCCAGGGAAGACTTGGTTGAATACGAAACAATTTGGGTCATTTTCGTAGACAGCTAAAGCATCACCTATTAAATTGTAATCTTTCGCATTTATATCGCTTGGACATGTTCTTGCACCACCCGCTGCTTGCGCGACGTCAGCGATCAATCTGATATCGCTTCCATCATCGTAAACACCAGTTCTGTTATTCGGATTTCTGAAGAAGAAACCACCCATAACATTTTTTTCAGCGTAGTTACCGAACAGATAAAATTTACTTGAAGGTGTAAGTTCTAAACCTATGTTTCCTACAAATTTTACGTCATCCTTAACTTTTGGAGAACCCCACACCTGAGCTTCACCATTTCCAAAAGGATGTTCCCATACTGGAACTCCTGCCTCTTTCAATGAGGCAGCATCACCACGTTGGGCACTTCTTGCTGTTGGATCTGTTTCTTGAAGTTCAAGTGAAAAGTTAGCATATCCATCGTCTGTAAAAGGCATACCGGCATTCATACCGATCCTTACAGTTTGACCATCACCTTCTTTGTATTCACCAGATTTTATTTCTAAACGATAACCCTCAGCTGCATCCTTGTATACAAAGTTAAGGATACCTGCGATGGCATCAGAACCATACTGTGCTGCAGCACCATCTCTTAGAACTTCTACTTTCTTAAGAGCTATAGAAGGAATTGCAGAGATGTCTGGACCTTGAGCACCATCAGCTATACCGCCGCCTAGGAAAGAAATTACAGCACCTCTGTGTCTTCTTTTACCATTTGTGAGAACCAACATATTATCGGGTGGTAAACCTCTAAGGTTTGCAGGCCTAATAAGTGTTGCAGCATCACTAATCGGCTGCGTATTTACATTAAAGGAAGGTACTAGTGTTCTTAGCATGTAGTCAAGTTCAGTTGCACCCTGATTTTTTAAATCAGATCCAGTGAGAACATCTACAGGAGCAGGAGAATCACCTACCGACCTTGCATCTCTCCTTGTTCCAATTGCAACTACTTCTTCTACTTCATCGGCAGCTGCCAAGAAGCTAGGAAGGGTAGGTGTAATTAACAAGGAAAGGGTTATGGATAGGAATCCTATTTTGGATTTATACATAATTTTTACCCCAAATTATTAAATTTAACATATTTTCATTACTGCAATCTTAAAGCCAAAGGTAAAAACCTTTTTTAAGCAGTAATGCACTATTTTCTAGCAAAATAGACTTTACATTTACCGTTTATGAACAACATATGTAAGAAATTTTACTTTGCTGTGATAGCTTTATACCCTATATTCTATAGATCGTTAATTGCTTATGCAATCGTTAGGTACTATAAACATCATTAATAAAAAATTTTTTTATATCTTGATATGTACCTTTATATGTACCTTTTATGTTTACTCACAGAAAAGCTGAAATTCAGGATATACCGGCAATAGAGGAATTGATGGATTTATCAATCTCTGAAGTTCTTGGAAAACTGACTGATAAAAAAGAACTCGAGGCTTCTTATGAGTCCATGGGGCTAGATACTAAACTTATTGAAGATAAGTCTTATTTCCTTATATTTGAGGCAGATACCTTGATCGGATCCGGAGGTTACAGCATCAGAAAGACATTGTTTGGGGGAAACCATACTCCAAATAGGTCGGATGACTTATTAATACCAGGTAAGCAACCTTCTAAAATAAGGGCGATGTATACTCATCCTAATTGGATTAGGAAGGGTGTTGGAAGTATGATATTGAAACTTGCAGAAAATGAATCTAAAAAATTAGGATTTAATAAAGCTGAACTTATGGCAACAATTTCAGGAATACTTCTTTATCAAGATAGAGGCTATGAAGTGGATAAAGAAATTGAATACGAAAGTAAAGCTGGAAACAAAGTAAAGATGTATAGAATGTTTAAAAATTTATGAACGATAAAGTTATACAAAATAATATATTCGATGAGCCTATAGAAGAATGCAGTTGCGCGCCTTTAACTGGGTTTTTTAGAACTGGTTGCTGCGAAACCTCCGAACAGGACTCTGGTAATCATACTGTTTGTGCAATAATGACTGAAGAATTTCTTGAATACAGTAAATCAAAAGGAAATGACCTTTCAACTCCTGTTCCAGCATTTGATTTTCCAGGATTAAATTCAGGAGATAGATGGTGTTTATGTGCTGCTAGATGGCTGGAGGCTTACGAAGCTAGTTCTGCTCCATCAATTATTGCTAAGGCTACCAATAAAAGAGCATTAGAAGTTATTCCTATAGAAGTAATTAAAGAATTTTCCTTAGATGTTTTATGAAAAAAGATCTTTTTTTTATGCAAAAAGCACTCATGCAGGCTAAAGAAGCTGCTATTTTGGGTGAAGTACCAGTAGGAGCTGTATTAACGCTGAATGATGAGATTATTGCTGAAGATCATAATAGATCAGTCTCATTGAATGATCCTAGTGCGCATGCAGAAATGAATGTTATAAGAAAAGGGGCAGAACTATTAGGAAATTATAGACTTCCTAATACTTCACTCTATGTGACCTTGGAGCCTTGCATGATGTGTTGTGGTGCTTTAGTGCATGCAAGGATAGACGATCTAATATTCTCTGCAACAGATCCTAAATCTGGGGTTGTAATTAGTAATTCAAATTTTCTAGAAGCAGAATTTTTGAATCACACAGTAAGGTTTAGACAAGGGCCTCTAATTGCAGAATCTTCAGATTTATTAAAGTGCTTTTTTAGAGAGAAGAGGCTATAAATTAAACTCAGTCCATATGGGAGCATGATCTGAAGGCTTCTCCATACCTCTTATGTCGTAATCAATTCCTGAAGCCTTAACTGCTGAGTTAAGTTTTTTGGTAACCCAAATGTGATCAATCCTCAAACCTCTTTTAGGGTTATCTTCAAAACCCTTACTTCTATAATCGAACCAACTAAATTCATTATTTTTTTCTGAATAAAGAGTTCTGTAAGAATCAAATAGACCCCAATCAGTTAACTCTGATAACATTTCTCTCTCTTCAGGAAGAAAGCTACATTTTCCAGTTCTTAGCCATCTTTTTTTGTTTTCTTCCCCAATCCCAATATCTATATCTTGAGGTGAAATATTTAAGTCACCCATGACTATTAAATGGTCTTTCGGGTCATAATTCTTTTTTAAGTGAGTTATAAGATCTTTATAAAATTTGACTTTATAGGGAAATTTTACTGGATGTTCCCTCTCTTCACCTTGTGGAAAGTATCCATTTAATATGTGAATTTTTTTTCTATCTTTTTTAAGAGTCACTGAAATAAATCTTTTTTGAGATTCATCATCATCCGTTTCAAATCCTTTATTTACATTTATCGGTTTCTCCTTTGTAAGGATAGCAACACCATAATGTCCTTTTTGGCCATGAATGTGAGCCATGTAGCCTAAAGATTCTGGAATTTCATAGGGAAAATCATCGTCATGAACTTTAGTTTCTTGAAGTCCGATCGCATCGGGCTTATGCTTTTTGACGATCGCTTCTACTTGATGAGGCCTAGCTCTGATGCTGTTTATATTAAATGAGATTATTTTCATGAAGATGACGTAACGAAATTTGAAGCTAGTAGAGGTTTATTTTTTATTTCTATAAGATCTATAAGTATATTCGCAGCCTCTTCTAATATCTCAGAATCCACATCAAGTACTTCTGGATCATCCTCTCTCTCTACAAATTCTTTATATGTCTCATAGGTAGGAAGGTCCAGAGAAGCTCTTAGTGTATTTTCATTTTTAAGCAGGAACTCTTCTATTTTGGTTTTCTGTTGCAATCTAACTTCAAAATTTAGGTCCAAGAAGTCTAATTCATTTTCTTTCTGCCATTTTTTTCTGACTTCTATGCTGTCGAACAGCGCTGAGCTTTGAACTCTTGATAAGCTTTGCAGTTTAAGCAACTCCTTAAAATTACTAACTCTATTGAAGTTTTTAAAGCTAGTGCTTGGAATAGTGTCATGCGCCAAAGCTCTATCTAGATTACTCTCTCCTAAGTCTTTTATATCGAATAACGAGGGAAGATTAATATCCGGCTCTACTCCAAGATTTTGAGTACTACTGCCTGAAACTCTATAAAATTTAGACTCTGTAAATTTAATCTGACCCGATGAAAGCAAATCAACTTTTTGGACGGTTCCCTTTCCGAAAGTACTTGTGCCTACAACTAAACCTCTATCATAATCTTGAATTGCACCTGCTAATATTTCTGAAGCCGACGCACTAAATTTATTCACTAACACAACTAGTGGTTTATCAAAATACTGATAACCCCATCTTCCGCCGAGACCTTGAATATTGCCATTAGAACTCTTCACTTGAACGGTAGTTCCTCTTCCAAGGAATAAGTGAGCTAACTCATTTGCTTCGAATAAAGAACCACCCCCATTGTTTCTAAGGTCTATCACCAAACCATCAACATTTTCTGTTTTTAATTCTTTTAGGAGTCTCTTTACATCCTTACTACTACTTTTGTAATTATAATCTCGTTTCTGGTATGCATCGAAGTCGAAATAAAACGCAGGCAATTCTATTACACCAACTTTGTATTCTTTCTCATTTCGTTTTAAGGATAGGATTTTTCTTTCTGCCTCTTGATCTTCTAGCTTAACGACGTTTCTTATGATTTCTATTTCTTTTGTTTCATTGTCATTAATTGAAGTTGACGGAATAACTTGCAATCTAACTTTTGACCCTTTAGGACCCCTAATTAAGTCTACGACATCATCAATTCTCCAGCCTATTACATCAATAATTTCACCTTTTTCATCCTGTCCTACTCCAATAATTTTATCTTCTGGTTTTAAAGAATCTGTCTTTTCCGCAGGTCCGCCAGGTACGAGTGAAGATATAGATGTGTAAAGTCCATCCGAGGAAAGGAGTGCTCCTATACCTTCTAGAGATAGACTCATATTGATATCAAAGTCTTCAGAATTTTTTGGAGACATATAAGCAGTATGGGGCCCATAAACTGAAGCAATAGAATTCACAAAAATATTGAAGACATCTTCATTTCTAGTTTGTTCAAAATAGTTTAACTGGTTCTCCATTCTTTTCATGGTTTTACTGACAGATTCGTCAATTGTGTTTCCAGAAAGCATGAGCTGAATAACATCATTGATACTTAAATCGATCCACAACTTTCTCAATTCATCAAGTGTATTTAGCCTTTCACCCTCAGAGAGAGTTCTAATTAAAGTTCGGGAACTCTTTAAATTATTTTCACTAATATCGTCAAGAAAGTTTATTTGAGTTTTATACCTTTGTTTATAACGCTTAACGTAATTATTGAATAGGAAAAAGGCTATTTCCAGATCATCAGTAATCGTTGAATTTGCATTAATATCCTTGAATACTGCTTCAACTTCCGAAGTGGTAAAAATATTTTTATTGGGATCTAATCTATCAATGAATATCTCAAAAGAATCAGATTTTACCGCCCTGTAGTCTTTTTTTACAAGATGACTTGACTCAAGTTTATCAATAATCTCAGAAGCTAAATTTACTTGGTCTTGACTGAAAATATACTTTTCAATTACTTCAGTTTCTAACGATGGGGCTGTTGTAGTCCACAATAATATGACTATTAGAAGAAAATTTTGTTTCATAATGTAATAAGAAAATAGGGCTTATGTATTCTATCTAAAAATTTAATTAAATAGAATTCCATGAGTAGATATTCTTCTTTTTTCTATATGATAGTAATTTAAATAAAAATTATATAAATGAAGAAAATTGAATATTACTTAGATTGCAGCAGTCCATGGACCTATCTTTCATTCAGGGGAATCTTAGATTTGCAAAGGCAGAAGGATTTTGAAATTGTATGGAAGCCGATCCTGGTTGGAGGAATTTTTAACTCAATAAATCCAAGTGTTTATGAAAGTAGAAAGAATCCTGTGAAAGAAAAAGCAGCTTACTCTCAAAAAGACTTGAAAGATTGGTCAGAATTAAGAGAGATAACAATTAACTGGCCTACGATATTTCCTGTAAATAGTGTGAAAGCCATGCGCGGTGCTTTTTATTTTATAGACAAGGGCGGAATAGAATCCTATCTTGAAGATGTTTTCCAGGGATATTGGACTAATGGCAAAGATATTTCAGATACTGACTATTTGTCTTTAATTGCTGAGGAAAATGGAGCAAAGCCTTTGGAGTATTTAGAATTCATATCTACAGTTGAAGCTAAACAGAGACTGATAAATAACACTCAAGAATTAATTGATAGAGGGGGCTTTGGATCTCCAACTTTCTTCTTAGATGATGAAGATATGTTCTTCGGGAATGACAGAATTCAGCTTATTGAACAAAGAATCTAACTTACTTATTCTTTATCTTTTGCCATCTTGGAAATGCTTCTTGAATCTTGACCGAACATAGTTTTTAGTCCTTCCTTTGTAATACCTTTACCAAAATTCCTTTGTTCTTTCCCTACCTCAATACCTTTTCTTACAGCAGGTCTTGATTTAATGTTATCAAACCATCTCCTGACATTTGGGAACTCATCAAGGTTTACCTCATATCTCTTATAGGCAGTAATCCATGGGAAGGAAGCCATATCTGCTATGGAATAATCTCCAGCTAAATAATCTCTTTCATGCAAAATATTATTCATTACTCCCAATAATCTATCGTATTCATTTTTATACCTTTTCTCAGAATAAGAATGATCTCCAGGAAAGTTAGGCGCATAATTAACAAAGTGACTCACTTGTCCGGCCATCGGCCCCAAACCACCGACTTGCCAAAAAAGCCACTCCAAAACTCTTTCTTTATGAGGCGAAACTTTAGGAAAGAATTTTCCTGTTTTTTCGCCAAGGTACATGAGTATAGCCCCAGACTCAAATACACTTAATGGTTCACCTTCTATAATATTTGTATGATCAACTATAACCGGCATTCTGTTATTTGGACTTATCTTTAGGAAATCAGGCTTAAACTGATCACCTTTACCTAAGTTAACTGGCACAATTTTGTAATTCAAGTCACACTCCTCTAACATGATTGAAATTTTCCATCCATTAGGAGTTGGCGCGTAATATAAATCTATCATTTTTTTAAATCCTCAATAAAGTTATCTTTTTCTGTCCAAAGGTTTTTCATCCAAGATTTTAAATCTTCCCTGAATGTTATATCTTCTTCGTAGTTTTTCTGAAGTAGATTTTCTGGAATCGGTATCTCGCGAACTTTAATTGTTACTTTTGACATTCTACCGCACAAAAAATCCCAAAAAGATCTTTTCGAACTATGGTAGTAAATAGAAAAATCGAGCATCAACTGAATGTATGGCATAGTAGTCAATGTTAAGCCTATACCTCCAGATTTTGGGTTAAGTAGATTTTTGAATTTTGAATCTTGAGTTAACCTTTTCTCTTCATTAAACCGTGTACCTTCCGCAAAACTAAAGATAGAAACAGGATATCTAGAATACCTTTCAAAAGATTTTTCCATGGCTTTAATATCTTCGCCTCTCAGATTCGGATTTTTGTCTAATTCCTCTTTTGAATATCTCTTTAAGAATGGCATATCCAATGCCCACCATGCTAATCCAATAACTGGAACCCAAATGAGTACATGTTTCATAAAAAACTTAAGCATGGGCACTTTTCTATTCGTGATTGCTTGGAGAACGAATATGTCAGCCCAGGATTGATGATTTGCAACAGATAAATACCATCTTGTATTATCTAGTGATTCAAATCCTTCTATTTTCCATTCGGGCTTATGAAGGGCTTGAATCCATAGACCATTACAATATATCCAACATTCTCCAACATTAATTATTAGCTTAGTACAAACTCTTTTCCAACTTTCGATGGGTAAAAGTAACTTTAAGATCGCTATACTTAGAAGGAATATGCACCAGAAAAGTGTATTCAAGACAACTGCAAATAGCCCTAAGACTCCCCTAATAATCTCCATAGAATTATTTTATCTTAATTTTTTAGAATCATCCCAAAGAGTATTGAGTTCATCTAAATCCATTTCAGATAATTCTATGTTGTCTTTTTCAAGTTCTTTTTCAATATAGTTAAACCTCTTCTCAAATTTAACATTAGATTTTCTCAAGGATTCCTCAGAATCTATACCCAACTTTTCTGATAAATTGGTAATAATCATATAAAGATCGCCAATTTCTTCTTGAATGGATTCTTTGCTGTTAGCTTCCACTGCCTCTTCAAGCTCTCTGAGTTCTTCTTTAATCTTTTTGAATACCCCCTTTGTATCGGGCCAGTCAAAGCCTACACTAGCAACTCTCTTTTGAATCTTTTGCGATCTTTGGAGGGATGGTAAATTCTTAGCAATTCCGTCAAGGATACCTCCTTGATTTTTTTTGGACCTTTCCTTTTGTTTTGTTTCTTCCCATTGGTTAACCTGTTCGTCTAAGGAATGATTTTTTTTATCTGAGAAGACAAAAGGGTGTCTCCTTACAAGTTTTTCCGAAATAGTTTTTGCAACATCATCAAAGGAAAATAATTCTTCTTCTTTTGCAATTTGAGATAAAAAGACCACCTGCAAAAGAAGGTCACCTAATTCCTCTTTTAGATCTGAAATATCTTCTCTTTCTATGGCATCAGCAACTTCGTATGCTTCTTCAATAGTATAAGGAGCTATGGACCGGAAGGTTTGTTTTTTATCCCATTCACAGCCATCATCTTTATCTCTTAATTGAGACATGATGGCTAAAAGCTTTTCTATACTATTCAGATTAATATTCGCTAAGAGTTGCGTATCTATCCAGATGATATTCTGAATTTCCAAAAATTTGTTCAGTCACTCTAGCTCTTTTTAGGTAAAGCCCGACATCATATTCATCGGTAACACCTACACCGCCATGCATCTGAACTGCTTCATTTGTGACGAGGTGGTTCGTCTCTCCTGCTTTGTATTTAGCTAAACTTGCCATTCTTTTGAGATCATTTGAGTTTTCATCAACCGCATTGCAAGCAGCTATTACTGACGATTTTGTCAATTCTAATTCTGAATACATTTCTGCAGCCCTATGTTGAAGCGCTTGGAACGTCCCTATGACAGAACCAAATTGCTTTCTTTCTTTTAGATAATCCAGCGTCACATCAAATGCTTGCGACGCATTTCCCAGCATTTCAGCTGAAATAGCGATTTGCGCTCTATCCAGAACCTCTTCCAATATTGATGCCCCATTATTTTCTTCTCCAAGAAGATTTGAAGACGAGACAGTAATGTCATTGAACTTGATATTGGCAGAATTTCTAGAATCCACCATACTGGTTTTAGTTATTTCAATCCCATTAGCTTCCGCTTCTACTAGAAAAAGTGTAATTCCTGAAGCATCATCATCTGAACCTTCTGTTCTTGCGGCCACTATAATTAAATTTGAACAATGCCCGTCAATGACGAAAGTCTTTTCACCAGAAATCTTGTAATCATTGCCGGCTTTAGTCGCTTTCGTTGAAATAGAAAACGGCGAATGTCTGTTGCCTTCTTCTAAGGCAAGAGCCGTAGTAAGACTACCTTCTACTATTCGAGGCAGATAATTTTGTTTTTGTTTATCATCTCCACCTAAAGTTAATAGACTTGCACCTAAAACACCAGTTGAAAAGAGAGGTGAGGGCGTTAATGTCCTTCCCATTTCTTCAAAAATACTTCCCATTCCGACCATGCCAAAATCAAATCCGCCATAGTCCTCAGGAATTAAGATACCTGACCAGCCAAGATTAACCATCTCTGACCATAAGGATTCATCATAACCTAATTCATTTTGAGTATCCCTAATCTCTCTGAAATGGGTTACAGGAGCATTCTTTTGTAAAAACTCTTTAGCAATATCTTTGAGGGATTGCTGTTCCTCATTAAGAATTAGTGCCATATTTACTTGTCTGGTAAACCAAGAACTCTTTTTGAAATTACATTTAGTTGCACTTCAGAAGTACCTCCTTCAATTGAATTTGCTTTGGTTCTAAGCCAGTCTCTTGTAATCGCTAATTCTTCTATTGAAAATCCTTCTCCATCCCATCCAACTCCCTGAGTCCCCATTGCTTCAAGCATCAGCTCATAACGGAGTTTATTATGTTCAGTTCCATAGTATTTACCCATAGCCGCAGCTGGACTTGGTGCACCGACTTTAGTTTCTTCTCCTACCCTTTGCATAGTTAGACCAAAGGCTCTGGAGTTAAGATCATGCATAGCCACTTTTCTTCTTAGGGCTTTATCAGAAATCTTTTGATCAGCATCTATTCCAACATATTTCTTTCCTATCTCAGCTAATCCTGATTTAGTTTTTTTACTACCATCTCCACCGCCCGATAGGCCCATAGCTGAGATCATAGTTCGCTCATGCTCAAGAAGTCTCTTAGCAACCGTCCAACCTTTATTTAATCCACCAACCAGATCTTTGGTAGGAGCTTTCGCATCATCAAAGAAAGTTTCACAAAATGGGGATTTTCCACTTATTAAAGTAATGGGCCTTGTTGTAACACCTTGCTGATCCATATCTATAAGTAAAAAACTTATTCCGTCATGTTTGGGCTCCTGAGGTCCAGTTCTAACTAAACAGAAAATCTTATCGGCTTTATCTGCATATGATGTCCAGATTTTTTGACCATTTATAACATAGTTATCTCCGTCCTCTACTGCCTTAGTGCTTAACGAAGCCAAATCTGAGCCTGATCCAGGTTCACTATAACCTTGGCACCACCACACTTCCCCTCTAACAATTGGAGGTAAATGCTCTTTTTTCTGCTCTTCGTTGGCAAACTCAAGAAGAGCCGGTCCTAACATCCATATCCCAAAACTACCTAATGGAGATCTTGCCCCAATCGCGCCCATTTCTTCTTGAAGAATTTTATTTTCTTCTTTAGATAGGCCACCTCCGCCGTATTCACTAGGCCAAGTCGGACAAGTCCATCCTTTTTCCCCCATTCTTTCCAACCATATTTTTTGGTCAGGATGAGAAAATTGAGCATTTCTGCCACCCCAAGCAACATCTCCTGGTTTTCTCATTTCTTGTGGACAATTAGCCTCCAGCCAATCTCTTGTTTCTTCTCTAAAAGTTTGTAAATCTGTCATCTTATTCCTTATTTATTTACTTGTTCCAATGCAATTATAGATTTATTCTAAAGATAACTAAACAAATTCTAGAGAGTTTAAATGAAAGCTTATCAAGTAATAGAAAATGGTAAACCATTAGAAGAGAGAACATTAGAAACACCTGAACCGAAAGGAAGAGAGGTAGTTCTTAAGACGGTCGCATGCGGCGTATGTCATTCTGATGTACACATTCATGATGGATATTTTGACTTGGGGGGAGGTGTGCAACTTCCATCACCATTACCTGGTGGCGAGCCCCTGACTATGGGTCATGAAATTTTTGGAGAAGTAAGTGCAATCGGAGATGAAGTAGAAGATATCAATATAGGAGAGAGATATGTAGCTTATCCGTGGATGGGCTGCGGTGATTGTGACCTTTGCGATGACGATATGACTCATTATTGTCCGAATAACTCTAATCTAGGTATTCATGTTGCTGGCGGATATGGAGAATATGTTTTAGTTCCTGATCAAAAATATTTATTTGATGCAGCGGACACACCTGACAGTTTAGCCGGTAGTTATGCTTGTAGAGGCTTGACCGCCTATAGTGCTTTAAAAAAAGCAGGTCCTTATAAGAAAGATAATTCATTAGTTATTGTATCTGCAGGGGGTTTAGGGGTATTAGCTTTAAAAATTGCTCAAGCGGCATATGGTATAAATCCAATCGTGGTTGATATCGATGACGAAAAACTAGGAATGGCCAGACAGCTTGGTGCATCTGCAACAATAAACTCCTCTGAAGAAGGTGCTGCTGAAAAGCTATTAGAATTAACTGAAGGCGGTGCCAGATCTATCGTTGATTTTGTGGGAGCCGAAGCGTCTGTCAATTTTGGATATAACCTTCTTGCGCGAGGAGGAAGTTACGTAATAGTTGGCCTTTTTGGAGGGCAAATTAGTCTGCCTTTGCCTTTACAAGCTCTTACGGAAAAGAAACTTATGGGCTCTTATGTCGGCAGTTTAGGTGATATGAAAGAACTGATGGAACTTGTCGTTGCTGGAAAGATAGATCCTGTTGCGGTAGAAACAAGAGATGTCTCAAAGGCTAATGAGACTCTTAAAGAGATGAAAGAGGGAGATCTATTAGGCTTAGTGGCCTTAACACATGATTAATTTATAGGGTGATTTCTGACAAAGTCTCAGAAATATCTCTATTAATTACTAAATCTGATAAATGATCCATCTGTGTAGGTTCATTATTTATAATCACTAAATTAGCACCTGTTTCTTTTGCTAACAAAGGGAGATCAGCGGCAGGAAAAACAGCAAGAGAAGAACCTAAACAAATAAATAGATCTGACTTAATCGATACTCTTTGTGCAGTATTCATTTCTTCCTCTGGCATGGCTTGACCAAAAGAGATAGTTGCCGTTTTAATTATTCCTCCACATAAAGTGCATGAAGGAGGCTCTTTAGTTGCGAGGAAATCTTTTTTAAGAGGAGAAAGTTCATATCTTGCATGACAGTTTAAACATTTAGCATAAGTTGCATTTCCATGGAGTTCAGTTATCTTGGAGTCATCAATACCCGATTCCTGATGTAAGTTATCTACGTTTTGAGTTATGAGATGAGCTTCCTCTTTCTTGCTCATGATTTCAGCCAATTTTAAATGACCACTGTTTGGTTTAGCTGAATCTATGCTAAGTTCATTTGAAAACTTCCTTTCCCATGATTCTATCCTTTTATCTTTTGAGCCCATAAAGTCTTGAAAGTATATGGGAGTTGCAGTTTTCCATACACCCTTTGGCCCACGAAAATCAGGTATACCAGAATTGGTGCTTATACCAGCCCCAGTAAATAATACTAATCTTTTACTTTCTTCTATTAAATGCTGCAGTTTTAAGAACATGTTGCTTTCTCTTTCAGATAGAATATAAAGAAATTATACAAAAATGGATATTTTTTCTCTCAGCCAAGAATCACTCTGGTTAATCACTGTCGTCTATGACCTTGGCTTGGCATTATTGCTGTACAGATTTTTTGGCAAATATGGTTTATATGTTGCAGTTGTTCTAGGTATTGTGCTGGGCAACTTACAGGGGGGCAAGGTAAGTGAACTAATAATTTTCGGAAGCACATATAAAGTAAGTATGGGAGCAATTTTGTATTCAGGAATATATTTTGCTACTGATGTACTGAACGAAAAATATGGGAGACAAGAAGCTAATAGGGCTGTAATGCTTGGGTTTTTTGCAAACATTGCTGTCATGATAACTTTGGTCCTCAGTATCCAATTTAAGCCTTCTGAGATAACTGGCTCAGCTCTGGAGGTTCATAATGCAATTTCTACTTTGGCATATTATTCTCCTGCTTTTGTAGTAGGTTCACTTACTGCATACCTAGTAAGTCAAACATTTGATGTATGGTTTTTCAATAAAATAAAAACCATAACGGGAGAATCTAAGCTCTGGTTAAGAAATAATTTGTCTACTATTACTTCTCAACTTATCGATACACTCATATATCAATTCACATGGGTTTTCGCAACCGGGATGGATTGGTCAACTGCATTGATGTTAGCCCTTACTAAATATGTTTTTAAGGTTTTAATTGCTGCAATTGATACAATATTCATATACTGGGTAAAAAAATGGTAAGTAACTTCTTATTTAAAAATATAGCAATTTATTCTTCAATAAATAATAAAAAAGTAATTTCCATAGCTGAACAAGTAGTAGAAGTTCTTTCTAGTCTAGGAATAATATGTGTTTTTCCTTCTTCTTCAAGTATTAGCGGTAAGTTAAAGGGAAGGATATATACCGAAAAAACTATTGCAAGAAAATCGGATTTAGTCATCGCAATTGGCGGAGATGGAACGCTTTTAAGTACTGCTAGGAAATTTGGCGATAGTAGCATCCCTGTTCTTGGAATAAATCTAGGAAATCTAGGATTCTTAACTGATATTCCTCCTGCAGATTTAACTTTTGCATTGAGTGAAATATTGAAAGGTAATTTCATTGAAGACAAAAGGATATTTCTAGAAGCTTGGATTGAAGGCGAAAAAAGCAGGTATAGGGCATTGAATGAAATAGTTCTTCACTCTGGTTCAATAGCACAACTAATAGAGTATGAACTATTTATAGATGATGAATTTGTTTATAGACAAAAAGCAGATGGACTTATAGTGAGCACACCCACAGGTTCAACTGCATATTCCTTATCCGGAAATGGGCCCATCATTTCTCCAGAGGTCAAAGCTATAAGCCTTCTCCCAATGTTTCCTCATAGCCTTAATTCGAGAACCATGATAACAAGCCAAGATAAACAAATAAAAATAAGAACTAAAGGTAGCACAAAAGCTTTCTTAAGTATGGATAGTCATGAGAATCTCAAAGTTCCTAATAATAAAGATGTATACATACAGAGGGCTAAAAAAGAATTAACTTTAATACATCCAACAGATCACAGCTTCTTTTCGTCGTGCAGAAATAAACTAGGTTGGAGTCTGGGTGTACCAAAAAAAAGTACTACTTAGAATTATTTTAAACTTGTAGAATAATTATCATGAAACAAAAAAGTATAAATTCACTTATTTTTTCCATCGCTTTGATGTCCTTTTCATTAACTGCTGAAATTACTCCAGATCAGATGATAATGATAGAGCAATTACCACCTGATCAAAGAACAAGCATAATCGAAAAGATGGAAACAGCAGATTCTCTAAGAGATGAAATTGAAGAAACTTTTGACGAAGAGCTCTCTCTAATGAAAAAACCTGAGTTAAAAGATCTCGAAGAAGATGAGGATTACTGCCCGGAGTGTATATACGGATTCAATTTCTTTCAGTATTCTCCTACAACTTTCGCTCCCGTGGATAATACTCCAGTCACTGCAAACTACATACTCGGTCCAGGAGATAAAATATTGGTTAATTTCTATGGAAGTAAAGAAAAGAAAGTTGAAGCAACTATTAGTAGAGAAGGTAAAGTTGTCCTTCCATTCATAGGACCAGTTAATTTTTTAGGTTTAACTTATGAGAAAGCCACTAAGCTTTTAGTCAAAACAGTGGAAACTGAATTAATAGGAACTTCTGTTGATATGTCTCTAAGTAAGCTTAGATCGATAGGCGTTTATATTCTTGGTGAGGCATATAAACCTGGAAGGTATGTAATGAGCGGATTGAGTACAGTTTCGAATGCTTTGTTTGTTAGTGGTGGAGTAAATGAACAAGGGTCTTTAAGAAATATAAAAGTTAGGAGGAATAACAAGGTTATAAAAACTTATGATTTTTATGATATTTTGCTCAAAGGTTCTTTAGAGTCAGATGTTATTCTCCAAGATGGTGATGTTGTTTTTGTACCTTTTATTGAAAAAAGTATCACTCTAGGAGGAGCCTTTAAAAGGCCATATAGATATGAAATTGTAGAAGGAGAAACTATTGCAGATGCAATTTCTCTTGCTGGAGGTTTTAATTCGGAAGTGTACGGCTCTCCAGAATTAGAATTAAGTTCAATTGATCCTAAAACTGCTAAAAGAAATCTTACCTATATAAGCTCAACAGATAACCTAGATAGATCATTAATGAATGGTGATGTTATCAACATTTCCTCTGTTGCTGGAATAAGCCCTAAATCAATTCAAGTTTCAGGTGAAATAAAAAATCCAGGCGAATACTCTATCCAGCCTGGAGATACTATACGTGACATTATATTGAGGGCAGGAGGATATACCGATCAATCTTTCTTCCAAGGAGCGGTTTTTCTTAGAAGGGATGTCGCAAAAGCACAAAAAGCTGCTTTTGAAAGAGCAGCTGATGAACTGGAAAATACCATTGTGGATGTAATCACTAAAGACACGATTGATGAAATCACTGAATTCACCCTTTTGCCTATATCAAACCTTATTTCTAAATTAAGGGCAGAAGATCCCCCTGGGAGAATGGTTGTTAATTTAGATTTATTAACCCTAAAATCAGATCCAATTTTTAATTTCCCTGTTCAGCACGGTGACAAATTATTTATACCGAGTAGGCCGTCTTCAGTTTCAATAGTTGGTGAAGTTTTATACGGCGCTACTGTTGGTTTTAATCCTAACCTAACAGTTGATGAATACATTGCATTAGCAGGCGGCATGAAAGATACGGCCGATAAAGACAGAACCTTTGTAATTTACCCTGATGGTAAATCTCAATTAGTAAAAAAATCTTTATTTAGCTCTAGCAAGGAAATTATACCTGGAAGTACAATAGTTATTTCTAGAGATTCAAGACCATTTGATGCTATTAGTTTAACTCAAATTGTCACTCCTATTTTAGCTGATCTGGCTACTTCAGCAGCTGCCATAGCTGCGATAAGCGATTAAGTAATCAATGTCAAAGCCAAAGTCGTGGCTGCTGGGTATTTGTTTAGTTAGTGCAAATCTTTTTTCAGCAATTGAAGATTATTACCCTTTCAAGGTACTTCCATCAGCTTCTAACTATGGTAATACGGGAATAATAGAAATACCCAACGCAAGAATGATGCCCGAGGCAAGTTTAAGATTCAACCTTTCTGCGTCGTATCCTCATGAATTTACTTCGCTAACAGCTACTCCTTTTAGTTGGCTTGAAGCAACTTACAGGTATGCAGAGGTAAAGAATCAGAATTATGGTCCATCAGCATACAGTGGCAATCAAAGTCTTAAAGATAAGGGCTTTGACTTAAAAGCTTTAATTATGTCAGAGACTTATTACTTACCGGCGGTTTCCTTGGGATTAAGAGATGTAGCTGGTACTGGACTATTTTCATCAGAGTATCTTGTTGGTTCTAAGAAATTTGGAAACTTAGATTTATCTTTAGGACTTGGTTGGGGTATTTTGGGAACAGATAATAATTTTTCTAATCCCTTAAATTCAATTGATGATCGTTATAAATTTAGAAATGAAGCTTTTGGTCAAGGGGGCACATTTTCTTTTAAAAACTGGTTTTCAGGTAAAACTGCTATATTTGGAGGAATTGAGTATGATTTACCTAGGACAGGTTTAAGGCTTAAGCTTGAATATGATACATCTAATCCAGATGAAAGGAATATCGTCGATGATTTAAAGAGTAGATTTAATATCGGATTTGACTTCTCTTTTTCAGAAAACCTAAGTTTTTCTTCATCTTTCGAACGAGGTTCTAAATTTCGTGTAGCTTTTAAGTTAAAAGGGAACTTTCTTAAAGATACTATCCCAAAACCTAGGCCCAAAAGAGTTCAATCTCTGAATAAAGACCAAAAAAACAAGATAAAAGAAGATAATAATATTTTCTATAGATCTCTAAATCTGAGCTTAAGAGACGAAAATATATATATTCAAGCTGCAAATTTGAAGGAGAATGAAGTTGATGTCGCAATTGCATCTTCAAGATTTTTTTCATTATCTCGACCCATTGGCCGAACAGCAAGAATTGTTTCTGCTCTTTCACCTGACAAAGTCGAGAAAATAAACATTCATGCTATGAATGGAGATTTTGAAGTAGCAAGAGTAACATTCGGAAAAGAATATTTTGAAAAATCAGATATTGGAGTTATGAGTTCTAATGAGCTTCTGAAGCTAAGTAGTTTAGATTCTAATAATTCAAAACCTCTTTATGAAGAAGCTTCCTTTATGCCAAGTATTTCTTTTCCAGAATTCAGTTGGACCATGTCCCCAGCGATCAAACATCAGATTGGAGGTCCAGAAGGTTTTTATCTTGGACAGTTGCTATGGAAGACAGATACAACCATTAAATTTAGAAGAAATTTGTCTTTATACACCTCCTTTGGAATAAATATCTACGATACATTTAAAGGTTTTAATAATGCAAGTTCTAGCCAAATTCCACACGTACGAAGTGACATTCAAGATTATCTATCAGAAGGAAAAAATAATATACAAAGAATGCAACTAGAGTACTTTGGTTCACCATTTAAAGATATCTTTACTAGGTTGGATCTGGGTTATCTAGAAGAAATGTTTGGGGGTGTGGGTGGTGAAATCCTATACCGTCCTTTCAATAAAAAATATTCTATTGGATTATCAGCACATAAAGTAAAACAGAGAGCTTATAATCAATTATTTTCTTTTAAAGAGTACTCCACTACCACTGGTCATTTAGGATTTTATTTTGATATGCCTTATCAAATACGCTCTCAAATTTTAGTCGGTAAATACTTAGCTGGAGACAAAGGTGCAACCTTAGATTTATCACGAAGGTTTAAATCTGGTTTTACACTTGGGATCTTTGCAACTAAAACAGATCTTTCTGCTGAGGAATTTGGCGAAGGTAGCTTTGACAAAGGCTTCTATATATCTGTTCCAACACAGTTATTCTATTCTGACTTCAGATCGGGGGTTATTTCATTTGGCCTTCATCCTTTAACAAAAGATGGAGGTGCAATTTTAAATAAACATAATTCACTCATTGGTATTCTCGGTGATTCAAGTTCGTCATCAATTATTCGAGACTGGGATAAGATAATTGATTAATATGAAAATAATCATTTCAATTTTTATTCTAGCTTTGACAGCTGCTTGCGCCTCTATCGATTCGAACAGAATTGCTCCTGGTTATATTGAAGCATTTAGCTCTATCAGTAAGCTTTTATTTGAAAACGATAAGGGTATTGATCCCGAGTTAATCAAAAATATCCCTTATGCCTCGATGGTTGTAAAAATCGGTAAAGGACCCTCGGCTCTATTGATACTTGAAAGTATCAATAATGATAATTTTACCTGGGTTAGTGCTGACGGCGTATATTTAGTAATCAATAACGGAAAGATAGTTGCAACTTCTGGACTACCAAATAATCTTAAGGAAAAAATAACAACTTCTGGAGATTGGAATAATAAGGTGAAAAATAACTTGGAATATATTTCTTACAATTCTTATAGTTTACCAACGTTAAATAATCTTAAAGTTAAATCAACATATACTTATAAGGGTAAAGATGTCGTTAAAACAGTCTTCGGTGATAAGACTTTTAGGCTGGTAGAAGAGAAAATTGACTCTCATGAGATAGGATGGCATCGTACCAATAGATATTGGTTAGATGAAACAAATTATGTTTGGAAATCTAGTCAATATATATCTCCAAGATTGCCAGAAATTCATTTTGAAATAGCAAAAAAGCCCCGATGAACGGGGCTTTTATTAAAAAAAATTATACTAGTTTGACTCTCTAGTAGCTGTAGCTGTTGCAGTAGCTGTTGAGGCTGCAACAGCAGGAATAGTCACGGTTTTTGTGTATTCTTCTTCTACATCATAAGTCTCTTTGACGTCGTATTCTTCGACTACGTCATAGGTTTCTACTACATCATATGTTTCCTCAACATCGAAGGTTTCTATGACATTGTATAGGTCTCCACCAGCACTTGTTCCTACCGTAGCACCAGCTGCACCACCTTGCGATGAAGTAGTTGTAGCAGAGGTTGTTCTAGTTGCAGTAGCACCAGTTGTTCTAGTAGCAGTAGCACCAGTTGTTCTTGTAGCAGTAGCACCGGTTGTTCTAGTAGCAGTAGCACCGGTTGTTCTTGTAGCAGTAGCACCAGTTGTTCTGGTTGCTGTCGCACCTGCAGTAGTAGAAGAGGCTGAACCAGGTATGTCGATGACTATTTCTGTAACGTATTCTTCAATGGTTGGCTCATCACTAGTTGTATCTTCTTCAACTGGTGTTGTGTCTTCAACTACTGGTTCCGGTGTTATGGCTCCGCCTCCCGAACCGCTATCGGATATAGCTGCAGCAGCAGCAGCAATAGCTACCACAGCCGCAATTGTTCCAGCACTAACGCCTCCTATAGCAGTGTTAACAGCAGCCTCACCAGCAGCTCCACCCGATCCTGCACCGGCAGTTTCAGTTTCTGCATTTACAAGTTGCGGAACTAAAAGTATTGCTAGACTCGTAAAAGCAGCAAAAATATTGTTTGAAATCTTTTTCATTTTAAAACCCATTTTAATTAATTTTTGGTCCAATTTTTGTAGGGATTGGGAACTACTTGCGTATTTAAAGTCAATTCGTGTCTTTGTGTCAACTTTAATTTTTTTTTACGCATAGAAATTTCTCCCTTAATTATGAAAAAATGCAATTTTTATGCCAAACTAAAATACCTGTTTTTTTTTGAATTTTGCACTATGATCAAACTTTTTTGTACGAAGTTAATATAGAATGGAGCATACAAGGTATTTAATGTTTCTATTAAGCTTTTTTACAAGAATATTTCACTATCTTCCAAGTGAGCTTTCTCATTTTTTAGCACTAAATGGGCTAAAAGTTGCTTATTCGACAGGCCTTTTAAAAATATTAACCAAATCTAGTGATGGAAAAACAAAAAAAATAAGCAAAGATTCTAAAAATCTATCTTTGAACAATTTTAAGAATTATAAAAATAAACTGGGCATAGCAGCAGGACTCGATAAAGATGGAGAATATATTGATTGTTTAGCCGCGCTTGGAGTGGGCTTCATTGAAGTTGGAACAGTAACACCCGTCAAACAAGCAGGAAATCCAAAACCTAGGTTATTTAGAAACAGAAAAGATAAATCCTTGCTTAATAGGTTAGGTTTTAATAACAAAGGTGTTGAGTCTCTTGTAGAGAATTTAAAAAAAAGAAATTCAACTATACCAATAGGAGTGAGTATAGGTAAGAATTTTGACACACCTAATGAACATGCTTATCAAGACTATCTTTTTTGCATGGAAAAGGTTTATCAATATTCTAATTACATTGCGATAAATATCTCCTCGCCAAACACTACAGAGTTGAGAGAGCTAAGTAACAAAGAATTTTTAAAAGACCTTATTCTTAAGATAAAGGAAAAACAAAACCTACTATCAAAATCTTTTAACTATGTTCCTATATTCATCAAGATAAGTCCCGATGAAACTAAACAAGAATTAGAAGAAATATGTAATTGTATTATCGATTGCCAAATTGATGGAATTATCTCAAGTAACACTACTATTAATCATGCTGACAAGAATGGTTACGGCGGTCTTAGTGGCTTACCTCTAAGAGACAAAGCCACAGAAAAACTTATATTCATAAAAAATATTGTTGGCAATAGAATACCAATAATTGCATCTGGAGGTGTTATGTCAGCATCGGATTATCTTGATAAAATCAATGCAGGTGCTGACTTAGTGCAAGTATATACAGGATTTATTTTTGAGGGCCCGAAACTCATAAAAGATATACTTAAAAACGAACTCATTTAAAGAAACACTTGACAGACCACCCGTTCTTGAACTTTATACTGTAAAGGAGTCAAGCCTAAATTAATTATGAAATCACTTGTAATTGTAGAATCGGGAGCAAAAGCAAAAAAAATAAAAGGTTACCTGGATTCTAACTTTCCAGATAAAGATTGGCAGGTTGAAGCCTGCGTGGGCCATGTAAGAGATCTTGCTGATAATGAAAACGCTGTCGATCCTACTAATTGGAACAATCTCAAATGGGAATTTTCTACTAAAGGTAAGAAAGTAATGAGGGATCTTCGTAAATTTTGTAAGGAGTCTGAACTTTTATACTTGGCAACAGACCCGGATAGAGAAGGGGAAGCGATTGCTTGGCATTTGCTTAGCGATTTTGATAGTAAGAAACTGACGAAAGATGTTGATGTAAGAAGGGTCACTTTTAATGAAATAACCTCTTCTGCAATAAAAAAAGCCATAGAATCACCGAGAGAAATAGATCAAGATTTAGTAGATGCTTATTTAACCAGAAGAATCTTAGATCATTTGATTGGTTTTAAGGTGTCTCCACTGCTTTGGAGACATGTTTCAAGAGCAAAATCTGCCGGAAGAGTACAATCTCCGACACTAAGACTGCTCTGTGAAAAGGAAGATCAAAGAGATTTACATACTCCTGAAGAATATTGGCCTTTCGAATCAAGTTTTAATTTTTCAGGGACCTTATTTGATGCAAAATTAACTCAAATTTTAGAAAGAAACATTAACAAAGAACCTCTAAAAGATGAGCATGAAGTTAATAATCTGATCAACGAATTGAAAACTCAGAGTTTTAAATTAAGAAATATAGATTCTAAGGCCCAATCAAGCAGTCCAAAACCACCATTCAGAACTTCAACATTGCAGATGTCAGCAGCAAGTGGCTTAGGCTTTACAGCTGATAGGACTATGCAAGCTGCTCAGAAACTTTATGAAGGAGGTCTAATAACTTATCTTAGAACCGATGGTATATCAATTAGCACTTCTCCCAATACAGGAGAGCCATTTTCTGAACAAAATCCAGGCCCGCCCCCGTTACAAGAAATAAGAAACTTTATTTTTTCAAACTATGATTCTACTTTTCTTTCTAGAGAGCCACGAATTTATAAATCTAAAGTACAAAATTCTCAAGAAGCACATGAGGCAATTAGACCAACAGATATTTCTAAGACCCCGACAGATGCCGTTTTATCCGGAGATGAAGAAAAATTGTATACCTTGATATGGAATAGAACTGTTGCAAGTCAGATGGAGGTCGCGAAATATGAGAGAAAAACTCTGGTGATATCTTCAGCAGATAATAATTATGAATTTAGGGCCTCATCCAGAAAGAATATATTTAAAGGTTTTGAGATTCTTACCGGCACTGAAGATGAAAAAGTGACATTATTTCCTGAAGGTCTCGAGGAAGGGAGTGAGCTGAGCTTAATCTCAAACAAATATGAACAAAAATTTACTACACCCCCAAATAGATACTCAGAAGCTTCTTTGATAAAAAAGATGGAAGAGGAAGGTATTGGACGTCCCTCGACATATGCAACCATCGTTAAGGGATTGAGAACAAAAAAATATGCTTATGGAGCAAAGTCAATCATCCCTTCTGATTTAGGAAGAGTCTTAACTTCCTACCTGAAAAGGGTTTTTGAGGAATTTTTTATAGAAACTGAATTTACAGCTCGAATGGAAGCCGATTTAGATGAAGTTGCTTCAGGAAACAAAAATTATGAAGAAGTTTTAGATGCTTTTTGGACAGAGCTCCAAAACTACCTCAACAGAAAAATTAATGATATAGAGATTGGTAATAAGGATGAATTTAAAACTAGACAAGTTTTAGACTTACTTAATGAAGAGCTTGGATCTGTAATATTCCCAAAAGATGAATCCGGACAAAATAGAAGTGAATGTCCAAAATGCTCTAGTCCTATTAGTTTGAAATCGGGAGCCTGGGGTTACTTTGTAGGCTGCTCGGAATGCAAGTGGACTAAAAAACCATTTGAATTCAATACAACTTGGGAGACTTATCAAGAACTTCCAAAAGATTTAGGACTTCATCCAGATTTGGGTAAACCCATATATGCAGACTTAAGTGTAAATGGACCTTGTGTTTGGACATTAAATGAAGAGGAAAAGAAGCTTTTTGGAACCCCAGATGAAGACGAATTTATTCTAGATATAGGGCTGAATAGAGCTATAGAATTAATAGACACAAGCAATGCTGAAAATATATTATTTACTGAAGTTAATACAAACTTACCAATTACCTTAAAAAATGGAAGATTTGGTGAATATACTGAATTTGATGGATTCAATAAGGCTACTAAGCTGAAGCCTGAAGACAGAGATCCAAGTCCCAAAGTATCTTATTACGAACCTAACACAATAGATTATCAATCAGATTCTGGAAGAAGATATGTTTTAAATTCATTAAGAATATTGGGATTCATTCACAAAGAAGATAAATCTATACAACCAGTAGGAATAAAAATAAGAAAGCCTGGGAAAGCGTTTAAGTTTGTAAAGAATTTAAAGGTAGGCGAAATAGAAACGGAAATTCCAAATGACTGGTATAAATTGGATCAGGAAGAGCAAAATTTCATTATCAACGAAATCTTAAAGCTCAAAAAAGGGGAGAAATTTATTTCTCTAGAAGATTCAAAGGTTATCTAAATACTCTCTCTTAGGAGGGCCACACACGAACCTTCAATAGCTAGCTCCTCAACTTCCGGATTAACAATAATGTCTTCATATTCTTGGTTTTCAGCTCTTAGCACAACTTTATTTTGAGTCATTTCAATCAAGGTTTTAACTGTCACTTCATTATTAATTCTTGCAACTACCACAGATCCAACTTTCGTATTTGCAGATTTACTTACCCCAATTAAGTCTTCTTCAAATATGCCTATATCAACCATACTGTCTCCTTTTACTCTTAAATAGTAGTCAATATCACTAGAGAGAAGGTTATTTGATCTGGGAATAGTCTTTTCAACATTTTCTTCAGCTAGGATTGGACCTCCGGCAGCAACTAAGCCAATTACAGGTATTTGGTCATTCTCAGAATCATTTAGAACTATTCCTCTGGAAGCTCCAGATAAAATCTTTATGAAACCTTTCTTCTCTATAGCCCTTAAATGTTGTTCTGCAGCATTAGGAGATTTAAAACCCAAAGATCTCGCTATATCTGCTCTAGTAGGAGGAAATCCTAAATCTAATATGTGCGTTTTGATTAAATTCAAAATTTCTTCTTGTCTTTTAGTTAGATTTTTCATAATAATTACTGTAATTATATACAGTATATTGTATTATGCAATAATGTTAAAAATTGGAATTACTTCTAGAGCGCTTTTTGATTTAGATTCAAGTCATTTGATATTTAAGAATAATGGACTTGAGGCATATAAAGAGTACCAGATAGTAAAAGAAAATTGTCCCTTAAAGCCTGGTCAGGCTTTTTCTTTAGTTAAAAAGTTATTAAATTTAAACAACCAATTTAGCGATGAAAAGTTAGTAGAGGTATTTTTGCTAAGCAGAAATACTGCTGATACTGGTTTGAGAATCTTCAATTCTATTCAATATCATGGCCTTGATATTGAAAAAGCAGCTTTTTGTGGAGGAAAGAGTCCTCACGTATATGCAAAATCTTTTGGAGTACATCTATTTCTCTCAACTGAATTCGAAGACTGTAAGTCATCTATCAATAGTGGAATTGCTTCTGCTAGGATTATGCCTTCAAGAAACTCTAAAGTTGATAATGAAACTCTTAAGGTTGCTTTTGATGGAGACTCAGTTATTTTTTCTGAAGAATCTCAGAAAATATTTGATGAATATGGTTTAGAAGCTTTCAATAATAATGAAAAAAATCTAGCTGACAATCCATTAAGTGGTGGTCCATTTAAGTCTTTCCTCAGAGAACTTTATAAAGTTCAGCAAAGTTTTCCTCGAGCAGAATGCCCTGTGAGGATTGCATTAGTAACTGCCAGATCGGCTCCTTCCCATGAAAGAGTTATAAAAACTCTAAGAGAATGGAAAATTAGGATAGATGAATCTCTTTTTTTAGGTGGTATGGATAAAACTAGTTTTTTAAAAGACTTTGGAGCAGATATATTTTTTGATGATCAAATTGAAAATTGTAAATCAGCCTGTTTAGAAGTTCCTACCGGTCAAGTGATCAACTTTAATTCGAGAATTTAAATTCAAAAAATGTATAATCACCACCTCAATTATTGAGTGGGAATAACTATCGATGGAACATGTCTGTCTTGATCTTGAAGGTGTATTAATACCTGAAATTTGGGCTGAAGTAGCTAAATACACTGGAGAAGAGCAATTTAAATTAACGACTCAAGATCTTAAAGATTATTCAGAACTTATGGATATGAGAATTGATCTAGTTAAGTCGATTGGTTTATCCTTTTTAGAAATTCAATCTTTAGTCGATAAAATGGAGCCTTTCGATGGGGCTAGAGAATTTATTGATTGGGTAAGAGATAACTTTCAGTTAACTATTGTTTCTGATTCTTTTTACGAGCTAGCCTGGCCCTTGCTTAGAAAACTTGGCACTCCTTCTATTAACTGTCATTATTTAGATATAGAAAATAATGAGTTAAAAGGCTATACCTTGAGACAGTTAGAGAATAAGAAGAAAGTGGTTCAAGGATTAAAGGATATGAAATTTAAAGTATTTGCTTCAGGTGACTCTTATAACGACATTCAAATGCTTCAAGAAGCCGATTTAGGTGTCTTTTTTCAAGCTCCGAAACATATAAGAGAAGAGTTTAAAGAAATTGAAGGAGTTGAAAGTCATGAAGATTTGAAGAATCTCCTGATAGAAAATTCTTCTTTTATCGGGAGGACATAATATGGGTCAATCTCAAGGAAAAAAACTTAAAGAGGCCATTGCAAATAACAACCCCCTAAAGATTGTCGGTACGATAAATGCCTATTCAGCTTTGTTAGCGGAAAAGGAGGGTCATAATGCCATATACTTATCAGGCGGTGGAGTAGCTGCCTCTAGTCTAGGAGTTCCTGATCTAGGTATTTCCTCTCTTCAAGATGTTCTTATAGATGTTGAGAGGATTACAAATGCAACGTCAGTTCCCTTATTGGTTGATGCCGACACTGGTTGGGGTGGTGCATTTAATATTGCAAGAACTGTAAAGTCTTTTATCAACTATGGAGCTGCTGGACTGCATATTGAGGATCAAGTTTCCCAGAAAAGATGTGGTCATCGCCCAAACAAAGAGATTGTTTCTACCTCAGAGATGATCGACCGAATCAAAGCTGCAGTAGATGCCAAGATAGATAATGATTTTGTTGTAATGGCAAGGACAGATGCGCTTGCAAATGAAGGCCTTGATCTCGCCATAGAAAGGGCTATAGCTTATCAAGAAGCAGGAGCAGATGCTCTCTTCCCTGAGGCTTTTATCGAACTAGATCAGTATAAGGAACTTAAGAAACATGTGAAAATACCTATCCTTGCAAATATCACAGAGTTTGGAAAGACTCCACTTTTTGGTTGCGAAGAGCTAAGTCAGTCAGGGGTAGATATGGTCCTTTATCCTCTTACCGCATTTAGGGCAATGAGTAAGGCCGCTGAAGAGGTATTTAAAGAAATTAAAACGTCTGATAATCAAGAAAGTCTATTAAAAAATATGCAAACTAGAGATGAACTTTATGACGTACTAGATTATCATTCGTTCGAAAATAAATTAGACGAGCTATTTAAAAATTAGATTAGGAAATTAAATGGGTGAGAAGAAGTTAGATGGAGCAGGTTTAAGAGGGCAAGTAGCAGGTAAGACTGCCCTTTCAACTGTAGGAAAAGAAGGAAAAGGTTTAACTTATAGAGGTTATGCCATAGAGGAGCTTGCTGAAAAAGCTTCTTTTGAAGAAGTTGCTTATATGCTGTTGTATGGAAACTTACCAAATCAATCTGAATATGATCAATATGCATCTAAACTTAAATCATACAGAAATCTGCCGGATGAACTTAAAGAGGTTTTGGAAAGAATTCCTGCTGAAGCGCACCCGATGGATGTTATGAGGACTGGTTGCTCTATGTTAGGAAATTTAGAACCAGAAGGTGACTTCTCTAATCAGAATGAAACAGCTGATAGGATAATGGCTTCTTTTGCTTCGATAGTTACATATTGGTACAGATATTCTCATGATGGAGTTCGAGTTGAAACCGTAACAGATCATCCCACTATTGGAGGTCAATTTTTATCTTTACTCACAGGAAAAGAACCTTCTGAAGAGCAAGCTAGAGCACTTGATGTTTCGTTGATACTTTATGCTGAACATGGTTTTAATGCATCTACTTTTACAGCTAGAACTTGTGCTTCAACATTATCTGACATGCACTCTTGCATTACAGGTGCAATTGGAACTTTAAGAGGACCGCTGCATGGCGGTGCAAATGAAGCCGCAATGGAAATGATTGAAAAATACTCCAGCAGAGAAGAGGCTAAAGCAGGAGTCCTTGATCTGCTCGCTAAAAAAGAAAAAATAATGGGCTTTGGGCATGCTGTTTACAGTACTGAAGATCCTAGGAATGCGATTATTAAAGTTTGGTCAGAAAAACTTTCAAAATTAAACGGTGATACTACACTTTTTGAAGTTTCCGATGAAATAGAAAGAGTGATGGATGATGAAAAAGGAATGTTTGCTAATACTGACTTCTTTATGGCCTCTGCTTACAACTATCTAGGCATACCTACTGCAATATTCACTCCATTATTTGTTATAGGCAGAACCTCGGGTTGGGCTGCTAATATCATGGAGCAAAGAGCGGATAATAGAATTATCCGTCCAAGTGAAGAGTACATCGGACCGGATAACTCTGTCTGGGTCGATATGTCTGATCGTTAACCAAGGGGAAAATTATGTCTGGAAACGTTGAAACAAACGTGCGTCCTAATCCGGATGACGTACTAGTTAAAATAGCTGAATATGTTTTAAATAAGGATATTGAAAGTTCTGAAGCATACAACACTGCAAGAAACTGTTTAATGGATACCTTAGGATGCGGACTTTTAGCTCTTACTTTCCCTGATTGTAAGAATTTATTGGGGCCATACATCGAAGGCACTCAAGTCCCTGGCGGCGTCAGGGTGCCTGGGACTAAGCATGTATTAGATCCTGTAAAAGGAGCTTGGGACATAGGTGCAATAATTAGATGGTTAGATTTTAATGATACTTGGTTAGCTGCAGAGTGGGGACATCCATCAGATAACCTAGGTGGAATTTTGGCAGCAGCTGATTATCTTTCTCAAAAGAATCTGGCAGAAGGAAAAGAACCTTTATCTATGAAAGATGTTTTAACTAATATGATCAAAGCACACGAAATACAGGGTGTTTTGGCATTAGAAAATAGTTTCAACAGAGTTGGCTTAGATCATGTTGTTTTAGTAAAAGTTGCCTCAACGGCAGTTATATCTTCTATGTTTGGATTGAATAAAGATCAAACAATAGATGCATTATCACAAGCTTGGGTAGACGGACAAAGTTTAAGAACCTACAGGCATGCTCCAAATGCAGGACCTAGAAAATCTTGGGCAGCAGGAGATGCTACAAGCAGAGCTTTGCAGTTAGTTTTATTGACTCAAAAAGGACAAATAGGCTATCCAAGTGTTCTTACGGCTCCAACTTGGGGTTTCTATGATGTGCAATTTAAAGGAAATTCTTTCAGCCTACCAAGAGATTTTGATTCGTATGTCATGGAAAATGTTTTATTCAAGATCTCCTTTCCGGCAGAGTTCCATGCACAGACTGCAGTTGAGGCGGCAGTCATTCTGCATGAGCAGGTCAAAGAAAAGTTTGATGAAATCGAGAAAATTTTAATTACGACACACGAATCAGCCATAAGGATTATCAGTAAAGAAGGCATTTTAAATAATCCAGCTGATAGAGATCACTGTCTCCAATATATGACTGCTATTGGACTACTAAAGGGAGATCTTGTTGCTGAAGATTATGAGGACGACGTGGCTTCAGATCCAAGAGTAGATCAATTGAGAGAGAAAATGTTTATCGAAGAAGATAATAGATATTCACAAGAATATTTAGAAGCTGATAAAAGGTCTATCGCTAATTCAATTCAAATATTCTTTACAGATGGTTCTTCAACGGAGAAGATTGAAGTCGAATATCCGATTGGTCACAGACGAAGAAGAGAGCAAGGTATTCCCATGCTTGTAGAGAAATTTGAACGAAATCTAGCTACTCAATTTTCAGATCAGAGGTGCCAGGAAATTTTGTCATTATGTTTAGATCAGGAAAGTCTAGAGACTACCTCAGTACCTGAGTTTATGAACCTCTTCATAGCTGAATAATTCAAATGAGTAAATTAGAACATTATCTAGAGAGCCTTATTTTCGCAAGTAGGTGGCTTCTTGCACCTATTTACTTGGTTCTTTGCCTGTCACTTTTGTTTATAACAATGAAAGTTATTCAAGATACTATCGTCTATTTACCTGTAATTCTTGAACAAGATGTCAAAGGGATTATGTTATTTGTTTTAAATATAGTAGATCTTATTTTGGTGGGTAATTTAGTTCTCATGATAATTTTTGCTGGTTATGAAAATTTCGTTTCTAAGCTCCATGTAGCTGATGAGAGCGAAGATAAACCCATTTGGATGGGTCGAGTGGACTTTAGTGAGATGAAGTTAAAATTAGTCGCTTCAATTGTTACTATTTCCGGAATAAATTTATTAGCAGCCTTTATGGATTTATCTCAAATAAGCGATAGAGAAATCTTTTGGATGATTATTGTTCATGTTGTATTCATTCTCTCTGGAGTTTTACTTGCATTAATGGATTATGTTACTTCTAAATCAAAAGTTTATTAATCTAAAAAAGTTTAATATCTATCAAGCTATCTAACTCAGTTAACGCTTCACTGGAATTTATAACTTTAATAGTCTTCATTCCTAATTTTTTGGCAGGTTTCAGGTTTATTCCCAAGTCATCAAGAAAAACAACTTCTGCTGGATTGACTTCGCCTCTTTCGCAAGCTCGTAAATAAAATTCTGGATCAGGCTTTCTAACATTTTCCTTGCTTGATTCAAACACAAAATCAAACATTTTCATTACTTCATCATGCTTGCCTGAGGCAGAAACATTACCTTCAAAGTTCTCTTTTCCCATAGGTTGAATATTATTTGTTAGACAAGCTTGAAGAAGATTCCCTTTAATTTTTTTCAGAGCTCGTATCATGTCAGGCCTTACTTCACCCTTCAGGAGAGCAATTACATCTTTACCTTTGACCGAATGACCAAGATCACTGCTTTCTTTGTAAAAAAGCTTATCAAATTCATCCAAATTTAACTCATTCCTCTCTAATTTAGCCCATGCATTAGAGTTAGGATTCGTAGAATTGACTAATCTTAAGAAATCTAAAGGTAATTCATTTTCTTTTTCAAACCTATTAAATGATTCAAAAGGACTACTAGTAATTACTCCTCCGAAATCCCAAAAAACTGCTTTTATCATAAAAATTCAATAATTTTTTTTTCGAGTATTTTGGAGGTTTTTAAATAAATATCAAATTTAATACCTAAATTGTTCAAAAATTCTATAATCGCACCGCGAACTACGTAATAAGATAAGAAAATGTCAGGGAATTCTTTCGGAAGCTCTTTTATTGTGACCACTTTTGGTGAAAGTCATGGAGTAGCCCTTGGCTGTATCGTTGATGGCTGCCCGCCTGGATTAGAGCTTTGTGAAGAAGACATTCAGAAGGAATTAGATAAGAGAAAACCTGGATCCTCTAAGTATACAACTCAAAGAAAAGAAGATGACGAAGTAGAAATATTATCTGGTGTTTTCGAGGGCAAAACAACTGGAACACCTATAGGTTTGCTCATTAGAAATAAGGATCAAAAATCTAAGGACTATGATCAACTCAAAGATGTTTTTAGGCCTTCTCATGCAGATTACGTTTATTCAAAAAAATATGGAATAAGAGACCACAGAGGAGGAGGAAGGTCGTCAGCTAGAGAGACTGCTATGCGTGTGGCAGCAGGAGCAATAGCTAAAAAATACTTAAGCGAAAAACTGGATATCAAAATCATAGGATACTTATCTCAAATAGGTTCTATTACTATATCTAATTTTGATTCTTCACAAATTAGTCTCAATCCCTTCTTTTGCCCAGATCCTGAAGTTTTGACTTCTATCGAAGATTTAATTGATCAACTTAGAAAAGATGGTGACTCAGTGGGTGCAAAAATAGAAGTCTCAGTCACTAATATGCCTATAGGTTTAGGAGAACCTGTTTTTGATAAGCTTGAGGCAGACTTAGCAAAAGGCCTTATGAGTATTAATGCTGTTAAAGGTTTTGAAATAGGAAAGGGCTTTGATCTCATAGATTCAAAAGGTTCGGAATCGAGGGATGAAATGACTTCAGAGGGTTATTTGTCAAATAACTCAGGTGGAATTTCAGGAGGCATAAGTACTGGCCAAGAAATAAAAATCTCTATCGCCTTGAAACCTACTTCAAGTATCAACAAAGAAGGCCAGACCATAGATTCGGGAGGTGAATCTAAAAAGATTCAAGTTAAAGGAAGACATGATCCCTGTGTAGGGGTTAGAGCAACACCAATAGCCGAGGCTATGACTGCGTTAGTTATAATGGACCACTTTTTGAGGAACAGAGCTCAAAATGCTGATGTCGTAACTGAAATCCCTGATATCTCATAATAATCTCATGTCATTCACCCTATACGACAAGCTATGGAATCTTCATGAGGTCTCTCAAAGAGAAGACGGCACCTATCTTTTATATATAGATAGACATTTGATACACGAAGTTACATCCCCTCAAGCATTTGAAGGATTGAAATTAGCTGGCCGTAAGCCTTGGAGAATATCAGCTAATATCGCAACACCTGATCATAATGTTCCTACAACTGACAGGGATAAGGGAATAGCTGGTATAAATGATGAAGTATCAAAACTTCAAGTGGTTACGTTAGATGATAATTGCAAAGAGCATGAAATACTGCAGTTTGATATTCATGATAAACGCCAGGGCATAGTTCATGTGGTTGGGCCTGAACAAGGATTAACTTTACCCGGCATGACAATTGTTTGTGGAGATTCTCACACCTCTACTCATGGGGCATTAGCGACGCTTTCAATGGGTATTGGTACTTCCGAAGTGGAACATGTTTTAGCTACTCAATGTTTGAAAACCTCAAAACTAAAAAATATGAGGGTTAACATTTCAGGTGAGCTGCAAGAAGGTGTCACTCCGAAGGACGTTACGTTGGCAGTTATTGGAAGAATTGGAACCGCAGGAGGAACTGGTTATGCCATAGAATATGCTGGTTCAGTCATCGAAAATATGTCAATTGAAGGAAGAATGACTGTATGTAATATGGCAATTGAAGCTGGAGCTAGGGCAGGACTTGTAGCATATGATCAAACAACTGAAGCTTATATAAAAGACAGGCCATTTACTCCAACAGGAGAACAATGGTTGGTAGCAAAAGAGCAATGGCAAGATCTTGTCAGTGATAGCGAAGCTCAATTTGATAAAGAGATTGAAATTGATGGATCTTTTATAGCACCCCAGGTTACTTGGGGAACTTCACCAGAAATGGTCAGTGATATTGATGGTGTAATACCTGAGCCTAATAGCGAATCTATTAGACATGCTCTGAGCTATATGAACCTTGAACCTGGGAAAAAAATAAAAGATATTAAGCTAGATCAGATTTTTATAGGTTCGTGTACAAACTCACGAATAGAAGATTTAAGAGAAGCAGCAAAAGTGCTAGAAGGCAAGAAGGTTTCTGAATCAATTAAGAGGGCTATTGTAGTTCCTGGTTCGGGTCTTGTTTCTCAACAGGCCATTGATGAAGGTATAGATAAAATATTTATTGACTCAGGCTTTGAATGGAGAGCCCCTGGTTGCTCAATGTGCTTAGCTATGAACCCAGATCAACTGGGAGATGGTGAGCATTGTGCCTCTACTTCAAATAGAAATTTTGAAGGCAGACAAGGCTATGGAGGAAGAACTCATCTTGTATCTCCTGTGACAGCAGCAGCTTCAGCTGTAG
>CACLAF010000005.1 GCA_902604855.1 uncultured SAR86 cluster bacterium | reverse complement strand
TAGGCTTTGGAGAAGACTGACTTTCATTATCGCTTTTGGCAATATTTTTCTTATTTCCTGTTTTAAAGTCTGTTTCATACCATCCTGTTCCTTTAAGTCTAAATGATGGAGCTGTAGGCATCTGAATAAGATCAGGATTATCCTTCTTATATTCGTCTAACTCTGAAATTCGCATTTGTTTCTCAAAAATCTCTTCGGTTTTTGTATTCTTAAAAATATATGTCGGCATAAACGATTACTAAATAAATAAAGCTGAATTAAAACCTATGCGGTAATTATAGCAATTTTAATTATATAGATTCTCGAAAACTAGCTATATGTTAGTATTAGCAAGCATACTTTATGAAAGCTTCACACTTAATATTAGGCACTCAAAGAGAAAATCCTGCTGATGCAGAGATAATTAGCCATCAACTCATGATAAGGGCTGGTCTGATTAGACAAGTTTCATCTGGAATATATAACTGGCTTCCATTAGGAAAGAAAGTACTTCAAAAAATAGAAAATATCATCAGAAAAGGTATGAATGATGCAGGGGCTCAAGAAATCTTGATGCCTATGGTTCAACCAGCTTCGCTGTGGGAAGAATCAGGAAGAATCGATCAGTATGGACAAGAACTTTTAGTATTTTTTGACCGACACGAGAATAAGTTCTGCCTCGGGCCAACCCACGAGGAAATAATCACTGATTTATGTAAAAATCTCATAACGAGTTATAAGCAACTTCCTTTAAATTTGTATCAAATTCAAACCAAATTTCGGGATGAAATAAGACCTAGATTCGGAGTGATGAGATCCAGAGAATTCATTATGAAAGATGCTTATTCCTTTGATCTTGATAAAGAATGTATGGATAAAAGTTACTCTATTATGAAGGAAGCATACATACAGATATTCGATGCCATAGGATTAGATTACAGAATTGTCAAAGCTGATAGTGGCGCTATAGGTGGTTCTGATTCGGAAGAATTTCATGTTCTTGCAGATTCAGGGGAGGACCTTCTAGCTTTCAGCGACAAAAGTGATTATGCAATTAATGCAGAACTGTTGGCGGAACTTCAAGAGGGCCAAGACCCTGCTTCACTGGAGGGTATGCCAAGTCCAGATGGTAAAGGATTGCTAAAGTTAAAAAGAGGAATTGAAGTTGGACATATCTTTAAACTAGGAAGGAAATATTCTGAGGTTCTTAATTTGAGGATACAAGGTGAGAATAAAGATATATATCCTGAAATGGGATGTTACGGAATCGGCGCTTCGAGAATAGTGGCAGCTGCGATTGAACAAAACTATGATGATAAAGGAATTATGTGGCCAAAATCTCTAGCACCTTTTGAAGTAGCTATAGTTGAAGTTAATCAAAAGAATAAAGAGGAAATAAAAAGAAAATGCTCAGAAATATATCAATTACTAATAGATAATAAGATTGATGTACTTTGGGATGATAGAGATAAAAGGCCCGGAGTTAAATTTGCTGACATGGAAGTTACAGGCATTCCTATCATAATAATTATCGGTGAGAGAACTATAGAAACAGGTGAAATTGAATTAAAAGAAAGAAAAGATGAGAAACCTAAATTAGTTTCTCATCAAGATCTTGTTTCAATTATTAAAAGCTAACTGATTCTTTCAATTATCATGGCGTTGGCAGTGCCTCCGCCTTCACAAATCGCTTGTAAACCAAACCTAGCTTCCCTTCTTTCTAGTTCATGCAACAAGGTAGTCATAAGTTTTGCTCCTGTTCCTCCTAATGGATGACCAAGAGCCATTGCTCCACCATTGACGTTTAATTTGTCTAAATCAGCATTTAATTCTTTTGCCCAAGCCAAAGGAACTGGAGCAAATGCCTCATTCACTTCATACAAATCTATATCTTCGATAGACATAGAAGCTTTTTCTAATACATTTTTTGAAGCAGGTATCGGTCCAGTCAACATAATTACCGGATCATCGCCTGCTAAAGCTAAAGCTACTACCTTTGCTCTCGGTTTAAGTCCAAGCTTCTTAAGACCAGCATCATTTACAAGCATAACTGCAGCTGCTCCGTCACAAATTTGGCTTGATGTTCCGGCGGTTAATACTCCTTCATCAGTTAAAGTATTCAAACCAGATAGACTTTCTTCACTTGCATCAAATCTAATGCCTTCGTCTACAGTGACCATCTCCTTCTCACCATTAGGAAGATCGCCCTCTACAGGAACTATTTCTCTATCAAAAAAACCACCTTCTGTTGCATTAATAGCTTTTTGATGACTCGCCAAAGCAAAGCTATCTAATTCTTCTCTTGGCATTTTCCATCTTTCAGCCATCATTTCAGCCCCAGTGAATTGACTAAATTGCACACCTGGATATCTCTCACTAGTACCCTTGCCTCCAAAAGGTTGACCGTGTCCTGCATTAAAGCTATCTATGATTGCAGCTCCAATGGGCACTTGACTCATTACCTCTACACCACCAGCTATGACTATATCCTGAGTTTCAGACATGACTGCCTGTGCAGCAAAGTGAATTGCTTGTTGAGAAGAACCACATTGCCTATCAACTGTTGTACCTGGAACTGATTCAGGTAAAGAAGAAGCTAATACAGCGGTTCTTGCTATATTTCCAGATTGCGCACCTGACTGACTGACACATCCAAAAATTACATCATCAATCATTTCGGGTTTCACCCCGGTTCTTTCTACTATTTCATCAAGAACGAGTGCTCCTAGATCAGCAGGATGCCACTGACTTAGCTTTCCATTTTTCCTACCGCCTGGTGTTCTTACTGCACCGACTATGTATGCATTCCCCATAATATCTCCTTAATTTTCATAAAAGTGGCGACTCAATTAGTCGCCACATTTGAATCCTATAACAAAATAGGTATTTTGAGAAAGAGAAATTAATCCTCTTTGTTAATGGAATCCATTACTCGCTTTTCTATCGTCTTCAGTAATTTAGGATTTTGTTCAAGAAACTCGATGGAGTTAGCCTTGCCTTGTCCTATTTTCTCACCTTCGTAACTATACCAAGCACCTGCCTTTTCTATGATATCTAGATCAGCTCCTTTATCAATTAGCTCTCCCAATCTATTTATCCCTTTATTGTAAAGTATCTGAAATTCTGCCTGTTTAAAAGGTGGTGATACTTTATTTTTGACGACCTTCACTCGAGTTTCATTTCCTACAGCCTCATCACCATCTTTAACAGTGCCGATTCTTCTTATGTCCATTCTCACAGAGGAATAAAACTTGAGAGCATTTCCTCCTGCAGTCGTTTCCGGACTTCCAAACATGACTCCTATTTTGTGTCTTATTTGATTGATAAATATGACCAAGGTATCCGACTTCTGAACATTTCCAGTGATCTTCCTAAGAGCTTGCGACATTAATCTTGCTTGCAGACCAACATGGTGGTCTCCCATCTCTCCTTCTATTTCAGCTTTTGGAACTAATGCTGCTACAGAGTCAATAACCAATATATCAATTCCGCCAGATGAAACCATAATATCTGCAACTTCTAAAGCTTGCTCGCCGGTATCAGGTTGCGAAACTAACAATTCATCGACGTTTACGCCCAGTTTTTCAGCATAAATGGGGTCTAATGCATGCTCAGCATCTATAAATGCCGCAGTACCGCCTAATTTTTGGCATTGTGCTATTACTTCAAGAGTAAGTGTTGTTTTACCAGAAGACTCAGGACCATAAATCTCAACGATTCTTCCTCTGGGAAGTCCACCTATGCCCAATGCAATATCGAGTCCTAATGATCCAGTAGGAATAGCAGGTATTTTTTCATGTCTCTTTTCTCCCATACGCATGACGGTACCTGAGCCAAACTGTCTCTCAATTTGACCTAAAGCGCTATCTAGTTGCTTGGATTTATCTACTTCTTTTATGTCAGTCACCTTTTTATGAGCCATAATATTTCTCCATTTAAAATATTATTGCATTATACAAAATACTGTATAAATGAACAGTATTATTTAGATTTTACTTTAATAAGTCTATAGCCCCCTCTAAAGCTTTTAAAACTGTTCTATATCTTACTTCGTTTCTATCACCATCAAATAGGAATGTTTCTTTAATTTCTGCTCCTTCATTAAGTTTCCAGGCTATACATACAGTTCCTACAGGCCTTTCAGGAGAACCTCCACCTGGTCCTGCTATACCGCTTATTGCAATACCAAGATTTGCTCTGCTTTCACTTAGAGCTCCAGTAACCATTTCTCCGACTACCTCTTCACTTACAGCTCCATACGACTTCAGTGAATCCTTTGAGACACCAAGCATTTTATGCTTTGAGTAGTTTGAATATGTAATAAAGCTACACCCAAACCAAGCTGAACTTCCAGCTACAGAAACTATAGATTGAGATAATAATCCACCTGTGCAAGACTCTGCACAAGTAAAAAACATCTTCTTTTCAAGAAGAAGAGCTCCTAAATTTGAGCTAAGATTTTCTAGATCAGTTAATTCCAAATTACTTATTAGTGTTATTTGTCATTAGAACAGAAATCATATCTTTGTCTAGATGGTGGTTACTCAAATATTGGTTAGCTGGTAAAATGATGCTTGATGGCTTTTATTGTTGGAGATGCATGTGTCAAATGCAAGTTAACAGACTGTGTAGAAGTTTGTCCTGTAGACTGTTTCTACGAAGGTCCCAATATGTTGGTTATTAATCCAGATGAGTGTATCGACTGTGCATTATGTGAACCTGAATGTCCGATAGATGCTATTTATTCGGAAGATGAAGTTCCAGAAGATCAAATAAAATATATAGAACTGAATGCGGAGCTCTGCATGGAGTGGCCTAATATAGTTGAACAAAAAGATCCTCTTCCTGATTCAGAACAATGGAAAGAAGTGAAAGATAAATTTGATATGATCGAACGCTAATTTTTCCTAATCTTGTTAAATAAAAAGATTAAAAGAAAACCAAGCGAACCTCCAATTACAACAGATAGAAATTTAAAGTCAGTAGTTGCATTACTGGTTTCATTGACCCAAATAAGTGGTACGCAAAAAATGACTAAACCAAAGAAAATTGAAAGGAGTAAGTGTCTTTCTTTTTGATATAAAAACTTGATAAATCTGACTGTGCTTAATAAGCCAATTATTGATCCTGATAGAAAGATAAAAATTAGATAGAAATTTAAATCCCTAACGGCCATTAACATAGTGGTATATGTTCCAAGTAAAAGAAGAATAAAACTACCAGATATCCCTGGAATTATTAATGCTGAAACGGCAATGAATCCTGAAAAGAATAAGTACAAAAGGTTTATATCCACCAATTCTCTAGAAGGTAAAAAATATAGAAAACTGCAAATAAAAATTGAAAGGATTAATCCTATTAAAAATCGCGCTGACATTTTGGGTTTCAGTGGTTCTAAAAAGGCAGAACAAAGCAAAATGCTTGACAAAAAGGATTTGAAAATAAAAGGATATTCTTCCATAAAGAATAATATGAGGGAAGAAAAGATGAAAATTGAGGTCAACATTCCAATAATAAGTAATGTTATAAAAGTTCCATCAACTTGATCCCAAGCTTCAAAGGTTCTTTTATTCTTGAGCAAACTAATAAGGTTAAGATTAAAAGAGCTTATAGCATTTATAAGTCTCTCGTATATACCCAAGATAAGAGCTAGAGTGCCTCCAGAAATACCTGGAATAACCTCTGCTACTCCCATGGCAATTCCTTTGCAGAATAGAGAGAATTTACCTTCTTTATTTATGAAACTACTCCTTTAAGCAAAGGAACAAACATTACATCTTCGAGTTTTTCTTCTAAAAATTCATCTTCTGAAATCCTTTTTACTAAGGTAAGAACTTGTTGTTCATTATTGCCCACAGGTAAAACTAATTTACCACCAATAGCAAGACGCTCTTTGAGGTAATGTGGAACTTCTAAAGGAGCTGCTGCTGAAAGAATGGCATCGTATTGTTGCTGACCTAAGTTGTTACCATCATCCAACTTAAAAGATACATTATTAACTTTCAGATTCTTAAGAATATTCTTAGCTTTTATTTGAAGAGGCTCAATTCTTTCAATAGATGTAACCTTTTTTGAAAAGATAGACAAAAGATATGTTTGATAACCGCAACCTGTTCCAATTTCTAGAGTATTTTCAAGTGGAGTTTCTGATAAACGCTCATCTCCAATCAGACATTCTGTCATCCTGGCTACTATGTAGGGTTGAGAGATTGTCTGCTGATAACCAATTGGTAAGGATAAATCTTCATATGCCCTTGTTGCGAGAGCTTCATCTAAAAATAAATGCCGAGGGCTATCTCTCATAGCCTCCAATATTCTTACATCTGATATACCCTTCTCAGTCAGTCTTTCAATTAGTCTTTGCCTTGTCCTTAAGGAGGTCATGCCCTGACCTTGCAAATTTTCTTTATCTAGGCTCATTTCATTTTCAAAGTAAAGCTTCCATTCGATACTTCGTCAATAGTGAAACTTGGATTAATTGGAGAAATAGAGACTTTACCATCTTGCAATATTGCTATGTCAGAATTCTCTATATTCTGTGGAAATTTATCTCTATGGGTCGTCCAGTATGTTTTATTACCTTTTATATCTCTCTCTACGCCAGGAGGAGTTCTTGCTCCCCATGTCCCAACTGAAGTAATTACGTATCCAAGATCCTTTGAAAATTCTACATTAGGTGTATTGATATTTAAAACTAGAGATGGATCAATTTTACCTAATTCATAATTTTGAAGGAGATCTAGAATTACATCTGCAGAAGTTTGATAATTAGGTTCCATGAAATTTTCAGAGCCAGGTTGATGAAATGCAGCGGCAGATATAGCTATAGAAGGATAATCTAAGCCTCTTGCTTCTAATGCAGCACCGACTGTTCCAGAATAAAGTAGGTCTTCTCCCATATTTGCACCAAGGTTTATACCACTAATCACAATATCTGGTTTCCACGGGGCTAACTCATTTATTCCAAGATAAACGCAGTCTGCGGGTCTGCCACTAACAGAAAAAAAACCGTTTTTTTGTTTGGTAACATGCATAGGTTTATTAGTCGTTATGGAACATCCTGCTCCGCTATTATTTTCTTCCGGAGCTACAACACAAAGTTCTACAAAACCCTTCAGTGTCTCAAAAAGCACTTCGAGTCCTGGTGCATCATATCCATCATCATTTGAAAGTAGAATTTTCATTTTTATTTTTATTGACGGTCTATTAACACAACACAGTGACAAGATATTCCTTCCAGTTTTCCTTCAAATCCTAAATGATCAGTTGTTGTAGCTTTACAACTTATATTTTCTATTTCCACATTAATGAAGGTAGATAAATTTTGTCTAATTTCTTTACTATAAGTTATTAATTTAGGGACTTGCCCCACATAAGTGAGGTCAATATTTAAAATCTTGTAACCATCTGTATTAAGTTTTTCTAAAACTGTAGATAACATAGATAAGCTAGAAATATTCCTAAGTGACTGATCTTCAGAAGGAAAATAAGTTCCAAGATCACCGTATGCTGCTGCTCCTAATAAAGCATCAATCAAAGCATGAACTAGAATATCTCCATCAGAATGAGCTTCAAGTGAGTAATCGCATTTTATTTCAATGCCTCCTAGAGTCATTCCACCACCTGGAACCAATTTATGGGCATCATATCCATGTCCAATACGCATATAACTATTCCTTAAAACTCCTGATTAAATGCTCTGCTAATTGCAAGTCGCCTGGGTTAGTTATTTTCATATTATTGGAAGGGCTTTTGAATAAGAGTATATTCTCTTTTTTGTTATCGAAAAGAGATGATTCGTCTGTAACCTTACTTAAATCTCCATGGTAAGAATGATAAGCTTGAGATAATTTCTGTGCATTAAAGATTTGTGGTGTTTGTGCCTCCCAAAATAATGATCTATCTACCGTATTGTCTATGACTTTACCATCTTTTGAAGACTTTAATGTATCTGTACAAGGTTTTGCAAAAATCATCCCATCTGCTTTTGAAGATGAAAAAATATTCAAAAAACTTTGGACATCAGTCAACTGTAGACAAGGCCTAGCAACATCATGGATCAATATATGCTGTTTATGTCCTAATGACATCAACACATTAAAACCTTCCCTTACGGAGTCTGCCCTAGAATCTCCTCCCTCGATAATTTTTATTCTCTCATCTTTTTTAACTTTTTCCTCTATTGAATGTATGTCTGGCAAGGCGATGATTATTTTTTTACATTCCTTGAAAGTTAAAAAAAGATCTATGGAATAATCAATAACTAACTTTCCTTCTATTCTTTGAAATTGCTTTGGGGTATCTGAGTTAAAACGCAATCCTGATCCTGCGCCGGGTAATATCACTACGAATGGTTCTATCAATTTATTTTTCTTTTAATGAGTCAACAGAGGTCTCTTCTTTAAAAACATAAAACTTTTCACCTTGTTTTATCATTCCAAGCTCTATTCTAGCTGCTCCTTCTAGGGCTTCCTTTCCAGAGCTTAATTTTTGTTTTTCTTTAAGCAAATCTTGGTTTTGTTCCTTGATCAAATTAGTCTCTGATTCGACTAGAGCCATATCTTCTTTAAGAGTCTGTAGGGCGCTTCTACTAAAATCTCCAAACCAAAATTGATATTGAGTTAATCCGATTATAAAACTTAATATGATAAAAGAAGCAAAGAAAATGGGTTGCGCCTTTATGATTAGAATTACTTTTTTTATCATCGAATATATATTTTAGACTCCGACTCTATCATCAATAGTCTGTTATATTTAGCTACCCTGTCTGATCTTGAAGGTGCTCCTGTCTTTATCTGGCCTGAAGCTACTGCTACAGCTAAATCTGCAATAAATGTATCTTCAGTTTCGCCAGATCTATGAGAAATAATAGTAGTAAAATTATTATCTAAAGAAGTTTTTACGGATTCAAAAGTTTCTAAAAGTGTTCCAATCTGATTTACCTTGACTAAAACTGAATTGGCAGAATTGTTTTTAATGCCTTTCTTAATTCTTTCTGGATTAGTAACAAACAAGTCATCACCGACTAGTTGAATTTGAGAACCTAATAATTCTGTAAGTTTTGTCCATCCGTCCCAATCATCTTCATCAAGCCCATCTTCAACTGAGCTTATAGGATATTTTTTACACAAGTCTTGAATGTAACCTACCATGTCAGCAGAGCTAAAATCTTTATTCATACCTGCGAGGCTGTAAACTGAATCCGAATAAAATTCAGTTGCAGCTATATCCAGACATAAGGCAACTTGCTCACCTGGAGCATATCCTGCCTTTTCTATTGCTATCATAATTAGATCAAGAGCCTCCTCAGGTGATTTTATGTTTGGAGCAAAACCCCCTTCATCACCTACTGATGTATTAAGACCTTTTGAAGAGAGAATATTTTTTAGGGTATGAAAAATCTCCACTCCGGCTCTTAACGTTTCAGAAAAAGAATTGAACCCTCTTGGTTGAATCATAAATTCTTGAAAATCGATTGGATTATCAGCATGGGCTCCACCGTTAAGAATGTTCATCATGGGAATTGGAAGAGAAGGTGAAATATCTGTATTACAGAATTCTGAATATTTATTATTTAAAAAAGTATAAAGAGGAATTTTATTTGCTATCGAAGCGGCTTTTGCAGACGCCATTGAAACAGCCAAGATTGCATTTGCTCCAAGATTACTTTTATTGGAAGTTCCGTCTGCATCTATCATCAGTTTGTCATTAGCTAGCAGGTCAAATATATCCTTACCTTTAAGTAAGGAGGATATCTCTGTATTGACTACATTAACCGCACCTAAGATACCCTTGCCTAGATATCTGTTTGCATCTTTATCACGTTTCTCATTCGCTTCATGCTGACCAGTCGAAGCTCCAGAGGGTACCATCGCTAAAGCAGATATTGAGCCTTCAAGGTTAACTCTTGCTGCTACTGTTGGATTGCCTCTTGAGTCTATAACTTCAAAACCTTCTATGTTTTGTATTTTCATAGAAAACCCTTATTTAAATTCCTTGATTAAGTCATCTAAGTTCTTGACTTTGTAAAGGAATTGATCAAGTTTTTGTAAAGGTAAGGCACAAGGCCCATCACATAAAGCTTTTCTTGGATCAGGATGTACTTCAAGGAATAATCCAGCCAGGCCCAGGGACATACCTGCTCTTGCTAAGTCTAAAACGCTAGATCCTCTTCCATCCGCTTTATCTCCCAAACCTCCTGGTTTTTGTAAAGAATGAGTAACATCAAAAATTACAGGAGAGTTATTTTTAAGTTCAACCATTCCTAACATATCAACAACTAAATTATTGTATCCAAAAGAGGTTCCGCGCTCGCAAATCATTATATTTTCGTTTTGAAAATGACTACATTTTTTTAATATATTATTCATGTCTGATGGAGCAAGAAATTGACCTTTTTTTATATTTATAGGCAGGGAGGTGGCGCATGCAGCTTCAATCAAATCTGTTTGTCTACTTAAAAATGCTGGTATCTGGATTATGTCTAAAACATTTGAAGCTAATTTAGCCTCTTCCGGATTATGTATATCTGAAATAAGAGGGACTTTATAATCTTTTTTCAACTCGAGTAATGTTTTTAAACCTTTTTCAACACCAGGTCCTCTATAAGAATCTATTGAAGACCTATTAGCCTTATCGTATGAAGCTTTAAAGATATAAGGTATGTCATATTTTTTGGTTAGCCTTATACATTCCTCAATAACATCCTTAATGGTTTCATCATCCTCTAGAACATTTAAGCCTGCAATAAGTACAAAAGGCTTATCATTACCTACCTCTAAGTTTCCTACTTTTATAGTTTTCATTTACTTATTTTATTCTTCTTGGCAGCTTTAATAAATCCTGTAAATAATGGATGTCCACTTCTTGGATCGGATGTGAATTCTGGATGAAATTGACAGCCAATAAACCAAGGATGTTCATCTATCTCAATAACTTCAACCAACATTTTATCTGCAGACTTTCCTACAACTTTTAATCCTTTAGAAACTAGAATATCGATAAGGTTATTATTGACCTCATATCTGTGTCTATGTCTCTCTTGAATCCTACTCTTTTTATATAAAGCCCTAGTTAGAGAATTATTTTCTAGAATACACTCTTGGGAGCCCAGCCTCATTGTGCCGCCTAAATCGGAATTAGAATCTCGTCTCTTTATTGAGCCCTCGGAATCTAGCCATTCGCTTATAAGACCGACAACAGGATAATTAGTAGTCTTATCAAATTCAGTACTGTTTGCTAACTTCAGTCTCGCAATATTTCTAGCAAATTCAATTACAGCTATCTGCATGCCAAGACAAATCCCTAAGTAAGGTATTAATTTTGTTCTGGCATACTTAACAGCAGTAACCATACCCTCTATTCCTCTTTCTCCAAATCCTCCTGGGACAAGAATCGCATTAGATTTTCCTAGTTTCCTATGGACGTTTTTTGAATCCAATTTCTCTGAATCTACATAGTCTATATCCACCTTAAGATTGTTTTTAAACCCTCCATGTTTTAGTGCTTCATTCAAGGACTTATAAGCATCTGCAAGCTCCGTATACTTTCCAACCATAGATATTTTGACCGATTCTTTTGGTTCAAGATCTTCTTTAATTACCTTTCTCCAGTCTCTTAAATTGGGTTTCTTAGAAGAATTTAATTTGAATTTTTCTAAAACTATTTCATCAACTTTTTGGTAATTTAGTTCAATAGGGATCTTATAAATCGAATCTACATCTGGCATTGAGATGACAGCATTTGGTTTTACGTTAGTGAATAATGCAATTTTCTTTCTTTCCTCGTCTTCCATTGGTTTATCTGATCTACACACCAAGATATCTGGTTGTAAGCCATGAGATAACATCTCTTTCACAGACCTTTGTGTAGGTTTTGTCTTAGTTTCCCCTGCAGATTTCAAGAATGGTAAAAGAGTCAAATGCATATATAAGGTTTGATAGGATTGAAGATCTATCTTCATCTGCCTAATGGCTTCCAAAAAAGGTTGAGATTCTATATCACCTACTGTCCCACCTATCTCAACTATTGCCACATCGGAATTCCCTGCCCCTTTTATAATTCTTTCTTTTATCTCGTCAGTTATATGAGGAATAACTTGTACCGTGCCTCCTAAATAATCACCTTTTCTTTCTTTTCTCAGAACTTCTTCATACACTTGTCCCGTAGTGAAGTTATTGGATTTAGACATCTTAGATGTAAGAAATCTTTCATAATGTCCTAAATCAAGATCAGTTTCAGATCCATCTTCGGTAACAAAAACTTCGCCATGCTGAAATGGGCTCATAGTTCCAGGATCAAGGTTTATATATGGATCTAATTTAAGAATAGTGACAGAAAGACCTCTACTTTCGAGAACCGCTCCAAGAGAGGCAGCAGCAACGCCCTTACCAAGTGAGGAAACTACTCCACCTGTTACAAATAAAAATCTTGTTTGTTTGTTTCCCATCTAAGACACATTTGAAGCGTAATGTTGAATTGCTTCATAACGATGGGATTACAGGTTAACAAAATCCTGTCTGAGGAACAATAGAAATATAATATCAGGCAGATAAATCGAGAGGTTTCTCTAACTCAGCCCAGGATATATCACCATCAGGATCATGACTTTCGAATTCGAGTACCCCTAATTTATCGTACAGAGGTCTTACTTTGTCTGTGAGTAGGCCTATCCTTGAGAGGTTAGGTACGACTCTAGAGAATAAAAGCCTCTGAAATTCAGAAGCAAAACCTGCATTATTTGAAAATTCTCTAGCTTCGTCTTCATCCCAGCCAAATTTTCTAAATACATCTGTTGGAAAGAGTCTCTCCTTGCTAATAACACAAGCTTCGTAAGCGAACATAGCTCTATCTTCTTTTTCTTCAACAGAAAGATTTTCGATAAAGTCTTCGAGGTAATTCACACCGAAAGTTACATGTCTAGCTTCGTCCCTGATAATCAAATGCAGGATATCTTTCAATACTGGGTCAGGAGTAACCGCCTTGGCAGTATTGAAAGCCGCTAAGGCCAAGCCTTCAATAATAATCTGCATACCTATAAGTTTAAGGTCCCATCTCTCATCTGTTAGAATCTTATCTAGCAGGCTTTTTAAGCCGGACCCAACAGGATACATAAGCTTAGATCTATTTTGAATATACTTTGTAAAAGCTTCAACATGCCTTGCCTCATCAAACGCCTGTGAGGCTGCATAAAGTTTTGCTTGATAAGTAGGCGCGCATGATACCAACTGAGAAGCGACTAGAAGTGCACCCTGTTCTCCATGTAAAAATTGACTAAATTGACTAGCGCCTCTGTGTCTTAAGAATTCTCTCTTTTCTTCTTGACTCAATTTTTTGTAAGGTGGATATTCATCCCAAAACATAGGTGGTATTTCATCAGATACAACCATGGGTCTATCCCAATCTATATCCATAGAAACATTCCAATTAAGCTTCTTTCCTAGTTCATAAAGCTTAGCTATACGATTATCTTGTACCGTGTAGTCCCAATTATAGGTTCCTGTTAATGGTGTTTTAAATATCTCAGCAATATCTTCAACTTCTTCAGAACTTAAAACTGGTTCTATCTCTTCATAATCTGTAATTTTTCTGGGTGTTTCTTCTGTATATTTAATTTTCATCTCAAATAAAAAATTTAATCTTGGTAATCTTTTTAAAGATTATACATTAACTTTAAAAAGGTATTTTGAATTATCCTCTTTGATACTTATGCTGCCATTTTATGAAGGAAAAGGATCGTCATTCTCATCATAGTATTGAGGTGGAAATCTATCGCTTCTAGCTAAATTTTGAAACGTGGCTGTATTTTCAACGAAGGCTACTTGAACTGCCTTTGTAGGGCCATTTCTCTGTTTGGCTATATTGACTTCAGCCTTACCTTTACTCTCTAAGTCAGATGGATCGTAGTAAGAGTGTCTATACAAAAATGCAATGACATCAGCATCTTGCTCTATAGCACCTGAGTCCCTCAGATCGGCTAGAATTGGCCGTTTATTTGGTCTAGTTTCAACGGCTCTGTTAAGTTGTGATAAAGCTATAACTGGAACATTCAATTCTTTAGCTAGTGCCTTTAGAGAGCGACTTATCTCACTAATCTCTGCGACCCTGTTATCTCCCCTTCCAGGTATCTGCATAAGTTGCAGGTAGTCAATTACAATCATAGCAAGGTCATCATTCTCTCTTTTTACCCTTCTTGCTCTAGCTCTTATTTCAGATGGAGATAATGCTGGAGTATCATCTAGTAAAATATGTTTCTGACTCAAGACTGTCAGAGCTTTATCGATGCCCTCCCAGTCTTGGTCTTCTAATTGACCTCTCATCAACCTTTGTAGATCAATATTTGAAATGCTTGAAATAAATCTTCTTACAACTTGCTCAGAAGACATTTCCATGCTGAATAATAAAACTGTCTGATCAGTTTGACGGGCAACGTTCTCTGCAATGTTAAAAGCAAATGCTGTTTTACCCATAGATGGTCGTCCTGCAATAATAATCAAGTCAGACTTTTGAAAGCCAAGTGTAACTTCATCTATTTCGGTAAAGCCGGTACTAGCTCCCACTAATGAATTACCACTTTCGGATGATTCTTGAATATCTGTATAAACTTGCCCGAGGAGCTCTTTAACTTCTTTTGGGCCAACAGATCGATTTAAGTCATCTCTTAAACTTAATATCTTTTCCTCTGCCTCATCAATAATCCTATCACTACCAGATGCATCTGATTCTTTTGCAATTTTTGAAATATTATCAGCAGCTATTATTAAACGCCTTAAATTTGATCTCTGCTTAATGATGTCTGCGTAGCTTTGAATATTTGCTACGCTGGGAGTTTCTCTAGCTAATGACGTAAGATAATCTTTACCGCCTGAGTTTATTAACTTAGGCAGATCTCCATTCCCTTCAATAGCTTCTTGAACTGTTATTACATCTACAGGTTTACCTTCGTCTTGGAGGTTATTGATTGTTCTATAAATTAGCTTATGTTCTTCTTTATGAAAATCATCCTCTTTGACTAAGTCAGAAATAATATCCCAAGTCTCATTCTTAAGCATGATGCCTCCGAGAACAGCTTTTTCTGCTTCCGTTGAGTAAGGTAATTCTCTACTTGATAAATTTTCTGAAGCCATATTTCTTTTTTAGAAAAGGCATCAATTCTCCCATTGGAAGAGGTTCAAGACAAGTTACTTTTTAAGTTTCTTGACTAGCAATTATTTTAACCGTGATTGGTGCTATAACTTCTGGATGTAACTCGACATCAATTGAATATTCACCAACCTGTTTTAAGACTCCCTCAGGCAATCTAACAGCACTTTTTTCAACTTGGTGACCTTTCTCAACTAGAGAATCTGCGATCTCTCTAGTGCCAACTGAACCATATAGAGTGCCTTCCTCAGATACTTCCGCAGTTATTTCAATAACTAACGATTCCATGCCTGATGCAAGGTTCTCAGCTAAATCCTTTCTTTCGGCTTCCGCTGAAAGTAGTGCTTCTTTTCTCTTCTCGTATTCTGCCTTATTCTCTTCATCTGCCCTTACAGCTTTTCCATTAGGTATAAGAAAATTCCTACCATAACCTGCTTTTACATTTACCAGATCACCAGGATCTCCTAATTGAGCTACTTTTTCTAATAATATTACTTCCATGGCTTAATTATAGTGAGAATCTGTATAAGGAATGAGCGCAAGATGTCTTGCTCTTTTAACAGCCTTGTTAAGTTGTCTTTGATACTTCGCAGAAGTTCCGGTCATTCTAGCAGGTATAATCTTGCCAGTTTCGGTTATGTATTCCTTGAGAAGTTTTATATCTTTAAAGTCTATTTCTTCGATGCCAAGGGTAGTAAACTTGCAGTACTTAGGTCTATTATCGAAATCACTTTTTCGTTTGAAATTTTTCTTTTGCTTCTTAGCCATTAAGCTTCCTCTTTACTTTCTTCGGCTGATGATTCATCTAATTTTTTAGAAGTTTCTTTTGGCTTTTCAATTTTATTCGAAGCTGCTCGTGCCTCTTGTTCAACAGCCTTATTTGCGGCTTCCCTGGCTTCCTGGTAAGAATCTTTCTCATTATCCTCTTTAGTTTGTGCAAGAAGGGCGGAAGGTTCACTGTGAGCCTTCTTAGTGTTTAAGACGATATTTCTTATTATTGAATCATTAAACTTAAACGAATTCTTTATCTCATCAATTGCTTCTTGATTGCACTCTACGTTTAAGAGTCCGTAACTTGCTTTAAATTGATCTTGAATGGGATAGGCTAGTTTTCTGTTTCCTATATTTTCAGAGCGATGAACATGGCCACCAGAGTCTTTTATAAGCTTATCAAGCTTGGAAATTATAGAAGAGGTTTGATCAGACTGATCAGGATGCACTAGGAATACTATTTCGTAATTTCTCATTATTTTCCTCTTGGTTTATAGCTCCCATATCAATATGTGGAGCAAGGAAAGAGCATTCTATTTAGAAGTAATATTATTTGCAAGACAAATGAAGGACTTTAATAATTAACTCATCGAAGTTTATGCCTTCGTAAGATGCAGCCTTAGGAAAAAGACTTGTTTCGGTTAATCCAGGAACAGTATTAACTTCTATTATCTGAAAATTACCTTCCTTATCTTCAATGAAATCAACCCTACCCCATTTACTGCAACCAAGCGAAGAAAAAGCATGCCACGCATAATCTTTAATTTCATTCAGTTTATCGACTGAAAGGTCGGCTTTTATATATTCCGTACCTTTATTATTATACTTAGAATCGAAATCATAAAAATCTCCAGACGGCTTGATATGAATTGGATGAAATACATCGTCTCCAAGTATAGAAACAGTAAGCTCTCTGCCTTCAACAAATGCCTCTACTAAGATTGAGGAATCAAACTTAGAAGCATCTAGCATAGCTTTTTCTAGAGTACCATTATCTGGTCTTACGATAGTTATGCCAAAGCTGGAGCCTTCATTCGCAGGCTTAACTACATAAGTCTTATCTAATGCAGTAATGTCATTTTCTCCTGAAAGATGCGGAGTTAATTTCATCTCAGGTTTGCCAACATTTACAATTTCAACAAAATCTGGGGTAGGTAATAACAAATCTCTCCAAATTTTCTTTGATTCAATCTTATTTAAAGAAGTTTTACATGAGAGGTTATCGCTGCCTGTGTATTTAATATTCTTTGATTCGAGAATCTCTTGAATAAAGCCATCTTCTCCCCCTCTTCCATGCAAGGCTATAAAAGCAAGGTCGTAATCAGTAGATAAAAGTTTAGCTTCTTCTTCAGAGGTTAAATCATACTCTGTAAAACTTATGCCATTTCTATTTAAAGCTCCTGCTACTGCTGTTCCAGAATTAATTGATATATTTCTTTCAGCCGACCATCCTCCATACAATAATAATATCTTTTGTTCTTGAAGAATTTCAACAGGTTCCATTTTATTTAAATTCCTCAAATATACTTTGGCTAATGGAAGATATGTCACCCGCACCCTGGAAAACAAAAATTGTATCTTTAGCTAAATCTTTATCATATTCTTTAGCTACTTCATTGCTATTCAATAACTTTACATTATCAAAACCTGATCTAATCAAAGAACTTTGTATGTTTGAACTGTTAATGCCTTCTATTGGACTTTCTCCAGCAGAATAAATATCCAAAAGAAATAACTCATCTACATGGCTTAAAACTTCAATAAATTCCTCATATAAATCTTTAGTTCTTGTAAATCTATGGGGTTGAAAAACCATTTTCAGCTCAAAGTCAGGAAAAGAAGTTTTTATTGCCTGAATAGTTTTGTTAATTTCAGTTGGATGATGTCCATAATCATCAATGTAAAGGCAGGTACTACTTCCAATTTTCTTCTCGCCTAAAATTTGCATCCGTCTATCTATGCCCATGAAACCAGACAAAGAATCCTGAATGACTTTAACTGCTATCCCTTCTTGTAAGCATAATACAATCGCTGCAGCTGCATTAAGAGCGTTATGCTTCCCAAGCATATTAAGCTTAAAGTCATATGAATCGGTATCTGAAGTTAATTTAAAGTAAGAGTTCCTTCCGTCTGTTCTATAGCTTGATAGCACATAATCATTTGAAGGTTCAAAACCATAGCTAATATGAGGTCTTTGAAAGTTGATCTTCAACTCTTTCACAACAGTGTCGTCACCACAAACAATGGCTACTCCGTTAAAGGGCAGTTTCTTTATAAATTCCAAGAAAGCTTTTTTTAGATTATCAAAACTACCATCATAATTAACCAAGTGGTCTGGCTCTATATTCGTAATTATGGACACAGAAGGCTGCAGGAGCAAAAAGACTTATCACTTTCATCTGCTTCAGCAATTAAGTAATCTCCTTCTCCTAACTGTGCATTGGAGTTGAAGCTATTGATTATTCCACCATTAATAAAAGTTGGATCAAGATTAGCATTAGTCATTATAGATGCTACCAAACTTGTAGTAGTTGTTTTACCATGCGTACCGGCTATAGCTATTCCTCTTTTATTATTCATCAAGCTTGATAACATTTCTGCCCTTGCTAAAACTGGAATTAACTGTTCCTTGGCAGAGGCTAATTCAGGATTATCATCAGATATAGCGCTGGATATAACCACCATTTCAACATCTCTCAGGTTATTTGGATTATGATCATAGCTAATACGTATGCCTAACTTCTCAAGCCTATCAGTATTTGGTGAAGAAACACTATCTGAGCCCGATACCTTATAACCAAGATTATTTAGTACTTCTGCTATTCCGCTCATACCGCTGCCACCAATACCTATGAAATGGATATTGTTAAGTTTATATTGTGAGGGATTCATTAATAGATTTATAAATATTCTTGGAGGCAAACTTAGGAAAAACTTTAGAAGCAGAGTATGCCATTGAATTTAATCTATTATGGTCGCTTTCCAAATTAATTAATAGCTCTAGCAGTAGAATAGAATTGGAGACATCAGAATCGATAATCTCAGCTGCACCTCTATTTTTTAGATATTGGGCATTTATGTATTGATGATTTTCTGAAGACCAAGGTAAAGGTAAAAGTACGGAAGGTTTCTGAACTGAACAAATTTCACTAACGGTCATTGCACCAGAGCGAGAAATAACTATATCGCAGAATTGATAGGCTTCAGCTATATTTTCTAAAAATTCCTTAATCACAAATTCATTACCAGATTCAGTATAAGCATCCTTCAATTCTTTTGAGGTTAGCTTTCCGACCTGATGAATAAAAGACCAATGAGAAGGTACCTTTCTGGTCAATAAAATATTTATGAAGATATCATTAATTTGTTTTGAACCTTGGCTGCCTCCTAGAATTAAAATATTAAATTTTGTTTCATTAGATTTATTTATAGGAGATATATTTAATATATCCTCACGAATTGGGTTCCCAACGCACTTTACCTTATTTGTAAGATTGTTAAATGTGTCTGGAAAAGCTTCAAAGGTAATTTTAGATCTTTTGTGTAATATTCTATTAGTTAGTCCTGGGACACTATTCTGCTCATGAATAAATAATGGACAAAACAAAGAACCTATCAAACCAGGGGCAAGAGAGAGATAACCTCCTGTTGTTATGATAATGTCAGGTTTAATGTTACTAATTAAGAAAAAACTTCTGATCAGAGCCGCAAAAAGAAAGAAAATAGAACTTATTTTTGCAAAAAAATTTTTGCCAAGAAAACCTCGAGCATTAATTGGATAAAATGAGAAATCTTCTCTTGAGGCTATGTTTTCTTCCAAACTATCTTTCTTTCCTATCCAAAAGATAGTATTTCCATCATCTTGAAATTCTTTGGCAATACTTAAGGCTGGATACACATGACCACCTGTTCCACCTGCGATTATCAGAATATTCATCAGAATTGTGCTCGTCGCTTAATCATTGGCATTGGCATTGAATTTTTATTTTCATAATCAATTCTCAAAATCAGTCCAATCATTAGACAAACAATTATTAGATTAGTGCCTCCACCGCTGATTAAAGGTAAAGTCAATCCTTTTGTAGGTAAAAGACCTGAAGAAACTCCTACATTTATAAAGGTATGCAGTCCTAACAGGAGAGCTACTCCAAAAGAGAAATAGAAACCAAAGAAGTTCTTTCTTACCAATGACTCCCTTCCAATAAAAAAGATCCTAAATGACAATCCAAAAAGCAATGAAATAATAGCGAAACCTCCCAATATTCCCATTTCTTCAACTATTACAGAAAATATAAAGTCCGTATGAGCATCAGGGAGATAACCCATTTTCATCAAACCTTGTCCCAATCCAACTCCAAACCAATCTCCCCTTCCAATAGACATAAGTGATAGCGTTAATTGATAACCACTTCCCCATGGGTCACTCCAAGGATCGATGAAAGATATTATCCTTTCCCATCTCCATGGCACAAAAATAATCATAATCGTAATAGCGATAAAACCTAACAGAGCTACAACTAGGAATTGTTGAATTTTTACTCCAGCCACAAACAAGACTCCTAATACAGATATAAATATTACTGCCGAGGAACCTAAATCAGGCTGAATAAGAATAATAGAAATGATACTTACAATTATTAGTGCAGGCCTAAAAAATCCTAGCCAGTGCGTTTGTATTTCTTTTATTCTTCTTACAGAGTAGCAAGAAATATATAGGATACTCAGGAATTTCATTATTTCTGAAGGTTGCAGACCAAATCCAGCTATCCTTATCCACCTATTTGCACCATTGACTTCAATTCCTATCCCAGGAATAAAAACTGAAAAAAGCAATAAAATGCCAAAAGTTATGAACAATCGATCGTAAGAGGGCCAAAAGTTCAAAGGTACAAAAAAACATGCGAAAAGACCAATAACGCCAAGGATAAAGTAAAAAAACTGTCTATTAAAAACAGCAGACGGATCACCATAAATAGAATCAGAAAAATGTGCCGAGGCTGAAGAAAGTATTAATAATCCGAAAAACCCAAGCACTAAGAACAATGTAAGCAAAACAAAATCTAGTTTAGAAAAGTCAAAGTCCTTAAAAAAATTAAATTTATTCATCATTTAAGTCTTTTATTAAGCGTTTGAAGGTTTCTCCTCTATCTTTGTAATCTGTAAACATATCCAAACTTGAGCAAGCTGGAGAAAATAAAACACAATCATCATCTTTACCAAATTTTACTGCCTCTTTTAGAGCCTCCTTTAAATCTTGAACAATCAAACAATGGGAATATGGACTTAAAGTATTGAAAATTAATTCTTTATCTTTACCAAAGATAAAGACCTTTTTGAGACTTTTTATTTCTTGCAGTTCTTTTGAAGTAATTTCTTGTCCTTTTAAATCACCCCCGCATATTAAATATAAATCCCCAATGTTTTCCAATTCATTTGCAGCACTTATAGCTTTCAACGTAGCATCTAAATTTGTTGCCTTAGAGTCATTTATAAAATTTATTCCTCCAACCATCTCTAAATGCTCAAATCTGTGCGGAAATTTTTTAAATTGATAGAAAGCTTTTTCAAGTTCTTCGAACAAGTTTATATTCCTTAAAGAACTTTTTCTAAATCTTTCTATAAGAGCCTCTAAAACCGCAACACTTGCCTTCAAATTTTCAATATCATGGTTGGGCCAATCATTAAATATTGATGATTCAGCAAGTCCGTTAGGCAATGAGATTGCCTTGTAATTTAAGAATGTTTTAGAAAAAAGATTTCTATCATTATAAGAAATATTTATATCAGCATTTTTTAATACGGATTTTTTTACATTCCTATAATCTTCAATATTTGCATGTCTATCTAAATGATCCTCTTCTATGTTCAATAGTAAACCAATGTCAAACTCAACTTCATTTAAAAGTTCCAATTGGAAGCTCGAAACTTCTATGATTGATATGTCAATATCATTGTCAATATAATTAAGGACAGGCTTGCCTATATTTCCTATGGAAACTATCTTTAAATCCGACAAAACTGAACTAAGTAAAGTCTCTAAAATCTGGCAGGTAGAAGTTTTACCATTTGTACCTGTAATTAGTATTTTTATACTCTTATTTATTTTTAAAAACTCTTCAATGTCAGAAGAAATATTAATCTTGTGCTCAGAAGCAAGAGATAAGGCCTTATGTTGAATAGGTATGCCTGGACTAGAATAAACATCTGATACTTTGCTAAATAATTCGCCATTTATTTGAGGATTAACATGAACTTTAATTCCAAATCTATCAATTTCACGAAGGCTTGGATTTCCCTCCCAATCTTCTATTAGATAAATCTCATTATATTTTTTTGAAAGATAATTTAAGATAGATTGGCCTGTCATTCCAAAGCCAAGAACTAAAGGTATCCTTTTCTGCACTTGATTTATCTTAGTCTAAGTAAAGCTAAACCTAGTAAGACAAGCATAAATGTAATAATCCAGAACCTAACAATTACTCGTGGCTCGGGCCAACCTTTTAGCTCATAGTGGTGATGTAAAGGTGCCATATTAAAAACTCTCTTACCAGTTAACTTAAAAGAAGTCACTTGAACGATAACTGATAGCGCCTCAATAACAAAAAGTCCGCCCATGACAAGCAAGACATATTCGTGCCTTATAATAACGGTAACTATTCCTAATGCAGCCCCAAGCGATAAAGACCCTACATCTCCCATAAATACTTGTGCAGGGTAAGTATTAAACCAAAGGAACCCAATCCCAGAACCTACTAAAGCACCGCAAAATACAATCATTTCACCCGTACCTGGTAAATAAGGAATATTTAAAAAATCCGAATATATGGCATTTCCAGCCAAATAACCAATAATTCCAAGACCTGCTGCGACCATAACGCAAGGAAGTATAGCCAATCCATCTAGACCATCAGTTAAATTAACCGCATTACTAGTTCCAATAACTACAAAATATGACAAAACAATAAAGCCTGCACCTAGAGGAATGGAAATATCTTTAAAGAACGGAACTATCAAACTTGTTTCAGAAATATTTTCTTGAGTAACATAAAGATAAGAACATGCCAAAATAGTTATAACAGACTGCCAAAAAACTTTATTTAAAGGTGACAAGCCGTCACTGGATTGATGTTTTATTTTTAAGCGATCATCAATCCATCCCAGAACGCCAAAAGACATAGCTGTTAAAAAGGCAACCCATAGATATCGGTTTTCTAAGTCTCCCCACAAGACTACACTTAAAAATATAGAACTTAGGATCAAAGTACCGCCCATTGTAGGTGTGCCCTGTTTTGATAAATGGCTATCAGGGCCTTCCTCTCGTATAACTTGCCCTACCTGAATATCTTTCATCTTATTGATGAATTTAGGTCCTAATACAAGAGAAAATAAGAGGGAAGTTAATGTAGCAAGAATTGCTCTCGTAGAAAGAAATTCTACAACTCGAAAAGGTCCAAAAAATTCAGAAAAGTATTCAAATAAAGGTAATAACATTATTCTTTTAGTTTATCAGCTAATAAATCCATTCTGGTTGATCTAGACCCTTTGACTAATAATATAGTTTTCTTATCGATTATAGAAATTAAGTGAGAATAAAGATCATCTTGATTTTCAAAAATAGATAAATCTTGTTTTTCATTTGGACTGCATGTTGACCACTCATCTCCTATGCAGAAGATCTGATCAACCCTTTCACTAATGTATTCATACATTTCTTGGTGAATTTTTTGAGAATCTGAACCTAACTCTTTCATATCACCTAGAATGCAAATTTTTTTTCTTTTAAGGCCTTCAAGTGAATCAACAGCATTTTTCAATGAAGCAGGATTAGAATTATAAGAATCATCAATTAATATCGAACCACTCAAGGAATTAGAAATAGCCAATCTCCTTTCGGGAAGATCGATAAATTTTAATCTTTCTTTGATATTGCTAAGTGGACATCCACAGTATATTGCAGTCGCTACCGATAATGCTGCATTCAAGGGACTATGACGACTCGCTCCATTTATAATAAATTTTTCTTTTTTACCATCAAATCTTAAGGAGAAATTGGTGGAATTATTGATAATATCTATTTCTATATCTGAAACTTTAAAATCAGAATTCTTTTGATAACCAAAACTTATTATTTCTTTTGCATTGGTGTTTTTTGACCAGAAATCAAAAAAGACGGAATCTTTAGGTAAGACCGCAACTCCATTATCATTATAAAAATTAAGAATATTGCCTTTTTCTTTTGCAATTGACTCCGTATCTCTTAGACCATCGAGATGTCCCATAGAAACATTAGTTATTGCAGCAATATCTGGCTTTACCTGATTATTCAAAATTGCAATCTCTCCAGACTCACTAGTGCCCATTTCAATTACTGAAAAATCATAGACATTTTTTAAACTAAGGAGAGTATAAGGAACTCCTATCTGATTATTTTTATTGCCTAAAGTTTTATGACAAGACTTACCATCATTTAAAAGATTAGAGAGTATTTGTTTTGTCGAAGTTTTACCGTTAGTTCCAGTAATGCCGATTACCTTACCTGAGAATTTACTGCGATTATAGTTCGCGACTCTATCCATGAATTCGTAAGTACTTGCAACAACTATGTTTGGTATGTCCTGTTCGATCTGATTATTAGAGATGATACCTACTGCGCCTTTGTTTATAGCCTCAGGAATAAATTGCGCCCCATCATAATTCTTTCCTTCTAGAGCAATATAAAGGTCATTTTGCTTGATTGTTCTGCTATCGATACTAAAACCATCTATACTGGTCACTTCTCCAAAGAGCTGACCTTCTGATATTTCTGCTAGTTTAGATAGATTCATTTATTCGAAAATTTTATAAAGAATTAACAATATTTTTATCATTTAACTCGTATAAATTATCTTTAACTTCTTGGTAGTTCTCATGACCCTTTCCTGCAATTAATAAAACACCATTGATATGGTTTCTTTCCATTTCCAATAAAGATGATTCTATTGCGTCCTTTCTGTCTAAATTTATGGTTATTTGTTCCATGTCCTTTATTTCAGAAAGGATGTCATTAATTATATCCATTTCATCTTCATCTCTTGGATTATCATTTGTTAAAACTACGTGGTTTGAATATTTTTGAGCAATCTTACCCATTAAAGGTCTCTTATCTTTATCTCTATTTCCTCCACACCCAAAAAGACACCAGATAGGCTCGTTATGTATGTTATTCAATTCTTTCAGTGTGCACTCCAAAGCTTCAGGTGTATGTGCATAATCTATATAAATAACTTGATGATTTTTGATTATTCTTTCAAGCCTACCTTGAGGTAGAGCTATATCTTTTGCTATTTTCGATATCTTAGAAAGTTTTACTCCTTCCAAGATCAAAACAGCCATAGAACATATAATGTTTGAAGCAAGATATCTTGAGAAAGTTTTTAGTTCAAAAGTAATATTATTCTCAAATGCTTTTAAATTAACCTTCAATCCAATTGGTGATTTCTCAAATGAAGCATGAAAATCAGCATTTTCTTTTATAGATATGCTGTAAGTTTCCTTATTATTTTTTAAAAGATTTGAATGAAGTTTTTTGCCAAAAGGACTATCTATGCAGACAATATTTTTTTTTGGATTTAAATCTAAAAATAATTTTTCTTTAGCTGATTGATAACTTTGTATATCGCCGTGATAATCTAAATGGTCATGCGAAAAACTAGTTAATATAGCGTAATCGATATCAAGGCCATTAAGTCTATCCTGTTCTAAGCCATGGGAAGATGCCTCCATAGCGATGTAGATAGCATCAGATTCTAATGAATCTTTAATATTTTTATGTATTTTGATGGCATCAGGGGTGGTTAGATCTGATTTCTCTAGGATTAATCCATCTTTAGAAAAATTGATCGTACTCATAAAGCCAGATTTATAGCCTAGTAAATTGCTCATACTTGCAAATGTTTCAACAGAGGTAGTTTTTCCATTTGTACCAGTAACACATATAGATTTTATTTTTGAACTGGGAGATTTATAAAACCTTGATGCAAAAATACCAATATATTTTTTTAGTTCTTCAAAATAAATAACTCTTTCTGTATATTTTTGGTATGTATCCGAAATGACAAGCGAGGCTCCATTTGAAATAGCTGAGGAAATAAAATTGCTACCATCATTATCATAACCCTTTATTGCAAAGAATAGACCTCCCTCTTTTACCTCTCTGCTATCTAAGTGGATACTTCTAATCTGAATATCTCTAAAATTTTCTAGATCTTTCAGTTCTTGTAAGAAATTTGAGGAATACATTTATATTTTTAGATCTTGAAACATAAATATCTGCTGCATTAATCTTGAAAATACAGGAGCAGAGACCCTACCACCTGAATAGTCTTCTCCAGAAAGGCCATTGAGTACAACAACTGCTAGTAATTCAGGTTCATCATAAGGCACAAATCCGGCGAATGTTGCTGAGTAAGTAGTTTCTTCTTCTAAACTCTCTTTCGCAGTTCCAGTTTTACCTGCAACTATCTTCTCTTGCAACCTTGCTTTAGAAGCAGTTCCGCTAGAGGAGTTTACGGTCTCAACAAGCATACCTAGAACAATATCATTAGTTTCCTTTTGTAAGACTTTTTCATGCAGGGGTTCATCAAAACCATGATCTTTAAATAAATTTAGTTCAACGAAGTTTCCTTCATTTGCAAAAACTGAGTACGCTTGTGCAATTTGGAGTGCAGACAAGGTCATTCCATACCCGTAACAAGAGCTTACTTTATCTCTCAACGTAAATTGAGATGAATGAGGAAGGAAACCTTCTCTAGCAGGTAGCATAATTGAAGTAGGATAACGACCAATACCAAACTTTTTATAATAATTTGTGAGGTGCTCTATATCTTGATATTGACATAACTTTACCATTCCGACATTGCTAGAAAGAGAAATAATTTGAGAAAGGCTCAGTGATCCGTAATCCTTAAAGTCACTTGTTTTGAAGCCTTCATACTCTATCCAACCAGGCGAGGTGTTGATTTTAGAAGTTTTGGGTAGATAATCTGATTCTAATATAGCAGACATCGCAAGCGGCTTTAAAACTGAACCAGGTTCAAATATATCTATAGTTGCTCGATTTCTCAATTTAGACATATCCGTTAGATTTTTTCTGTTAGAAGGATCAAAAGAAGGATAATTTACTAATCCTAATATATCACCTGACTTTGGCTCTATAACAACTATAGATCCTGCCTTTGCATTATTTTCTTTTATTGCCTCATTTAATTGATGGTAAGCAATGGACTGAATATTGATATCAATAGTTAATGAGATATTTTTACCAGAAACAGCTGCAATTCTTTTTCCTTCAAGCTTAGTATTTTTTGCTCCCTTAATACCTTCAAAGCTGCCCTCTTCACCTCTAAGTTCGTTATCAAAGATTAATTCAACTCCCTGAATGCCTTTTCTGTCGATATCAGTTAGGCCAACAACATGGGATGTTATATTTCTCTCAGGATAACTCCTTCTTAAATTTTCTCTGAAATATACACCAGGTATCTTTTTAACTTTTATCTTTTCTTTTGTTTCAAAATTAATATTTCTGCTTATCTCTTTATAACCAGAGGACTTTCCATAAAGTATATTTGAAAGACTTAAAGGGTCTTTATCTAACAGCTCTGAAAGAAAAGTAATTGTTGCTTCTTCGAATTTAAATTTCTCTAGATCTATTCCAACACTAAATCCTTTTATATCAAGAGCTAGAACATTACCATTTCTATCTAATATTTTTCCTCGAGGGGCCAAAAGAGAATATTGAGAATCTAATCTATTAAAAACTTGATCATCTAAAAAAATATCTTGATAAATGTGAAGATAAATTAATCTGCCCAAAAGAGACATGAATCCTATAAGGATAATTAATTGGATAAAAACTATTCTTCCCGAAGAATAGAGAATCCTTGTAGACATAATCTCCTAATTAATCTAACTGAGTTCTTACAAATGAAGGTATATCAAGATATTCATCTTCATTAGAAGCCTTTTTCACAGCTTTTTCTATTGAAGGAGGATTATCCAGTAACTGCTTTGCTGCATCGCTTAAAGGTAAAGGTTGCCTTTCACTTACAACCCTTACACTTTCAGGTTTATTGGAGGCTGTTTGAACTGAAGAATTCAGCCCGGTAGCAATAACTGTAACCGTAAGATCATTCGTAGAAGATTCATCTAAAACTGTTCCAGTAACAATTATCGCTTCAGGAGAAGCAAAACTATTTATGCAATCACCAACGGCCTTAATTTCACCCAAAGATAATTCAGGACCAGCGGTAATATTTACTAGAACTCCTTTTGCATCTTTTAAACTAATATCTTCTAAAAGCTTACTTGCAACAGCCTGTTCTGCAGCTATTCTAGCCCTATCAGGACCACTTGAAGTACCTGTACCCATCATAGCGGTTCCTTTTTCTGACATTACAGTTTTTACGTCTGCAAAATCAACATTTATTAAGCCAGGTCTAATAATAATGTCTGATATACCTCTCACCGCCCCACCAAGAACATCATTGGCTTGTTTAAATGCCTCAAGCATACTGCAATCTTCTCCGAGAACTTCAAGTAATTTTTGATTAGGTATAGTGATTAAAGAATCAACCTCCTCGACTAGCTCCTTTATGCCTTCTTGAGCAATCTTCATTCTCTTGGCACCTTCTAGCTCAAATGGCTTGGTTACAACGGCAACAGTAAGAATTCCAAGTTCTTTAGCAACTTGAGCGACTATAGGAGCAGCTCCAGTTCCAGTTCCTCCGCCCATCCCTGCTGTTACAAAAACCATGTCGGTTCCTTTAAGCATATCTCTCAATTTATCTCTATCTTCAAGAGCTGCTTCCCTTCCAATTATCGGATTTGCACCCGCTCCTAAACCATCAGTAATTTCCATACCTAATATTAATTTAGTGCTCGCATCATTCTTATCTAAAGCCTGCTTATCAGTATTTATAGATATGAACTCAGCACCTTCAATGCCGCATTCAACCATATGCTGTACAGCATTGCCTCCTCCGCCACCAACTCCTATAACTTTAATTGAAGCATTCTCTTTTATTTCTTCGATTATTTCCCATTCACTCATAATTAACCTCTCTTTTAATTAAGTACTAAAGATTTCCTCCAAACCATCTAGAAATTCTATTTAAGATATTCTTATCTCTATGAATATAATTTAAATGATCTTCTTGCATTTGCTTTTGTCCATAAAGTAGCAGGCCGACTGAAGTTGCATAAACTGGATTATTGATTATTTCAGAAAAACCCTCTACTGAATGTGGAGATCCCATCCTAACTGGAGAATGGAATATTTCCTCTGCTAACTCAGTAGCGCCTTCAACTTTTGAGGCCCCTCCTGTTAAAACTATTCCTGCAGGTATCAACTCATCGAAACCACTTAAGCTCAATTTTTGTTGTGCCATACTAAATATCTCTACATACCTTCTCTCCAAGACATCAGCTAAAGCTTGTCTAGAGAGTTCTCTTTCAGGCCTTCCACCCATACCCGGAACCATCATTATTTCTTCAGGTCTGGTCATTGAGCTAACTGCACATCCATATCGTTGTTTTATTGTTTCTGCTTGGGTAGGCGGTGTTCTTAAAGCTTGAGCTATATCATTTGTTACATGATCGCCCGCTATAGGTATAACATCAGTAAAGCAAATAGAGCCATCCACAAAAACTGCTATGTCAGTTGTTCCCCCTCCGATATCAATAAGACAGACTCCTAAGTTCCTTTCGTCTTCAGTTAGAACCGAGTAACTTGAAGCCAATTGCTCTAAAACAAATGCTTCTACATCTAGACCAGATGCGCTAATACATTTATGAATATTTTGTGAAGAGTTCTCACTGCATGTTACTAAATGAACTTTTGCCTCTAATCTAGAACCGGCCATCCCTAGAGGCTCTTTAATACCATCTTGTTTATCTATGATGTAATCTCTTGGAAGAACATGAAGTAATCTTTGATCTGCAGGGATTGCCATAGCTTGAGCAGTCTCAATAACTCTATCTACATCTGTAAACTTTACCTCTCCATCTCGAATTGGTACTACTCCCTCCGAATTTAGACCTCTTATGTGACTACCTGATATGCCTACGTAGCAAGAACCAATATGGCACCCTGCCATACTTTCAGCCTCTTCTATAGATTTTTTTATAGCTGTTGTTGTGGAATCAATATCTACTACAACTCCATTTTTTAATCCTTTTGAAGAATGTGTTCCTAGACCAATAATTTCTAGCTGACCTCCTCTTGCCTCTGCAACAATTGCAACCACTTTCGAAGTTCCAATATCTACTCCAACCAGCATTTCATTCCTACTTACATTACTCATATTGATTTCTCCATATTCTGATTGCCTAAAGCAATAGCATTTTTATACCTCAAATCTATATATCTGATATCATCATTAATTCCTGAGTTCAGCTCGAACAGTATAAGTTCCTCGAGACGCTCGAGCTGAACCCGGAAATCCTCTTTATTAAATCTGTACGTCACACTTTCATTATCAACCGCCTCAATAAAACCTGACCCTCTATGCTCTATACTAATGAGAGAATTTCCTTTGAGATTTAGTATATTTTGTAATAAGAAAGTACTATCAAGGAGTGTTAAATATTCATAATCTCTTCCGATGATTGTTACTAATTTAAGAGATTTATCTCCTCCAGCAGGAGTAATTATCTTTCCTTCTTGAGTTATAAACCTGCCTCTATCCAAAGAAGCAATTGGTTGGTGTTCTTTGACTTCAATATGTATTTGTTCATCAAATGTATTGGTGGCCTTTATAACTGAGACCCAAGAATTAGAGAAAATCTCACTTCTGTTATATTTATTTTTATTCTGTAAGTGATTTGTGATTTGATTTTTAACCTGGTCGAAATTTGAAATTATTTCTTTTGATATTTTTATATTAATTGAATCAATATTTGCTTCTTTTTGACTCGAGCAACCAGCAAGCAAAGCAAAAATTATGATTAACAGATATCTCATTTGTTAATTCTCCTTGTCAGATAGACTCGATCTTTATCTTTAGGAATAACCATTCCTAGCTTTTCGGAAGCATATTTTCTTAAGGAGATGTGATTCTTATAGTACTTTACCTCTTCAATCAGGATATTAGATTGAAAAGATAACTCTTCTTTTTCCAGCCTAAGGTTTTCCAATTCTGCAAATAAAGTCCTATGCTCATATGTTTGCAAAATAAGTTTATAAGAACTCAGAAAAGAAATAGAGACTAATAAGGAAATGGAAAGTAATTTATGTTTAATATTCAACATAGCTTTTCTGCGACTCTTAGGATCGCACTTCTACTTCTGGGATTAATGGTTATTTCTTTATGAGTTGGTTTAAGAAATTTATCTTTTATATATTGAAACTTCACATTTGATTCATTTCTATCTTTTCCTTGGAAGAATCTTTTAACAATCCTATCTTCCATAGAATGAAAGCTTATGACTGCAAGTCTCCCTCCACAACATAAAACATGACTTGAAGCCTCTAAGACTTTCTGAAGTTCCTCTATCTCATTATTGATAAGCATCCTTATCGCTCTGAAAGAATTTGTAGCTGGGTGTTTTTTAGATTTCGTATAAACGCAAGATCTTATAAGATCAGATAATTCTTTAGTTGATTCTATAGCCTTCTTTTCTCTTATTTCACAAATCTTACTTGCAATCTTCCTTGAAGCTCTTTCCTGACCGAGGACCCATAGTACATCTTCAATTTCTTTTTTTGTGGCTGTATTTATCCACTCTGCTGCGGTTTGACCTTTGGTGGTATCTATTCTCATATCTAAAGGTCCATTTGATTGGAAACTAAAACCTCTTTTAGGATCATCGAGTTGTGTTGAAGAAATACCAAGATCTATCAATATCCCATCAACTTCTTTATCTTCAAATAGGCTTCTGAGATTAGAGAAAGAATCATTAACTAATCTGAATCTTCCATCGTCAGTAAAATCTTTGGATAGGTTGACTGTTGCTTTTTCATCTTTGTCGATCGAGATTAAAGTACCAGACTCGTTAATTTTTTTTAAGATTTCTAGAGAGTGACCCCCTGCTCCAAATGTGCAGTCTACATATTTTCCATTTTGTTCAAAGACAAGATTTTCTAGCACTTCATTCACCATCACAGCTTCATGACTAGCTTTGATCAAAATGGTATCTCCTCTAAAGTTGGTGGAAGATCATCAATTAAGTCTTCACCAGGAATCTGAAAACCAGATTGTTTTTTGTCCCAATTTTCTTGATTCCATAATTCAAACTTTGAACCCATTCCGATCAAAGCTACCTGTTGCTTAATTGCAAGCTCAGCAAAATCTCTTAATATATGAGGTATGAGAATAGTCATTCTTTCAACTGCTTCAAATTCTGTTACAGAAGCATTTCCCAAAACTTTCCATTGAATAGATCTTACTTTTTGATTTAAACCGCCAAGAACCTCAAATTTTTGTGAAATATCTTTCCAAATTTTGCCTGGATATATTATGAGTGCAGGATATTGAGGATCTTTTGTAATTGCTATTTCACCTTCACAGCTCTTACGTAGAAGCTCTCTATACCTTGCAGGTATGACAATTCTGCCTTTTGTATCAAGGGTCAGAGTGCTAGATCCGTATATTCCTAAAGTCATTTCTTTATAGGCAAGTATATGTAGACGTTACATTATCTTGCACTTTTACACACTTTTACACACTTTATAGTAAATTACTAGTGAAAGTTACAATAATTAGTACACTTTTTCGCAAAATGAAATACCCCAAAAAGTATGGAGAAAAATTACTAGAATGATGGGATGAGTCAGCCGGTAAGCCGGGTTCTGTCGAGGATAATCATTCATCTAGATTTTGTGTCACCACAAAATTCAAGCAACCTACCCTGGCCCTGTCAGGACTAACATTAGGGCCTTTATTTGGTCTTGCTCCAGACGGGGTTTGCCAAGCCATAATCAGTTGCCTGATATGCGGTGTGCTCTTACCACACCTTTTCACCCTTACCTCTAAGAGGCGGTATATTTTCTGCTGCACTTTCCGTAAACTTACGTCTCCCAGGAGTTACCTGGCGTCTTGTCCAATGGAGCCCGGACTTTCCTCTCAAAAAATTGAGCGATTATCTAGCTGACTCCCGTCAATTGTATCCATAAAAGTAATTGAAAAGAAGTTCAGCTCTTCATTTTTATTTTATAAATTTCATTTCTCTTTTTTTTGAGTATTTCTGACGCAATTTGTAAAGCTAATTTTCTATCTAATTTTTCCATAAGAATTCCCAATATTCTTTTCTCTTCTTCAATCAATATATTTCCTGATTCCTCCTCATACCCATCAATGATGATTACAAATTCTCCTTTCAATCCAAACTTAGAATCAAGAAGAATTTCCTTTATTTTATATAACTCAGATCTGTAAAGAGTCTCATGTATTTTAGTTAGCTCCCTTGCAACTAAAATTCTACAATCTGGTTTTAGCTCTTCAGATAAAGAATCAAATAATTTCTCTAAACGTCTACCTGACTCAAATAAAACAGATGGACCAGAAGAAGTCGCTATTTTTTTTAAGAGGACCTTTCTTTCTTTCAATTTTCGTGGAAAGAATCCATAAAAAGTAAAATTTTCAAGCTTAAAACCGGAAACACTTAATGCAGTAATTACTGATGTTGCCCCTGGTATTGGAATTATTCTTATTTGATTTTGAATAGCCGCCTCTACTAGCAATTGTCCTGGATCTGAGATTAAAGGAGTTCCAGCATCACTTATAAGAGCAATGTCTTCTCCTGACCTTAAAACATCTATAAGTTTATTTATCTTACTTTTTTCCGAAAACTTGTGGTAAGAAGTTAGCTTAGTATTAATATTATATTTCTTAAAAAGCAAACCAGATATTCTTGTATCTTCAGATGCACAAATATGGACTTTATTAAGTATTTCTATCGCCCTGAATGTAATATCATTTAAATTACCTATGGGAGTAGAAACAATATAAAGAGAACCTAAATTTTTATTCATGAGTTAAATGAAAAATATATCCTTGATTTTAATCATCCTTCTTGTATCCGCATGTTCATCAATTCCAAAAGGTGATGAAGGCAAGTCTTCAAATACTCTAATTCAAAAACCTCAATTTAACTATAAAATTAAATCTCTACCTCAGACAATTAATTTAATTTTCTTTCAGAACAATGAGAACATTATACTGCCGCAAGAGATTCAAGGGTTCATTGCAAATTCTTTTTTTTATAATTCTAGAATTTCCTACATCCCAAAAATAGTTCTCTCTCCTATCACATATACTCAATGCAAAATTGAACAAAACAAAGTAAACCTCAAGATAATTTTCCATGTTTCAAATCAGCCAATGGATAAATTTTATAAGGAATGCATTCAAAGACTCCCAAAGGCTAAAACATTATTCGTCTCTACTAGTCTGGATAAAATGGGATTTGAGAATGCTTTTATAGTTTCTAGAGAAGAAGAAAAATATAAATTAATTCAAAATATTTCAGAACGTTCTTCGAGGTTTGTCGTCATAGATAGTAAAAATAATATTGATAAAAATAGTATTGTAAATTTGCTGGAAGATTACAAAAAAGAAATCGTTACTTCTAAAACATATATTGATGAGGCAACTAGTCAGAGTATGCTCACGGAAATTTTATTGGTTGACAGAAGCAAAGAAAGGATAAGGAAGCTTTCAAGAAGGCTTGCAGAAAAAGTTTCAACTAATTCAAGAAGCAGAGAGGATATTGATGGCTTTTTCCTGTCAGTAGATTTAAAAGAAGCAAGGAATCTAAAACCAGCATTAGACTACATTTCTGAAAAAGATTTTGAAATTTTCATACTTAATAGCTGGGATACAAATGATAGGTATCGATTTCTTGAAAAAGATCTCACTGGATCAATTCATTCGGATATGCCTATTATGATGCCCATTCAGATGCCTAAATTTATATCTGATGAAAATAGAACAAGAGAATTTGCAATTGGATATGATGCTTTTGAAATTATTCTCTTAAGGTATGGTTCCGTAAGTTCAAAAAACTTTATATACAACGGTCTCACTGGAAAAATAAAAATAGAACAAAAAGAGACTATAAGATCACCTTATCTATTTGAGATAACAGATCAAGGAATAGAGGTTTTATAAAAAACTAAGGAGACCTTATATCTCTCTCGAGTTCAGATAAGCTATTGATAAAACAAGGTTTTGTGAAAACTCTTTGCATGTACTCATAGATAGGCTTGGTTTTAGAATCCTTTTGAAGGTCAATATTGATTAAAGGCAGTCTCCAGAGAATAGGAGCTATACAACAATCTACAAGGCTGAATTCATCTGACATAAAAAAAGGTTTCTCTTTGAGTATTTGAGACATTCCCAATATTTGAGATTTTAGTTCCGTGCGTAATTTCTTAGCTTTAGCCTCTGTCTGATTTCCTTGAATTAATTCATCAAATATCTCACACCAATCTTTTTCTATTCTTTGGATAAATAATCTAATATGTGCTCTTGAAACAGGATACACAGGTAAAAGTGGCGGGTGAGGAAACCGTTCATCTAAGTACTCCATTAGGATTAAAGAGTCATATAAACAAACATCTCTATCAACCAATACAGGTAATTCTGCATAAGAACTTACTTCTAGAATCTCGTCACTTAAATCATTAATATCAGAATCAATAATCTCGCTAGTAACACCCTTTTCTTCCATCACGATCCTAACTCTATGACAATAATGATCCATTGGGTCTGAAAAAAGTGCCATTGACGTTCTATTACTAAGTGAAACCATAAAAACTCCTATTTAGGAAAATTAGTGAAGATCTTTCTTAAATTCTCTATAGAGAAGATAGCTGAGCATTGTAAAAATAAAGAGATATAGTAAAACATAAGTTCCGATAGTCTCTCTTTCAACCTTTAGCGGATCAGTCATATAAGCTAGGAAGTTAGTAAGGTCTAGCATAGTATTATCAAACTGTTCAAGGCTCATTTCGCCTGTGCCATTATCAACCTGGAGAAAACCACATTTTTCTTCTGTAAGCTGCTCACCAGTTAGGGGATCCTGCTTTATGCCTCCATTATCTGCAAATGAAGGAATTTGTTTACATACTGATCTTGGAGTTCCTTGCATGTCAATTAAAACATGAGGCATTCCAACATTTTCATAAACTTTGTTATTCACACCCAAGGGTCTTGATTCATCAATATAGAAGCTTGTAAGGTAAGTATAGATCCAGTCAGGTCCTCTTAAGCCAGCTTCAAGAGTTAAATCCGGGGGTGCATTTCCAAACCACTCTTTTGCTTCTTTTGGATCCATTCCAACTTGGATGAGATCTCCCATTTTTTGATCGCCAAATATCAGATTTTCCTGGAACATGCTAAGTGGGATTTCTAGATCTTCAGCCACCTTTTTGTACCTTGCATATTTTAAAGAGTGACAGCCTAGACAGTAATTCATATAGACTTGTGCTCCTCGTTGAAGTGAGGCTTTATCCTTTGCATTTATATATGCCTCTTTGCATTCTCCCTTTGTCAGACCATCCTCTGACAGGAAACTACCACAAGCAGCTCCAGCTGCAGCATGAACTTTTAAAGAACCCAAACTAGCTGCAATAATTACAACAAAGGTGAGAATTCGACTTTTTTTGTTCATCCCAATTGCACCCTGTCAGGCACAGGTTTACATGTTTCGTATTTTGAATATATAGGCATTAACAAAAAGTAAGCAAAGTAGCATACAGTGAATATTTGTGCAGCAATTGTTCTTGCAGGTGTAGACGGGACTGCTCCGAGATAGCCTAATACTAGGAAACTAACTACAAATAAAGCCAAGAAGAATTTGCTGTAAATACCCTTATATTTTATTGATTTGACTGGGCTTCTATCTAACCATGGTAGAGCTACAAAAATTGCAATACCTGCTGCCATTACGACGAATCCAAGGAATTTGGCGGTCAATCCAAATAGAGGAAAAGTAACTGCTCTCAACATTGCATAGTAAGGGGTGTAATACCATGAAGGAACAATATGCTCAGGTGTCTTTAAGTTATCAGCTGCTTCGTAGTTAACATATTCAATGACGTACCCACCCCCGTCTGGATAAAAGAACATAATTGCAACAAAGAATATTAAAAATACTCCAATTGCATACAAATCATGCATTACATCATAGGGAAAAAATGGTTTTGTATCTAAAGGAACACCATCAGCATCTTTAAATTTCTTGACATCCACTCCATCTGGATTGTTAGAGCCAACTTCATGAAGTGCCAATATATGAACAAATACAACAGCTATCAAAGCTAACGGCAAGAGGACAACATGAAAAGCAAAAAGCCTATTTAATGTTATACCGGAAATAAGATAGTCACCTCTTATCCACGTAAGTAAGTCTTCTCCAATATATGGAATCGATCCGAAGAGAGACATAATTACTTGAGCTGCCCAAAAAGACATTTGTCCCCAGGGAAGGACATATCCAGTAAATCCGAGTGCGCAAAGTAAGAAGTATGTAATCCAACCCAGAACCCACAAAAGCTCTCTTGGTTTTTGATAAGAGCCATACATCATTCCACGAAACATATGCAAAAATATTAATGCAAAGAAAGCAGATGCTCCTGTTGTGTGCATATATCTTATTATATAGCCGTATTTAACGTCTCTCATGATATATTGGATAGAGGCGAAAGCACCTTCAGCTGTTGGTTCATAATTCATTAAGAGCCAAATACCAGATGCAAGTTGTATAACAAGCACTACCACAAGAAGTACCCCTGCTAGGTACCATATATTCATATTTATTGGAGCAGGATATTTTGTCAGGTGTCTTTCTATAGTTGCGGTTAAAGGCAATCTATCATCGAACCAGTTCATTAATTTTGTGACCATTACGCTACATCTCCGTCTTCTCCAATGACTAAAATATCATCAGATTTAAAATAGTGTGGGGGCACAGCTAAATTATCGGGGGCAGGAACTCCTGCGTAAACTCTTCCGGCTAAATCGAACTTTGAACCATGACAAGGGCAAAAGAATCCTCCTTGCCACTCGGAATCGAAATCTACAACTCCTAGTTGAGGGTAATATTTAGGGGCACAACCAAGGTGAGTACAAACTGCTGATAAAACGGATATGCCCGGCTTTCTTGATCTATATTTATTTTTTGCATAGTCAGGTTGGACCTCAGTTTCCGAGTTGGGATCGGCAAGTCTCTCTAAATTTTTGTCGATTTCCTGTATTGACTCATCTGAATGCTTTACTACGTATATTGGAGTTCCTCTCCATTCTACGATAATCATTTCTCCTGGAGCTAATTTTCCTATATCAGCGACTGCTGGAGCACCAGCTGCTTCAGCTGCTGCGCTGGGGTTAAAAGCACTGATAAAGGGAACTACTGCACCAGCGACACCCACTGCACCGACCGCAGAAGTTGCGCTTATTAGAAATTTTCTTCTTCCTGGGTTAGGAGGAGATTTTGGCTGCATATTACCTTTTTGAGTATTGCGGTCTTTTTCTTGCTTTCCTTAGACCTACTTTTTTCCTTTCAACTTTTCTTGAATCTCTAGTTAGAAAACCTTCTTTTTTTAGAATGGGCTTCAAAGTCTCATCATATTCAACTAAAGCTCTAGCAATTCCAAGTCTTATTGCTCCTGCTTGACCAAAGCTTCCCCCTCCTGAAACTGTAGCTTTAACATCAATACCTTCCGATAATTCAGTTGAAACCAGAGGTTGCTTAACAACCATTTGAGCAACTTCTCTTCCAAAATAAACTTCGAGTTTTTTCTTGTTTACAGTTATTTCCCCTGAACCTTTCTGGAGAAATACCCTTGCCGTTGATCTCTTTCGTCTACCGACTGTAATAATTTGTTCCAATTTATTTTCCTATAGTTCTAATATGATTGGTTTTTGAGCTGAATGAGGATGATTTCCGTCACTATAAACCTTTAGCTTAGAAAGCATTTGCCTGCCAAGTTTGCTTTTTGGTAGCATTCCCTTAACAGCGCTTTTTATGGCTTCTGTTGGTGTTTCTTCGATAACCTTACGCAGAGGTTTTGATTTTATTCCTCCTGGGTAACCTGAATGTCTATAATACATTTTTTGATCTAATTTCTTACCGGTGACGTTAATTTCACCAGCATTAATAACAATAACATAATCGCCTAAATCGGCATTTGGGGTGTACTCAGGCTTATTTTTACCTGACAGAATATCTGCAATCTTGCTGGCAAACCTTCCAAGAGTTTTTCCTGTTGCATCTATAATGATCCAGGATTCTTCAATATCTGTTCTTTTATAACTTTCTGTTCTCATTAATATGTTTTTGTTGACTAAATGCGCAGGCGGGCGCATTTTAATGCTTACAACGGTCATATTCAACTAGAAGTTTATAAATTTACGATGTATTTTGAGTATTGTAAGGTTTAATAATGATAACAATCAGTAAAACAATTTATGATTAAAGCTAAATCAATATTTAATTTTTCTATTTTTTCACTTGCAGGTGCTTCAATAGGTTTCGTAATCTCACTATTGTTTTTAAATGACGATAATAAATCTGGTAATGATGAATTAAGTGATATAGCTTTTTCCTACAACTATGCTGTAGAAAAAGCCTCACCTGCTGTAGTAAACATCTATAGCGAGCAAATCATAGATAAACAGTTACCCGCTCAAAGGAGATTTAATTCAATATTTAACAATAAAGGTCAACAGATAAAAACAAGTCTAGGGTCAGGAGTTATTCTGAGTTCAGATGGTTATATTTTAACAAATCAACATGTGGTTGGAGATAACTCCCTTCGAGTGACGACAGAATTATACGATGGTCGTAAATTTATCGCTCAGTTGATTGGCATTGATAAAGGAACCGATCTGGCAGTTTTAAAAATTCAAGATGATGAAATTTTATTTCCTTCTATAGAAATTGAAGATTCAGATAAATTGAATATTGGAGATATCGTTCTTGCAATAGGTAATCCTTATGGACTTGGCCAATCGGTAAGTATGGGAATTGTTAGCGCAACAGGTAGAGAGTTTGACAATCCTTATTCAAATTATATTCAAACAGATGCTTCTATAAATAAAGGTAACTCTGGAGGTGCATTAATAGATTCAAAAGGAAGGTTAGTTGGAATTAATACACTTATTAGGTCGTCTAGTGGAGGCTCAGAAGGAATAGGCTTAGCTATACCTTCAACCAATGCCTTAGAAATCATTAGTGACTTAATTCAGTATGGTGAAGTAAGACGTGGTTGGTTAGGTTTTAGTATTGAAAGGCTAAATCTCTTAAGAAGAGGTCAACTAGTTATTTCGGAAGTAGTAGAGGACAGTCCAGCTTACAGAGGCGGTCTTAGCAAAGGCGATATCATCAATTCAATAAATTCAGAGAACCCTTCTTATGATAATTTATACAAAACATTTGTGAGGTCTAAACCAGGCGAGGAAATACTGCTTGAGGTAAAAAGAGGCTCGGATGTCATAAATTTATCTTTGATAACTGGACAGGCAGATTAATTTTTAAATCTTTTCTCTGCCGCTATAGCATGAGCTGTTAAACCTTCGGCTTTTGCTATCTTTGAAGTTTGGTCAATATATTCATTGAATTTTTTAATATTCTTTTCTCTGTTAAGTGAAATATAACTATAACTCACTAAGAAGTCTTCTACCGATAAAGGTGAGCTAAATCTTGAGGAAGAATTAGTAGGAAGTATATGGCTAGGGCCTAGAATATAATCTGAGAAGGAGTTGGCTGAATTCTCACCTTTTAGAATCAATCCCGCTATTAATAAATTTTCATCTTGATAATTCATATGATCGAAAGCTATATGCAGATGTTCAGGAGCAATCTTGTTTACTAACTGTTTAGCTTCAGAAAAATTATTGATTTTAATTATCAATCCATTTGAGCTGATTGATTGTTTAATGATAGAGCATCTTTCAAGGGAATCTATTTCAGTTGAAATAATTTCTTTTACACTAGCTATTATCTCTTCACTATCCGAAATCAAAATACCAGATGCATCGGAGTCGTGTTCAGATTGAGCCATAAGATCCCAGGCTATTGTTTCTGGATTTGAAGAACTATCTGCAAGAATAAGAATTTCAGAGGGACCAGCTATTGAATCAATACCTACTTCGCCAAAAAGTTGTTTTTTTGCTTCCGCAACAAATATATTTCCCGGACCAATTATTTTATCGACCTTTGAAATCTGATCTGTTCCTATAGCTAAAGCAGCAATTGCCTGAGCTCCACCAATCCTATAAATTGTTTCTATGCCTGCAACTTTTGCAGCAGCTATTGTCAAAGTGTTTAAGATTCCATTTTGAGCAGGAGAAGTTATTGAAATATCATTTACACCACAGGCTATTGCAGGTGCAGCTCCCATTAATACAGTTGAAGGATAAGAGGCCTTGCCTCCTGGTACGTAAATACCTACAGATTCTATAACCCTAAACTTTCGGGTTATCTCGTTATCAGTATCCTCCAGATTTAAAGAGGCAAAACATCGCGATTGGTAATTAAGTATTTTTTCAAAAGCATACTCAAGAGACTTAAAAATATCTTTGTCACAACTTTTTAATATTTGATTAATTTCTTTACTAGAAATTTTAAAAATATCAGAATCGAAGCCGTCAAATTCCTTCGTTAAGTCTTTTAAGGCATTATCGCCTTTACTCCTGATTTGAAAAATAATTTCTGAAACCAATTGAGAAACTTCTCCAGATACCTTATTCCTTTCCAATAAATAAGTATCAAAACTTTTTGTGAATGAACTTTCTTTGGTATCTAACTGATTGAAAATTGGCATTATTTAAGTACTTCCATAATCTCATTAATAATTATAGATTTCGTTTTAATTGAAGCTTTATTGGCAATTAATCTAGTAGAAATATCTGCAATGGTTTTAATTTCTTTAAGTCCGTTCTCAGTAAGAGTTTTACCAGTATCTACTAAATCTATAATTGCATCTGACAAACCAAGTACAGGAGCTATTTCTTGAGCTCCATTTAAATAAATTATTTCGGGCTGTATTCCAATAGAGTTCATAAATTTTGTTGAGCTCTTTGGATATTTGGTAGCTATTTTTAATCTTGCAGAACCAGTTAGAACATCTTCATAACCTGCCAAAGATAATCTGCATTGACCAAGACCAAGATCAGCCAACTCTACGAACTCCTCCTCTTCTTTTTCCATGAGGATATCTTTTCCAACAATACCTATGTGGGCTGCACCAGAAGTAATATATGTGGGGACATCCCATCCTCTAATAATTAATACTTTCACACTAGGATGTTTCGTATCAAGCAACATCTTTCTGGATTTCTTTACGTCATCCTTAATAGCAAACTGAGTTTTTTCTAAGAGTGGTATAAAATCTTCATATACTCTCCCTTTAGGCAAAGCTAGTATCAATGAGTTAGATTTATTCACGGTTATCTTTAAGATATTCTTTCAATATCAGCCCCCAATATTTTCAACTTTTCCTCTATTCTTTCGTAACCTCTGTCAATATGATAAATCCTATCGATTGTCGTATCTCCCTCTGCAACTAGTCCGGCTAAAACCAAACTAGCTGATGCTCTTAAGTCTGTTGCCATTACAGGAGCTCCTTTTAATTTATTTATTCCTTCGATTACTGCCGTATTACCTTTAAGGGCTATATTGCCACCCATTCTTGCTATTTCCTGAACATGCATAAATCTATTCTCAAAAACAGTTTCAGTAACTGTTGAATTTCCTTTGGCAATAGAGTTTAAAGACACAAATTGAGCCTGCATATCTGTTGGAAAAGAAGGATAAGGTCCTGTAGTTAAGCTTATTGCTTGTGGTCTAGAGGCATCCATTTTAATTTCAACCCAATCTTCCCCTTGATTGATAATGGCGCCGCAATCTTCCAGTTTCAATATAACCGATGAAAGGTATTTAGGTTTGGCAGATTTTATTTTTACTAAACCACCAGTCATAGCAACTGCGGTGAGATATGTCCCAACTTCAACTCTATCAGGCATAACACTGAACGTTGCACCTTCTAGTCTATCGACTCCTTCTATCGTAATAATGTCAGTTCCTGCACCTTTAATATTTGCACCCATTTGTATAAGACAATTAGCTAAATCTATTACTTCAGGCTCTCTAGCAGCATTTTCGATAGTTGTGACACCTTCAGCTAAACTGGCTGCCATAATTACATTTTCTGTTCCTGTAACGCTTACTGGTTCAAATATTATTTTTGCGCCTTTCAAACGTCCATCAACTTTTGCTTTGATGTTTCCTTCAACAATACTCACTTCTGCGCCCATTGCTTGCATAGCCTCTATATGAAGATTTACGGGACGACTTCCGATTGCGCATCCACCAGGAAGAGCAACTGAAGCTTGCTGAAACCTAGCCAATAGAGGTCCCAGAACGAGAATTGATGCTCTCATAGTTTTGACTAGTTCGTAACGTGCATTGAGGTTTTGAATATTTGAAGTGTCAACTTGAACTTCCATTTCATCACTTAACATCACTTCGACACCCATAGAACCCAATAATTCAAGCATTGTAGTTACATCATTTAAATGAGGAAGGTTTCCTACTTTGAGAGGAGAATCAGCTAACAAAGATGCAGCCAAAATTGGTAATGCAGAATTTTTTGCTCCTGAAGCATAAATTTCTCCATTTAAAGGAGCACCTCCTCTTATCAATAATTTATCCATCTAAACTGAAGTAACCCATTTTTCTATAACTAAATTTATATCTTCCTTATTTTTTTCCATCAGAGAGTAGAATTGATTTCTAAAAATTTTTCCAAGATTCATGCCATTAATTTCAATATTTATTATTTTCCAATCATTGTCTTTATCTAAATACATACTATACCTTCCAGGATATGTACTAGATGAAGTCACTATTTCAATATTTACTCTAGCCCTTGTCTTTGAATTAGTGGGACCTGTTGGAGGCAATACATTAATTTTTTCATCCTTAAATTCTACGAGAGTACTGGCATAAGTATCTAGCAAACTATTTTCAAATACTTCCGAGAAATCCTCTAACTGTTTGGGAGTAGCGTCTTTGGCATATTTTCCCATTACGTTTCTCGATATTCTTTTAAAATCTACAATCGGTCCAAACGCATCACTTATTTCTTTTGTAAAAAGATCAGGATTATCTAGAAAGAGTTGATTCCTTGTCTTTATAATTTCAATTATATTGCTATGAGTTCTTTCAGCATACTCATGTGCTGAAACTTCCTCTGAATGGATTTGAAAGCTTGAGATAAATAAGTTAAATAAAACAAAAAATTTAAGTAGGGCAATTTTCATAATAGATAAATATGATTTGATTTGGTAACTAACTATTATACCATCTGGTATAAGTCTTATTTAGGACTAAAATAATATTTATGATCATTGCATTATTAGCAATAACTTCAGGAATTGCCCTTATATGGGTTAGCGCCGAAAAATTAGAAAATTATTCTGTTCATGCAGCAAGAGAATTTGGTTTCTCTCCTTTCTTTATTGGCTCCACGGTAATCGCTTTTGGAACATCAGCACCAGAAATGCTTACAACTTTCTTTGTCTCGCTCGAAAATAAAGGTTCTATGGTCATCGGTAATGTAATTGGATCAAATGTAGCTAATCTTTCACTCGTTTTTGGCTCTATGCTTCTAATAGTTTCCCTAAAAAAACTTAAAATAAGACAAGAGGTAGCTATTCAAAAAAACTTACTGATTTTATTGGTCTCTGGCTTACTTATTTGGTTAATTATTGTTATTGATCCATTTAATATTGCATCCTCATTCATTCTCTTAACTTCACTAATTCTGGTTATTTCTTTCTGGTATAAAAATGGTGTTTCTGATGAAATTGAAAGTGAAAATGAAAGTTACCTGGATTTACCTAGATTTGTATCTTTGAAACTTGCTCTATCTCTTATGTTTCTTGTATTTGCGGCATGGTTAATTACCTTCGGAGCTAATAAAATATTGGATGAATTTAGTTTAGGTGAGTTATTTATAGGTTACACAGTGCTAGCGATAGGAACTAGTTTGCCAGAAATAGCAGCATCTATTTCGTTAGCTCTCAAAGGAAGATATGAGACCGTTACTGGGACTTTAATAGGCTCAAATATTTTTAATGGATTATGTGTTTTAGCAATACCAGGTTTGTTTATGAATCCAAAAATGTCATTAGGTTGGTCGTATTCTGAATGGTCACCCTTATTATTTATTCTCTTCATGATAACTTTTATATTTGCTTACTATATTTTTTCTGTTTCAAAAAAAGAGAGAAACGCGAGTATCTTGCTCAGTTGCTTATTTTTAAGCTCATACTTTGTTTCACTTTACTTCGCTTATTAGATAGATTTACGTATATGAAAAAAATTGATCACCTAAAATCAGCAAGAAAAACTATTAAAATCGAATCTAAGGGACTAGAAAATCTGTCAAAAACTTTATCTTCAGAATTCAATGAGGTATGTGATAGTTTACTCAAAACTAAGGGCAAAATAATAACTTTAGGAATTGGAAAATCAGGACACATAGCAAGAAAAGTCTCTGCAACACTTTCTAGCACGGGGTCACATTCTAGTTTTATAAATGCGGGTGAAGCGCTGCATGGGGATATAGGGGAAATAAGTAAAAGTGATAAAGTAATAATTTTTTCTCATTCGGGTCAAAGCGAAGAAGTTATTAACTTGATTCCTTATCTCAAATCCTTGGGCTGTGATTTCTTTTCTATAACGGGCTCAAGAAGCTCTTTCATTGCCAAAAATTCAATGATTAATTTGGATACAGGTATATCTGAGGAAGCTTGTCCTTTAGATCTTGCACCAACAACAAGCACTACAGCGGCGTTAGCATTAGGAGATGCCATTGCAGTAGCTCTTCTGGAGGCTAAGAATTTTGGAAGAGAGGATTTTGCAAAATCCCATCCTGGAGGAAAACTCGGAAAAAGATTAATTATTACTGTAGGAGATTTGATGACTAAAGGAGATGAATTGCCACTAGTCACAAAAGAAAATACTCTTTCGGAAACTTTGATCGAAATCAGCTCAAAAGGTCTTGGGGTAGCCCTAGTAGTTGATAAAAAGATGTTGATAGGTATTTTCACAGATGGTGATCTAAGAAGGACACTCAATAATGAAAAGAATCCATTGGAAAGAAAGATTTCGACTTTTATGACTTCAAAAACTAAAACAATTTTAGTTCATAGTTTAGCCATTGATGCTTTGGAGATAATGCAAGTCAATAAAATCTATTCACTTGCGGTTCTTGATAGAACAAAAGCCTTGGTAGGAATTATCAGAATGCATGATCTTATTGAATCAGGTTTGATTTGATGTCCCTTATTACAAAAAAAATTTTTATTATCTTGGTTCCTCTTTTCTTTAATTCTAGTTTTTGTAATGAACCTGAAGATCTTAAATACATTTTTGCCTTAGACAAACCGTCATTTTCTATTTCTTCACCAGAAAAGCAAATAATTCTAACAGGTGAATCATCTAGCTCTCCCAATGGCTCTGAATTTATCATTCAAATTCCCAGTTTCAAGCTGAATTCAAATAAATTATTAGTAAATATCAATTCTAATGAAGCAATTTATAATAAAAATATTGGATTTATAAAGTTTATAGATTCTGCGAAACTTGAAGCATTAAATAAAAAAGATAAATTGATTATCTCAAGTGAAGAAATTACCTTGAACCTTACAAATGAGACATTTTCAAGCGTAAGAGATGTACTTACAAACCTTAACAATCTTGAGATTAAATCTTTGGGAATAGAGATGACGCAAAAAGCTGGTAATTTGTATGCAGAATTCAGTGAGGGTGCTTTCCAAAATAGGAATATAGGATCAATAAGCAAAGGATATGCAAAAAAGCTCTACATTGTCTCTAAGGATAATAAAATTATCCTCGAAGAAGAAGCGCTTTTAGATCAAGATGGATTTATAATTAAGTCTGATCTTATTCATTATGACTACAGTCTCAACAAAATCCTTAAATCTATAAATTCTAGTATTGAGAATAATTCATGAATCTTTTTGTAGAAAATCTGCACAAAACTTATGATAAAAAAGCTGTTGTTGATGGAATATCTTTTGAAATAACTAGTGGTGAGACTATTGGGATTTTAGGACCAAATGGAGCAGGCAAAACGACTCTTTTTTATATGATCGCAGGCCTTGTTGCAATTGACTCTGGAAAAATTTATCTATCAGGAAAAGAGCTTAATAAAAAATCCATTTCTGAAAGAACTTCACTTGGACTCACTTACCTCCCTCAAGAATCTTCAATATTCAAAGGACTAACGGTTGAAGCCAATATTTTTTCAGCTTTAGAACAAAGAAAAGATTTAAATCATAAAGAAAGTCAAAAGGAGCTGAATTCTCTATTAGGAGATTTTGGTTTGGATGGATTATCAAAGACACTTGGAATAAAGTTATCAGGTGGCGAAAGAAGAAGGACTGAAATAGCTAGATCAGTTGCTTCAAACCCAAAGTTTATTCTTCTAGATGAGCCCTTTGCTGGTATAGATCCAATAGCTGTTTCAGATCTAAAAAATATAATCCATAGCTTGAATCAAAAGGGAATTGGTGTCGTAATAAGTGACCATAATGTTCGAGATACCATGAACATATGTACTAAAGTACTTATCGTTAATAAGGGTAAAATTATAGCAAATGGAGAACCTTCAGAAATAGCCAATGATAAACTGGTAAAAGAAGTTTATCTTGGTAAAGATTTTGATACTGTGTTGTGAAACAAAGTCTAAGACAAAAACAAAAACTTTCTGTAAAAATAACAGCCAGCCTTGGCAATCAAATAAAACTATTATCGTTAAGTGGTTTTGAAATAAGTTCAAAATTAAATGGTCTTATAGATGACTATTTTGATGAAGATGATAAGAAAATTGCTCATTTCAAAGACGAATACCTTATAGATAGATACAAAAATGTTCTATATCAGGGAAATGATTATCAAAATATTCTTACTGAAGAATTAGACTCAGACATTAGACAGAAACTTTTGCAGCAACTTGAACTTACACCATTTGACGAAGCCGAAAACCTTATCGGAGAATATCTTATAGACTCTGTGGAAAGTAATGGGAGATTAGATCCTGAAATAGATTATCAAGATATAAAAAGTATAGTTTTTGAAGACCTTCAAAATAAGATTTCTGATAAAGATATAGAAAAGGTACTTCGAATTATCCAAAATTTTGAACCTCCTGGTTGTGCTTTTAGAAATATTAATGAATCTTTATATATACAAATAGAAAATTTAGAGCTGAGTAATGAAGAGAAGGTAACTTTGAAAGAAGCCCTTAGAGATTTGTTAACAGAGAAAGTTGAAATCCATCAATTATCTAACGACATCAAAAATAATTTAGATAAATTAACTTTAAATCCAGCAGGTAGTTTTGGTAGTACTATACAAAATTATATAAGACCAGATCTAGTGGCTTTAAAAGATAAAAACGAATGGCAAGTTTCATTGAATGATGAGTTTATGTCCAAAAAATTATTAGAAAGAGTTAAGAGTAAAATAAATTCTGTAGAAAATGAGGAAACGATTACTTCTAGGTCTTTTCTAAATGGTTTGGAAAGGAGACAACAAACACTCTTAGTAGTTTCTGAATTTATTGTCGAAGCTCAGAAGAATTTTCTCAATGGCGAATCGGGAAAAAGAGCGATATCAAATAAAGAAATAGCAAATAAACTGGAATTAAGTACATCAACAGTATCTAGAATTGTTAGGAATAAATATATTCAACTCCCAGATAAAGTAGTTCCATTAATTGCATTGTTAGAGCGGAGAATAAATAAACACAAAGAAGGTAAAGACGTTACTGGAGGGGATCTGCAAATTTTGTTGAGCCAAATAATCCAAAATGAAGATAAATCTAACCCTCTTAGCGATGAAAATCTTAAATTTGTACTTAAAGATAGCTTTGGTGTAGTTTTATCCAGAAGAACTATTGCAAAATACCGACTAGAACTTGAAATTCCGTCCTCAAGAGAAAGATATCTTTTATAAATTAATCATTAGATTCTTCAAACCACCCATTAAATTCAGTTTTGGGCTCTTGTAACGTTCCAGTGATTGACCAAGATCCAGAACTTATTTGGTCTAAATTTCTCTCAAATGCTTTACCAGCTATGTAAACTACTCCGGCAGTTATTGGACCTCCTAACAAGAATGCGTATGCTGGAAGATACTCCCTAAGAGGCAAAGTCATAATAACTTCTAAGGCAAGACTATCTAGGTAACCTCTTTTGTCCCTTCCAATAACTCCTTTCCACTTAAACTCGCTAGACCCACTTTTAAATATCAAAGGTTTTTTTAATTTAATAGAGTTCTTGGTCAGCAATATGTCTCCTTTCACACTATCGGCACTGAAACCCGATTTGTATAATTTTCTAAAATCTAAATTTGTTACCTTCTCAAAGGAATCAGTTACATTAAATATGTTCACCAATCGCAGAATATTATTTTGAGCTTGGAGATCTTCTCTATTCTTAATTAACAATCCTTCAACTTCAATATACACATCACCAAATACTTTTACATAATCAAATTCCCAAGGTAAAGATCGCCAAGATACGTTTGTTTCCAAAAAAATTGTATCCATTTCAAAGTTAGGATCTATTCCTATCTGCTTAAAGGCCTTTTCAGGAGATCCCGAATAAATTTTAGACTGTAAATTAGTATTCCAGCCCAGTTCATTTTTTTTAATATTTAATCTCGAGATATTTTTCTTATTCTTTGTAAGACCCCATTTTCCGTAAGTACCATTAATATTATCTAATATAAGGGAAGAATTAGAATTGGATAATTCAAATGCCCAGTTTCCAAATTCAAAGGAATTTATTACTAGAGAATCTGTTTCAAACTTCAATGGCATTGATAAATTTTTGTATAAATCTAAGAAAGATGAACCTGATGTTGATTCAGAAAAATTTAAATTGATGTAATCAAGATCAATTATTGGAACTTGGTTAGTTTTCTTCGGAAGATAGAGGCTTCCAGATAAACTATCATTAGAAACTATCAACTCGAGAAACTTATTAGAATTTCTAGATTTAATTATTGTTTTTGGAAGGGAAAAATTTGATAAAAATACCTCATTTATTTCAAGTTTTTTAATTTCTATATCTGTTACTTTGTTGCTCAAAGATTTTCCAAAAAGGGAAAAAATAGATAAATCGAGTTTTTCGATATTCCCTATTAGAGAGATCTTTCCATTCTCGGTACTGATCGTTTGCTTATCTTTTCCTGCGATAATAAATCCTTCTGCATTACCGTTATAAAGGTTTAATTTGCCTCTGATAATTTCTCCGAGTTTAAATTGGAGCCTTGAGTATTCTTTATTATATTTGGGATAAAATAGTATGTTGAGGTCTGTTGAATCTTCTTTAGACTTAAAAAAAGGATCTGGAAAGTTCATCTCAGTTCCAAAGAGATTAGAAGAAATCTCTAAGTATGATTTTTTTATATCCTGACCTCTTATTAAAGATGGAACAGCAACTTGAATTGCTGTTGATGAAGTGCCAGAGATTGAATCTCTTAAACCAATTGGAAATAAATTTTTGATTTGAATGGAATTTTTTGAAGAAAAAAGACTATACCCTTTGCCTGTATTCTCTAGGTCTAAATCGAGAATAATAGGGATGGAATTAACTTTTAAGGAAACAAAACCCTCTTTAAAACCTATTTTATTATCGTAATTTATTTTAGAAAATATATTCGTTAAGTTAAATCCAAAATTTGAGGCATTCAACTCTCCTTTTTCTATCTTAGTAGTAACCTCCAATTGAGAGTTTTTATCTAGTAAAGAAAATTCTTTTTTTAGTGGCGAACTAAAATAAAAGTCTGTTTCGTGAAATCCTCCAGAAACTAGATCCCTGAGGTTATAGCCTGGAAGTTTAAGCAAGGTGGAAAAAGGCCCTTCAGAAGTTCCTTTTACATCAAAATATAAACTCGTACCTAATTGAAAAGTTTTAAAATCTGCTTCAAATCCAGAGCCTAAGAAATTTCCTTTAAAAATTTTACCATTTAAAATAAAGTTGTTTACCGATAAGTCTGCATTTGCACCCAAGACCTTATATCCATTAACATTTAGAGAAATATCTCGCCCTGAAGCTTGCATAGCGAAAGATGATGAATTATCGGTATATATGTCATCCACTGGACCTCTGTAAATTAAGTTTAAGTCTTCAAATTGAGCACTATCTATTAGTAAACCAATACCCTCTTTTGTAGAAGATAAATAGTCTGTGTTAGGGAAAAACGATAAAGCGGATTTATCATTCATCTTCTTGCTTCTTAATCTTAAATTAATATCTCCGAGACCCTTCGTAGGGATGTTCAAAAAAGATAACAACCCTTCAATTTCCTCGTTATCTAGGATCGTATTAAAGCTTGATGGATTTATCTCAAATTTCTTATCGGAAAAACTGAAATTTAGTAAAGAATTGAAGTCATAAAATTCTAAATCTTTATCCAGAAAATCGGACGATGAAGCTCGAATAAAAGGAGAATTAAGAGCCAACTCACCTTTGCCATTGTAAATAGATAATTTCCCAACCAAACCTGTTAAATCCAAGGAATTATGATTTATTTCTAAGTCCTGAATATTGGCTTTTAAAATTTCTTTGCTTGTATCAAAATTAATTATCAGGTCTTCTAAAAGGCCCCTTATAGAAAGTTCAATGCCAACTTCTTCTAAAATAGTTTCTGTCAACTTGCTGTTGGAAAGATTTACTTGCGGAAAGATTACCTTAGGAGTGTTATCTGTAAAATTGATGAAATAATTAGGTACTGTTATTTGTGCATTATTATTCAACACCGTACTGACTTGTAATAATTCTTCGTCTATATTTCTTAACTGAAAGCTTGAAGAGATAGAATTGAATCCAAATAAATTCTCATTTGGTATTAAAGTGATATTTCCTTGAAAATTTAATACTTTCTGTTGAAAGAAAGTAAAATTCACTAGAGTCTGTAATTCAGCATTAAAATTACAACTCCTGCAAATGAGGTCAATTAGGGCATCATCTAGTTTAAATTTATTTGATTGTATGTAACCCTTTACTAACTCTCCATTAGAATTTTCACTTGAATGTATTCCTACTTCTAAAATATTTTTTTGTTTATCTTTGAGATAAAGATTTAGTTTAGGTTCTTTATCACCTAGTGAAGAATCTAAGCTTAGATTGAGTAAATTTGTGTCATCAGGAAGATTTATTTTGAGATTATTAATACTCAATTTATCAATTGATCTTAAAGTCTCAAAAAAAGAAAGGGAATCTCCTGATTCATTAGCATAGGCCCTATTCTGAATAATAATATTATCTATACTTAATCTTGAGATGAATTTACCTCTCGAAATATTAAAAAAATAAAACTGAAGAAAAATTTTATCTGCTGAGATCGATTGATGATCATTTTCTGATTTTAGATTAGTGAGTAAGATTGATGGCTTTATTGGGTGCCAGTTTGATTCAGTAACATTAAATGTAGGATCAATATCAAGAAAGGACTTGAATATAAAAGAGTAAAATGTTTTCTGCGTCGTAGCTAGTGAAAGAAAAAGCAAGATACATGTATAAACAAAAATTATCCAAACAGTAATAGAAAATATTTTCTTCACAGTAAGCTTATATTTTTATTTTCTTTCTTCTGAATGCTCGAAGAAGAATAAAAGTAGGTACCCAAAAAATTGATGAAACTAATGAAAAGATAAATGCATTAGTCAGGTATAAACTGTCAGCTATATTCAAACCATCACCCACATCGAGGAAATCGAAAGTAAATGTCATCTTAAATATGAAGAAAAGAAAGAAAAGGATAACTGATTGCTGCCAAATAGGAGAGACTCTAAATTGATAAAAGAATCTTTGGCATATGTAAGTAATTAATACAAACAGTAATCCATGTAAACCTAAGATAGAACCATTTAACAAATCCATAATTAAACCAAAGAATAATGCTTCTAAAATTCCAACTTTATCTGGTAAAGCCATATTCCAATAAATCAACACCAGCAAAGTCAACAAAGGTTTCCACTGTAAGATTGATTCTGGAAAAACAAAATTATCTGCAACCATGGCAAGAATAAGAGAAAGATAGATCCAAAGTTGATTTTTATTAGATTTATTCATTTTTATAAATCAGAAAATAGTCTTGATTAACAGGATCAGAATAAAAAAATATTTCAACTTCTAAGAATTCACTATCTACAGGGTCGGTAACTGTTACAACCTCACCTACTAATATGCCATCAGGAAAAATCTCCCCAAGTCCAGAAGTATAGACTCTTTCTCCAGCTGAAAATTCGGCTGTTTTACTAAGAAATTTTAGTTTCCCATTCCTTCCCAGTCCATTTCCCTCTAAGGTCGCATGCAATGAAGAATCACTTGAAATTACCGGTATAGAAGATCTAATATCTTGAACTAATAAAACTTCTGCTGACGAAAAACCAATGCTACTTACTCTACCGGCCAAGCCTTGCTCAGAAACTACTGCACTATCCTTTTTAACAATCTCCTTACTATTTATATCTAGAACTAGTAGAGGTTGATATTCATTAGAGGATAAAAAACTTTTTTTAGAAATTAGAAATCTTTCCTTATCAATGCTTAAAGAAGACCAAAGAGCATTAAGCTTGCTATTATCAATCGAAATTTTCTCCATGAATTGATTTGCTGCTTTAAGCTTAAGGTTTTCTTCTTCTAAAGACTGCACTTTCTTTTCTAGGCTGACCCTTGATGAGAAGAAAAGATTAAAATTCTCATAAATCTTTAATGGAAATCTTGTTAAGAAAGTTATTGGTTTCAGTATGTCATTACTAAATGATCTTATATGGGATCCAGATTCATACCTGATATCTATAATCATAAGCAAAAGACAAAATATTGAAGCAAAAATAACTCTGGATGGTTTCATGGCAGGTATGGCAAATATGGCCTCACTGCTAATATTTGATACTTTATGTTCTCTTTTGAGCATAGATCAATAATACTCAGAGAGTATCAGTAAAAATATCTAAAATTATTATTCTGTAGATAGGAGATCAATATCGTACTTATCCATTATTTCTAATGCACTTCCACCACCTTTGGCAACACAAGTTAATGGATCCTCAGCAACAATAACTGGTAAGCCTGTTTGGCTAGAAATCAAAACATCTAAGTCTCTAAGCATAGCTCCGCCTCCAGTAAGTACAATACCTCGTTCACTAATATCTGCGCTTAACTCGGGTGGTGATGCTTCTAGGGCCGTTCTAATAGCTTGAATGATCGATGAAAGAGGTTCTAACATAGCATCATAAGCTTGTTTACTATTCATAGTGAAGGTAATTGGTATTCCTTCTGCTAGATTTCTACCTCTTACTTCCATTTCAATCACATCAGAATCAGGGGAAGCAGTTCCGATGATGTGCTTAACTTTCTCAGCTGTTGCATCTCCCAATAAAACACCTTGATTCCTTCTAACATAAGAAATGATTGACTCGTCTAATTTATCCCCCCCAACCTTCAAGGAATGAGCATAAACGACCCCATTCAAAGCCAGAATTGCAACCTCAGTTGTTCCGCCACCAATATCAACAACCATAGAGCCGCTGGCTTCTTCAACGGGTAAACCTGCACCTATCGCTGCTGCCATGGGCTCTTCTATCAAACGAACTTCTCTGGCTCCTGCTTTTAGAACTGACTCTCTTATGGCTCTTCTTTCAACTTGAGTAGATTCACATGGCACACATACTAAAATTCTTGGGCTAGGTCTTACAAAGCTATCTTCATGCACTCTTTGCACAAAGTGTTTAAGCATCTCTTCCGTAACCTGAAAGTCTGCAATGACTCCATCTTTAAGTGGTCTAATGGCAGTTATATTGCCGGGCGTACGTCCTAACATCTTCTTAGCTTCTGCCCCAACAGCAACAACTGTTCTTTGACCTTGATTGTTTCTTATAGCCACTACTGACGGCTCATCTAAGATTATTCCCCTCTCTTTGACATAAACAAGAGTATTGGCTGTACCCAAGTCAATGGACAGGTCATTTGAGAACAAACCTCTTAATCTTTTTAACATTTATTTCCCTTTGAAAAAATTCTAGCCTCGTATTATCGTACCTTAGCAACAGCAATGTTTTTGAGCAAGCTACAATATGCTACATTACGCATCTTTTTACATAGAATAAAATCTGTATATGGCATTAAGTGATCAAGAATTGAGAGAAATAGCATACTTAGCACGAATTAGTGTTAAAGAAGAGTCTTTACCTTCTCTCAAAAAGGAGTTGGAAGATATTCTGGGTCTATTTGAAGAATTAGATGCAGCTAATACTTCAGAAGTTAATGCTATGTCGCATCCTTTAGACTTATCTCAACCTACAAGGAAAGATGAGGTAACCGAAGAAGATCTTAGAGATGAATTACTTAAAAATGCACCATCAGTGAAATCAGGACTATTTCTCGTCCCCAAAGTTATAGACGGAGAAAATTAGAGTGGATTTGCATAAACTTAGTCTTAGTAAGCAATTAGAGGGTTTGAAAAAAGGAGATTTCACTTCAACAGAGCTTACATCTCACTACTTAAATAGAATCTCAGAGCTTGATGGCCAATTAAATTCATTCATTACTGTAACAGAAGACCAGGCACTCTCTCAGGCCAAAGCTGCAGATGATAGGTATAAGACAAATAATAATTTCTTTCTTGATGGGTTACCGATTGCTCATAAAGATATATTTTGTACAAAAGGTGTGCTCACAACTTGTGGCTCAAAAATGCTTTCAAATTTTGAAGCACCTTATTCTTCTACCGTTTATGAGAAATTAGATAAAAATGGCATGGTGATGTTAGGCAAAACTAATATGGATGAATTTGCAATGGGTTCGTCTAATGAAACAAGTTATTTTGGTCCAGTAAAGAACCCATGGAATATAGAATATGTTCCTGGAGGCTCATCAGGAGGCTCTGCGTCATGTGTTTCCGCTGAGCTGGCTCCAATAGCTACTGCAACCGATACCGGAGGGTCTATTAGACAACCTGCCTCTTTATGCGGTTTAACAGGTATAAAACCAACTTATGGAAGAGTTTCTAGATATGGAATGATTGCCTTTGCTTCTAGCTTAGATCAAGGTGGTGTCATAGCAAAATCTGCAGAAGATGCCGCTCTAATTTTGGAGGCTATGTCTGGTCATGACCCTAAAGATTCTACAAGTCTTAAATTAGATCAACCTGATCTAACTAATAATTTAAATAATCCAATAAAAGGTATGAAAATTGGTCTTCCAAAAGAGTTTTTTGAAAAAGAAATGGCTCCTTATGTTTTGAAATCTATTGAAGAAGCGATAGAAGTATATAAAAGCTTAGGAGCTGAGATAGTTGAGATTTCACTTGGGAATATCAATCTTTCTCTTCCAATCTACTACATTATCGCTCCCGCAGAATGCTCAGCAAATCTATCTCGATACGACGGTGTGAGATATGGATATAGGTGTGAAGACCCTAAAGATATAGAAGATCTATTTATGAGAACAAGAGAGGAAGGATTTGGAGCAGAAGTGAAAAGGAGAATACTTATTGGGACCTATGCTCTGTCTGCTGGATACTATGATGCCTTCTATCTGAAAGCACAAAAATGCAGACAGTTAGTAGCTAACGACTTTAGTGAAGCATTTAAAAGTGTCGATGTTATTTTATCTCCCACAACTCCTGGCACATCATTTAAATCTGGAGAAAAAACGAATGATCCTGTTGAAATGTATTTACAGGATATCTTCACCATTCCAGCAAACTTGGCAGGTTTACCAGGGTTATCAATTCCTTGTGGAGAACATAATGGACTACCCTTAGGCATGCAACTAGTTGGCAACTCTCTTGAGGAGGGTAAATTACTTCAGTTTGCTCATTCTTTTCAATCAAATACGGACTGGCACATGAAAATGCCAAATATCTAAAATGAAGAACTACTCAGAGGATTGGGAAGCAGTAATTGGATTGGAAATTCATGTTCAACTTTCTACAAAGTCTAAACTTTTTTCTGGCGCGAGTACTGACTTTGGTGCGCTGCCTAATACTCAGGCTTGTAACATTGACTTAGCAATGCCCGGTGTACTTCCTGTTCTGAATGAAGAAGTACTTAAAATGGCAGTTAAGCTTGGTAAAGCACTAAATGCAGAAATTAATAGTCCTACCAGCTTTGCTAGAAAGAATTACTTCTATCCAGACTCGCCTAAAGGATATCAGATCAGTCAAATGGATAAACCAATTGTGGAAAATGGCTACCTAGACATTGAAACAGAGAATGGTGGTAAAAGAATTGGCGTTACCAGAGCACATCTTGAAGAGGATGCAGGTAAATCCCTGCATGATGATTTCGAGGGGCAGTCTGGAATTGACTTAAATCGGGCTGGAACACCCCTTTTGGAGATAGTATCAGAACCGGAAATAAATACTCCTGAAGAGGCAGTAGCATATCTAAAGTCAATACATTCAATTATTAGGTATTTAGAAATATCAGATGGGAATATGGCGGAAGGTTCAATGAGATGTGATGCTAATGTTTCTGTGAGGAAAATAGGAGAAGAGAAACTCGGTACTAGAACTGAAACAAAGAATGTAAATTCATTTCGTTTTGTAGAAAAGGCAATTCAATATGAAATTGAAAGACAAATTCATGAAATAGAGTCCGGTAATAAAATTACTCAAGAAACAAGACTTTATGATTCTCAAGCAAATACAACCCGACCAATGCGATCCAAAGAGTTTGCAAATGACTACAGATATTTTCCTGAACCAGATTTATTGCCAGTCAACCTAGAAAAGGAATTTATCGAAGAGGTCCTGAAAACTATGCCAGAAATGCCAACTGAAAAGAAAGAAAGGTTTGTTTCTGAATTTAGTCTCAGTCAATATGATGCAGATCTGTTAGCGGCTGATAAAGACATAGCTGAATTTTTTGAAGAAGTCACAAAAGTATCAAATTCTCCCAAATTGAGCGCGAATTGGATCATGGGAGAACTCTCTGCCGAATTAAACAATGAAAATTTAAATATTAAGGAATCTAAAGTTTCTTCAAATAAGCTTGGCCAACTCATAAGCAGAATAGAAGACGGAACAATCTCGGGCAAAATTGCAAAAGATATCTTCGAAAAAATATGGACTACTGGAAAAGAAGTAGATGACATTATCAAGGAAGAAGGCCTAGAGCAGGTAACTGATGATCAAGAAATAGAATCAATGATTGATGAAGTTATCGAAAACAATCCTCAACAACTTGAACAGTATAGATCAGGTAAAGATAGGTTATTTGGATTCTTTGTAGGGCAAGTAATGAAAGCTTCTCAAGGAAAAGCCAATCCTAGGCAAGTTAACGATATTCTTAAATCTAAATTAGAAAAATAATCTGTCTTGTAGATGCAGATTTATCATATTAGTGAAATCTTTATGTATGGCTATACGTTCTTTTTGACTAACTTTAGAGCAATACTCATAAAAACCGTAAATAGACAAAAGAACTAACTCTGTTTGTCTATCTAGCACTGAATCTATCTTTCCAGGCCACCCTTTTTTAATTATTTTTCTAAAAGACTGTTTATAATATTTTTTTGCTCGAGCTCTTTCTTCAATGCATTTAGGAAGGTAGAAAGAAGCCGAGAATACTAAATCACTGTAATCAGGTAAAAGATCAATTAATTTTAAGGTTGCTGATTCTAGAAGTTCTTTTGCTTGATTGGCAGTTTTTGCACTCTGTATTCCTTCATCAAGGAATTTTTCCATTTTCCTATTCACTCTTTTTTGCTCATTTAAAAATAAATCCTCAACATTCATAAAAAAGGATGTCAATTCTTCCAATGGCATATTAAGTTCTTGAGCCAATCTGGGAAAAGAGATTGTATGAAGTGTTCTATCTGACTTCCTAATAGTCTCCATAGACTTTTGTATTATTTTTACCTTCTTTTGAATATCAACTTTCATCTTAAAAAAACTTTCTATCTTGAAGATGTAAGTTAAGCATGTTTCTAAAATCTCTAAGAATTTTGGTTCGCTCAATTTTAGGGATATGAACTATATGATCAATAAAACCGTAAAATAATACTGTTACAAGTTCTGTTTGCCTCTCCAATACTTTCTCATTTTTTCCAGGCCAACCTCTCTTTATAAGTCTATGAAACTTTTGCTTAACTCTTTTCCTATTGCTCTCTCTGTATTTAACGCATTTTGGTAAATAACAAGAAAGTTCTAACCTTAAATCAGCATCCTTGCTTAATGTATCTACGAATCTTTCAAAAAAAATTTCAAAAGCATTTTTGAAATCTCCGGGAGTACTAGCCTTTTTTATATGTTTATCCCAATACCTATGCAGAGATTCCCAATCTTTCTTCTGAGCTTCTAGGAATATGTCTTCAGTGGTTGTGTAGAAAGAGCTTATTTCGTCAATAGTAGTATCTAGCTCTTTAGCAATGGCCGCAAAGCTTATCTGTTCAATTCTTTTATTCCTCCTGAGAGAATTAACAGCTCTGTTTACTACTTTGTCCTTAAGATTACTAGCAGGTTTAAGCATATAGTCTTAAGTAACAAACATAGATAAAGTTTCAGCTATGTAAGCAGGTTTTTCTACTCCTTCAATCTCCATAGTGACTTCAGTCTTCATTAAATATCTTCCATCGCCCTTATCATCTACTGATACGCACTTACTATGGGTTCGTACTTTAGAACCTACATTTACAGGATTAATAAATCTGACCTTATCGAGTCCGTAATTAAATACCATTTTTAAGTTTTCAGGAGCAAGTACTGCTTGCGATGTTAAGTGAGGTACCAATGATAGAGATAGGAATCCATGTGCAATTGTTGAACCAAATAAAGGTGTCGCCTTCTCCGAATCAATATGAATAAATTGATGGTCTAATGTTGCATCTGCAAACATATCAATTCTATCTTGATCTACTTCAAACCAATCTGAAGAACCTATTTCTTGACCTACGTAGTCTACTAATTTTTCTGCTGGTACCAATCCAATCATTACTTTCTCCTATTTATTTATTAAATGATTTTTAAAATCTTCTCTTAAGCCAGTTTTCAAAAGCTTTCCAGTAGCTGTATGAGGTAACTCTTCTACAAAAACAATATCATCAGGTAACCACCATTTAGCAACTTTGTCTTCTAGATACGAATTAATATCTTCCTTGGTAGGATTTTGACCAGCAGCTTTGACTATTAGCAACAGTGGTCTCTCATCCCATTTGGCATGTGAAACCCCTATTACACAGGCTTCAGCTACTTCTGGATGGCCTACTGCAGCATTTTCAAGATCTATTGAACTAATCCATTCACCACCTGATTTAATAACATCCTTACTTCTATCAACAATTTCCATATAACCCTCTGGATGTATCTTTGCAACATCACCGGTATCAAACCAACCCTTGGCATCCATAGCACTTTCTTCAGCTTTGTAATAACGCTCAACAATGGTGGGTCCTTTTACCAATAATCTTCCAAAAGCTACACCATCATGTGGAAGTTCATTTCCATCATCATCAGCAATAGTCATATCAACCCCAAAAAAGGCTTTACCTTGCTTTTGTTGAAGGTCATATCTTTTTTCAATGTCCATACCCTCCATATCTTTTGTCCTACTAGTTGCCGTCCCGAGTGGGCTCATTTCAGTCATACCCCATCCATGCATTAAAAAGACATCATGTTTTTCTTCAAATTCTTGAATCATAGCTCTAGGAGCAGCTGAACCACCTACTAATGCTGTTTCAACGCAATCTAAAGTTTGATTAGTTTCATTAAGATGTTGTAAAAGACCTAACCAGACCGTTGGAACACCCATTAATAGATCTGGCTTTTCATTATCTATCAATTCATAAACTGAGGCTCCATCAAGTGCCGGTCCTGGAAAAACTAACTTCGCACCGAACATTGCTCCGGCATATGGAATGCCCCATGCATTCACATGAAACATTGGTACGACAGGTAAAATACAAGTAGAACTAGATACATTAGCGACATTACCAGAACTTACTATCCAAGCATGCAAGATTGTTGATCTGTGAGAGTACAGAACACCTTTTGGATTGCCGGTTGTCCCGGATGTATAACATAGGCTAGAAGCAGTATTTTCATCAAATTCTGGCCAACTAAATTCATCAGATTCTTCAGATATTAAATCTTCATAACACATAGCATTATTTAATTTAGTTTCTGGCATGTTCTCTTTATCCGTCAAAATGACATAACCTTTAACATCCTTTAACTCAGATTCTAGAGACTCTACAAGCTCAACAAATGATAGATCTATAAATAGATATTGATTCTCTGCATGATTAATAATGTATATTAATTGTTCAGGAAAAAGCCTTGGGTTGACTGTATTAACAACACATCCTATTCCAGATACACCAAAATATAACTCAAAATGCCTGAACGTATTCCAAGCAAGTGTTCCTACAGTATCACCCTCTTTTAATCCAAGCTTTTCTAGGGCATTGGCCAACTGGCGAGATCTCTTAGCTGCATCCCCATATGTATATCTATGAATTGGTCCTTCAACTGTCCTAGAAACTATCTCTGCATCATTATGATACTTCTCAGCATGTTCAATAAGGCCAGATATCAACAGCTGACCACTCATCATATTTCCTAACATTTTCTCTCCTAGTTTCTAAGTATTGTCTTTTTTAGTGGATCAGAATATCTTCGCTTTACCCACTCTTCAAGATTAAATTTGCTATTCTCCTTCTTTAATTTCTTTAATAAAAGCAAATCAGAATAAAATTGCCATAAAAAAGGTGCCCATTCGAGCTGCAAGTCACTCTTCCATTCAATGCAAAGTTTGTATTGAGTTTTCTGAAGCTTTTCTATATCCCTGGGTTTTAACAAGGGAAAGTTTTTAAAAGGATCTGAGAAGTAAGGTAAAATTTTGATGAACTCAGAAGGTATATCGAAATTGTTCAAGATCTGTTTGTCTGTTTCCTCTTTCATGAATCTAGAAAGGCACATCATATCTGTATAAGGCATACCAGTAGGGTTTATTCCTATAGCTTTTGTTAAGTTACCTAAAGATTTTCTTCCTTTATAAGGTCCTATATAAAATCTCGAAGGGCAGTAATCATTGGCGTAATAGTTGTCCCAAATTATTATTGGGTTTGAAAATAAACTCTTTAATTCTTTGATTCCCTTTTGCGGAATAAACTGGCTTACAACTTCGTCTCCTGTCCATAATATCGATATAGAAGGGTCAATATCCTCTGCAAGAGCTTTTAGATATTCGTTTTTTTGTATATTTCCTTTGGCAAAACTTTTGCAGTAAACCGTAGGGCAAACCATTAAAGAATTTTTTTTAAGAAAGTCGATGGAGGAAACTAAATTAATGATTGTCAGATGAAATTTAGCAAGTTCTTTATCTTTTTTATGTTCAATATCATCAAAAAATATTGCAAAGTCATTAAAACCAAGCTGATGAGCTTGTTTCAATTTAGAAGTAAGAGTTTTTACGAAGTTTTTTGATAATTTAGAGGATTGAAGACCTGGCGATATAGCAAAGATAGGTTTTATTTTATTTTTCTTACATCCGTCAACAAGACTCCTTAAGGTTTTTTGTTCTTTAGCAGGATATGTCTTTCCCCATTTTATTCTGTGGTATAAATCTTCCTTAGGTCCATATAAATAAAAGTCCATTTTGAGTTTACCCATATGATTAATTACTTTGGCCCTTTCGTCCTGAGAAAATAGGCGACCGTAATAACCTTCTATATAACCTTTTAACATCTATTTAACTTTCCTAAGCAGACTCTATCATCACCGTTTAAATCTTTAAACGTTCTAATTTGAGAAAAACCGCATCTCTTAAATATTGAGACAACCAAGTCGGATTGATCATAGCCATGTTCAATGAATAAGTAGCCAGCATTATTAAGAATTTCCGAGGTTTCTTTAACAATTCTCTCAATATCATATAGTCCTTCTGAATCAGATATCAGTGCTTGTTTTGGCTCAAACTTTAACCCATCAGAATAAACTCTTGGATCAGAAGGATTTATATAAGGAGGATTGGAAACAATCACATCAAAATATTCATTCTTAAAAGCAGATGACCAGTTTGAATTGACTAGAGATACATCTATAGAATTCCTTGTCATATTTTTCGAAGTCACTTTTAGAGCTTCGTAACTTAAATCTGAACAGACAACTTCCCAGTTTGCTCTTTCCTTAGCTAAAGATAGTCCAATAGCACCTGAACCGGTTCCTAAATCCAAGACTCTAATTTTTTTCTTATCAAATATTTCTAAGACTTTTTGAACTAAGATTTCTGTTTCTGGTCTTGGAACTAAGACATTTTGATCGACGTAAAGACTAAGATTCCAGAATTCGATATTATTTACTAGATAAGCTAGAGGTTCACCTTTTTCCCTTCGCTGAGTAAGTGCTTTAAGTTTATTTCTAATTTCAACTGTTAATGGAGGGTTATCTCTATATAGAGTATTCCTATCAATTTCTAATAGATGTAATACCAATAACTCAATATCTAGTTGAGAACTTACAATGCTTGATTGCGTGAGAAGTTTTATCTGGTTTAAAGCAGAATAATCATCCATCAGCTTGAAGATTCAAGATTAGCTAGAGCTCTTGCTTGGTTCTCTTCTAGTAAAGCTGTAATCATAACCTCCATATCTCCATCTAAAAAACCGGGTAAGTTATGAACAGAAAACTCAATACGATGATCAGTAATTCTGTTTTGCGGGAAGTTATAAGTTCTTATTTTTTCAGATCTATCTCCAGACCCTACCATGACTCTTCTATTTTCAGCTTGTTCAGATTCTACTTTCTCAATCTCAGCATTTTGTAATTTCGACTGAAGCAATGAAAGGGCTTTCTCTTTATTTTTATGTTGGGAGCGACCATCCTGGCACTCTACCACTATACCTGACGGTATGTGAGTTAATCTAACGGCAGAATCTGTTTTATTAACATGCTGACCTCCAGCACCTGATGCTCGGAAGGTATCAACCCTCAAATCATTTTTATCTATATTTATTTCCGCTAAGTCATCATGTTCTGCTAAAACAGCAACCGAACATGCTGATGTATGTACCCTTCCTTGAGATTCTGTAGAAGGAACTCTTTGTACCCTATGAACCCCAGCTTCAAACTTTAATTGCTTGTAAACATCGGAACCCTCTATTCTTGTAACAAGTTCCTTGAACCCACCATGATCGCCCTCTCTCACGCTGACTATTTCCATCTTCCAGTTATTCCTTTCAGATAATCTAGAATACATTCTATATAGATCACCAGAGAAAAGAGCAGCTTCATCGCCTCCTGTACCAGCTCTTATTTCAAGAAAAACATCTTTTGAATCATCAGGATCTTTGGGAAGTAGTAACCGTTTAAGTTCATTTTCAAGGTCATCAATACTTTGCTTTAGTTCATCGAATTCAATTTCTGCCATTTGTTTTATTTCAGGATCAGAATCCTTCATAAGTACTTTGGCTTCATTCATATCACCTTCAGCTTTTTTGAATGCATTGAATGCATTCACAACAGGAGATAAATCTGCGTATTCTTTTGAAAGTTTTATAAACTCTTCCTGATTAGAGGTTATATCTGGTTTACTCAAAAGAGATTCTATTTCTTCATACCTAAAAGAAACATCACTTAATTTAGTTAAAATACTCTCTATCATTTATGTAAACCTTTGCTGATAATAGAATTTATGATCAATCTAAGAAGATTATTTTCACAATATGTAATCGTTTTATCTCTAATAATTATATCTCTTGGATGCACTTCAATCCCAATGGAACCTCAAAAATTTTCGAGTGAAATTAAAAATGTCCAAGAAAATTTTAAAATAGAAGGTAAGTTTAAGCTTTCGTATATGGATAGCAAGGAAACAGGCTATTTCGTTCTTAGCAAAGATGGAAATACTGTTTCGTTGAATATTGGAAAAAACTATCTTCTACCAGAGAAAGTTATCATCCTAGATAGAAGAGAGACACTAAATATAAATGAATTTATTGAAAATAATATCTTGCCTTACGACTTGCCTATATTAAAAGTTGAGAGTTTTTTAGAATTATTACTAGGACTTGAATCAAAAGATCTACAAGATGAGGAAATAGGATTGGAAATAGAAACTAAAGGATCTGATGATTATCCTTCAGAAGTCACTCTTTTATATAGAGACTTAAATCTTCTTATGAAAGTTAAAAAAATATGGAAGAATTAAAATTAAGAGCACCCGCAAAACTTAACTTACATCTTGAGGTAGTAAAAAAAAGAAATGATGGATTCCATGACTTATCCTCATTATTTACTCTAATTGAATTATTTGACGATATAACGCTTAAAAAGAATTCAAATTCTATTGAATTAATTGAATCCATTCCTATAAAACAAAATATTGTTTTAAAAGCGGCAAACCTCCTAAAGGATTTATTCTCTGTAAAAGAAGGCGTCAAAATTGAACTCGTAAAGTCTATTCCTGATCAAAAGGGTTTAGGGGGCGGGAGTTCCGATGCAGCATCAACACTGCTAGGCTTAAGAAAATTTTGGAATTTGGATATATCAGACCAAGATCTTGCGGATATTGCTCTAAAGTTAGGTTCAGATGTTCCTTTCTTTCTATATGGTAAGACTGCCTGGGCAGAAGGAAGGGGTGAAATTCTGGCTGAATATCCATATCAAAAGAAATATTACTTGTTATTTTTGCCCGCATTAAAGATAAGTACTAAAAATGCTTTTGAGCAAGCTAGTTTTTTACCTAGGCCTAAAATCAGTAAAAAGAACTTTACTAGTGACCAGTCATTTAATAGTTTTGAAGTATGGATAAGAAGGACTTATTCGGAAATGGATGAAGCTTTTAATAATCTTGGATTGATTGGAGAACCTAAATTATCAGGGACTGGCTCTACTATTTTTCTGGAGTTTGACAATAAATCTGCTGCTGAGTCAGCACAGAAACATTTTCCTGAGTTAGTTTTAACAAAAAGCTTAGAACGTTCACCCTTAATGCAAATAATAGAATAAAATACGCGAAATATATGAATGGGGTGTGGCCAAGCGGTAAGGCAGCGGCTTTTGATGCCGCCATGCGCTGGTTCGAATCCAGCCACCCCAGCCATCTATAGGAGAGACAAATGGAGAAAAGACATCAAAAAATAGCTGTCTTTAGCGGAACAGCTAACCTTGAGCTTACTGAAAAAATTTGTAAAAAACTTGCTCTTAAGCAAGGAAAAGCAGATATCGGTCGTTTTAGTGATGGCGAAATCAGTGTGAAAATTAACGAAAACGTAAGAGGCAAAGACGTTTACATAATCCAGCCAACTTGTAGTCCTTCTCATGTGAATTTAATTGAATTAATACTAATGGTTGATGCTCTTAGGTGGTCTTCTGCAGGTAGAATTACAGCTGTTATTCCATATTATGGATATGCAAGGCAAGATAGACGGGTAAGGTCTCAAAGAGTTCCAATTAGTGCTAAAGTTATTGCAGGTATCTTAGAAAGATCTGGAATTGATAGAGTTTTAACAGTAGAGCTTCATTCTGAACAGATTCAAGGATTTTTCGACATACCAGTAGATAATATATACGGGACAAAAGTTATCTATGAGGACATAAAAAAACAAAAATTCAAGGACATATTAGTTGTAAGTCCTGATGTCGGAGGCGTAGTTAGGTCAAGAGCTCTATCTAAGTTTTTAGATATTAGTGACTTGGCAATTATCGATAAAAGAAGAGACGAAGCCAACAAATCTGAGGTGATGAATGTGATAGGAGATGTTTCAAAAAAAGATTGTTTGCTTTATGACGACATGGCAGATACATGTGGAACATTATGCAATGCAGCTGATGCATTAAAGGCCAAGGATGCTAGAAGTGTAAGTGCTTATATCACTCATCCTGTTTTATCAGGTGAGGCAATAGAAAAAATAAATCAATCTTCACTTGATCAATTAGTTGTAACAGATACTATACCGCTCTCGGAAGAAGCTAAATCCTGTAAAAAGATAAGATGTATATCTTTGGCACCGACTTTAGCTGAGGCCATAAAGAGATTAAATAAAGAGGAATCAATAAGTGAAATGCTTATGTAATCAATAGAATTATGAGTGAACAAGTCAATTTAAATGCAACCAACAGAGAAGTCGATGGTAAATCTTCTAGTAGACAGTTAAGAAGAATGGGTTCAGTACCAGCAGTGATATATGGTGGAGAAAAAGATCCTATAAGAATATCTATTCTAGAGAAGGATATTGCAAAAGCATCCGAGATTCCTGGATTTGCTACTCAAATATTGAACATAAATATTTCAGGTGATGAGCAAAATGTTATTGTGAAAGAAATTCAAAGGCACCCTGCTACTCAAAGAGTTCTTCATGCTGACCTTCAAAGAGTTAATCCTGATACAAAAATTAGTATTTCAGTTCCTGTAAGGTTCTTAAATGAAGATAACTGCATGGGCGTAAAAATGCATGGCGGTGCAATTTCTCGTTTAATTAATGACATCGATATAAGTTGTCTAGCTTCCAATCTTCCAGAATATCTTGAAGTAGATGTTGCTGAACTAGATGTTGGGGACTCAATTTTTTTATCAGCTCTTAATCTACCTGAAGGAGTAGAAATTCCATCTCTTGCACTAGGCGATGACAGAGATCAGGTTGTAGTTTCAGTAACAGAGGCAAAAGTACTTGATGTTGAGCCTGAAATCATTGAAACGGAAGAAGACGGAGAATCTTCTGGAGAAGAAGATGCTGGAGAATCTACAGACGGTCAAGAAGAGACTGACGAATAATACTTCAATAATACTTCATGGAACCACTATTAATATTAGGGTTAGGTAATCCTGGTAAAGATTATGCCCTTACACGACATAATGCTGGAGCTGATTACGTCGATTTGCTTTGCAATAAATACTCGTTAACTCTAAAAAAAGAAAGACAAATCAATGGTCAATTTGCTGAATTTGTTAATGAAAACTATAAGTTAATCTTTGTAACGCCTTCTACCTTTATGAATGAAAGTGGATTGTGTGTATCAAAAACAAAAAAATTTTTTAATCTTAGAACAGAACAAATTTTAATCGCCCATGATGAACTGGATCTGCCTAATTCAGAAATTAAGCTAAAAGAGTCAGGCGGACATGGTGGCCATAATGGTCTTAGAAATATAATTGATCATTTACAAGGAGACAGTTCTTTTAAAAGATTAAGAATTGGAATAGGCAAACCAGAGAAAGATAAAGATATCATTTCATATGTCTTAAAAAAGGCTTCAGTTAAAGAAAGAGAAAAATTAATGAGTAATCTTATTAATTACCTAGATCTGGGAGAAAAAATAATCCAAGATGGCTGGCAAAAGACTGTAATGAATTACCATACTACTAAAGAAGAAAATAATGAGTCTTAAGTGTGGGATAGTTGGACTTCCGAATGTTGGCAAATCAACATTATTTAATGCTTTAACAGCTGCAGGGATCGAAGCGCAAAATTTTCCTTTTTGTACCATTGAACCTAATAAAGGTATCGTACCTGTCCCAGATCCAAGACTTAATAAGGTCGCTAAGATAGTAAATCCTGAAAAAATAATACCTACAACTACTGAATTCGTAGATATAGCAGGACTAGTGAAAGGTGCGTCGGAAGGAGAAGGTTTAGGAAATAAATTTCTTTCTCATATAAGAGAAACACAGGCAATTCTTCATGTTATTAGATGCTTCGAAAATCCTGATATTACACATGTGCATGATGAAGTGAATCCTGTAGTGGATCTAGAAACAGTAGAAACTGAACTTCTTCTAGCCGATATTGAAACTTTGTCAAACGCATTACTTAGACTAGAAAAGGCCACTAGATCAGGTGACAAAGAGGTAATGATTCAAAGAGATAAATTCCAGAATCTATCTGCGGAATTAAGTAGCGGAATTTTAGGTAGGAATACCGAGAGTTTTAAAAATGACCAAGAAGCCTTTAAAGAGTTAGGCTTAATAACCGTAAAACCATGTTTATATGTAGGAAATGTTGAAGATTTGGATTCTGATAATATTTTGCTTGAAGATCTGGTTAGCTATGCTGAAGAAAGAGACTCCACGGTTATTCCTATGTGTAATCAACTTGAAGCTGAAATTGCTGAACTTGATTTTGAAGAAGGAATGGAATTCTTAAAGGATATGGGACTGGAAGAACCAGGCCTCAATAAACTTATAAGAGAAAGCTATAAGATGTTATCTTTGATAACTTACTTTACTGCTGGGGAAAAAGAAGTTAGAGCCTGGACAACGAAGAAAGGTTCTACAGCTCCTGAAGCAGCTGGAGCTATTCATACTGACTTTCAAAAGGGATTTATTAGAGCTGAAACGATCGGTTATGATGATTATGTAGAATATTCAGGTGAGTTGGGAGCAAAGGAAGCAGGAAAACTTCGTTCTGAAGGCAATGAATACATTGTTAAAGATGGTGATGTAATGCATTTTAGGTTTAATGTTTAATAGTTACTCGACTTTATCCTAACTGATCTCTAAAATTCGCAACACGGTTGTGTAGCTCAGCTGGTTAGAGCGCGGCATTCATAATGCCGAGGTCGGTGGTTCAAGCCCACCCACAACCACCATTGGCCTTAAAGATACTTCTTAAAAAATAAATTCTGCAGTTCTGCAACAGATCTTCCATATCCCTTCTGAGAATCAAAGGCATGCTCCTCCTGAGAAAATATATGAAGTTCAGTTGGTATATTTAGATCAGTTAACTTTGAATATAAATCTGTCGAGTCAGATAGTTTTACAACCGAATCAGTTGAACCATGAATCAGCATTGTAGGAGGAAACTGATTATTTATTTGTAAAATAGGGCTAGCTTTATCAAAGTCGTCTTGTGAGGCATCATTACCCATTAAGGCTTTGTAAGCGTCGAATATGGCATCCGTATCCTCGTATTTTCTTATTTGTGCCGGAGGATATATGGCGCATACAGCTTTTACTTCTGAAGTAACATGATTATTTCCACCTTCACCTTCAAAACTTGGATCTATATCTGATAGAGCTGACATTAATGAAAGGTGGCCACCAGCAGAATTTCCTGTAACACCAATTCTATTTGGATCTATTTTTAATTTATCTGAATTTGCCCTTATATAACGTATTGCACAATTCACATCTTGTATCTGTGCAGGCCAAATCTCTTCTTGAGATAATCTATAAGAAGCTGAGAGGCAGGTAAACCCTTCCCTAGCAAGTAATATTCCATAACCACGTAATTGATTTTTGTCTCCTTCTCTCCAGCCTCCTCCATGGATAATTACTATCCCAGAACCATTAGCTTCACCTTTAGGTGGAAGAAATAAATCGCCAGTTAGGTCTCTCGAACCTGTTGTGCCAATTTCTATATTATCTTCTATCTTTACTAATTTTTTCATTGAAAAAAAAGGCATCCAAGGACGCCTTTTTACAAAATCCTTTTTAATTTGATCTAGAGTTCCATACACTCAATATAATGATTATTGCGATTATGAGACCCAAACCTTCAGATCCCAGAGTTTCCATGATAATTTGAGTATTATCAAGTACTCCCCCGAAGAAAGGCACATTACTACCAAACAACATTGATACTAATATGGCTACTGCCACAATTAATCCTAGAAATTTTGTTATGTCCCACAAAACTCTAGATATTCTATTTATTATGTTTGTCATTTTTTACCTGCTCCTTAGCTATAAAGAAGAAAGGGGTTCTCTGAACCCCCTTCTATTTTTAGCATATTAATAACTATCTAAGCAATTCCATAACAATTAATAGAACTATAATACCTACAAGACCTGAGTCTCCTAGCATTGCTACAGCTCCTAGAAGATTTTCAAGTACATTAGGTACAAAAGCTACATCAGTACCAATGACAACTCCAAGCACAACACCAAGAGCAATCAAAGCTACACCTATACCCGTTAAGTCGCTTACTATGCGTTTTGCATTTTCCATCATAATATCTCACCCATTTTTTGTTAAACAAAAGCCCAGATAATTCTGGACTATCAAATTTAACAGGATGAAAAGTATTAAAACAATTGTCCGGTTAGCACATAATTTGAAATATTACAAATTAATCGTCTAGTCCTTTCATAGTTAATCTTATTTTGCCTTGCCTATCTACTTCTAGAACTTTAACCTTTACTTCTTCACCTTCAACAAAATAATCTGAAACATTCTCTACTCTTTCTTCTGAGATTTCTGACACATGAACTAGTCCATCTCTTCCGGGCATAATTGTAACAAAAGCACCGAAATCTTTTATATTTGCTACAGTCCCTGTATAGATCTTATTTACCTCTGGTTCAGCAGTAATTTCCTCAATTCTTTTCTGAGCAGACTCTCGGGATTCTGGAGTATCTCCATAAATGGTTACTTTACCACTATCCTCTACCTCAATAATTGCACCAGTTTCTTCAGTGAGTCCTCTAATAGTTTCGCCACCTTTACCAATAACATCTCTTATCTTTTTAGTATTAATCTGCAATACAACAGCTTGAGGGGCTTTTTCAGATAATTGTTCTCTAGAAGAGGAAATAACTTCATTCATACTTGAGAGAATATGATTCCTTGCTGTATGTGCTTTCTCTAAAGCAACTTCGAATATTTCTTCAGTAATTCCATCTATTTTAATATCCATCTGAAGGGCGGTTATACCTTCTGAAGTTCCTGCGACTTTAAAGTCCATATCACCAAGATGGTCTTCATCACCTAAGATATCAGTAATAACTGCAAATCCTTCTTCTTCTTTAACCAATCCCATTGCAATGCCAGCTACTGCGGCCTTAAGAGGAATACCTGCGTCCATAAGTGCAAGACTTGAACCACAGACACTCGCCATTGAGCTGGAACCATTAGACTCTGTTATTTCAGATACTACTCTTATTGTATAAGGAAAGTCATCAGGTGAAGGTAAAACAGCCTCTAAAGCTCTCCTCGCAAGTTTGCCATGCCCTATCTCTCTTCTTTTTGGACCAGACATAAATCCTGCTTCTCCTACCGAATAGGGAGGGAAGTTATAATGAAGCATAAATTGATCTTTGAACTCCCCTTCTAAAGCATCTATTAGTTGAGCTTGTCTGGGAGAACCGAGAGTGGAGGTTACAATAGCTTGAGTTTCACCACGAGTAAATAACGCAGAACCATGAGTATTCTTAAGAACACCAGTTTCAATAAATAGAGGTCTAACAGTATCTAGATCTCTTCCATCAATTCTCGGGGCACCTTCGATTAATCTAGTTCTAACAATGTTTTTACCTACTTTCTTGAATGCATCAAGCAGATCATTTTGTGAAAATGAATCTTCATCCTCTGATGTATTCTCTTGAAGAATCTTTTCCCTTATCTCCGATAGAGCCTGCACCCTTTCTTGTTTGATTTGCAAAGCATAAGCAGTAGAAATTTGATCACCATAAATATTTTTTACTAACTCAACAACTTCTGAGCTTAAGACTTTTGGTTCATATTGAAAGTCAGGTTTACCAATATCAGATGCCATCTCTTTTATAGCTTCAATAGCTACTTGCATTTCTTGGTGAGCGAATAAAATCCCCCCCAACATTTGATCTTCTGAAAGTTCTTTGGCTTCTGATTCAACCATGATTACTGCCGCGTCGCTTCCTGCAATTACCATATCTAAATGAGATCCCTCTAACTCGCTTCTTGTAGGGTTAATACAGTAGTTGCCTTCAATAAATCCAACCCTTATAGCCCCTAAAGGACCATTGAATGGTAGTCCCGATATCGCCACAGCCGCTGAGGCAGCTAGAAAGGAAAGAATATCCGGATCAACATTCTTATCAGAGGAGATGACGGTACAAATTACCTGAACTTCATATAGGAAATCGTCATTGAATAAAGGCCTTAAAGGTCTATCAATAAGTCTAGAGGTAAGTGTCTCCTTTTCAGAGGGTCTACCTTCTCTTTTGAAAAAACCTCCAGGTATTTTACCAGTAGCATATGTCTTCTCTTGATAATTAACTGTCAAAGGGAAGAAGTCTTGATGTTCGCCTGGCGCTTTTCCTACCACAACTGTAGCTAATACTTGCGTATCCTCACATGTAGCAATTACTGCTCCAGTGGCTTGTCTAGCTACTTTTCCTGATTCTAGGATGATTTCTTTGTCACCCAGCATGAATGATTTTTTATAACTTTCCATTTTATTTCCTTTTTTACAGAGCCCTATTGCCCAGTAATTAAATGATTAGATGATATTAGTGATTGATTATCTTCTTAAACCCAAGTCTGAGATTAACTTTGTATAAATCTCTGGTTTAGATGTCTTTATATAATCAAGTAGTTTCCTACGTTGATTCACCATTCTTATAAGACCAGTTCTGGAATGGTGGTCCTTAGCGTTAGCTTTGAAATGAGATTGAAGTGCATCTATATTTGCTGACAACAAAGCCACTTGGACTTCAGGAGATCCTGTATCTTTATCTGTTCTTGCGAACTTCGTTACTATTTCTTTCTTTTCTATATTACTTAATGCCAATTTTTTTCCTCTTATTGAAATTAATTCGTAGATATCAGTCTTTTAGGTTGTAATTTTTTATTACTTAACTCCCCAATACCTAAGAATAGTTCTTTTTCAGTATATATTCTTACTAATCCTTTACTTTTAAGGAGCGCATTATAGTCTATTGATAAGCCATTTCTAACTTTTTTTACATCTTCTTTTTTTATCTGTACTTTATCCATACGACCCAACATTGCATCGCAAGGTAAAACTTTATCGATTAAAGATTGGTATGAATCATCAAAGTTGCAAGATTTATGATTTAAGTTCATCTCTCCAACTTCTAATCTTCTCAACGATATTACTGTAGCCGAAGAATTTAAATTCCTACCAAGCTTTTCAACAAGGCTTCTAATATAAGTACCTTTAGAACAAGAGATCTTCAGAGCTGCAGCATTCTCAAATCTGTCTATTAATTCAATTTTTTGTACGTCTATCTTTCTTGGCAATCTGTATAGATAAACTCCCTTTCTAGCCCAATAATATAAGGGATTGCCATTCATCTTTATTGCTGAGTGCATTGGAGGTGTCTGATTTTGAATTCCCTCTAAGTTAATTAAAGATTGAGAAAAATCCTCTTTAAACCCCTGAAAATTAGTTTTTGAAACTATATTTCCAGTAATATCTCCTGTATCTGTTTCAATTCCAAACTTTACTCCTACTTCATAAACTTTATCCAGATCAGAAGCAAAATTACTAAACTTCGTAGCCTCTCCAATACATACTGGAAGAAGGCCTGTCGCTAATGGATCAAGTGTTCCACAATGGCCTATTTTCTTGATGCCTAGTTTGGATCGCAGTTTATAAACACATTGAGCAGAAGTTAAACCTTCAGGCTTATCTAAAATTAAAAATCCATCCATTAAGCTAAAAAAACTCTTCTATCTTAAAAAAAATCTCAGGAATTCTTCTCAAGTTTAAATTTTGACTGAGTTTTTTCCTGATAAAACCTTTGGCCTTTTCCAGGCCTTTCTTTAATTCTTCTAGATCGATTTCATTAAAGCTATTTGTTTGGGAAATGAAAATGTCAGCCTTCTTCATATCAGGTGTCAACATGACATTTAAGACAGTTATTCCTTTAACGCGGGGATCTTTTACTTCTATAGATAAAACCTGAGAAATTTCAACTTTTATAAGATCAGCGATCCTATCAGAACGCTTAAAGTCTTGTGATGGCATTAATCAAGTGTTCTTTTTACTTCAATCCTATCAAAGACTTCTATTTTGTCTCCAACTTTCACATCTCTGTAGTTAGCTACACCAATTCCGCATTCAGTCCCCATTGGAACTTCATTTGCATCATCTTTGAACCTTTTTAAAGAATCTAGCTCCCCTTCAAATATAACTATATTGTCTCGAAGTACTCTTATTGGTTTATTTCTTTTAATAGTTCCTTCTACAACAATCGAACCAGCAATCTGTCCAAATTTAGGAGATTTAAAAATATCTTTTACTTCAGCAGTGCCTAGTATCTCTTCTTTTACTTCAGGAGCTAAATGGCCTTCAACCGAAGTTTTGATACCATCTATCAGATCATAGATGATGCTGTAATAAAGAATTTCGATCGATTCTTTTTCTGATAAAGATTTTGCAGCATTATCTGCTCTAACATTAAAGCCCATTACAAATGCCCCTGTGGTCATAGCTAGGTTAACATCATTTGCGTTTACGGAACCCACTGACTCGTGGACAATATTTATTTTAACTTCTTCATTTTCTATATTCTTTATGGAACCTATGATTGCCTCTAAGGAACCATGTGTATCTGCTTTCAGAACAATATTCAAGATAGTGTGATTTCCCAGTTCAGATTCAAAAAGCATCTCAAGATTTGAGATTTGGTTACGGGCCAATCTTTCTTCTCTAGCTTTTTCAGCTCTTTCATTAGAAATTTCTTTTGCCATTTTCTCGCTTGAAACCACTACAAACTCTTCTCCTGCCTTAGGTGGAACATCAAGACCAGTAATCGAAGCTGGAACTGATGGTCCAGCCTCTTTCAAAGTTGAACCATTTTCGTCAACTAAGCTTCTTACTCTTTTTGTTTGTTCACCAACAAGAATCATATCGCCTTTTTTCAGAGTACCTTTTTGTACAAGTATCGTTGCAACGGCTCCCTTGCCGACTTCTGTAGTTGAGTCTAAAACCACACCAAATGCTGGGCCTTTATGATGTGCTCTGAGCTCCAATACTTCAGCTTCCAAAGAAACTGCTTCTAGTAATTCTTTTATACCATCGCCTTTAAGAGCCGAAATAGGTAAAAATTGAGTTTGACCTCCCCAATCTTCTGGAATAAGTTCTTTATTGGAAAGTTCTGTTTTTACTTTTTCGATGTCAGCCTCATCTCTGTCCATTTTATTTACTGCAACTACAATAGGAACACCAGCAGCTTTGGCGTGGCTAATTGCCTCTTCTGTTTGTGGCTGCAGTCCGTCATCAGCAGCAACAACTAAAATAACAATATCAGTGGAATTTGCCCCTCTTGCTCTCACTTCTGAAAAAGCAGCATGACCAGGAGTATCGATAAACGCAATTGTTCCTTGATCTGTATTAGCTTGATAGGCTCCTATTTTTTGAGTTATACCTCCATCCTCTCCGGCTGCAACATTAGCCTTTCTAATGAAATCCAATAAAGTTGTCTTACCATGATCTACGTGGCCCAGTACAGATACTACTGGATTCCTTCGTTCTTCTTCTCCATCATAAGTAACCAGTTCCATTAGTTGATCTTCAACTTCAACTTTTACAGCTGGTTCTCCCTTATGACCTAATTCTTCTGTTACTAGTATGGCTGTGTCTTGATCTAATGGTTGATTTAAGGTTGCCATAACTCCCATAGACATCAATTTTTTTACTACCTCGGCCCCTTTTACAGAAAGACTTTGAGCAAGTTCACTTACTGTAATCGTTTCGGGAATTTGTATATTTTTTGATACTAAATCAGCAGGTTTTTCAAATTCTTGTTTTTCAACATTAGAGAGAAAATTTTCTCCTTCTAATTCTCTTCGCTCTTTTTTAGATAGTTCTGCTCTAGTGGGTTTGAGTGTTCTTTTTTCAATTTGAACAATTTTCTTAGGTCCAGATTTCACTGCATTAGATTCACCAGTCTTAGCTTTTCGCCTGGTAACAAGTGTTTTTTGTTCTATTTCTTTCTTTCTTAGCTCTTCTTCCGCTTTTTTATTGGCCTCTCCAGCTTGTCTTTTTTTCTCTATTTCATCGAAATTAATTGTTGCGGAAGTTCTTTTAGCTTCCGGAGTCTGTTTTTCATAACTCTCTCTAGTAATGGTTTTTCTAGTTATTGAAACAGTTCCTGATGGGGCAGGTTCAGTCTTAGCTGCACTTTTATTTAAAGAGATAGTCTTAGAAGATTTATTTTGTTGTTCTTTAAGAAACTCTAATAGTATCTTTTTATCTTTATCAGTAACCTTATCTTTAATACCAGAATGAGAGAGGCCGGCTTCTTTCATCTGGGAAAGGAGAGTTTCCCCTTCGGAACCAATAATTTTTGCTAAATTTTCTACTGTAACTGATGACATTTTTTTTAATCCTCAAACCAATGAGCTCTTGCTCGCATAATTAAATCTCCAGCATCTTCTTCAGAAATATCTATTATGCTTATAAGCTCTTCAATAGATTGCTCAGCGAGTTCTTCCCTGTCGTTGATTCCTTTTTGAGTCAGCTCCAATGCAAGAATCATTTCCATTCCTTCAACTGACATAAGATCTCCTGACTCTCCATCATCTGTAGAAACTTCCATAGCCATCGTTATTAAGACTTCTTTCGCTCTATTTATTAAAAGGCTACTAATGTCATCATCAAAGCCGTCAATTTTTGAAAGTTCCTCTATTTCTGAAGAAGAAATAGATTCTAAGGAGTTATATCCATTTGATATAAGCGTATTTGCTAAATCTTCATCTACATCTAATTTATCTATTAATACATTTGAAATGCTCTCAGATTTCTCTTGGTTTTGTTGATCAGCAACTTCCTGATCAATAACATTTAATTTCCAACCAGTAATTTGGCTGCTAAGACGAACATTTTGACCACTTTTTCCTATTGCTTGAGCCAAGGTATCTTGTGTAACCGCCACGTCCATAGATCCTTTAGTTTCATCAAGAACTATAGACGTTATCTCAACAGGACCCATTGAGTTAATAAGTAATTGAGCTGGATCATCATCCCAAATTACAATATCTAGTCTTTCATTACCTAATTCATTTGATACAGCTTGTACTCTAGATCCTCTCATTCCCACACAAGCTCCAACAGGGTCAATTCTATTATCATTTGTTTTAACTGCAATTTTGGTTCTTGAACCAGGATCACGAGCTATAGCCTTGATTTCTATTACTTGTTCAGAAATTTCAGGAACCTCTAACTTAAATAATTCTCCAACCATTTCTGGGCACCTTCTACTGAGAGCTAATTGAGGTCCCCTATTTTCTCTCTCTTCTTCTTGAAGGACAGCCCTAAGCCTATCGCCAATCCTAAATACTTCTCCAGGTATTAATTCATTTCTAGATAAAATTGCTTCAGCCCCTTCACCTAAGTCTATTATCAAGAACTCTCTAGTAACTTTTTTTACAGTACCATTTACCAATTCTCCCAAGACATTACGATATTTTTCAACAACTTGTGCTCTTTCAGCTTCTCTTACTTTCTGAACTATAACTTGTTTAGCAGCCTGTGCAGCAATTCGACCAAATTCTACATTTTCTACCTTCTCTCTTATAAATGAACCTAGTTCAATATTTTGATCATCATGAATAACTTGGATGCCTTGATCTTCGATATCTTCTTGGGAAACAACCTCCCATAAGCGAAAAGTTTCATAGTCCCCAGTTTTTGGATCAATAATCACCTCTATATTTGAGTTTTCAGAGTACCTTTTTTTTGTAGCAGTCGCTAAAGCTTGCTCTATAGCCTCGAATATAGCTTCCTGGGGTAGGCCTTTTTCCCCCGAAACTGCTTCTGCTACTAATAAAATCTCTTTTTGCATAATATTGCCTCTTAGATTATAAGATTTGCTTGAATAATAGAAGAAAAAGCAATTTGAATTGGGCCTTCTTTCATTTCAAGCGTTATACTTGTTTTGTCTACTTCCTCTAAACGTCCTTGAATTGTTTTTTTGTTTTGACTATCAAAAAAAGTGACCTTCAAAGGCTCTTTTAGATAATCTTTATATTGCTCATTGTAAAAAAATTTCCTTTCCAATCCTGGAGAAGAAACTTCCAACATATAGTTTTCAGAAAAGTCATTCTCTGTATCAAGCACTTTACTTACATGCTTACTAACCGTTTCACAATCTTCAACAGATATACCTTCATTTTTGTCTATGTAGATTCTTAAAGTTTGATTGGATCTTCTTCCAAATATCTCTAGACCCCAGACTTGACAGCCTAGTCTTTCGATATCTTCTTCCAACACTTTTTTTATGTAATCTATGTCCATTTTTTACCTACAAAAAAAGCCCATAAAGGGCTTACTTGGTAGCGGGGGCAGGATTTGAACCTACGACCTTCGGGTTATGAGCCCGACGAGCTACCAGACTGCTCCACCCCGCAACAAAGGGTTCGCAGTATAGTTAGATGCAGCGAAAGAATCAAGAAACATATGGTGCCGAAGAGAGGATTCGAACCTCCACGAGCGATGCTCACTACCCCCTCAAGGTAGCGTGTCTACCAGTTCCACCACTTCGGCTTGTAACCTTAATTATCTTCTGGAAGTATACCCGTTTCATCAATTTCTACTTCTATAATTGGTGACTCTTCGATCATAGAACTTCGAGAGATGTAAGTAATAGATAAACTAAGAATTAGAAAAATAGCTGCAAGGAAAGCTGTTACTCTGGTTAGAGGATTTGGAGACGAACTCGATCCAAACATTGTGTTACTTGAACCTGCTCCAAAAGCACTTCCAATATCAGATCCCTTACCTTGTTGTAATAGTATTATTAATATGAGAGAAATAGAAATAAGTATGTAAAAGAATATGAGTAAGTTTTCCATTAGCTTAAATTATATATTTTAGAAAAGGTTTCTGAATTTAAGGAAGCTCCTCCAATCAAAAGACCATCAACATCAGTTGAAGAAATTATTTCTTCACAATTATCTAAGTTTACACTACCTCCGTATAGAACTGCAGGATAAATATCTAGATGACCCCATCCTAGATCATCATTTATATATTTTTTAATAAATTCATGCATTTCCTCTATGTAGTCTTTCTCTGCATTAAGTCCTGATCCAATGGCCCATATCGGTTCATAGGCAAATATAATGGAACTAAGTTTATCTTCGTGAGTAGACTGGAGTTGGCCCAACAAATCTAATTGCTCACTCAAAAATAAATAAGTTTCATTTTTATTCTTAGTATCAATATCTTCACCAATGCAATAAATTACCGAAAGCTGATCTTCTAAAGCTTTTTCTATTTTCTTAGTAATTACATTATTGCTTTCCTTTAAAAAGTTTCTTTGTTCTGAGTGACCAACAAGCACGTACTCAATTCTTAAATCTTTGAGCATTGTTGAACTTATTCCGCCGGTTAAAGACTCATCCTCAAAGCTATGATTTACAATTTGTGATCCAATTTCGATGTGGTAATCATTTTCATCGATTAAACTTCTCGCATATTCTAGATAACAAGTTGGAGGGCAGAAAATACAAGGATTCATGTTTTTTTTATTCATGTTATTGGAGACTGACTCAATCCATGTTGCCACCGATTGTTTAGTGCCATTCATTTTCCAATTTGCAATGATCATATAGTTTGAGCTAAATCTGCCAAAGCATTGCAGAAATCATGCGAAGCACCAGTTTTATCAGACTCTACCATAATCCTTATTAAGGGCTCTGTCCCAGAAGGTCTTATAAGTACTCTTCCATTCTGTCCAAGTTGTTTTTCTATGCGAGTAACTTCCGACCAAAATTTATCACTAATTATTATTTTGTTAGGGTCATTTACGTTGAGATTGATTAGGGTTTGAGGAAACTTTTGAAATCCTTCTAAGGATTTTTTTACAGAAAAGTTGTTATCTTTAATGGCATTCAATAGGTTCAATGCAGCAATAATAGCATCACCAGTTGGAGCAGAATCTAAACAGATTATATGACCAGAGGGCTCTCCACCAAGAACCCAAGATTCCTCCAATAATCTCTGTAAAACATATTTATCTCCCACATCTGCACGTAAAAAAGGAATATCATTTTTTTCAAAATATATTTCTAAAGCCTTATTTGTCATCAATGTGCCAACAACCCCTGAATCAGGTGTAAGGTTATTAGATAAAATATATAAAATATCATCTCCATCAAGAATTTCTCCTTCAGAGTTGACTATTAAAATCCTATCTCCGTCTCCATCAAAGGCAATTCCTAGATCATAAGAACCTTTTATTATTTCCTCCTTCAAGAAATCAGGATTAGTAGAGCCGCAATTTTGATTGATGTTAATTCCATCAGGAGATGAACCGATTGTTTCAACTTTTGCTCCTAGCTCTGAAAAAACTTTTGGAGCGACTGAATAAGTTGCTCCATTGGCACAATCTAAGAGAATTGATAATCCATTTAAATCTAAGTCTGTGAAGGATGATTTACAGAATTCAATATAGCGACCCTGAGCATCATTCATCCTAGAGGCCTTGCCGAGATTTATTGATTCGACAGCAATCATTTCTTGAGTAAGTTTAGTTTCGATCCTTTTTTCCAATTCGGCTGAAAATTTCTGACCATCTTTATTAAAAAACTTAATACCATTATCTTCAAATAGATTATGTGAAGCACTAATGACTAAACCTACTTGATTATTTGAATTTGCTAGATAAGAAACACCTGGAGTAGGTAGAGGACCTAATAATGTCACATCCATTCCTGCAGCAATGAAACCTGCTTGTAAGGCTGATTCAAACATATAACCAGAGATTCTTGTGTCTTTGCCTATAAGAACTTTGGACATACCCTCTTCTATAAGAATAGATCCTGCAGCCCATCCAAGTTTGGTAACAAAGAGAGGATTCATTGTGGAGGTTACTGGTCCACGAATGCCGTCAGTACCAAATTTTCTATCCTTACTTAAAGTAGAAAGGACTGACAATTCATTATTTCTTATAGGCGCTAATTTACTCATTAAGAGTAGATTTTAGTCTATAGATATTATTTCACCAAAATATTAATTTTGTTCGGCTGTATCACCTACGGTATTGCCATCTTCAGGATTAACTGGCTTGGAATCTTCGTTTGATTTTGGTGCCCTAGGTTTTCCTCCCGCCATAATATCGTTAATTTGATCGACATCTAAAGTTTCGTAATCCATTAATGCCTTAGACATTCCATGAAGAGCATCGATATTGTTAGTGAGAATGTCTTTTGCTGTCTGATAACAGCCAGATAAGATTTCTTTAACCTCATTATCAATCTCGTGAGCAGTATCATCAGAGATACCTTGTTTTGAAGCTCCCGCAGATCTTCCTAAAAAAGGCTCATCAGTTTCATCACCATACTTTATGGGTCCTAGTTTTTCAGAAAGACCCCATTTCGTGACCATGTTATGAGCCATTTCTGTTGCTCTTTCAATATCATTGGATGCACCTGTAGTCACACCCTTTTTTCCATATATTAATTCTTCAGCAATCCTTCCGCCGTAGAGACCACAGATTCGATCGAGAATACTTTGATGGCTATAGCTATACTTGTCCTCTTCAGGTAAAAACATGGTAACTCCTAAGGCTCTTCCTCTTGGAATTATGGTTACTTTGTATACTGGGTCATGTTCCTCGAGTGATCTACCAACAATCGCGTGTCCTGATTCATGGTATGCCGTTTTGAGTTTTTCTTCTTCAGACATAACCATTGATCTTCTTTCGCTACCCATCATTACCTTGTCTTTGGCAAATTCTAACTGTTCCATACCCACGAGCTTTTTGGCTGTTCTTGCGGCAACTAACGCAGCTTCGTTAACCAAGTTTGCTAGATCGGCACCCGAAAATCCTGGAGTTCCTCTTGCTATCAGAGAAGCATTGACGTCCTGAGCTATAGGAACTTTTTTCATATGAACTTTTAATATCTGTTCTCTACCTCTAATATCTGGAAGAGGAACAACAACTTGTCTATCGAACCTTCCTGGTCTCAGAAGAGCGGGATCGAGAACATCTGGTCTGTTTGTTGCGGCAATTATAATAATCGCTTGGTTGTCTTCAAACCCATCCATTTCTACTAAAAGTTGATTAAGTGTTTGCTCTCTTTCATCATGGCCGCCTCCCATTCCGGCCCCTCTATGTCTTCCTACAGCATCTATTTCGTCAATAAACACAATACAAGGAGCTTGTTTTTTGGCCTGATCAAACATATCTCTTACTCTTGATGCGCCAACTCCCACAAACATTTCAACAAAGTCTGAACCAGATATACTAAAGAAAGGGACACCGGCCTCACCAGCAATCGCTTTAGCTAAAAGAGTTTTACCAGTTCCTGGAGAACCAGTCATCAATATTCCAGTTGGAATTTTTCCTCCTAGTTTTTGGAATTTGGTTGGGTCCTTTAAGAAATCTACAACCTCTTGTACCTCTTCTTTAGCTTCTTCAATACCCGCTACATCAGCGAAAGAGGTTTTAACTTTACCTCCTTCAAGCATTTTTGCTTTACTCTTGCCAAAACTCATTGGGCCAGACTTACCGCCTAATCCACCTTGCATTTGCCTCATGAAAAATATGAAGACGGCCAATATAATAAGTATAGGAAAACTAGCAATAAGAAGTTGTTTAAATATGGATTGCTCTTCTGGTCTTTCACCGGTCACAGCAACTCTATGATCACTCAGGATTTCACTCAAATCATCTTGTAAGAAAGGTGGTCTAACTGTCTCGAATGATTCGCCATTTACAGTCTTACCTTTGAGAGTGTAATTATCTGATGAAAACTCAACGCTCAGCACTTGATCACTTTCTACCTGTGATATGAATTCAGAATAAGATAATTCTTGATTAGATTCTTCTGTACTGAAGTTATTAAATACAGAAAAAACAGTAATAGCTATAAATAGCCACATTAATAAATTTTTAAGAAGTTCGCTCATGTTATTTTTTTAATTCCTTTCCAATTATATAAATTTCTCTCGAGTTTGGTCTAGACGCTTTAGGTTTAGAAATTTTTACTTTATTGAATCTTTTTTTGAGGGCCTGCCTAGTATAGTCCAAACTTTCACCTTGGAATACCTTTATTAAAACAGAACCTTTGATTTTTAAAAAGTTATCAATCACATGTAGGATGCTATTCACTAAGCCTATCATCAAAGCATTATCTCTTTCTCTAATACCACTAATATTGGGGGCCATGTCCGATAAAACAAGGTCAAATGGAACAAATTCAGAAATTTCTTGAAAATCACTTTCAACAATTTCTTCAATTGACTTGTGAAGGAAGAAACAATTTTGTAGTTTCATTTCTTGTATGTCGATTGCTGCTACTTTACCTGTCGAACCAACGAGCTCAATAGCTACCTGCGACCAACTACCTGGGTATGAACCCAGATCCAATACTGACTGGCCTTTTTTTATACTAATATGAGATTTGAGTATTTCTTTTAACTTGTATGAGGCTCTTGATCTGTAGCCTTCTTTTTTTGATTTTTTTGAAAAAAAATCTCCATCTCGATAATTTGTTTTAATTGACACCGCAAACTCAAAGATATTCTACTTTCTCAATCTCATATTCAGTGAGTCCGCCTGGAGTTTCTAATTGGAGTACATCTCCTTCGAACTTCCCAATTAATTTTTTTGCCAATGGTGAAGCGAACGAGATTTTACCTGCACTAGCATCTGCTTCATCCTCTCCAACAATTTTATAAGTAAGTGATTTTTCTAAATTGGAGTTATAAACTTTTACTGTTGTTCCAAATATTACCTTATCTGAAGATTCTATGGCTGTAACATCAATTACTTGGGCACTTGAAAGTTTTGATTCAATATCGCGAATTCTGGCTTCAGTTAAACTCTGTTCTTCTTTTGCAGCATGATATTCAGCATTTTCTTTTAAGTCACCAAATTCTCTAGCAGTAGAGATGGCATCTATTATCCTAGGTCTATCTTCTGATTTAAGTTTTTTGAGCTCTTCTCTTAAAAGAACTTCACCTTCTTTTGTAATTGGATTCATTTGGAAATATTATCATGAAGATCTTGAAGTCTCTCAACCGACCAAAGATCTTTATTACGTATTACGGAGCAAACTGCCCTTCCGCCTTCTAATGTAGTGGTGCAATAAATTTTTTCTTCTAATGCGGTTCTTCTTATTGAAGCTGAATCGAGTATAGATTGTTTTCCTTCTGTAGTATTGACGATAAGTTTAACTTGACCGTTTTTCATGGCATCTACAACATGAGGTCTTCCTTCAGCTACTTTTTTTATAATCTCAACCTTTATCCCTGCTTCTTCAATATGTCTTGCAGTACCTTTTGTAGCAATAATTTTAAATCCTAAATCAAGAAACTCCTTTGCAAGTTCTGCAACGAAAGGCCTATCTGAATTCCTCACGCTTAAAAAGACAGATCCCTCTTTAGGAATAATCTCTCCTGCACCTAACTGCGCCTTAGCATAGGCTTCAGAAAAACTAGAACCCACTCCCATTACTTCTCCAGTAGATTTCATTTCAGGACCTAAAATTGGGTCAACGCCTAAAAATTTATTGAAAGGAAAAACTGCCTCTTTAACAGAAAAATATTCTGGAACTATTTCCTTATTGAAATTTTGATCCTTGAGGCTAATACCTGCCATACATAATGCTCCAGCTTTAGCTAATGATCTTCCTATACATTTTGAGACAAAGGGTATTGTCCTAGACGCTCTTGGATTTACTTCAAGTAAATACAATTCTTTATTGTAGTATGCTAATTGAACATTTATCAGTCCTATGGCTCCAATCTCGATGGCTATTTTTTTTACCATGTGAGTGATTTCAGCAACCAATTCTTCAGATAAACTGTAAGGTGGTAAAGAACATGCAGAATCACCAGAATGTATCCCTGCCTGTTCAATATGTTGGAGAATCCCACCAATAATAACTGTTTTACCATCGCATACTGCTTCAATGTCCATTTCTACTGCTTGATTGAGAAATCCATCTAGAAGTACAGGACTTTTTGAACTTGCCTGAACTGCTTCAACAAGATAATTTTCCAGATCTGTTTTTTTGTAGACCACCTCCATAGCTCTCCCGCCAAGCACATAAGAAGGTCTTACTACAAGAGGGAAACCAACTTGTTCGGAAACTTCCATCGCTTCCTCGACACTAGAAGCAATTCCATTTGGGGGTTGTTTCAAGTTATGTTTATTTACAAATTCTTGGAATCTCCCTCTATCTTCTGCCAGATCAATGGAATCAGGGGATGTGCCCAAAATTGGAACACCATTCTTTTCAAGCTCTTCTGCTATCTTCAAAGGCGTTTGTCCGCCATATTGAACAATAACACCCTTGGGATTTTCGATATCAGTAATGGCAAGAACATCTTCGACAGTGATTGGCTCAAAATATAATCTATCTGATGTATCAAAATCAGTTGAAACTGTTTCAGGGTTACAATTGACCATTATTGTTTCGTACCCTTCTTCTCTCAAGCCAAGAGCAGCATGGACACAACAGTAGTCAAACTCTATACCTTGCCCTATCCTATTGGGACCTCCTCCCAAGACCATAATTTTTTTATTTTGAGTTACGTTAGCTTCACATTCTTCTTCATATGTTGAGTACATATAGGCAGTAGAGGATTCAAACTCGGCAGCACATGTGTCAACTCTTTTGAATACAGGGTAGAGATTTAATGATTTTCTAAGTTGTCTAACTTGATCTTCTGTACTTCCAATCAATTCACCGATTCTTGAATCAGAAAAGCCTTTTCTCTTTAAACCATATAATTTCTCATAATCTAAATCTTTTAAGGAAATATCCTCAAGACTTACTTCTATGTCTATGAGGTCTTTAATTTGAATCAAAAACCAAGGATCTATCTTTGAATACTCAAATACTTCTTCAGGTGTTAAACCATTTCTAAATCCATCTGCTACAAACCAAAGTCTATCCGGGCTAGGTATACTTATTTTTTGTTTAAGCGTCTCAAATTCATCATCCTCTTTAAAAATCGGATCAAGACCGCTTCTTCCGGTTTCTAAACCTCTAATTGCTTTTTGTAGCGACTCTTGAAATGTTCTACCAATAGCCATCACTTCTCCTACAGATTTCATCTGTGTTGATAAGACTGGATCTGTTTGGATAAACTTTTCAAAGTTAAATCTAGGAATCTTGGTTACTACATAGTCTATAGAAGGTTCAAAAGACGCCGGTATAACGCCACCAGTAATATCATTACTCAATTCGTCTAATGTATAGCCAACAGCTAGTTTTGCAGCAACCTTAGCTATCGGAAAGCCAGTTGCTTTTGAGGCTAGAGCTGAAGATCTGGAAACTCTTGGATTCATCTCAATAATTAACATCTCGCCATCTTCTGGATTAATGGTGAATTGGACATTTGAACCTCCTGTTTCGACTCCTATTTCTCTGAGAATATCAATGGAAGCATTTCTCATAATTTGATATTCCTTATCAGTAAGAGTTTGAGAGGGAGCAACAGTTATTGAATCTCCTGTATGAACTCCCATTGGATCAAGATTTTCGATGCTACAAACGATTATGCAATTATCATTCTTATCTCTGACAACTTCCATTTCATATTCTTTCCAACCACCAAGAAATTTATCAATAAATATTTCAGAAGTAGGTGAAAGTTCTAACCCTCTTTTACAAATTTCGTCAAATTCCTCGATGTTGTAAGCAATTCCTCCACCAGAACCACCCATAGTGAAGTTTGGTCTTAACACACAGGGAAAACCAATTCTTTCCAAGAGAATGTGTGCCTCTTCATTATTGTGCGCCAAACCAGATTCAGGAACCTTTAATCCTATCTTTTCCATACAAGCTGCAAATAATTCTCTATCCTCAGCCTTATCAATTGCCTCTTTAGTTGCTCCTATCATCTCAACATTATGTTTTTTTAATATACCCCTACTATCTAAATCAAGAGCAGCATTTAAAGCAGTTTGACCTCCCATTGTTGGTAACAATGCATCTGGTTTTTCTTTTTCAATTATTTTCTCAATAGTCTCCCAGTGAATTGGTTCAATGTATGTGGCATCTGACATACTTGGGTCTGTCATAATTGTTGCAGGATTTGAGTTGATTAAAATAACTCTATAACCATCTTCTTTTAATGCCTTACAAGCTTGTGCTCCAGAATAATCAAATTCACATGCCTGGCCAATTACGATAGGACCGGCTCCTATTATTAAAATTGAATTTATGTCCTTTCTTCTAGGCATTTTTAGTCATATTTTTATCAAATTTTGAGAATAGATATGCTAGATCATGAGGTCCAGGGCTGGCTTCCGGATGGCCTTGAAAACTGAAAAAAGGTTTAGATGAATGCTGAATTCCTTGAATAGTTCCATCAAATAACGATTTATGAGTTATCTCAACATTTGTAGGTAAGGAATTTTCTTCGACTGTGAAGCCATGATTCTGAGAGCTTACTGAAACTTTACTAGTTTTGAGGTCTTGGACAGGATGATTTGCACCATGATGACCAAATTTCATTTTTGATGTCTTGCCACCCAATGCTATTGCCAGTAATTGATGACCTAGACAAATGCCGAATATGGGCATACTGATTTGGATTAATTCTTTAATTGTATCAATGGCATAGATACATGGTTCTGGATCGCCAGGTCCGTTAGATAGAAACACCCCGTTTGGTTTGAAATCTAAAATTTCTTGGCAAGAAGTTTTAGCGGGGAAAATTTTTAATTCATACCCTTGATCAACTAATATTCTTAATATATTTTTTTTAATTCCGAAATCTAAAACTGCAACTCTAAAATCAGATTCACCATTACTTCCTCTCCATGTTCCTTCTTTCCAATCATAACTAGATTCTGTTGTAACTTCTTTTGCGAGATCTAAACCAGCTAAACCTTCAAAATCTTTCGCTAAATCTACTGCGTTGTTTGAGTCAGCTGAGTTACCAGTAAATATCGATGCTGACTGAGCACCTTTTTCTCTTATTATTCTTGTCAATTTTCTTGTGTCTATATCAGATATTCCTTGAATATTATTTCTAATGAGGTAATCAGATAAAGTTTCAGTATTGCGCCAACTACTTTCCGCCTGAGAAAGCGATCTTATTACCAATCCAGAACACCAAATTTTATCTGATTCAGTATCATCACTATTTGTTCCTGTATTACCAATATGCGGGTAAGTTAAGGTTACTATTTGCTTGGCATATGAAGGATCTGTAAGAATTTCTTGATAACCTGTCATAGAAGTATTGAAAACAATTTCACCATTAACCTGTCCTGAAGCACCAATACTTATTCCCTCGAAGATTGTTCCGTCTTCTAATGCAAGTATTGCTTTTTCTTTACTCATGCAATTTTTAAATTGATTTCTTCAAGAGTGGCTCTGGGATTTTGGGAACCAGTAATGGGCCTTCCTATTACAAGAAAATCAGAACCATTCTTAATTGCTTCTTCAGGTGTTGATACTCTACTTTGATCATCTAAATCAGATTGGAATGGCCTTATTCCAGGAGTTACTGTTAAAAAATCTTCACCAAATTTGTCTTTGATATCTTTTGTATCTGAAGATGCACACACAACTCCATCTAACTCACATTCTCTAGCTAAGGTGGCTAGTCTTAAAACTTGCTCTGAAACTCCTTGTAAACCAACTTCTTTGAGAGCATCTTCTGATAGACTTGTTAAGACAGTGACACCAATTAATAAAGGGGGTTGATCATAGCCTTCTAAGGCCCTTCTTGAGGCTTCCAGCATTTTAATGCCTCCAGAGGCATGAACATTTACCATCCATACTCCAAGATCTGCAGCGGATCTTACTGCTTCGTAGACAGTATTTGGAATATCGTGAAATTTTAAGTCTAAAAATATTTCAAATCCCAGCCCTTTCAGGTCATTAATTACTTGAGGGCCCGATGAAGTGAATAATTGGTTACCTACCTTTAACCTACAGATTTTTGGATCAAGAGTTTTGGCAATATTTAAAGCTTTAATGTAATCAACATCTAACGGAATAATGATTCTATTTTCCATTCTTTAATCAGGAGAATTGATAAAATTTGATGAAAAAAAAGCGAACCAGAAAGGTATCTGAAGTTCGCATTTTTGATTTTTAAGGCCTATTGGCATTAAAACCACACTATAATAAATGTATGTTTCCCTGTCTATCAAAACCTTAGAAAATTAAAGAAAAAGTGATAAAAAATTTAGAAGAACTCAATGGAATGAGAAAGGCAGGCAGTCTTGCTGCTGAAGTATTGGAGATGATTGGAGATTTTATTAAACCAGGAATCTCAACTGGAGAATTAGATAAAATTTGTTACGACTATATTGTAGATGTTCAAAAGGCTATTCCTGCAAATATAGGATATAGGGGTTTTGAGAAAACATTATGCACGAGCATCAATCAAGTTATATGTCATGGCATACCAGATGATAATCGAATTCTTAAAAGTGGAGACATTATGAATATTGATGTCACAGTAATCAAAGATGGATGGCACGGGGATACTTCAAAAATGTATCTTGTAGGAAAAGTCCAAGCACACAACGAAAGGCTTGTTAAAATTACACAAGAATGTCTTTATAAAGGTATAGAAGTTGTAAGACCCGGAGCAAGCCTTGGGGATATTGGTCATGCAATACAAACTCATGCTGAAAAAAATTACTACACTGTGGTTGAAGAATACTGCGGTCATGGAATTGGCAAAATCTATCATGATGAGCCTCAAATACTTCATTATGGGGAAGCTAATACAGGACAAGAAATTATTGAGGGCATGTGTTTCACAATTGAACCTATGATAAATTTAGGCTCGAAACATACTAATCTATTAGAAGATGGATGGACAGTCGAAACTAGGGATGGCAAGAATTCAGCACAATGGGAGCATACTATTTATGTAAATAAAAATGGGGCAGAAATTCTCACACAAAGATCAGAAGAAAGATAAAACGCTTAGATGTTTGAAAATATAGTTAAGCAAAAGAATATTGATAATAAAGAATTATCCAAACAATTTGAAAAATGGCTTTTTGGTGATAGAGGAAGACAGGTAAGAGGAATTAAATATTTCTTAAACAAAAGATCTAATAATACTGATGCATTAATTCAATCTATAGCCAATCAAACTAAGCTTAATGAGATTAAAAACTTTGGTATTTTCTCTGTCGGTGGCTATGGGAGAGGAGAACTTCATCCCTACTCCGATATAGATTTACTCCTATTATCAAAAAATAATTTATCGAAGTCTGACCAAAAGAAAGTTGAAGAATTCATTAGCTCATTATGGGATTTAGGTTTAGAAATTGGACATAGCGTAAGAACTGCAGATGAAGCAAGGAATCAAGCAAGAGAAGATCTCTTTACAATGACAAACATGCTCGAGTTCAGAAGACTAACTGGCGATGAGCAATTACATAAAGAATATCTAAGAATAATAGACACTAAAAACTTGTGGAGAAATAAGTCTTTTATTCAAGCAAAACTTCAGGAGCAAATAGAGCGCCATGAAAGTTTCGATAATACTTCATATAATCTTGAACCAGATATCAAATCCTCGCCAGGAGGACTTAGGGATATTCATACAATTGATTGGTTAATTAAAAATAATCTTAGGAACACTGCTGATGAAGAAAAGTTTACTGGCGTTCTCACTTTCGAAGAGAGACAAGAGCTTAACAAATCTAAGTATTGGCTTTGGGTAATCAGATATCTACTCCACATCGAAGCTAATAGGGAGGAAGACAGACTACTATTTGAGCATCAAATACCAATTGCGGAGAAATTATTCCCTTCTATTAAGAGCCCAAAACAAGCAGCTGAAAAATTGATGCATAGATATTATCGATCTTCATTAAATATTTCTGAAATAAATTCTACATTTATTCAGGGGTTGAAAGAAAATTATGGGTTAACTAAATATTCGAGAAAGAGGAAAATAGATAAAAATTTCTTTGTTAAAAATAATCTTATTCATCTATATGATCTAAATGGTTTTAAAAAGGATCCCAGCCTTCTCTTAGATCTCTTCATCAAATTAAGTGAGAATACTTATATTGAAGATATTGGTTCTGAAACTTTAAGAGCCCTTAAAAGGGATAGAGATCTTATTGATTCAAAATTTAGATCAAAAAAACAAAATATTAAACTTTTCTTAAAACTTCTTAAATCCAAAAGACTTTTAGTTACGCAATTGGAAAATATGAAAAATTTAGGGATATTGGGAAGATACCTTCCAGAATTTGGAAGGATTACTGGACAGATGCAGTATGACTTATTTCACATATACACTGTAGATGCTCACACTCTGCAAGTTCTGAGGAATATGCGATGGATGTCACTTGGAAAATCTAAGGATAAATTCCCTTTAGCATCAAAATTAATTGATAAGCTTCCTAAACTAGAAGTACTTTACATATCTGGTTTATATCATGATATTGGTAAAGGAAGAGGTTCAGATCATTCAGAATTAGGAAAAACCATCGTAAGGAATTTCTGTAAAAAGCATTTTTTTTCTGAAGAAGATACAAAAAAAATTGAATGGTTAGTTGAAAATCACCTTTTAATGTCTGTTACTTCACAAAAAAAAGATCTTACAGATAATGAGGTTATAAAGGATTTTGCGAAAAAGATTAAAGATCTAGATACTCTCAATTATATGTATTGCCTTACTGCAGCTGATGTAAGTGCAACAAATCCAAGATTATGGAATTCTTGGAATGCCTCTCTTTTAAAACAGCTTTATGACCGAACTAAACTTTATTTTGAAGACGAAATTCTTCTTAATACATCCATAACAGAGGAAAAAGCCAAAGCTATGGAACTTTTGGGAGATTTTAGACAACAGGATGTAAAAAAACTCTGGAGTAATTTTTATGAGGATTACTTTGAAGCTTCAGATCATAAAGACCTTCAGATTCATGCTCAAAATATCCTCCTATCTAAACGAGCATCAAAAATAACACTATTTCAAAAAGATACCGATTCTTTGACTACGATTTTCATTAATACTCAAGATAGAGCTAACCTTTTTGCAACAATTATAGGAATCTTGGATTCAGAAAATATTAATTTTGTTGATGCTAAACTCTTCGGCATGAAAAATGGATATTGTACTGATCTAATAACTATAAGTGATAACGGAAAAAGGGTTGAATTGGATTCTGAAAAAGCTAAGGTTTTAATAGATAAATTAGAAGAGGCAATAACTCCAAGGATCCTGAAACCTAAAATTGTACAGAGAAGGCAACCGAGACATCTAAGGCATTTTAAAACTGATACTGAAATCAGTTTTAAGCATGATATGAAAAATAGATGGACGGATTTAGAAATCAGTACTACAGATAGACCTGGTTTACTAGCATCAATATGCCAAGTCTTTTTAAAGCATGGAGCACTAATTAAAAAAGCAAGAATTGCAACCTATGGTGAAAAGGCAGAAGATAGATTTAGCATAAGTTCAAAGCAAGATACGCCTTTTATAAAGAGAAATGACTTAAATAATCTTATAGAAGATATCAAGGTTTCATTAAATTGAGAGGATAAATGAATAAACAATTAGATTTTTTGACAGAGTACCCGTTCCAGTACCTCTCAGATTTACTGAAAGATATAAAAAAAGATCCATTAGATGTCGTTGGACTTCATATAGGAGAACCCAAAGAACGAGCGCCTATGCAAGCACTAGATATTATCAATGAAAACTCTTTATCCTATTCTAAGTATCCAACTTCATCAGGAGAATTATATTTGAGAGAGAGTTACTGTAATTACTTAAATGAAAGATTTTCTATAAGCAATATTAATCCCGATATTCATGTTTTACCTCTCTCAGGTAGTAGAGAAGGAATTTTTTCATTTATTCAGTCGTCAATAGATACTACAAAAAAGAATCCAAGGGTAATTTTACCAAATCCGTTTTACAAAATTTATGAGGGTGCTGCAATTATGGCAGGTGCAGAGCCCTTCTACTTAAATTCTATCGAGTCTGAAGGATTTAAACCTGACCTTGAAAGCATACCTGAGGATGTATGGGAAGATTGTCAACTTTTTATAATATGTTCTCCCTCAAACCCCACTGGATATTGTTTTGATAAAAAAGAATATATTGAACTGCTTGAAAAAGCGGAAAAATATGATTTTCTGTTATGCTCTGATGAATGTTATATCGATATTTATGATAGTTCATCAAATCCTCCTTTGGGATTATTAGAATGTGATGATGTAACTATGGCAGATTCTAGGTCAGTCATATTTCATAGCCTCTCTAAAAGATCTAGTCTTGCCGGTCTTCGATCAGGTTTTATTTGTGCTTCGGAAGCGATAATAAAAAAACTAAGTTTATATAGAACTTATCATGGCGTTACTCTTTCTTTGCCAACTCAATTAGCCAGTACTTGGGCCTGGCAAGATAGTAAGCATGTAGAATCTAATAGGGCTGAATATGATAAGAAGTATAAAGCAGCTATTTCTTGCTTAGATGAGTTTGATGATGTGAAGAGACCTGATGGAGGATTTTATATTTGGTTAAAATTATCTTGTGATGATCAGGCTTTCGCAAAGTTGCTATATGAACAGGAGTCAGTGCTTAGTTTACCTGGATCGTACTTAGGTAAGAATATTGGTGACATTAATCCTGGTGAAGGGTATTTAAGATTAGCTGTAGTGCATGATGTTGATACTATCAATAGGGCCTTTTCTGCTGTAAATAGAACCATGCAATCTTTAAATTAGATTTTTTAATCTATCTCTAAAGTTAACCAGAACTTATAATATACAGATGAATATTTTTCCGTTGGTTGCTGTTGGTGTTTCTACATTAAATTCAAGTAATGATTTGCTAGATGTTAGATATCACTTGATTTTGAATGAAGACCAGGAACTCCTGAATACTTTAAACATTGATAATCCAGGATTTAATTCTCTTTATTCAATAGCAAGCGGAGAAGAAAATAACGAGTTTTTTGAGAGTATCAATAATTCATTATCTGTTACAAGTAGACAGAAATTGATATTTCATAAAATTGATAAGGATGTACCTATCTCAAATATATGTGATGCTTATTTAAAGCTTTATCTATTATCATTGAAAGTCTCAAAACCAAACAGTATTAACCTAGAAAATCTATTCGGATCTTTAGCTAACGTTGCATGGACCAATCTTGGTCCTGTTGATGTGAAGGACTTGAATTTATTTAGATCTAGAAATGGAGAAGTCTTTGTTAGATCGGTAGATAAATTCCCTTGCCTGACCGATTACATAATTCCTGAAGGGGTAAGAATAGCTGATAGTTCTAGGGTAAGGTTAGGAGCCCATTTGTCTGAAGGAACAACAGTAATGCACGAAGGTTTTGTTAACTTTAATGCAGGCACGCTGGGCTCAGCTATGATAGAAGGTAGAATTTCAGCAGGTGTGGTTATAGGAAAAAACTCAGATTTGGGAGGCGGTTGTTCAACGATGGGTACTTTGTCAGGCGGAAATGAGGTCAAAATTTCTGTTGGCGAAGATTGTTTATTGGGTGCTAATTCTGGGTTAGGTATTCCTTTAGGAAACAGGTGTATATTAGAAGCGGGCTTGTACCTAACAGGAGGATCTAAAGTAGAAATTCTCAATTCAAAAAATGAGATGATCGAAACTGTAAAGGCATCAACCTTATCTGGCAAAGATGACCTATTATTCATACGAAATTCCCTTACTGGAGCCATTCAATGCAAACCCAATGGAAAAAGTGTTATTTTGAACGAAACACTGCATAAAAACGACTAAATCAAAGAAATGAGTAAAGTTTTAGAACTTACTAAAGAGTTAATATCAAAGAGGTCTGTGACGCCTGACGATGCTGGATGCCAAAATATTATTTCTACAAGATTGGAAAAAATTGGTTTTTCAGTTGAACACCTTAAGTATGGAGATGTAGACAACCTTTGGGCTACCTTTGGAGATTCTGGTCCTATTTTTGCTTTTCTAGGTCATACTGATGTAGTCCCTACAGGCCCACTTGAAGACTGGGAGAGTGATCCTTTCGTAGCAACTGATAAAGACTCTTTGCTAGTTGGAAGAGGAGCTGCAGATATGAAAGGAAGCGTTGCTGCTTTTGTAACTTCTATAGAAGAATTCTTAGCTGAAGAACCAACCTTATCAGGAAGAATAGCGGTTTTACTAACAAGCGATGAAGAAGGTCCTGCCGTGGATGGAGTTACTAAAGTTGTTGATTATTTAGAAGAAAAGAATGAAAAAATTGAATGGTGTCTTGTTGGAGAGCCGACAGCTGATAATAATGTGGGAGATGTTATAAAGATTGGTAGAAGAGGTTCAGTTTCAGCCAAAATTATAGTCAAAGGAACTCAAGGTCACGTAGCCTATCCAGAAAAAGCTAGTAACCCTATACATAATTTTTCCTCTCCTCTTGCTGAACTATCTAAGCTCAGATGGGAAGATGACACAGGCAAGTTTCAAGATAGTGTTTTACAAATATCTAATCTCAACTCAGGTACCGGAGCAACAAATGTTATCCCAGGAAGCTTAGAGTTAAGTTTAAATGTACGTCACTCTCCCTCAACTTCCGTACAACAAATAAAAGATGATGTTGAGTCCATAATCCATAAATATGAAGTTGAATGTGAGGTTTTTTGGGAAGTTGGAGGTAAGCCATTTCTTACTACTGAAGAAGAGCTCATCGCAGCAGTGAAAAACTCAATAAAAGATGTGACAGGATCAGAACCTAAATGCACTACTGATGGAGGCACATCAGACGGTAGATTTGTTGCACCTACTGGATCCCAAGTTGTTGAGCTTGGGCCAGGTAATGCATCTATTCATAAAGTAAATGAGAGCGTAAAAAAGGAAGATCTTGAGGAATTGCATAAAATATACAAAACAATATTAAGTAAACTCCTCACTAATTAGTGAAATTTAACTAGTATTTCCCTAGTTCCCTTCCTTTATTTCAGTAGCCTTTACGAATCTATTTGATATGAGGAGTAAAATTCCTACTACGAACAGGGCAATAATAATTTGCATAAAGAGATCTGGCATTGAAGCTATACCAGCCTCAAATGATTTGCTTGCAAGTAGGCCCGCAAGACCAGCCGCTAAAGAAGACGATAGAAACCAAATTCCCATCATTTGACCTCTGTATCTAATTGGAGAATATTTCGCAGTAGCTGAAAGGCCCACTGGACTCAAACATAGCTCGCCTAGTGTATGAAAAAGATATGTTATGAGAAGAAACTGAATACCGGCTTTTTCGTTCTGCATAGCAGCCTCAACACCAAAAATAATTACTAAAAAACCAATAGCCATGAGGAAACATCCCAAAGCAAATTTTTGAGGTGTATCAGGATCTAAGTTCTTTTTACCAAGAGAGATCCAAAATGCTGCGAAAAAAGGAGCAAAAATTACTACCATCAAAGGATTTGCGACCTGAAGAAAGGTCGCTGGCATCTCCCACCCAAAGATAAATAGATCCGTATAGTCTTTAGCAAAAAGATTTAAAGATGAGCCCCCTTGGTCAAATCCGGCCCAAAATAATACAGCTCCGAAAAATAATATTAATAACATTTTGATATTTTCAATTTCATCAGTACCCAGCCCTGCAAAAAAGAATAAATAAATGAAGTAAGAAATAGCCACGATTAATATCAAATAAACAGTAAGTTGGTTGAGTAGTTGTGGATCGACACTCCAAAGTCCAGCAAAGCCTGAAGTAACTAGTAAGAAAATAGCTATTGCACTATATTTAAATATCTTCATGTACTTTGATTCATCTTCAGTAGGAGCTAAGTTAGGATTTTTTCCTGCTTCTCCTAATGAATTTCTAGTAAAAATATACTGTAAAACACCAAAAGTCATTCCTACACCAGCGGCTCCGAAACCCCAATGCCACCCTACCTTCTCTCCAAGATAGCCACAAACAAGGAATCCGAGCATACTTCCTATATTGATGGACATATAGAATATCGTGTAGCCGGAATCAATTCTTACATCTCCTGGCTTATAGAGTTGGCCGACGATAGTTGAGATGTTTGGCTTTAAAAGACCTGTACCGATTGAGACAAGAACTAAACCAAGAAAAAAGGTTTTATCATAGGGAATTGCCAGCACGAAGTGACCAATTGTTATAATAATGGCACCATATAGAACAGCTTTCTGGGCTCCAAAAAGCTTATCTGCAATCCATCCGCCAGGAACACATAAAAAATACACTGAAGCGCCATATATTCCATAGATTGCCATAGCCTCAGGAGCATTAAGATTCATGCCTCCTTCAGCCACCTCCCTTGTCATGAACAAAACAAGTAATCCTCTCATTCCATAGAAGGACATTCTTTCCCACATTTCAGTTAAAAAAAGCGTTACGAGACCTTTGGGATGGCCTAAGAAAAAGGTATCACTAGATTTGGATATATCATGCATAATAAACTCTCAATTTGTATATAGAATAATCAAAAAAAATATCTTCTCCAAATTATTATGGAAAATTCAGGCTTTTTTAAAAGAATATTTTCCCTTGTTTATGACAGTTTACTGATTTTAGGGATAATCTTTTCTTTAACTTTATTACTCGTATTTTTAAACGGCGGAGCTCCTGAAAACGGCGGAATTATAGACTTACTGCAGCTTTTCGTTACTATTTTCTCTGGACCAATCTTTTACTCTTATTTTTGGTTGGTAAATGATGGACAGACTGTAGGTATGCAAGCATGGAAAATAAAACTTATTTCTGAAGAAAAGTTAACAATAAGAATTTGTCTCTTACGTTGCGCTTTTTCTACCTTTTCTTTCCTATTCTTTGGTCTTGGCTACTTATATATTTTTTTTAACGAAGAAAAAAAATCTCTGGCTGATTTAGCAACAAAAACAAGAATCGCTAAGATTAATTAGATTTAAGTTTCCAGAATATAGTTGTTAAAACAATAACTGCTGCTATAGGTAAAGTAACTGCATAGAATGGGCTTAAAAGTGAGACTACTGCCATACTTGCAAAGAGGTTTTGACAAATATTCAAGGAAAATGCGAATAAAACTCCAGTAAGAATTCTTCTACCAATAGACTCATCTCTTACTCTCCCAAAGACGAAAGATGCAGCTAACAAAATTAATAATATTGTTGTAATAGGATGGAATATTTTCTTCCAATACTCCAGAGATAAGTTATTTCTTCTATATTCAGATATGTTTAACTTTAAAGCTTCATTGAGCTCACTAATTGAAAGGTACCTAGGAGATAGAATTCTTCTCATATCACTATCTTTAGGACCTTCTGGCCATATTTTTTTTTCTTGAAGGCGAATAGAATTTTTTTGAAAGTCCGTTATTGTTAAATCAAATAGAGTCCAGATGCCATTTTGACGTTTAGCATATTTCGAATCTATTATTTGGTTAATATTCCCCTCTTCTCCATATTGATAAGTCGTGACATCATTTATAGAATCTTTACTCGGAGAAGTTTTAAAAAAATTAATTGAAGAATCAGAAGCAAACCAATAACCATCCTCTGAATTGAATCTTTCTTGCTTTACTAATCTATTTTCCTCGTTAGCTTGTGACAATGAAGGAAGTAAAGTTTCTTGAAATAAAAAAGCTATTGCTATTATTACTATTGCAGGCCTTAAAGATGCTATCGCCATCCTAAAATTCGATTTACCTAAAACTTTTGAACCTATAATCTCCCCTTCTGAGTTTAAGCTTCCTAAACCAATGATCGCTCCAATTAGACAGATATATGACAAATATTCATAAATTGAACTTGGAATTGAATAAAAACAATAGATTAGTGCATCAAACACAAGATAAGAGTCTGATATATCGGAGATTTCAGAAATAAATTTAAATAAAAAATCTAGCAAAGAGATTGCAACTGCAGCAATACAAATACTATGAAATATTCTCTTGGAGATATTTCTTTCTATTATGTCACCAAATAAATGAATCATGATTTTATCTTGAGCATATATAAATTCAAAAGAATAGAGAAAACTAAAAAAAGCAAATGAACCAAGAGAATTGAAATTAAATTAGAGGACTCTGTACCTTTAAATGTCAACAAAATCCCTAAGTATGCTGAAAATATTAATAAGCTAGGTAGTATTTTCGAGTATCTGCCCTTACGCGGAGATCTTTCTGATAATGGCACGGCCATGAAAACACTTAATAATGTCATAAAACTTATAGAGCTCGACCATAACAAAGGATTTACTGAATCCTTTAGCTTAAAATTTACTTCAACACTATTTTTCGACATGAAGTCAGCTTTTAATTTCAGATTATCAAACTTGACTGAAAATATTTCGTCAGGCTCTTCTTTGGAATATGAAAACCCTTTACCAAAATTCAAATCTCCATTTCCTGACCTATTTGCGCTCAATTCCTCAGCTACGACAGCCAAACTTGATTCCCTAGTGGAATCCTCCATAAGGAGAAAAACATCCTTCAGTCCGTCATTTCGCTTTTCCTTCGCATAAATAAGATAAGAATCATTTAATTTGTGAAATTCACCTGGAAGTAAAGCATCGAAGGTTTCTTCTAGAGATTTAACTTCAAGTAAACTCTTTACCCGAATATCTAATCCAGGACTAAGCACTAAAGAAAAGAAAAATATTAACAAAGCTATCAATACTGCAGGAATTGCCAATAGCGAGTAGATTCTTGCGTTACTTAAGCCAAGCTGTTCCATGATCGTAAGTTCACTTTCTGAGCTAAATTTTCCAATAGTCAAAACAACAGACATGAAAAAACTTAGAGGTAAAATTAATTCTAAAAATTCTGGAAGCCTATATAAGACTATATAAAAAACAACTTGAGGATTTATTTCACCTCTGGATGCTTGTTCTAAGTATTGTATAGACCTCGAAGATACGATTATGAGAATAAAGACTACGCTTATAGCCAGAGTATATGAGAAAATAGTCTTTAGAAAATAACGATTTAAAATCATAAACAAGAATTTGAAAATCTATATAGTCAATCCTACTCTTTATTAGAAGAATATTCTCTATTTGGAGATAACTTTTATTGTTTATTGATAAAATAGTACGACAACAATCTTTTTTAAAAGGAGACGTAATGAAAAAAAGACTCACACTAAGCCTTAACCAAGAACTATCAAAAAATCTTTTAAAAACAAAAATCGATGTTTTAGTTGTCGGTGTTTCTGAGGGAAGGACATTAAATTCAATTGCAGAAAAAGTTGATAAAGCAACTCAAGGTAGTATTAAAAAGCTAATAAAAAGGGGTGAGTTTGAGTCAAAAGTGGGTCAGACAGCTTACATTGCAACTAATGATGGTACTTCTGCTGAAAGAATTTTCTTAATTGGTTGTGGTAAACCGACGAAAGGTCTTGGCAGTGAAGATCTTGATAAGATTGCAATGTCTGTAACAACTTGTCTAACAACAAAAAAATCTTCAACAGGTATTGTTTCATTACCTTCTATGAAACATGAATCTAAAGAAAACACCGATGAGACTTTGCTGCAGAAAATAGGTACTGCTGTTGAAAGCAAGGCTTATACCTACGACGCGAAACTTAATAAGAAAAATAAAAAAATTAATTACCTTAAAAAAGTCTCAATTGTTATTGATTCAAAGCAAGGCGTAGCTAAGTTGCGCAAAGGGCTCAAAACTGGGCAAGTCATAGGACAAGGAATGAATGTAGCTAAAGATTTAGCAAATCTTCCTGGAAATGTGTGCACTCCATCCTATTTGGCAACTAGTTCTAGATCTGCAGCCAATAAATATCAAAAACTTAGTTGTAGGGTTTATGGCGAAAAGGAGATGAAAAAAATGGGTATGGATTGTTTACTTTCAGTTGGAAACGGAAGTGCGCAAGAATCAAAACTCATTTCAATGAATTATCAAGGCGGAAAAAAAGGCGATAAACCATATGCGATTGTTGGCAAGGGTATTACTTTTGATACGGGAGGAATAAGCCTCAAACCTCCTCCGACCATGGATGAAATGAAATTTGATATGTGTGGTGCTGCGAGTGTTATAGCGACTATGCAAGTAGTTTCAGAACTTAAACTTCCAATCAATATAGTTGGTGTTGTGGCAAGCGCAGAAAATATGCCAGGTAGCAAGGCCACTAAGCCTGGTGATGTCGTACGCACAATGTCAGGTAAGACTGTTGAAATATTAAATACTGATGCTGAGGGACGATTGGTCTTAGCTGATGCTTTGACTTATGTTGAAAGATTTGAACCCCGATCAGTTGTAGACATTGCTACACTAACCGGTGCGGTGATAATGGCATTGGGTTATTCTACATCTGGACTAATGTCTAATAATGACAAACTCGCAGAAGAATTATTGGAGGCTGGCCGAAAAGCTTCAGATAGAGCTTGGCAATTGCCCTTATGGGATGTTTACCAAAAGGATTTGGATAGTAATTTTGCAGATATCGCAAACATAGGTGGTCGAGCTGGGACTATTACCGCTGCATGTTTTTTATCAAGATTTGCAGAGAAATACCCATGGGCTCATCTCGATGTGGCCGGAACTGCTAGTTATAAAGGAGCTGCAAAAGGCGGTTCAGGCAGACCTGTGCCTCTCCTGAGTCAATATCTCATTGATAAGTCTTAGTAATGGTAGAAGCTACTTTTATGGCTTCTGGCAAAAACATGGAAGAAGCTTTGGACTTCACTAGCTCTCTAATTAGTAAATTAATTACGGGCGGCATAGATCAAATTCGTGCTAATAAAATAGATGTTTTTTGTATTGATATAAATGACGCTAATTATTTAGATGAGAGGTTATGGAATGAACCTGAATATGGACTAATTTCTCACAATCTAGTTACTAATAAACCAGATGATCTTATAAATATTGGCTATCCTGGAACTAAGTTCGTTTTAGGTTCTGATTTAATTCTTAATCTATCTCCAGATATACCGAAAAACTTAGATGGATATAAAAATTTCATACAGCTAGTAATTATGGATGGTGCCGATCTCAGAGAGAGAGCAGCGAATACGTGGTCTAAATGCAAAGATCTTGGATTAAAGACAAAATTCGTAGAGTCAAAATGAAAAAAAACTACGAGCCGAGTTCTACTGAAACAGAAATTTACGAGAATTGGGAAAAATCAGACTTCTTTAAAGCTCAACCTGATGAATCAAAAGAATCCTTCTGCATCATGATTCCTCCACCCAATGTTACTGGAACACTTCATATGGGTCATGGGTTTCAAAATACTCTAATGGATGCACTTATTCGCCATAAAAGAATGTCGGGATTCGATACACTCTGGCAAGTTGGCGTAGATCATGCCGGAATAGCAACTCAAATGGTTGTAGAAAGACAACTTGAGGCGGAAGGATTGTCTAGAGAGAAGATCGGTAGAGATGAATTTGAAAAAAAAGTATGGCTTTGGAAGGAAAAATCAGGAAATAAAATAACACAACAACTAAGAAGACTAGGCGCTTCTGTAGACTGGTCAAGAGAAGCCTTCACCATGAGTGATGATTTAAGCATGGCAGTCAAGGAGGTATTCATAGAACTTTATAACCAAGGATTGATTTATAAAGGAGAAAGATTGGTCAATTGGGATACAGTTCTTGAGACTGCTTTGTCAGATCTTGAAGTTTCTTCTGAAGAAGAAAATGGATCTCTTTGGTATATAGATTACTTTACTTCAGATAATGAAAAATTAACCGTTGCAACAACTAGACCGGAAACATTGCTTGGAGATACAGCCCTAGCAGTTAATCCTGAGGATGAAAGGTATAAGGAACAGATAGGAAAAATGGCACTTTTGCCAATTGTGAATAGAGAAATACCTATCATTGCTGATAATTATGTTGAATCAGAATTTGGTACTGGTTGTGTGAAGATTACGCCTGCACATGATTTCAATGATTTTGAGATGGGCAAAAGGCACGGACTTAAAATAATCAATATCTTGAATTTTGATGGCACTCTAAATGACAAAGTTCCAGATAAATATCAAAACTTAAATATTGAAGAGGCAAGAGAACTTATACTAGAAGACCTTAATACAATTGGTCAACTGAATAAGACTGAGCCTTATAAAGTTCAGATCCCAAGGAGTGAAAGGAGTAATTCTATCCTTCAACCTTTGTTGACTAATCAGTGGTTCGTTAATGTTGAAAAACTTTCTGAAGAAGCTATCAGAGTCGTAAAGGAAAATGAGACAGAGTTTATACCTAAGAACTGGGAAAATACCTATTTTGCTTGGATGAATGATATACAAGATTGGTGTATCAGTAGGCAGTTGTGGTGGGGACATAGAATACCAGCCTGGTTTGATAAAGATGATAATTTGTATGTTGGGGAATCTGAGAAAGCCGTTAGAGAAAAATATAATCTTGATAATATTGAACTGAAACAAGACGAGGATGTTCTGGATACTTGGTTTTCTTCTGCTTTGTGGACGTTTTCAACTCTTGGTTGGCCAAAAAAAGAGAACTTACTTTCAAGATATCATCCTACAAGTGTTTTAGTGACAGGGTTTGATATCATTTTCTTTTGGGTAGCAAGAATGATAATGATGACTACTCATTTCATAAACGAAGTACCCTTCAAGAAAATATTGATTCATGGTCTTATAAAAGATTCAGAAGGTCAGAAAATGTCTAAATCTAAAGGTAATACCTTGGATCCTTTGGATATCATAGATGGAATTAACCTAGATGACTTGATTGATAAGAGAACTGAAGGCTTGATGCAACCAAAAATGAAAGATCGAATCATAAAACAAACCAAAAAAGAATTTCCGGATGGTATAGAAGCTTATGGAACTGACGCATTGAGACTAACTTTTTGCTCGCTAGCGTCAGGCGGGAGGGATATTAATTTTGATATTAAAAGAGTAGAAGGTTACAGAAACTTTTGTAATAAGCTTTGGAATGCAGCCAGATTTATAGATTTAAATATTGATTACTATGGTATTTCCAAAAAGAGAAGTGAAACTTCAATTGATGCCTGGATCGACTATAAATTCAATCAAACTGTGAAGAAAGTTGACCAATCAATGAATGAATTTAGATTTGATTTGGCTACTAAAGCACTCTATGAATTTGTATGGTACGAATTTTGTGATTGGTTCATAGAGCTTCAGAAAATAAGTCTTAGAAAAGATGATGTGAATAAAGCAGAGATTGTTAGGTCTTTGGTTGATATTCTTGAAAAAACCCTAAGACTTGCACATCCAATCATGCCTTTCATAACAGAAGAAATTTGGAAACAATTTCAGGCACATCATAATTCAACTCATGAAAGCATAATGATATCAGAATACCCCGTAGGTTCTGAAAATACTTCGGAACAAGACTACCAATCAGTAGAGTGGCTTAAAGATATTGTATCTGGGATAAGAAATATACGTGGCGAGCTTCTTATCAAACCTTCAATTAAAATTTCTTCAATCTTTAAGGGAGGAGATGAATTAGATAAAGAAAACTTAAATCAAATTAGTAGTTACATAGAAAAGCTATGTGGTCTCAAAGATATTATTTGGGCCGAAGAAAGTTCTCAGGATATTCCCTCATCAATGTTTACGCGAGACAATCTAAAAGTAATGATACCTCTTGAAGGACTTATTGATGCAAAGGAAGAAATGCAAAGGCTCGATAAGAAAATATCTAAACTTATTCAAGAAAAGGAAATGCTAGGTAGTAAACTTTCTAATAAGAGCTTTGTTGAAAATGCTCCAAAAGATCTAGTGGAATCTCAAAAAGATAGATTTTCTGTTTTATCTAAAGAACTAGAAAATCTTGACTTTCAAATGGATGAAATTAAAAAAATGATTTAGGGTTTATGAAATCATTTTGGTTATAATTTAACAAATGTTTTTTAGAGCTCTAATAACAAGCTTCATTATTTCTAGTTTATTCACTGGGTTAATTTTCTCTATTGGGGATCTTACTTTTGGGAGTAGTCTTATGTACCAAGCTCTTGTGACGTTCTGGAGCATTGGATTTCTTTCGATCATTGGTTTTATATATGGAAGAAAAATAAAGAGAAATTTTAGAGGCGAAACAGGAACCATAAAATGGTTTGACCCAAGCAAAGGATATGGGTTTTTGATTAGAGACAAAGGTGGGGATTTATTCGTTCATCTTAGGGCTGTTCAAAATCAAGACAGGAGGAAACTCAAAGAAAATACTAGGGTAAGATTTTCAGTTGAGGAAACAGAAAAAGGGCCTCAAGCTGAAAATATCAGAATAATCTAAAATAATCTTTCCAAAAACCAATATGTTCCTAAACAGGACAAGGCTGACGCAGCACAAACCCTTGCTGCGTTTATACTTTCTCTAATGAACTTAGTTATCTGAGAAAAAATAAGATAAATAATTAAAACTATCATAATTTGTCCGAGCTCAACTCCGATATTAAACCCTGCGATCGCAGGTAAAAACCTACCTTCCATCAAACCGATAGTCGATAAATTTCCAGCAAACCCAAACCCATGTATTAGTCCGAAAAAAGAAGTTACAAGTAAGGTTGTTGAAGAGCCTGGATGCCTTCTTACAAGATTTAAGTAACAAAAAGAAAATGTGGTTATACCTACTAAGCCAATTATGAATTTTTGTAATCCAAAAAAAGCCATAAAGATGACTAGTGATGAAGAAAAATAAATCAACAATCTTCCATATAGGCTGTGGTTATGGGTAATTGATGCAATACACTCAACAGCTATAATGACTATTGAGTATCCAATTAAAGCTTCAACAAATTGCGAGGAAGGTGTAACTAGACCCAAAGCCCCTAACGCGAGAGTGATGCTATGGCCAATTGTAAAACCCGTAATTACTATGATTAAATTCTTTAAGGTAAAACCTAGAATTAATATTGCAAGTAAGAATGCTAAATGGTCATATCCAGACAATATATGATTAAATCCAAGTTCGAGATAATCTCTAAAAGAATCAAATCTTGATTCACTTTTAGATTCATTGTCAGTTTCTTTCCACTCCCTTCTAGAAGATGTGAAAACCTTTTCAGGACTAGCTACAGAATTAATAAAAAAAGTGGATATATGAGTATGAGTCGGATCTTCATCAAAAAAGAGCTCAAAATTTATTGTGGATTCTTCAAGTTCACACTCCATCGTCCAGAGTAAAGTTAAGTAACCGGTAGAAAAAGAATTTTTCAAAAAAGGTTTACTTGAGATATTGCAATTTTTATTAAAATTAAAATTACCTATAACTTTATTTGTAAGTTCTTCATCCCAGTTTTCGGTAAAATTTAAATTTAGTCTTTGCAATACTGATGTTTGAATACTAAATTCTACTTCAATAGATTTTGATTCAGCAGTAGAGTCTATATTTATCTTAGAATAAGACTCACTTCTTTGATGTGAGAATAATACTGTACTTAATAGACAAGTTATTAAACCTATTGATAAAAGTTTCGACATTTATTCAGGTAAGTTTCTTGAAATATCGTACCAATTCTTGAGATTCTCTAGATATTCTCTCAAGGAATTATCATCTCTCCTTTTTGAATATTCTGCCGAAACAACATCTCTAACTTGATCTAAGTTTGGCTGTTCAGCCATCTCCTTTTCCAATAAGAAAATTATTTTATGGCCGCCAGGAACCTTGATTGGTTGACTGAATGTACCAGGTTGTAAATTCCTAGCTAAATTCATGAGGCTAGGGCCAATGTACTCTCTTACTTTTGATAATGTCATTAAACTATTCGGAATTTTTAAGGCAGAATCACTCCCTAAATTGGATACCTCAACGAAGCTGCTACCAGAAATTAAAAGGTCATAAGCTCGATTTGCATCTTCAAAGGATGAGTTTTCGGTCCCTTCATCAGAAAAATAAAGTTGTTGAATTCTTAACCTTGATGATTTGGTGAAAAACCCTATATTCTCTTCAAAAAATTCATTTAATTCTTTATCAGATACTTCGTATCTTATATTTTCTGCAATAATAGTCTTTATCATCTGCTGAACAATTGTTCCTCTTGCTATAGGATTATTTTCAAGCATTCCAAGGTCTAAAGCCCTTTTAATTAAAAGTTCCTCTTCTATCATTCGCTCAAGAACATATTCTTTATCTTTTTGCGATATGGGAGATTTCTTGTCTTTTGCAAGACCCTCAAGTTGAACTAGATATTTCTCCATAGAGATGGAAGTATCTTCAATTTTCGCAGCATATTTAAAATTTGTAATATTTGATTCTTGAATAATAGAAAGTCCTGCCAGTAAAGCTCCAATAATTAAGCCGACGGACAAAATTAAGGTATAAAGCTTTTCTTTATCCATGCTTTATCATTTGAATGTGAGGAATTCCATCTTCGTCGTACACGTCGCCAGACACTTTAAAGCCGTGACCTTCATAAAATTTAATCAAATATTCTTGAGCAGAAATAGTTGATTTATCAGTCATATAATTTTCTAAACTTCTCTTTAGGCCTTCATCAACTAATCTTGAACCGATGCTGAGACCTCTCAGATTTTCAATTACAGCAATACGTCCTATAGATGGTGTTTTGTACTTAATTCCAGGAGGAGTTAACCTTAAGTAACCTACTAAATGTTCATCCTTTTTCAAAAGAAGATGCTCGCTAATTTTGTCTAATCCATCTGCATCCTGATACCAAGATTTCTGCTCTACAACAAATATGGATTGTCGAAAACTTAGAACCTCATAAAGTTCTAACTTTGAAAGCTCATCAAAAGATCTCCAAAAACTCTGTAAATCTAAATTTTCAGAGTTCAAGGACATATATTAGGATTTTTTCTATGTATCAAAGATATTTGCTCTAAATCTTCATCGGATAATTTCACATCAATACTTCCAATAGCTAGCTTTAGCTGCTCCATAGTGGTTGCGCCAATGATATTAGAAGTTACAAAATCTCTTGAGTTTACAAAAGAATTAGCCATCACTGATGGATCCATATTTATCGAATGAGCATAATTGACATAGGATATAACCGCCTCATTTGCACCGGGAACCTCATACCGATCACCTCTTTCAAATAAGGTAGTTCGGGCTCCTTCAGGTCTAGCACCATCAATATACTTTCCTGACAAATAGCCTTGTGCTAAAGGGGAATAAGCTAGAAGACCTACTTGTGATCTATGATGAAACTCAGACATACCAATCTCGTAAGATCGGTTTAAAAAATTGTAAGCATTCTGAACTGATACAACTCTTGGTAAATCATACATTTCTGAAAATTTGATAAATTCCGAGAGGCCCCATGGTGTCTCATTTGATAAGCCAACATATCTAATTTTTCCGGAATCTACTAATTCCGAGAGTACTTTCAATGTTTCCAGTATTGGAACTGTTTCAGCTTCATAATGCTTATAACCTAAACCATCAGCACCAAACATACTCATTCTTCTGTCAGGCCAATGCAATTGATATAAATCAATATAATCAGTTTGTAGTCTTTTGAGGCTTGAATCTATTGCACTTTCAATATTCTCTCTATCCAGAAGTGTCCAGTCTCCTCTAAACCAATTCATAGGTGCCCTTCCAGCTACTTTAGAAGCAAGAATTATCTCTTCTCTTTTTCCGGTTCTCTTAAACCAATTTCCTATACACTCTTCGGTCTTGCCTTGTGTATCAGGTTTAGGTGGTATTGGATAGAGTTCAGCGGTATCAAAGAAGTTGACTCCTTGCTCAACGGCATAATCCATCTGCTCATATCCTTCCTCAAAAGTATTCTGTTCCCCCCAAGTCATGGTACCCAGACAGATAACACTTACATCTAGATCAGTATTTCCTAATTTTCTATACTCCACCCTTCTCTCCTTACAAAGTTGCTATAATTTAATATTATAAAAAATTAAATTGAAAAATGACTAAAAACATTTACCAATTCACCTGTGAGGACTCATCTGGTCAAGAAATAAACTTAAGCGATTTCAAAGGAAAAACCTTACTGATAGTTAATACTGCGAGCCAGTGTGGTTTTACGCCTCAATACAAAGGACTAGAACAACTTCAAACTAAATATTCGTCTGAGGAATTTTCTGTTTTAGCCTTCCCTTGTAATCAATTTGGCGGTCAAGAGCCCGGGTCTAATGAAGAAATTGTAGAATTTTGCAGCTTAAATTATGGAAGTACTTTTCCAATCTTTAGTAAAATTGATGTAAATGGAGACAATGCCCATCCTTTATTTAAATTCTTAACTACTGAAAAGAAAGGTCTTCTTGGAACGGAAAAAATTAAATGGAATTTCACCAAATTCCTTATAAATAAAGATGGTGAACCTGTGAATCGATACGGATCTTCAACAACGCCGGAGCAGATCCAGACTGATATTGAAAAGTTGATTAACTCTTAGAAAAAAATAAATTACTTACAAAACCCTTTTTGAGAGTCTTGGACATCACAAAAGCATCTTCTCTGCCTTCAGGAAGTCTGTAATATTTTTTCCTCTCACCAATCTCATAAAATCCAAGTTTCTCATAAAGTCTATATGCAATTTTATTTGAGACTCTTACTTCAAGAATTATTTTCTTACTTCCCATAACTTCAGCAGCAATTATCATTTTTTTTAATATCTTCTCTCCGTAGCCAGATCTTCTAAAGTCTTTATTTACACCTATGTTAAGAAGATGTGACTCTTCAGTTGAAATAGCCATAATAGCGAAACCTACCAACCTTTCATCGTCCTCAAGGGCCAAAGAGTAATAACCTTTTTCTAGACAGTCAGTGAAGTTTCTTTCTGTCCAAGGGAAAGGGTTAGATTCTCTCTCTATTTCAAGAATTGAATCTAAGTGGCTAAAATCTAAATAAGAGTAGTCCATGAAATAATTTTATAAATCTAAAGCTTTTAACTTATTCAAAAATAGCTGTTT